>JADJUS010000003.1:0-600000 GCA_016716905.1 Acidobacteriota bacterium | reverse complement strand
GGCACCAGGCGCGCGCTCGAAATCGGCGGCGCCAGCGGGTATTCCGGCATCTGGATTGGCCAGGGCCTGCGCCAGACCGGCGGTCGGCTTGTGACCATTGAGTACGACCCCGTGCGCGCGAAAGAGGCGGCCGCCAATATCGCCCGCGCCGGACTCTCGGACATCGTGCAGGTCATCGCCGGCGACGCGTTTGTTGAAATCCCCAAGCTGCAGGGCACGTTCGACATGGTCTTCCTCGACGCGTGGAAGAAAGACTACAAGGCGTTTTTTGAACTGACCTACCCCACACTGGAACCGGGCGGCGTGTTCCTGGCACACAACGTGGTGAACAAACGCGAAGAGATGGGCGACTTCTTTGATGCGATTGGCGTCGCACCCGGCGCCTGGTCCACCATCATCGCCCCCTCGGGCGAAGGCATCTCGCTGACCTACAAGAGCCGGTAATTACTTATGGCCCCTCGACCCGTACACATCATCGGCGTACCGCTTGACCTGGGCGGTGGCCGTCGCGGCGTGGACATGGGTCCCTCCGCCGTCCGCATCGCGGGCCTCGGCGAACGCCTGGCCGCGATGGGCTGCACGGTGACCGACAAGGGCGACCTGGCGACACCAATCCCGGAGACCCAGGTAGCGCGCGACCCGAGCAAGCGCTACATCAAGGACATCGCCAAGGTGTGCCAGCGCGTCTACCAGCAGACGCGGCAGTCGCTCATGGACGGCGCGCTGCCGATTGTCATCGGCGGCGACCATTCCCTCGCGGCCGGGTCGGTCGGCGCGTCCGCAGACTTCGCGGTGGAGCACGGCGGCCAGTTGGGCGTGTTGTGGATCGACGCCCACGGCGACATGAACACGCCCGCCACCACGTCGTCGGGCAACGTGCACGGCATGCCGCTGGCGGCGCTCGTCGGCACTGAACCGGCGGAACTGGCCGGCATCGGTGCGCGTTCGCCCAAGGTGAAGGCCGAACACGTGGTGCTGATCGGCATTCGCAATCTGGACGAGGCCGAAAAGGCACAGATTCGTGCCGCGAAGGTCCATGTCTTCACGATGAAGGACATCGACCAGCACGGTATCGCCGTGGTGATGAAACGTGCGCTCGACCTCGCCACCACCGGCACCACCGGCCTGCACGTGTCTTTCGATCTTGACGCGTGTGACCCGGCCATCGCCCCGGGAGTGGGTACGCCGGTCAAAGGCGGCCTCTCCTACCGCGAGGCCCACATGGTGATGGAGATGATCGCCGACTCGGGCAAGATGACCGCCCTCGATCTGGTCGAGGTCAATCCCATCCTCGACTCGCAGAACCAGACGGCCACCCTCGCGGCCGAACTCGCGCTTTCAGCGCTCGGCATGGGAATCCTTTAGAGTACAATCGTCGTTCGTGTGGGCCGCTAGCTCAGGGGTAGAGCACCTGGCTTTTAACCAGAGGGTCGCTGGTTCGATTCCAGCGCGGCCCACTTTTTAGATCGCTGGGGTCCCCTGCACCCCAGCTGGCGTCCGCAACCTCCGCGAAGACGCTACGGTTTCTCCCGCGCTTCAGATCGTCGGGGGCCCCTACCCGGCCCGCCGGAGCCCTCTCGGCCTTGACATCCAGGTGGGCCTCGGCCTTGAAGAACAGGCCGAGCTACGTTCGGATGGATCTCAGACGGGTACGTAGCTCGGGCTGCTCCTCAAGCCCGAGACCTCCTAGCTCCGACCACCTCCGCGCAGACGCTCTGGTGGTCTCCGCAATTATTTTTTAATCGGGCTCCGCGGCCACGCGGTAAATGACGGCCGAGGCGTTCTCGGCGACGAGTGTCAGCCCGGACGCGTGACGTTCGATCATCGGCGCGATGCGCGACCAGATGGTCGTGACGGTCTTGTCGCAGTAAAGATACGTCACCGATCGATCGATGATCGCCCGGTAGGCCTTCTCAGGGTCCACGGTGCTCGGCATCACCCAGAGCGTCACGTCGTCTGGGAGGAAATACCGCAGCACGTTTGGGTGCATCGTGGCCACCACGTCCGCTGGCGTCAGTTCGTGCGAGTGGCGCCTGACCAAATCCAGAAACTCGCCGTGTCCCGGATAGGCGACCGCGGCTCCCTGAAAGCGGTTGAGTTCGGCTCGCAGCGCTCGCGCGTGCAGGTAGCCGTTCCACCAGTACGGACTCACGCACACCACGGCCAATAGCCCCAGCAGCAGTCCGCGTGAGGCCCACCTGGCCTGTGGCCAGTTCATCGCCCACCGGCCGCCATCAATGGCTACCATCGCGAGCAGGGCGATGACGGGCAGGATGTAGCGGGGGACGCTGCCCATCACGACGAGGGCAAGAACATAGAAGAACAGGAGCGAGACGTACAGCACGCGTCCATTCAGGATGGCGGTCACGACTCCCAGCACCATGAGCCCGCCAGTGGCGACCCCGGAAAGCCCTACATCCCAGTCATTCGTCAACACGAAGTGAATGTCGAACAATGTCTGGCGAAGATTGACGGACGCGTGCGTCCACCAATCTGACAGGCCGGCAATGCCGGAATCTGACACCCACTGCTCGCGCCAGAACATCATCTTGAAGTAGGAATGCTCGCCGGGAGCCGCCCGAAGCGCGAGCGGCACCACCACGGCCATGAACACCAGCGAGACCAGGCCAATGGTGCTGACGCGACGGTGCTGGGCACGCAAGGCGATTGCGGCCACGTACGCGAGAAACACGGACATCCCCACCGTTCTGAACGCGTAACACGCAGCAGCCATCAGCCCAAGCCCGAGCGCGGCCCGCGGCGAGAGGTTGTGAATCCGGTTCTCTGGAAATAGAAAGACCGTAAGCATCAACGCCACGCCGAACGCCGGGTCGGACAGGATTTGCGTACTTTCGGAAGTCAGCGTCTGCGACAGAACCAGAAAGAGCACGACAAGAAGCGCGGGTGCCGTGCCTGCGGATCGACGAACGACCGCGAAGCTCAGCCCGACGAACGTCACCACCAGGAGTTTTGTCAGCAGGTTGAAGTAGACATAGTCAGCGGCAGGCAGCAGCGCCGCCACGGCGTAGAGCATCGACGTCCCGGGAGGGAAAAAGGTCAGCGGCACCCCAGCCCCGTCAACATGTCCCCGCAACGCCGCCAGGGACCGGGCACCTTCAACGTAGTCGGTGGAGTCCGGTGAGATCAGCCACGTGCCGCTGTTCAAGCCAAGGTAGAACAGAACGACACCGCCTGCGAGGATGCCGCCGGCGATGCGCTTCTGCGTGAGATTCACGGGGAACGGTGCGCAATTCTACACCCGCTGGTTGGCCGAATAACCCGCTACCGCTCCAGCCGAAACGTGGCACCTTGCCTGGGCACCGAACACGTCCCGGCGCACCCCGGTATCGAAGTCTCCCCGCCTCCTGGTGATAGATCACCACGCGCTTCGCGTCGATCGCGCGGCCGCTCTTGCGCGCTGCGTGAAACAGCCATGGCGACACAAACGCCACATCCAGGTTCGTTGCCGCCAGCAACTCGGTGGTGTCTTCGGTATCACCGGTGAAATACAGTCGCATGCCGTGCCAGGTCACGAGGTACGAGTAGTGACCGATCTTCGCGTGAGGTGTCGGTAACGCCTCGATCGAGATGTCGCCGAAGGGCACGGTCTGTCGCGCGGGCGCCACCGGCAGCGCGCGAACCAGGCGGCCGGCCGGGACACCGAAGACCGCGTCGGTCGGACCAATCACATGCCAGTCGGTACGGTCGAAGAGCGGCTTGTCCCAGTGGTCGCCATGGCGATGGGTGATGAGGGCGAGCGTCCGCGCCGTGCGGGCTTGAATCTCCCGCGCGTCGTACTCCATATACACGCTGTAGCCGGACTCATACGGAAAGTCCGAAAACAGCGTCGTCGTGCCGTCGGAAATGGCGTACGCCATGTTGCCGATGAAGCGCGCCTCGAGGGCGGCAGCGGTTTGAGCGGAGTTCAGTGGCCCGGCAAGAAGGGCAAGGCCGAAAGCAAATGCGGTTCGCAATCTGCACTCCTGTCTTCGGAGGCCGGACCTTCAGGTCCGGCAATCTGCCGGGTCTGAAGACCCGGCCTCCATCTCTGCACACGGCATTACGCGTTGGCGCCGGCTAAGTTCTGTAGCGGTCCAACGCGCGTCCGGCTTCGACCAGGCCCTTCGCAAACACGTCAGGGCGCTGGCCGATCCCCAGCCGCAGATGCTTCTCGTAGCCGAAGGCGGACCCGGGTGCCAGCATCACGCTGTACTCAGTGGCCAGAGAGTCGGCGAGCGTCAGCGAATCCACCGGCAGGTTGTACTTGAGCAGCCCAAGCAGTCCGCCGCGTGGCGCCGTCCACGACAACACGTCCTGGCGCGAGTCGATCCACGCCGTGGCCGCGGCCAGATTTGTCGTGATGATGCCGCGGTTGCGCTCCACGATCTTGTCGTGATGACGCAGGGCCAGGCACGCCAACGCATCGTTGAGTTTGCCGGGACTGAGCGTGATGTAGTCGCGCATCCCCCAGCACCGTTCGATGACGTCGCGCGGCCCCGCCATCCAGCCGATGCGCAGGCCCGGCAGGCCGTACGGCTTGGACAACGTGCCAACGCTGATGCCTCGCGCGCCCATATCCACCACAGGCGGCGCGAACGGATCGCCCCCTGGCACGCTCAACCACCGGTAGGCTTCATCGCCAATCACCCACGCGCCCACCGATTCCGCCAGCGCGTAAACCCGCGCCGCATCAGCCGGTGACAGCATCGCGCCCGTCGGATTGTGCGGCGTATTGACGACGATCAGTTTGGTCTTGGGTGTGACCAGGCGCTCGAGCGCGTCCACGTCGTAGCGATACCCGGTGTCGGGTCCCACGCGCCACAACGACACCTCACAACCGATGGCCCGCGGCACGGAGTACAGTTGCTGATACGCGGGATACGGCGCGATGACATGGTCGCCGGCGTCGAGCAGCACGTTGAACAACAGGTAGTTCGCTTCGATCGCACCTGTCGTCACCAGGATTTGATCGGCCCCCACCGACTCGTACGTGGCCGCAAGCGCCGACCGCAGCGCCACCGTGCCGCACGCCTCGCTGTAGCCGAGCGGCAACTGCAGCAACGCCTCGAGCGTGGCCGCCCGCGCGTCTTCCGGTTCAAACTGCAGAAGGTCGTGTGTGGAGAGCGGCAGGATGCCGCTTTCAGCGATGTCGTACTTGACGTGGGTCTCGTGCCGCGTCATCCATCGTTCGAGCAAGAATGGTTCGATTTTCATACAAACAACGCCGCCAGGTTGAAGTAGATCAACAACGCGCACACATCCGCGACAGCCAACACAATTGGACCGGCCGCAATTTTTGGATCAAGTTTACCGGCATGCAGCATCGTCGGCAGCAACAGTCCGAGCAGGGCCGCCGTCGCCATGGAGAACGCGATCGCACCGCCGAGCGCAAACGCCAGTTCACCGTTGCCCTTCCACGCCCAGGAGATGCCACCAACCAGCAGTCCGCACCCCGATCCGAGTAGCGCGGCCACGCTCAACTCGCGGCGCATGGCGGGGCCAAGAAGAGCCCAGGTCATGCCGCCGCTGTGCAGGTTGTGCAGCGTCAATGTGGCCGACTGCATGCTGATGCTTTCGGCGAGGGCCAGCACCATCGGCAGGAACACGGCCAGCACCACGGCCGCATCCAGCAGGTGTTCGTACTGACTGACCAGCACGGCGCACAGAAGGCCGCCGGTTACGTTGGTGAGCAGCCATGGGAAACGGTCACGGAATCCCAGCCACACGGTACGACCCTGCGTGGCGTGGACGCCGATGATCTGGAAGATGTCGTCAAACGAGCGCTTCGCGTGCCCGACCACTTCGTCGGTGAACACGCGCACGTCCACCTGGCCCACGAGTTCGCCACTGGACGACACGACCGGGAACGCCAGGAATCGCTGGCTGACGAAGTACTCCGCCGCCACGAGCACCGTGGCCCAGTCGGGAATGGCCACCACGTCGCCCTGCATGATTTCGCCCAGCGGCCGTTCAGGCCGCGAGGCCAGCAGCGCGCGGGTGGGTACAACGCCGGTCAGTCGTTTCTCACTGTCCACGACGTAGATGTAGACGATGTCGTGATCGGCGCCGTGGGTGCGCAGCGCATCAAGCGCGTCGGCCACTGTCTGGTCGGGCAGGAGGCGGACGACGTCGGCCTGGATGTGCTGGAGCACGGAATCGTGCAAGTCGATCTGCATGCGGCACCAAGAATGCCACACGCCGTGGCTGTTGTGGCAGTGTTGCGCGCTATTGCACCGGCAGTATCACCAGCCCGAGCGAGTCGAAGTAGGCCATGCGGTTGGGAATGAACTGCTGGATGGTGGCGGCGAGTGTGGGCGTGATGCGGCTCGCCCGATAGCGCACGGCCAGCCACGGCAGCACACTCTCGGCCACATCCTCGCGCGTGGGGTTGTCGCGGGCGTAGGTGGAGATGTAGTTGACGTCTTTGGCCTGGGCCGAGAGCCAGCCTGCCGAGGTGGCGTGGGCGGCGTCGAGCGACGTGTGGGCGGCTTCATGGACAAACGTCTCTTCGAGGATCCCGTCGGCGATATACAGGTCGCCCTGCCCCACGTGGATCAGCAGGTTGTTGTTGCCGCCGCCGAAGGGCTGCACGCCCTGGTGAATCCAGACCGTGGCCACCGACACACGAAGCGCCCGTGGCAGCCGTCCGATCACGATCGCGTACTTCTCGGCCTGCACGCGCGCGGCGTCAACACTGCCGAATTCCGGATTCACCTGGACCTCGGTGGAGAGGCCGTCGCTGAACGTCACATTGAACAGGTAGGCCTGCAACTGAATGAAGGCCGCCACGCGGCGGTCGAACATGGTGCGCAGCCCCTGGCCGTTGGGTGTGAGCGACGCGAAGGTCGTCGGGTCCGCCGCCGTGATGATGTCGGCGTCGAGAAAGATCGTGCCCGAGAACGGCGGCGCCTGCGGCGTCGGCGTGGCTGGGGGTGTGGTCGTGGGCGGCGGCGTCGGCGCCGCCGGCGCCCCTCCCCCGCTGCAGGCCGTCGCGGCAAGGGTGAACAGCACCAGAACGAGACTTAGGGGGCTTCGCATCCGCATCATGGTAAAGTAGTTCGGTTAGACCTGCCTCTTGGGTCCCCATCGTCCAGAGGCCTAGGACGTGGCCCTTTCAAGGCCAAGACCCGGGTTCGAATCCCGGTGGGGACGCCAGCCTTCGCTAAACGCTCGCTACTTGTCCCGCCGTAGCCTTGGCGAAGGCGGACGCTCGCAGCTTCGGCTGGCTTGCCAACGACCGCTGGGCGAAGGCTGTCATTCCGGCCACATAGGTAACACTCCATTCCGGGCACATGGGTAACACCCCTACTTCCAGCCGGCGATCAGGCCGCGCACGTAGGCGGCGCGGGTGTCGAGGAAGGCGCGCGGCGATGGACCGCGGCCGGAGCCCACGGCCTCGAGCGAGTCAATGAGTTTCGTGAGATTCGCCGCGTCGAAGGCCGTGCCACCAAGTTCGCGCACGATCGCCTTGTAGCGAGCGGCGACCGCCGGATCATCAAGCAGCCAGTAGATCAGCGGCTGGTCGGTGCCCGCGGGCGCCATGATGTCGGACGTCTCTGCGCCCCGCCCCATGCGGCCGCCCAGCGACAAATCCAGATCCCACGGGAGGAACCGGAACTTGTCGTCGGCGGGATCCAGATACAGATAGAAATTGTGGCCACCGCGCAGATAACCGTCCCAGTTCACCAGGAACGCGTTGACCGCGATGAAGCGCAGGAACGTTTCAACATCGAGATAGTCCCCGATGCGCGATCGGAAGAGCGCGACGTCGGTCTGCGAGACCAGTTTCGAAAACTCCATGACGCGCTGCTGCTCGTGGAGCGTCGCGTCCCGATCCGGCCGCAGAATCGGCGCGTATTGGCTCCACACATCGCCCAGGCTCCGGACACCGCCCCGCAGGCCTTCCGGTTTCATCAGGAGTCCGGTTCCCGGCGGCAGCACGCGCTCAAGAAAAGTCTTGTTCACGTCCTCGATGATGGTGAACAACCCCGCCGACGAGGTCGCAATCACTCCAGGCACCGTGAAAGTCACTTCCGCATACGTGGTCCGGGGCGCGGGAACGCCGGCGGCCCGAAACACCGAGTAAGCGATCGCCTCGCGCATCTTCGACGTGTCGATGACGCCAGGATGGAGGTTGAACGTC
The DNA here is from genome assembly GCA_016716905.1 of Acidobacteriota bacterium. NCBI lineage: Bacteria > Pseudomonadati > Acidobacteriota > Acidobacteriota bacterium. Next base: position 591,857 of record JADJUS010000003.1, on the reverse strand, counting down.
TTCTCGCCGTCCCACTTTCCGTTCGCGCCAAACACGTCGAACTTCAGCTTGAAGTTGGCGTGGAGCGGCACCGCGGCTGACGAGGACGTGAAGCTCGAGTTGCCCTTGTAGCGGATACCAGCGTCTTTGAACTGGAGCGCGGTCCCGGCGGATTCGTCATCGCCGGCGCCGGCAGGAACAACGTTGACGTCCGCCCGCGCCCAGGGAAAGTACCCACCGAACCCGCTCCCCACATGGATGAGCCGGCCCTTGTCGTCGCGATACTGGGATCCCCCCAGCGTGCCGCTGGCCGTGCCGCCGCGCGCGGTACTCGTCTGGAGCACGGCCCACTCGGATGGCGCAATCGTGATGTGCATCTTGTGAAGCGCCGTGGTGACGAAAATCTGATCGCCAGGGAAACGCTGCGTTGCCCCCACAGCCCCGATGCCACGAGCGTCGCGGCGATCAGGAGCACCGCCGCACGGAGACCGGGACGCCAGGACCGAGCGGGCATGCCGTAGTCTAGAACCAATCCCCCTCGATGACGCACAATGGCGCCATGCAGTTGATTCGCCTCCCACGGTTGGCCGCCCTCGCGGCGTTCCTCCTCGTCACGTCGCTCTACACTTCGATGGGTGCCGGGGGGCTTGCCGGGCGTCGTCCGGCCGACTCCGCCGATCTGCCGGCGCGCCTGAGCGATCAGGAGTTCTGGAAATTGACCGTGGACCTGTCCGAGCCGGACGGGACGTTTCGATCCGACAACCTGCTGTCGAACGAGATGGTGTTCGCGCGCCTGGTGCCCGACTTCGTCGCGAAAGTGAAGTTGGGCGGCGTGTATCTGGGCGTGGGACCCGAGCAGAACTTCACATACCTGGTCGCGATGAAGGCGCGCCTCGCCTTCATCACAGACATCCGCCGCGAAAATCTGCACCTGCATCTGATGTACAAGGCGCTCTTCGAGATGTCCGCAGACCGCGCCGAATTCATTTCGCGGCTGTTCAACAAGCCGCGCCCGGCTGGGCTCTCGAAGTCCTCGTCCATTGTCGATCTGATGGCGGCCTATGGCACCGTGCCCACCGCAGACGAGGCCGCGTACACCACGAACCTTCAGGCCATCCAGGGGCATCTGACGAAGGCGCATGCCTTCCCGATGACGCAGGTTGACCTTGACGGCGTGGCCCGCGTGTACCGCGCCTTCTACTGGTACGGCCTGGCGATGAACTACTCGGCCAACCTCGACCTCACATCAGTCGGCGGCAGGAACGCCGCGACGTACGCCGACCTGATGATGCAGACCGGTGCGAACGGAGAACCGTTGACCTACCTGGGCACCGAAGACAAATTCGCCTTCATCAAGGACATGGAGTCAAAGAACCTGATTGTCCCGGTGGTTGGCAACTTCGGCGGACCGACGGCGATTCGCGCGATCGGCGCGTACGTCCGGAGCCGCGGCGCCACGGTGGGCGCGTTCTACGTCTCCAGCGTGGAGCCGTATCTCAAGCGTGCCGGCACGTTCGAGGCGTTCTGCGCCAGTGTGGCCACGCTCCCGATGGACGACTCAAGCGTCTTCATCCGCCCAGGTAACCTGCAGAACCTTCTCGCGACCGGCGCCCCGATCGCATCGCCGCCACCCGACATGCCACAGATTGGCCAATACCAGCTCGGCGTGATCATGCCGATGAACACCGGCTGCGTCTAGCTCAGGCCGGAAGGGCCTGGGCTTCTGCCCCGTTTCCGGACAGATCAATCCCGTCGAAAGACCAGATCGACCCAGCGCCCGTCACAACTCCCGCCAGCCAACTGCAGAGGGAGTCGCCGATGAAATTCGTCGCCGTCGTCGTCGGAACCGCTATCGTGCTGTCTGGAGCCACCCAGTCGACGGGGGGCTTGTCGCCGGGCGTCCAGGTCGAGCGGGGCCTGCTTGTGACCGTGCTCGACAAAGACAACAACCCGCTGCGAGATCTGACCGCCAAGGACTTCCTGGTCTACGAGGATGGCGTGAAGCGAGACGTTACCGGCGCGGAACTGACCACGGCGCCGATGAGCATCACCATCCTGGTAGACACCACAAAGTCCGCACCAGGCCAGATTGAACCCACGCGCGATATCCGGACCTCGCTCTCCACGTTCGTGCAAACAGTCCAGGCCGCGGTGCCCGCCACGGAAGTTTCCATCTACGAATTCGCCGGCGCCGGTGTGTTGCTGCGCAGCTTCACCAGCAAGCCTGAAGACCTGGCGAAAACCATCACGCGCATCGTGCCGAATCAACGCATCAATGCCGTGATGCTCGAGACGCTGCTCGACGCGGCGAAAGACATCAAGAAGCGGCCGGGACCACGCCGCGTCATCCTCACGATCGATCGCGGCTCAGGAGAATCCAGTCGCGTGCACCCGCAGAAGGTGGCGGATGAAGTGCAGATGTCAGGGCATCGCTGTGGGCGATCTCCGTCGCAAGCACATCAGGCACCGTCGCCCCCGACCGCGACACCCTGCTCGACATCGTCACCGAAGGCACCGGAGGCGTTCGGCTCACCGCGCAGCTGTCCTCGGCCCTCGAGATGATGACCAAGACCGTGGCCTCCGCCATCACCTCGCAGTACCTGGTGACGTATTCACGGCCCGACGGTCCACCCGCGAAATCCGTGGTGCCGGCCGCTACTCGGGGCGCAAAATTCCTGCGCGCACAGTGGGTCAAGTAGCCGGGTAAGCCTCGGGCTTGAGGAACAGCCCGAGCTACGTACGGATGGCCTTTCCGAACGTAGCGCGGCCTGGTCCTCAAGGCCGCGGAACACCGCGCGCTTGAGACCCAGCGCGCGCTACGAAATGCGCTGAAAGGTTCGCGGACGTCGGGTGCCTCGAAAGAGGCACCCGCGCCCGTGATCGCGGATTGTGCGGGACGTCAATCCCTGAGGCGGCGCCTCAGGTTGACGCTGGGGGTGGAAGGTGACGGATTTTCACCGCCAATGTGAGGAGAAAGCCGAGAATGACCAGCGTCGCGAGCGCCAGTCCCCGGCGGCGGGTGTTGAGTTCCTTCATGGCGGCATCGGCCGCATGCTGAGCCCGGTCGGCCGCGGCCACTCCGAGGTCCAGTGATTCCTTGAACGGCGCTTCGGCGAACGCGTGGACGGCCACACGCAGGCGCACCCGTTGTTCGGTGGCCTCGCGCAACGCCGACATCCCTTCGTCCACGAGCATCCCGGCAGCTTCCGCCCGGTCGAGCTGCGCCTTCGCCGCGTCGAACTTGGTGGTCAACGTGTCAAAGCCTGAGCGCACCGTGCGAATCAGTGCCGCGCCTGCCATGTCTTCGGAATGGCATGTCGCACACAACGCCGGCTCCTTGAGATCGATCCACGAATCCTGCGGATGCACGATCTTGTGATTGTTGTGGCAGGTCAGGCACGCCGGCTGCTCAGCCGCTTCAAACGCCACGCGCTTCGTGCTGGATTGATACAGCTCGGCTTCGCGCACATGGCACGTCGAACAGATGTTGGCCACCGAGTCGATGCCCGGAGGCGTGGCGCCGTGGCTGCCATGGCACGTGCTGCACGTGGGAGCCGACGTATCGCCCCGCTGCAACAAGGCCGCCGCATGCACACTGTGCGACCAGTCGTCGTACCGCTGGGTCGCGATTAAACGGCGTCATCCGATTCGCGTCGGCGTGGCACTTGGCGCAGGTCTGCGCCACGTTCACCGGCGCCACCGGCGACCGCGCATCCTTCACCGGACGCACACCATGCGCGTTGTGGCAATCACTGCACGTCGCCACGCGCGTCTCGCCCTTGACCATCTGCATGCCATGCACGCTCGTCACATACTGCGCGTGCTGGTCAGTGCGCACCTGCGGCCGGAACTTGCGCATGTAGGTGGGGTCGCTGTGGCATGACGCGCACAGCGATGCGATCTTGGTGCGGTCGATGGGCCCCGGCGCGCCCGTGCCGTGACAGGACGCGCACGTCACGCCCGCCTGCTGGTGCACATCGTCCTTGTACGCTTCATCCGGATTCGCCGGCACGGTCACCGGAGAGGCGGCCGGCACTGCAGCCGGCGCCGCGGCCGGTGCCTGCGGCTGGGGTGTGGATGCGGGTGCGGCGGAGTTCTGGCTGGCCACCAGCAGCGTGGCGCAGAGCCACACGGCAGGCGCCGCCAGCAACACGCGGCGTGTCTGGTTCGTCACTCTCCGCCTCCCATCAGTGACCACACGGTCATCACCACCATGAACAACGCGGCCAACGTGGCGAGCCACGCCACGATGCGGCGTGAGCGGGCCGTGTTCGGGTCCAGGAACGGCAGCACGATGATGCCGATGGCCCCAAGCGTGAGTGCGCCGATGGCGACCAGCTCCCCTTCAATGCCAAGCACGTGTCCCGGCATCACCTTGAGCGCCTGGAACGTCCACAGGAAGAACCACTCAGGCTTGATGCCTGCGGGCGCCGGCGCGAATAGGTCTGCCTTGACGCCCAGTTCCCAGGGCAGGTACGCCGAAAGGCCTGCCAGCAACGCCAGCGCCACGACCCACCCAAACAGATCGCGCAACGCAAAATGCGGCACAAACGGCATCGTCGGCACCGGCCGTCCCGACCGAGCCGCCTGTTCTTCCACCGACGGCGGCACGCTCATCCCGTGGTACTGCACCAGCACCAGATGCAGCCCGAGCAGCACGGTGGTGATCGCCGGCAGCACGGCGACGTGAATGCCATAAAAACGCGTCAGCGTTGCCCCCGACACCTCCGGTCCGCCGCGCAGGAACGTGACGATGGCTTCACCCACCACGGGAATGGCGCCCGGGATGTCGGTGCCCACCCGTGTGGCGAAAAACGCGAGTTCGTTCCACGGCAGCAGATACCCCGTGAAGCCGAACCCCATCGTGATGAAGAGCAGGAGCATCCCCGAGATCCATGTGAGCTCGCGCGGCTTCCGGTAGGCCTTGAGATACAACACGCTGAACAAGTGGATAAACGCGGCGCCCACCATGAGGTTGGCCGACCACGAATGGATCGAGCGGATGAGCCACCCGAACGGCACGCGCGTCATGATGAACTGCACGCTGTCGTAGGCCTCGGTGGCGCTCGGCCGGTAATACAGGAGCAGGAGGATGCCCGTGGCCACCTGCACGCCGAAGAAGAACAGGGTCATACCACCCAGGTAGTACCAGAAGGAGTGGCGATGCTGGGGAACGGTCTTGTGATCGATCGCCGCCTGAATCGCATCAAGCGGAAGGCGTTCGGCAAACCAGGCGCGTGTGCGAGACATCAGGTTCGCCGCGTGATGACGATCTCGTCGCCCTGCACGTTGGCTTCAAAGCCATCGAGGGGGCGCGGGGGTGGTCCGGAGATGTTGCGCCCGGTCAAGTCGTAGTGGCCGTTGTGGCACGCGCACCAGATGTGTTCCAGGTCGGGCCGGTACTGCACGGTGCACGAGAGATGCGTGCAGGTCCCGGCAAACGCCCGCAGTTCCCCCGTTTTCAGACGCACCACAATCGCCGGCGTCTGGCCAAACGGCACCAGTCGCGCGGTGTTGTTCGCAAGAGTGGCCGCGGGCCCCGCCTTCACAGAGAGCGTCGGGGCTTCAGTCACCTCGGGCGGCACGAGGAAGCGCATGACGGGATAAAACACCGCACCACACACACCCGCGAGCCACGATCCAAGCAACCAGTCGATCGCACGGCGCCGGCCCGGATCAGCGGGCTGGCCCAGCGGATTTGCCTTCAGGCTGTTGTTGGGCGTCATCGACGGTCCGGTTTATTTGAGGGACAGCAGGTACGCGATCAGGTGTTCGAGATCTTCGCCCTTTGCCTTCACTGGCGGCATCTTGTTCTTCGGGTTCTCCGCCTTGGGGTTGGCCAGATATTTCTTCAGCCAGTCCTCGTTGCGTGTCGTGCCCACCTTTGAGATGTCGGGCCCCATCTTGCCGCCCGTGGTGCCGATCTTGTGGCACACCGAGCACTTGGCGTCCTGGTAGACCTTTGCGCCCTTGACCTTATCTCCGGATGCCGCCAGCGGCGTCGCCACGAATGAAACCAGTGCCAGCGCCATCACCACCCACACGAAGCGTCCTTTTGCCATTCCAGAACTCCTTGCTAACAGTTTTGCGAGTCCTAATCAGCAAGGGCCGTGCCAGACCGCTGGGAGGCCTCGCCACTGCCAGCCCCACGGTTTCACGCCGGAAATAGGTACTCGAGGTGGGGAATCTCGCGGTGGCGACGTGGACTATTCCCCCACGCCCCCCGCATACTTGGCCGCGAGGTAGCCAATGCGTGTCGGGATCCTGCTCTGTCTTTCACTCGTACTTGCCCTGTCGCCGGCAGCCAGGACCCAGCCCCAGAGCTTCGATGTCGCCGAAGCGACCATCGCCGACATTCATGCGGCGATGCGCGCGGGCCGGCTCACCTGCAGCGCCCTGGTGTCGGCCTACCTGGCCAGAATCGAGGCGCACGACAAACGTGGCGCTGCGCTCAATGCCATCGTGCAAATCAACGACGCGGCACCGCGTGAAGCGGCGGATTTGGATCGACGGTTTGCGGCCACGGGGCTGACGGGACCGTTGCACTGCATCCCGACCATCGTGAAAGACAACTTCGAAACGATCGGGCTGCAGAGCGCAGCCGGTTCGCTCGCGCTCCAGGGCTTTGTCTCCGACCGGGACGCATTTCTCGTCGCGCGCATCAAATCCGCCGGCGCCATCGTTCTCGCCAAGTCCAACATGGCGGAGTGGGCGTTCAGCCCGCTTGAAACGGTGAACTCGCTTCTTCCGGGCTACACGCGCAACCCGTATGCGACCGACCGCGTGACGGCCGGGTCCAGCGGTGGCACGGCTGCGGCGGTGGCCGCCAGTTTCGGCGCCGTCGGCCTCGGGTCTGACACGGGCAATTCCATTCGCGGTCCGTCAGCACATCAGGCGCTGGTGGGCATCCGATCGACGATGGGATTGACGAGCCGCACGGGAGTGGTGCCACTCAACCTGCTGGCGGATATCGCGGGGCCAATGACGCGGACCATGGCGGATGCGGTGGCAGTATTCCAGGCGATTGTCGGTGAAGACCCCGATGACAACGTCACCGCGCAGAGTCGCGGACGCGCCATTCCCGTGTATGCGGCGTCGCTCAAGGCCGATGGCCTGAAGGGCGCGCGCATCGGCGTGCTGCGCCAGGCCTACGAACGCGGCGGCGTGGATCCGGAAGTGGTGACCGTGTTCACGGCCGCGCTGGCAGCTATGGAGCGTGCGGGCGCGACCATTGTGGATCCCGCTGCCATCGACTTGACGGCCGTGCCGCGGCCCCAGGGTGGGGGTTCATGTGGCGGATTCAAATACGACATCACGCAGTGGTTCGCCCGGCACGCCGGGAAGACGCCTGTCGGCTCCCTGGCAGAGGTCATCAAATCGCGGAAGTTTCATCCGTCCATTCAGGCGCGACTTGAGTCCGCCGAACGGAGCACGCCAGCCGAACCCGGCTCCCCCGCCTGCCTTGCCGCAGCGGAGTACGGGAAGGCCTACGGCGCCGCAGTCACCGCGCGCATGGATGAACTCAAGCTCGACGCCTACGTGTATCCGACCTGGAGTTATCCGCCGCGGCTGATCGGGGACCTCAACACACCAGGCGGCGACAACAGTCAGGTGTTCTCGCCGACGACGGGCTTCCCGTCCATCAGCGTGCCGATGGGCTACACGCGCGAGAACCGCCTGCCGGCCGGCATCACCTTCTTCGGCCGCGCGTGGGACGAAGCCACACTCATCCGCCTCGGCTACGCCTACGAGCAGGCGACCAAACACCGGCGCGCGCCGGTGCTGCGCTAAAACGTGATCAGCAAGTTCAGCGTGTAGCGGCGTTCGCTGGTCACCGTGGGCGTCAGGCCACTGAGCCGCACCTGCTCCATGTGCGCGAGCAGGGCCGCGGTGGCTGTGCCCTGTCGCGGGAACCAGTACGCCGCGCCGGCGATGAGCCGGGTGCGTCTGCCATCCACGTCCACATCCGGGTCGAACGAGTCGAACCGCAGCAGGCCTTCGACGCCGCGCCCTTTTTGATCAAAGAACGGCGTCACAAAAAACGAATACCCGCGTCCAGTGATTTCGCGCGAGGCTGGCGTCGACTGGTCCACGCGCTGCGCGTAGTCCACCCCAACGTTGAACCGCGAATGTTCGAACATGACGCTGCCGATGGCGCGTCCGCGCGGCGCGTCTTTCACGTAGTGATCGCGGTGGTAGTAGCCGATGAGTCGCAGCCCCTTGCCAAGGCTGTGCGTGGGCAGGGGCTTGACCGTGGCGCGCATCATCAGCGCCTTCTGGTTGTTGACCTCGCTCCGCGAATAGCCTTCCCCGTTGTAGAACCCCACGTGCACATCGCCGTACCCTTTGGGCAGCGGCTTGAGTACCGTGAGACCCGCGTCAGACGACGAGAGGCCGGCCTCGCGTTCAACGAACGAGGTGCCCTGGAAGCGGTAGCGATACACGCCCTCCTGACCGTCAATCATCGGCGTCGGCTGGATACCCAGGCGGATGATCGTGTCGTCACCCGCGCGCATCTGCGCGTAGGCGTACTTGATGCGGAACAACAGGCTGCCCGAGGTGCTGCCCGCATCGGTGTTTCTGACAATGTCGGGCGTGATGCGGAAGGCGATACGCGCGCTCACGTTACCTGTCAGGTTGATGTAGGACCGCGTCAGATTAAACGCACTGAGGTTGACCTGATCGCCATTCGCGTCGGTCGTCTTGGGCGTATCGGTGAACGTGTAGTCAGCAAAGACCGTGGTGCCCACGCGGATCGACGGCGCGGGGGCAGCCGGCGGCGCAGCCGGCGGTGGGGGTGCTTGTGGCGTCGGCGCCTGGCCGGCAGCCGCACCCGGCAGCGCCACCACCAACAGCAGGCCCAGTATCTGTCGTTTCATGCCAATCCCCTTTTGTCGTTACTGCAGCGTCATCGCGCAGTTACTTGCCTGTTCAAGATGCAACCGCCGTGTTTCGGGCAAGCGACGGCCATGTTAACTCTGGGAAAACTCGGTCTATGCTTGGCGGGCTTGCGCCTGCTGCCTCTGACCATCCTCGCACTGCTGGGCTTTGCCACCAACTCGCTCCTGACGCGCGCTGCCATCCGTGGCGACCACCTGGACGCATGGACGTTCATGGTGGTGCGGCTGATCACCGGCGCGATCATGTTGTGGGTACTTAAAACGACCTCTGAGGTAGTTTTTAAAACCGCCCACGAAAAACTACCTCAGAGGTCGTTTTCTCTCTCCGCACGCGGCTCCTGGCTTATGGCCATCTGGCTCGCCGGGTACGCGGTGCTGTTCACCCTCGCCTATGTGCGCATCGATGCGGGACCGGGCGCCCTGCTCCTGTTCGGCAGCGTGCAGCTCACGATGTTTGGCGCCGCCCTCGCACGCGGCGAGACATTATCGGTCCGCCACGGCATTGGCGTGGCGCTCGCGCTGGCCGGCTTCCTGGTACTGACGCTGCCGGGTCTGAGCGCGCCTGATCCGTGGGGCGCCGTGCTCATGGCCGGGGCCGGCGCGTGCTGGGGCGCGTATTCCCTGGCGGGGCGCGGCGCCAGCGACCCGCTGGGCGCCACCGCGCACAACTTCCTGCGCGCGGCCGTCATCGGTGTGCTCATCGCCCTGGCAATCGGCGCGACCGGCGCGGCCGGCGCGATGGGCGCGAGGTATACCCTCACCGGCCTTGCACTGGCCACCGCCTCCGGCGCCTTCGCGTCGGGACTGGCGTATGCGGCCTGGTACGCGGTGCTCCCGTCGCTTCCCGTGTGGCGCGCCGCCACGGTCCAGCTCGCAGTACCGGTCCTCACCGCACTCGCGGCCACGATCGTCCTGAATGAACAGATGACCTGGCGACTGAGCGCGTCGATGGTGCTGGTCATTGCGGGCATCGGGCTCGCGACGACCAGTCGCGTGCGATCACGCTGACGGAAAATCGGGCCGCGCCCTGAGGCGCTCGGCCTGCTCCAGATGCCGGCGCGTGTGCGCCAGCATCACCAGCACGCCGGTGGGCACGTTAAACACGCGGCTGCCCCGCGCGAACGGATTGGCGAACCGCACACGGCCCGCATCCACGCCAATGGCACGTGCGGTCAGCTCCTGCAGAAACACGAGCGCGTCCTCCGCCTCGGTTCGGACAGTGGCCGGATCCAGCGAGGAACCCGGCTGCACGGAGTCAGGAGCGGGCGCCTTGAATCGCACCGGTGGTTCGATGACCCAGATGAACACCCGCCCCAGCCAGTTGGGCCGCGCACCGGCTCCCGCCGCGCGTGGAGCCCCGGCGATCGCCGTCTCAAGGTGCCCCCCGTACAGGTGCGTCGTCTTCGTGATGTGGTCCAGGCACTGCCCCACGCTCCACCGGCGGCCGGCATCGGCTTGCCAATTGAGCTGCGCTGCGCTCAGCCCCGCGCATAGCCGATCGAGTCGCACACGAATGTCGGCGATCTGGCCGGCGACGTTCTCTTCTGTGAGCACGTACGATGGCGTCATGATGCGTTTCTCTGAGCGAGGGCGGCCTGAGTCACGACGGCCAGCGCCTCAGCCGCCGGCGCCAGCGATACCAGTTCGGTCACCGTCGGGTCCGGACTCGGCCGGCGCGCGCGATTAAACCACACCGGCGCGACACCGCTGGCCCGTGCGCCCTCAACGTCGGCGTGCCACGCATCGCCCAGCATCACGGCGTCGCCCGGCGTCGAGCCGGCGCGCGCCAGCGCCTGTTCGAAGATACCCCGCGCCGGTTTGCTCACACCCGCTTCCTCTGACGTCACCATCGCATCCACCAGCACATCAAATCCGCACCGCGCGAGCTTCAACTGCTGCTCGGCCACACCGTTGTTTGTGACGATCACGATGGCGTATCCCGCCGCGCGCACCGCGCGCAGAAACTCGATCGCGCCGGGCACGGGCTGCCAGTGAGAGGCGTACGCCTCGCGGTACGCCGCGGCGAGGGTCGCAGTTGCGGCCGGGTCATCCAGGCCGGCCTGCGTCAACAGCCTCCCGAATCGCTCCCGCCGCGCCTCGTCTATCGTCAGACGGCCGTTCAGCACATCAAGGTGAATGGCTTCCAGGAGCACCCGGTGCCGCTGGTCGAGTTCATCGAGTGACCACTGGGTCAGAACCTGATACCCGCCGCGCAGATGTTCGAGCGCGTCGCGGGTGGCTCCTTCGTGGTCAAAGAGCGTGTCGTCGAGGTCGCACAGCAGGACGGGCACGGTATAATTGATGCTATCAGGAGAGTGAATAGAAGATGCCTTACCCCGAATACCTCGTTGCCCCCATGCGTCAGGAACTGACCGCCGTTGGCGCCCGCGAGTGCCGTACGGCCGCTGACGTGGACGCCACTGTGGCGTCACCGGGCGTGGTCATGATGGTCGTCAATTCGGTCTGCGGCTGCGCCGCAGGCAAAGCGCGCCCCGGCATTGCGATGGCGCTGCAACACGCGAACAAACCCGATGTGGTGGCCACCGTGTTTGCGGGCGCCGACATCGAAGCGACCGATCGCGCGCGCCAGTACTTCACCGGCATCGCGCCATCGTCTCCCTCGATCGCGTTGCTGCGCGACGGCAAGGTGGTCTACATGGTGGAACGCCGCGACATCGAGTCGCGCTCCGCTGACGCCATCGCCGACGTCCTCACGATGGCGTTCGACCGCTTCTGCGTGCCGACAACAGCAGGCACGACGAACTGAGAACAGATTTTTTCACCATGTAGGACATGAAGGTCCATGAAGGGTGACCGGGAGTGGGTGCCCGGCTACGCCGGGCCAGCGTGAGTGGAGGAAGTCCGCAAACGAAAACACCGTGTGAACTCAGCCGGTGCTTTCGTTCGCGGACTTCCTCCACTCGCGCCGCCGCCGGAGGCGGCGCCCACCCCCGGTCATTTCTGACAACGTGCGTCTTTATGGATCTTCATGGAGCTTCATGGTGGAAGCTCTTGGAGGCGATCGGCGCGCTTTACCGGAACCAGGCGGCGGCGACGGAGTCGTCGCGGATGATCGTGTGATCGCGCTCCGAGCCGGTTGACACGATCGCCGCCGGCACGCCCGTGACTTCCTCGAGCCGGCGGACGTACGCGCGGGCGTTGGCGTTCAGATCCATGTAACGCGTCACCCCGCGCGTGGGCTCGCTCCACCCTGGCAAGGTCTCGTAGATGGGCTCGCACAGCGCGAGCTGTGCGGTGTCGCCCGGCATCTCGGTCAGCACCTCGCTGCCACAGCGGTACCCGGTGCAGATTTCCAGCGCCTCGATGCCGTCCAGCACGTCGAGTTTGGTGAGCGCGAGTGCGTCCAGGCCGTTGATGCGCACCGCGTATCGCACCGCCACGGCGTCGTACCACCCGCAGCGCCGCGGCCGGCCGGTAGACGCGCCGTACTCCTGACCGCTCTCGCGCAGCCGTTCGCCCATCTCACCAAGCAACTCAGTCGGCAGCGGCCCCTCACCCACTCGCGTGGTGTAGGCCTTGGTCACGCCGAGCACGGCGCCAATCGTTTTTGGCCCGATGCCCAGCCCCGTGCACGCGCCGCCTGCGATGGCGTTTGACGACGTGACGTAGGGGTAGGTGCCGTGATCGATGTCGAGCAACGTGCCCTGTGCGCCTTCAAACATCACGCGCTGGCCCGCGGCCATAGCCTTGCTCAAGTACAAGGAGACATCGGTGACGAGCGGCTCGAGGCGCACCCAGGCCTTTCGCACATCGGCCAGCACGTCCTGCCACTTCATCTCGGAGTTGCCGACGAGCCGATTGCGCGCATCCACGTTCTCGCGAATCGCGCCCACGAGTGGTCCATCAGCGGAGGTGTCGCGCAGGTCACCCACGCGCACACCGCGACGGCCGATCTTGTCTTCATACGCGGGGCCAATGCCTCGCGACGTCGTACCGATCTTGCGTTCGCCGCGACGAGCCTCCGAGAGGATGTCCAGTTCGCGGTGATACGGCAGGATGAGATGCGCTTTGTCCGAGACGAAGAGGCGTCCCCGCACATCAAAGCCCATGCCGGCCAGTTCATCAACCTCGGCAAACAACGCGCGGGGGTCCATCACCACGCCATTGCCGATGAGGCAGATGACGCCGGGATGCAGAATCCCTGACGGAATGAGATGGAGGACAAACTTGCGTCCGCTGACATAGACGGTGTGGCCGGCGTTGTGTCCGCCCTGGTAACGCGCCACCACATTGAAGTGCGGCGTCAACAGGTCAACAATCTTGCCTTTGCCTTCATCGCCCCACTGGGCCCCGAGTACACACAGATTCATGCGAGTAAAATGATACCTTCAATCTCACTCTCATGGTTCTCCTCGACGGTCACTCCCTCACTCTTGACGACCTGCACCGTGTGGCCTTCGACCGTGTCCCGGTCGGATTGGCGCCCGAGGCCGCACTGCGCGTCAACGCGGCCCGTGCGGTGGTGGACGCGCACGCCGCGCGTCCGGAGCCGGTCTACGGCATCAACACCGGATTTGGTGCGCTGGCAGAAGTCGCCATCCCCGCCGACCAGCTCGCCGCGCTGCAGGTGAATCTGCTGCGCAGCCATGCCGCGGGTGTGGATGCACCGCTGTCGGTGCCCGAAGTGCGCGCCGTGATGACGCTGCGCGCGAATGTGCTGGCGTGCGGACGTTCCGGCATCCGGCTCTCCACACTCGAAGCGCTGATCGCCCTGCTCAACGCCGGCATCCACCCCCGCGTGCCGTCACGCGGCTCGGTCGGCGCCAGCGGCGACCTCGCCCCCCTCGCCCACCTCGCGCTGGTGCTGATTGGTGAGGGGGAGGTCATAAACAACGGGGACGGGTGTCGATCTGTGGGAGAGAAAACGACCTCTGAGGTCGTTTCCGGTGGGGTCAATGCGGAAACGACCTCAGAGGTCGTTTTCCCTTCCACAGATCGACACCCGTCCCCCTCTCTTCCCGCCCTCCAGGCCGCCGGGCTGTCGGCGGTTTCTTTAGGCCCCAAAGAGGGGCTGGCGCTGATCAATGGCACGCAGGCCAGCACCGGAGTGCTGGCGCTGGCCGTGCAGCGAGCGATGCGTCTGTCGCGCGCGGCCGACATCGCAGCCGCCATGAGCATCGATGCCCTGCGCGGCTCCACGAAGCCGTTCGACGCGCGCATTCACGACGCGCGGCCGGTGCCAGGGCAGGCCGCTGCTGCCGCCAACGTGCGCGCGCTGCTCGACGGCAGCGCCATCAACGCGTCGCACCTGCATTGCGGCAAAGTGCAGGACGCGTACGCATTGCGCTGCACCCCGCAGGTGCATGGGTCGGCGCGTGAGGCCATGGCGTTCGCGCATCGCCTCGCCACGATCGAAGCCAACTCGGCCACCGACAACCCGATGGTCTTCGCCGAAGAAGGCGACATTGTCTCGGGCGGAAATTTTCACGGTGCGCCTGTGGCTCTCGCCGCCGACACCCTGTGCATCGGACTGGCGCAGTTGGCCACCATCAGCGAACGGCGCACCGACCGGATGATGACGCCGCATGAAAGCGGTCTGCCCGCGTTCCTGATTCGCGACTCCGGTCTCAACTCCGGCTTGATGATGGCGCACGTCACGGCCGCAGCACTGACAGCCGAGATCAAAACACTGGCGCATCCCGCCGCGGTCGATACCATTCCGACGTCCGCCGGACGCGAAGATCACGTCAGCATGAGCATGGGCGCCGCCCTCAAAGCTGCGCGCATCGTTGAGTTACTCACGCACGTGCTGGCCATCGAGGTGCTGGCGGCCTCGCAGGCGCTTGATCTGCTCGCGCCGCTCTCCACATCCACCGCACTCCAGCGCGCGCACAACGCCGTGCGCGCCGTGGTGCCGACATTGACCGTCGATCGCACGCCGGCGCCTGATATTCAGGCGATCGCTGCGCTCATCAGCGACGGCGCCCTGGAGCGCGCGTGCTCACTTCAATTGTCCTGAGTCTGTCAACCGTTGACTCGCCGTTCATCCTTCTTTAGAGTGACCTTTCCCCGACCGGCACACCCGATCGCAACGACGTAATGCTCACCACGACTCGCTCCGTTCGGTCGCCCCGCGGCGCAACGCTCTCCTGCCTGGGATGGCCGCAGGAAGCGGCGCTGCGCATGCTCATGAACAACCTGGATGCGGATGTGGCCGAACGTCCCGAAGACCTGGTGGTCTACGGCGGCACCGGCAAAGCCGCGAGAAACTGGGAATGTTTCGACGCCATCGTTGAAACACTGCGTCGCCTCAAGGCAGACGAGACGCTGGTGGTGCAGTCGGGCAAGCCGGTGGCGGTCTTCCGCACGCACCCGTGGTCGCCGCGCGTGATCATCGCCAATTCCCTGCTGGTGCCGGCATGGGCCAACTGGACGACCTTCCGCGATCTCGAGGATAAGGGCCTGACGATGTACGGCCAGATGACCGCGGGCTCGTGGATCTACATCGGCACGCAGGGCATTCTCCAGGGCACGTACGAAACGCTGGCCGCCGTGGCCCGCACCCACTTTGGCGGCACGCTCCGCGGCCGCCTCACCGTCACCGCCGGCCTGGGCGGCATGGGCGGCGCGCAGCCGCTGGCGGTCACGATGAATGAGGGCGTGGCTCTGGTCATCGAAGTGGATCCCGATCGCATCGCACGCCGACTCGCCACCCGCTATCTCGATGAGGCGACCACATCGCTCGACGACGCGCTGGCGCGGTGCGCCGCGTACCAACGCGATGGCGTGGCGCGATCAATCGGCCTCGAAGGCAACGCGGCCGACGTGTTGCCCGAGCTGGTCGCGCGCGGCCTCACGCCCGACGTCCTGACGGATCAAACCTCCGCGCACGACGCGCTCGTCGGGTACGTCCCCAACGGCCTCTCACTGGCCGACGCCGCACAGTTGCGCGCCGCCGACCCGGCTGAATACGTCCGGCGATCCACGGCGGCGATGGGCGTACACGTACAGGCCATGCTGACGATGCAGTCGCGCGGCGCGGTGACGTTTGACTACGGCAACAACATCCGCGCACGGGCAATGGAGGCCGGCGTCACAAACGCGTTCGACATCCACGGCTTCGTGCCCGAATACGTGCGTCCCCTGTTCTGCGAAGGCAAGGGACCGTTCAGGTGGGCGGCGCTTTCAGGCGACCCGGCCGACATTGCGGCCACCGACGACCTCGCGCTCGAGATGTTTGCGCATGACGCCGCGCTCTGCCGCTGGATTCGGCTGGCGCGCGAACGCGTGGCGTTCCAGGGCCTCCCGGCGCGCATCTTCTGGCTCAGGTGCGGCGACCGCGCGCGATTCGGCCTCGCCATCAATGATCTCGTCCGCCGTGGCCGCATCTCGGCCCCGATTGTCATCGGCCGCGACCATCTGGACGCCGGCTCGGTCGCATCCCCTAATCGCGAGACCGAGAGCATGCGCGACGGAAGCGACGCCATCGCCGACTGGCCCGTGCTCAACGCCCTGCTCAACGTCGCGTCGGGCGCCACCTGGGTGTCGGTGCATCACGGCGGAGGTGTTGGTATCGGATACTCCCTCCATGCCGGCATGGTGGTGGTGGCCGACGGCACCGCGGAAGCCGACGAGCGGCTCTCGCGCGTGCTCACCTCCGACCCCGGCATGGGTGTGGTGCGTCACGCGGATGCGGGATACCCCACGGCCGTTGAGACGGCCATCACCCGCGGCGTGGACATGCCGATGCTGCGGCGTGCGGCGGGAGGCCACTCATGATCGTTGAGCGGCCCGCGCTTGAACAACGCGTGCTTCAGGCGCTCGACGCCGGGCGCATTCCTGTGCTGCTCGGCGGATGTGGCACGGGCCGCTCATCGGCACTGCTGCGGCTCGCGTCGTTGATTGGCGCGGGGCGCGCGCAGCATCGACTTCGCCGCTGCGGCCACCACGCCCGAGCGTTGCCTGCACTCGGTGCTGGCCGCGTCATCGACGGAAGGCCCGCCGCCACCGATACCCGCACACGCGCGGGCGGCGTTCGATGCGTTGCTCAGCTATCTCGACACCGCGAGCGCGCCAGGCAATGGCCCCGTCACGTTTCTCTTCGATGAAATTCTCGACATCCGCACGTTCGAAAGTTTCCCCGGGTTGCGCCACGTCCAGCGCGAACTGATCGACCGCCTTGCGACCAGTCCAAACGGCTTCGTGCTCGCGTCACGTTTCACCGCGCGCGCACCGATTGCTGCGCGACGCCGATGCGCGCTTTGAAGTTATCCACATCCCGGAATTCGTGGGCGACGATGTGCGCGGGCTGGCGCGGCAGCGGCAGGCGTCAGACGCGATTACGGCGGCGCAGGCGACCGCCGTGGCTGCGCTCAGCGGCAACCGTGCGGCGCCCGCCGACATTCTTCTTGCTGCCCTGCTCGCGCAGCCGGCCGCGCGCCGGCGTCCGATCGATGCGCTGGCATCAGCGATGAGTCCGGGCGGACCGCTCTCGTCACGCTGCCGTGAGAGTTACGAGTTCCGCCTGCATCGCGCACGCGGGTACGGTGCGCTCAAAGCCATCCTCGGTGTGCTGGCCGAACAGGAAGCCATCACGCTGACCGAGATCGCCCAGCGGTTGCACCGCACGCCGGGTTCCACCAAGGACTATCTCTCGTGGCTCGAGGATGTGGACCTGGTCACGATGCAGCGCAAGCGTTACGTCTTCGACGACCCACTCCTGCGGCTGCACATCCGCCTCTACGGCGGAGTCACGCCACCCACGCCTGCGCAAATCGCCGCAGAAGCCGCCGCCTGGGCGGACCGCTGCATCCCGAAGGACGTGCCCGCACCCGAGCCCGTGCTTGCAGGATCGCAGTCCGAACAGTCGGGCATTATCGAGATCGACTGATCGTGTAGCCGGGTCTAAAGACCCGGCCTCCATCCGGACGCGCATTTCGTAGGGCGCGCTGGGTCTCAAGCGCGCCGACGATTGGCGGCCTTGAGGTTCAGGCCGCCCTACGTTTTCGGACGGGCCGCCCTACGTTTTCGGACGGGCCTCGTGTGGATCAACTGGCGCGCGGAATTTCGTGAGGGCGGCTTTCGCGGCCTGCTGCTCGGCTTCTTTCTTCGATCGTCCTTGCGCGTTGCCAGCCGAGACGCCGCCCACCATCACGTCCACGTTGAAGCGGCGTCGATGGTCGGGGCCTTCGGTGGCCGTGAGTTGATACTCCGGCAGTCCGCGACCGGCCGCCTGCAGCCACTCCTGCAGCTCCGACTTCCAGTCGTCGGTAAACGACGCTTCGGCGACCTTGTCGCCGCCTGAATCAATGAGCGGACCAAAACACGACATGATGAACGCGCGCGCGGCATCCACACCACCGTCGAGGTAGATCGCTGCCAGGAGTGCCTCGAAACTGTCGGCGAGGATCGCGTTCTTGCCACGACCGCCGGTCTTCTCCTCACCCCGGCCGAGCAACACGTAGCGACCGAGGTCGATGTTGGCCGCAAGTTTCGCCAGGGACACGGTGGACACGATGGACGCCTTGATCTTCGACTTGTAACCTTCGGTGTGCGTGGGAAATCGCTGGAACAACATGTCCGCGATGACAAACCCGAGCACCGCATCGCCCAGAAACTCGAGCGACTCGTTGTCGACGACGCCGCCAGACGCGTCCTCGTGGGCGCGAGACCGATGCGTCAGGGCATGCTCGAGCAATCCAAGGTCCCTGAAGTGATACCCGATACGCTCTTCGAGCGGCCCCACGTTTTCGCTCAGCCGCCGCACTTCAGCTGCGGCGGCTTCATCGAGGTGGCCCGCAATCAACGCTTCCGCGCGTGCGGCGTGCTCTTCACGCACGCTCACGCCAAACGCCGCCTGCCCGCCAAACCGCAGAGGAAACAATCCGGGCGCCAGCCGTGACGACACAATGGCATCCAGCCCGTGCGCCTCAAACAAGGCGCGCACGATCTCGGCCTCAATCGACAGATGACTCCGGAAGACTTCGACGCTCACTCGAACCCTTCAACTTTCACCACCACCATGGTCATATCATCGTGCGGTTCGGCGTCGCCGACAAACGCGGTCACTTCGCGCAGCACCCGTTCGCGAATGCCGCCGGCGTCGAGCGCGTGGTGCGTGCTGACCACGCGGCTCAGGGCCGCGTCCGTGAATAATTCGCCGGTCACATCCATGGCCTCGGTGATGCCGTCGGTGTAGAGCACGATCACGTCACCGGCATTGAGCGGTCGCGTGTGCTCTTCCAGGATGGACTCGAAGCGATCGGCCGCGCCCGGCAACCGCAATCCCAGCACCATGCCGTCCGGGACGATCACATCCACGCCCTCTTGTGAGGCGACGATGAGCGGGGTGTGACCGGCGCGCGCGTGCGTGAGGGTGCGCGCCTCGAGATCGATCACGGCATACGTCATCGTGATGAAGCTGCGGTTGTCCAGGTGATCCGCGAGGAGGCGGTTCACGCGGGTCAGCAGCGCTTTGGGCGAACGTTCCAGGTGGCTGAGCGCGAGCATCAGGCCCTTGAGCTCGGCCATGTAGAGCGCGGCCGAGGTGCCCTTACCCGAGACGTCAGCCACGAGCACACCCAGTTGTCGCGGCCCGAGTTCGAAGAAGTCGTAATAGTCGCCGCCGACTTCGCGCGCCGGGACACACAAGTCGGCGATCGAAAGACCGCGGAACGGCGGAGGCGTTTCGGGCAGCAGCGACTGCTGGATGTCGCGTGCAATCCGGAGTTCATCGTCCAGCCGCTGCTTCTCGCGCTGCACGTGCAACAGGTGCTCCATGCTGCCGCTCATCAGATTGAACGACTCGCCCAGATCACCCAACTGATCCTTGGATTCGATGCGGATGCGATGCGCGAAGTCGCCCTGCCGGACGCGCTCGGTGCCCACGAAGAGCTCGTGCACGGCCGACGTGATCTGCCGTCCCAGGCCCGCGCCGAAGAACAGCGCCACGCCCTGCACGATGAGCAGCAACACACCAAGCGCGACCAGCACCAGGAACAACAGTTGTCCCTGAAGCTGCATCCCCTGGGCTTCCGACAGCCGCTTCATCAGGCGTCCAATTGGCGCGTCCAGGCTCAGCGACACACGGCCGTTGAGGCCGGAATTCCAATCCGTGAAATCCGTGAACATCACGGTGCGCCGGAGCATGGTGAATCCCGTCTCCCCCACGCCATCATCGTCATCATCAGTCATGGCCCGCGCCATGCCGATGAGCGGCTGGGCCGTCACTTCCTGGCCGGTGGCTTGTTCGTTAATCTCGATCCCTCGCAGGCGGACGCCGGTGATTTCATCCACCCGGGCGGCGGCGTCACTATCGAGTGGCAGGTCCACGACCACCACATGCCGTCCCCCTGGGAGTGGCGCCGTCGCGCGCACCAGCAGCAGGCGATCTTGAGAGGCACCCGTCCCGTTGGACACCATGGCCAGCAGCTTGACTGACGCCTTCTCTCGCGCCCATACCGGCACGCCGGAAGGCGGCGCCGCCAGATGTGCCCAATCGCCGGCTGTGGCAATCGGGCCCGTGCCGCCGGCAACGGGAACCACCGCCAGCGACAAAGCCCGCAGCAGCGAGTCGGTTTCCAGATGGCTCTTGTATTGACCGAGGATCACCACCTGCGACTTCACGAGGTCGGCGCCAATGTCGGTGGCGGCCGTGGTCGCCATCTGAAGCGCTTCCTGCGTGATGTCCTGAAGGCCGTCGCTAAACAGATGCGACGCTGTGTTCCCGTGCACAATGACAGCCGCCACCGACGCAAACACGATCACGAGCGCGACGGGGACGAGGCCGAGAAAGACATACGACAGGATCAGCTTGCGGCGCACGCGCCACAGGAACTGGCGTCGGAACCGCACGAGTACCACGACAGCCAGCCAGACGACGGACACACGCAGGGCCAGCGAGGCCACTTTGCGGAACGCCTCGACGAGCGGCGGGACGGTGGTGACCTGCCCCAGCAGCCATACCAGCACCACTGACACGCCCGACAAGATGAGAAGGCGTCCGGGGAGGATGCGGAACGGATGAAACGGCGCCGGAGGTGGTGCCGGCATCACTCGCGGAGCAGCGTCTGAAGCCATCCAGAAATTGAATCTTGGATGATAACAGACTATCGTGAGGGGTCATGAAGCTGCCCAAGCACGCGCGATTCGCCACGGTCTGTCTGCACGCGGGCCAGACGCCCGACCCCACGACCGGCGCCATCATCACCCCGATCTACCAGACATCTACTTACGTGCAGGAGGCCTTGGGCCAGCACAAGGGCTATGAGTACGCCCGCACGCAGAACCCGACACGGTCTGCGCTCGAAGCGAACCTGGCGGCCATCGAAGGCGGGAAGGCGGCGTTTGCGTTTGCCTCGGGCATGTCCGCCATTCACGCCATCGTCACCAAGTTGTCTGCCGGCGACCACACGATCGTCACCGACAACACCTATGGCGGCACGTTCCGTCTGTTTGACAAGGTGATGTCGCGGCTGGGACTGACGTTCAGTTTCGTGGACACGTCGGACCCGGCGGAAATTCAGGCGGCGATGACTCCGGCCACGAAGATGGTGTTCATCGAGACACCAACCAACCCGGTGCTGGCGGCTGACCGACATTGCGGCCTCGGCTGACATTGCCCATCGGCACGGTGCGTTTCTGGTGGTGGACAACACGTTTGCGAGCCCGTGCCTGCAGCGCCCCATCGAACTGGGCGCCGACCTTGTGGTGCACAGCACCACCAAGTATCTCAATGGCCACAGCGACTCCATTGGCGGCGTGGTGATTGCCGTCAAGGACGAACACATCGAATGGCTCCGGTTCATCCAGAATTCAGCCGGCGCGATTCTGAGCCCGATGGATTCATCACTCGTGCTGCGCGGCACCAAGACGCTGGCGCTGCGCATGGTGCAGCACACGGCCAACGGCATGGCGCTGGCCGAGTTCCTGTCGGAACACCCGCGCGTGAAAAAGGTGATCTACCCCGGGCTTCCGAGCCACCCGCAGTACGCGCTGGCGCAGCGCCAGATGCCGCACGGCTGCGGCGGCATGTTGTCGTTTGAAATGGGATCGCTCGAAGAGGCGCGCCAGGTGCTCAACCGCTTTCAGTTGATGGCGCTGGCCGAAAGCCTCGGCGGTGTGGAAACACTCGTCTGCCACCCGGCGTCCATGACCCACGCCTCGGTGCCACCCGACCGCCGCGCCGCCATCGGTCTCAGCGACAGCCTCATCCGCATCTCGGCCGGGATCGAAGACATCGACGACCTCAAAGACGACCTCGCGCAGGCGCTCGTCGGTTGAATTTCGTAGCGCGGCCTGGGTCGTCTTCGTAGGGCGGCCTGGGTTGCCTTCGTAGGGCGGCCTGGGTCTCAAGGCCGCCAAGTGCCGCGGCGTTGAAGTTCACGCCGCGCTACGAAATGCCAGATCGAATCCACCGACCGTAGGCCTCATCGGCGGCGACAGGCACGACGAGAAACTCGGGCACCTCATACGGATGCCTCCCCACCAGCGCCTGGCGCACGGCCGGCACCCTGCCGGACGTGGTCTTGACCACCAGTTGGCGCTCCCTTGCCGTCTCCACGGCCCCCTGCCAGCGGTAGGTGGACACCTGTGGGGCGTGGACGCTGACGCAGGCCGCCAGCCCCGCCTCCACCAGGTCCCTGGCCAGCGCTTCGGCGTCGAACCCTTCGGGAACCGTGGTCAAAATCAGCACTATTTCGTCCATAGTCCTATTTTGCGCTTGTACTGGGGACGAAAACCTGATACAAACCCAACGGACGTATGAACTCGGGCGTAATACGAAGAAACTCCATCGGTGCAGGCGGCGCGGTCGCGCGCATGGGCGGCGCGTCCGGAAAAGCACGAATGTGCGGGATCGCCACAAGATTCTGGACCTATGGCCTGCTCACCGTGTCGGCCGTGTTGATGGTCAACGCCCTGATTGGCGAAAAGGGCTACCTGGCCAATCTGCAGGCCCAACGCGAGTTCAAGGCCGCCAGCAACGCGCTGGTGCAGATCGAAGCCGAGAACGCCGCCCTTGAGGCCAAAATCAAGCGACTGCGCCAGGACCCCCAGGCGCTTGAAGACTTCGCGCGCGAGAAATTGGGACTCGTCAAACCTGACGAGACCCTGATCATCCTTCGCGACCGCCCCACAGACCGGAATTAAGCGGCCATGCCCCATCCAATGGGCGGCGTGGCTGTAATCCTGCTCACCTACAACGAAGAGGTCAACATCGCGCAAGCCCTGAAGTCGGTGGCCGGCTGGGCGCAAGAGACCTTCGTCCTCGACTCGTTCAGCACCGACCGGACCGTCGAGATAGCGCGCCAGTTCAGTTGCCGGATCGAGCAGCACCACTTTGAGAACTACTCGAAACAGCGCAACCACGCGCTCGACCATTTGCCCATCCAAAGCGAGTGGGTGCTGTTCCTCGATGCCGATGAGTGGCTGCCCGAACCACTGAAGCAGGAAATTTCGGCCGTCCTCGCCACGGCGCCCACCGCCAACGGATTCACGCTCAACAGGCGCCTGTTCTGGATGGGCCGCTGGATCCGGCGCGGCTACTACCCTTCCCACATCCTCCGCCTCTTTCGACGAGGCAAAGGCCGGTGTGAGGACCGGGAAGTCAACGAGCACCTGATTGTGGAAGGCGAGACCGCCCAACTCACACAGGACTTCATGCATGAGGACCGGAAGGGCGTGACCGAGTGGATCACGAAACACAACCGGTACGCCACGCTTGAGGCGCAGGCGCTGTTTCACGCGCCGGTGGAGCCGGACTATCGGGAGATCGACGCGCGCTTCTTCGGCACACAGGCGCAGCGCAAACGCTGGCTGCGGCACCGCGTGTGGAGCCGGATGCCCTTGCTCATCCGGCCGTTTTTCTATTTCGGGTACCGGTACGTGCTCAAGGGCGGCTTCCTCGACGGGCGCGCGGCGTTCACGTTCCATTTCCTCCAGGCGCTGTGGTTCCCGCTGCTCATCGACGTCAAGTATCTCGAGATGCAGTGGAAGGGATCCAAGACGGATGGCTCACCATGAAGATCCATGAGGCTCCATGAAGGGCGCGGGGTTGGGAGCCGGGCTTTGCCCGGGCCGCACGGACGAAGGGAAGTCAGGAACGAACACACCTTGCGTCTACATGGGTGCGTTCGTTCCTGACTTCCCTTCGTCCGCGCGTGCCGCCGAAGGCGGCACCCAACCCCGCGGCTTCTGACAGCCCTTGAACCCTTCCGTGAATCCTTCATGGACCTTCATGGAGCTTCATGGTGAAAACGCATTGAGACGTTATGCTGTAGCCCCATGGGCTGGCTTGTCTCGCTTTTCATCGGTGTCATCACCGGACTCATCACGATGGTGGCGGCCTTCGCCACGGCCGACATGGCTGTGCGGTGGCACAACGTGTCGTCGTTCGAAGGCGGTTCGGGGTATCTCGTCATCGCAATGGCCGCCATGGGGCTATTCGGCGGTTTCGTCATCGGCACCGTCGCAAGTCGCATCGTGGCCGCCCGACAGAAAAGGTCCACTGAGGCAATCGGGACTGGCCGAGTGGCCCTCAAGGCCGTGGGCGTCGCCCTTGCCACTTCGCTCACGATAGTCGCGATCATCGGCGTGATCGCGCGCCAGCTGGCCGACGTACCGCCAACGCTTGATGGCCAGGAACTGCTGCTGGCGGCGGAAATCCGCTGGCCCGAGGGGCAGACACCACCAGCCCTGAACGAGCCGGATGAATGGTCCCTGCGCCTGGGGTCCTCGTCGGGCCGCACCATGCGCGCCAGCGTGACGGGGCCTCTCTGGCGGGAAGATGCGCGGCTCGAAGACGGGCGCTGGGTTGTACCGGGCGCGGTGGAACTCTTCACCAGCCGCGGCGAGCGGATACTCGACGTCCTTCCCGACAACACCATCACGAACGGCTTCATCGTCCCCCTCCCGGCACGGCCGGGCGCCGAATTCCGCGAGTGGAGCGAGTGGTTGCCCCACGCACGCGACGGTGAACCAGCCCTTCCCGATGGATTCCGGTATCGCTTCCGCGTGGTTCCACGCAACGCCCCCGTGCGTACCGAGACGGTGGGCCCGTTCGAGATTGCGACCGTGGCGTCCGGCTTCAACGAGATCACGTCGGGCGGGCCGGCAAAAGTCTGGTCCGCCAACGCGACGTTCCGGATCACTCATCGCGGTCAAGCGATCACGGTCGAATCGCACACTGAATTCAGTGCGGTGGCCTCACTCGGCGGCGAGGCGCCCGCGCTGCTGGTGCAGGCGAGTGGAGACGACGCGCCTGGTGCGTGTTACTTCGTCTCGATAAACAAGGACGCCGTGCAGGTGGCGCCGATCGGGACGTGTGAAGGCTCCCTTCAGGCGCGACCGCTGACGTCGGATCATTCGGCGTTCACGCGGGCTCGCGATCGGAACGCGCCCGCCGGACGCATCGACCGGGTGTCATTCGCCACGCCCGGCCTGTACCTGTTTGACGGCCGGGTCGTTGATACAGGCACGCGCACCTCGCGCACGTTTTCGACCGACGGCCAGTCGAACCTCATCGCGAGAATCCCGCCCCTGGGGATTTCACCCGATGAGGCGAGCTTTATCCGTCTCGAGTCCGCGGACTCGAACGAGCAATATGTGCTGGCCGTGACGATGCTGGGCACTGGGGATCGGTATCGATTGCCCATCGACAAAGCGCGCATGCGCTACGCGACGATCGATCAGATCGACCCGGCGTGGGTGCTGCATCACTTCGCGTGGGAGCGTGGATCCACGGGCAGCGACCGCCTCGTGGAACGCCCCACGTTCACACCCATCGCCTGGCGCGGCACTCTGACGGACGACTACACGGGATATCGCGAGTATCGCGTGGCGCCCGCCACCGCTGCGCTACGACCGGCCCTGATCGACTTTCTTGTTTCGGAGTTTCAGGCCGAGCGTGTGCCCGCCGAACCCGACGCGTTTTCACACGAGGTGCTGATCAAGGGCGCCACCGTCCACATCAGCTACGCCGAGCGCGAGCGCCACGTGGGCGTGTGGATGGATCGCGGCACAGACTCACAACTGGTCGCGACCATCGCCGCACGCTTCGACGCCGCGCTCGCGACCGGCCGCTACGACCACTTGTTCGGATCGTGACCTTCGCCCGCGGGCGCTGGCAATTTCCTCGTAGGGCGGCCTGGGTCTCAAGGCCGCCGACGTTCCCGGTCCTCGTAGGGCGGCCTGGGTCTCAAGACCGCCAACGTTCCGCGGCGTTGAGGTGCACGCCGCGCTACGAAATGCGCGTCACGCTTGCGCCATGACACCCCGCGATCGGCTGTTCTGCGCCGAAGAAGGAAGACCCAGGCCTGAAGAATATCGAGGTCACACGCGGCAAGACGACGCCTGGGGCAAAGCCGCAGAAGTCCACCCGGCTGAGCTGACTATTCGTGAATGCGTCATGCATGCCGTAGATTTCGGCATCGTCGCAAACAATCATGCCGTCGTCGCTCAGGTACTTCGTGGCGATGCCGATCATCCTGGCCCTGGATAACCCGTCGACAATGATCACGTCAAAGAGGCCGTCTGTGTCGCCGAGAATCCTGGCGACCTCGACGGCCCTTGCCGCGCCCGTCATGCCTGACACCAGATACAACTCCACGTTTCCTGGCATGGACTGGGCGACCCTGTCGAACCAGTGCTGGTTGTCTTCGAAGGTCACCACACGCCTGGCCCGCTTTGCCCACCACAACGTGGACTGACCTGCCCCGAACTCCAGCACGGTCTTATCCACGAATGATCGGCTCTTGAGGAAGTCGATGCTCGGGTACGAATACCAGGGGAGGGGGTCACCATCCCTCCCCACGGCTTTCGCCCGCAGACTGCTGCGGAAATGCCCGGTGCGTGAACTGAAGAGCATCGGCGTGAGCACCGCCGTCGCGACACGCCTGATTGGATTCGTCATCCAACCGGGGAGCCACTTCTTCAGGTGTGCAAAGCTCCGGTGCATCCACGTTGGATTGATGGCTGGGCTCACGTGTTCATCACCAACCAGGCCTGGACACTACGTTCGAACCGTCGGCCATGCTCCACTCACGCGGCCGGCGTGAAACCTCAGGTCGCCCCGCGCAGCGGCTTCACGCAGCCTCATCGGCTCCAAGCGCGCGAGTGCCCCAGCGGCGGTCATGACAACCGTTCCGATGTGCTCAACTGGGAGAGCCGCGACAATTCCCGCAGCATTTTCCAGGGCGCGCCGCCACTGTGCACCGAGCGCCACGATGTCAGGCGGTTCGCCCTCGAACGCCAGGCTCGCAATTTCATCAGCGGCGTAGTGGGTCGTCCTCCTCGCATGGCCAAGCAAGGCCTGGGGCGAGAATCCTGGGTCTTTGCCGCACGCGGCCCACGCGAAGTACCCAAACGGCTGAAGCAGCCGGTCGCAGGCCAATACGTCCACCCAGTCACGCACTTCAACGCGGCCAACAAGGGCCAGAACTTTGTTGGTCGCCAAATCAAACGGATGAAGGGTCAATCCGAGGTCATCGTCTTCCAGCAGAGGAAAAAACCGAAATGCGCTGTCGTGCACCCACTCGACCAGCAGCGAGACATCACCGAGCGAGACAGTGGCCTGAACGAAACCCGGACGCTCACGTTGGGGCACCACGCGATAACCGCTCGACTCCATCGTCTGGCGATCGCGGTCCCAGGAGGCCGCGACGGCCTCGGTCGTGTCATGAAACAGGTCGAGGTCGCGCGAGAGACGAGCTGTATCCAACGCCGCACCCAGTGCGACGCCGCCGGCAACGTAGCTCTCGCCACGGATGCGGCGATCGTGCGCTAGGAGACGACAGAGTGTTCGCTGGAAGGGAGTGACAGCCATTGGCGGAACTCAGCTGCGCGCACGAAGGCCTGACGATCGCCGTGCTGCTGGATCAGGTGGAGCACGTGCTCAATTTCAGCCGCGGTGGCTGGGTAGTAGTCTTGCCTGAGAAACCAGAGACAGCGCACCCGGTATTCATCCACAAACGCTCTGAGCGCCGCGTTACCTGATCCCGGGAAAGCCGCCATGGAGGAAGTCTAGCAGGAGGCCCGGCAAGCCGGCGACTCCGTGGACTGACAGCTCGCCAGACAAAAAGGACCTGCAGGTGAGACCTGCAGGCCCTTCGAGAGAATTGGTTGCGGGGGCAGGATTTGAACCTGCGACCTTTGGGTTATGAGCCCAACGAGCTACCGGACTGCTCCACCCCGCGACAAGGAATCCCTATGATAACTCGCCGAGGCGGAATCCGCAACCCGAGCACTCGCTCAGGGCAGGCCCGTTAGTCCGCAACCAGGAGCACGATGATCAGGATCAACAGCAACGTGGTCACTGAAATCACCACCGTGTTGCCGCCCGAAAGCTGTGCCTCGGCCTGACGCGCGGCATCGGCCGCCTGCGCGAGATCGACGCTGTTGAGCGTGGCCACGGCCGTGTCGGCGTTCGCCACGTTCAGACCAAGCCGGCTCGCCACTTCACTCACCTGCGACCGCTTGAGCACGCTGACCACCGCTTCACGGTTCAGCTGGTCGGCCTTCGCCTGACCAGACACCGCCTGCCGCATTTCTGCCGGCGACACCACGTGACGCTGCTGCGCCAATGCAGGCGAACTCCACACGAACAACGAGAGGGCCAATGCTGCAGAGACGTTTCGAATACGCATACTCACTCCTTGAGACAGTCACGCCTGGCAGGCGCGCCAGAAGGACAGACGCTACGTTATCGAACCGCTTTTACAGCCGCTGTCTCAAATGGCACACCGCTCGTACGTCCAATCACCACGGCCACGCGCGGCCCCACGTGAATGATAGACGGGTGCCACCACCGCGAAGCCCGTGCGCCACATCAATACGCAGCACTTCGGACCGCCCCAGCGCACTGATGCGCAGCCCGGCGCCCGCGTCCACAAACAGCGGCGACTGGTGAGCGCCATCAAGGCGATGCCAGGCGCGGGCCACATCCACAAAACCCGCCGCCGCAATGGCTCCACCCATGACGCGGC
Organism: Acidobacteriota bacterium; assembly: GCA_016716905.1. NCBI lineage: Bacteria > Pseudomonadati > Acidobacteriota > Acidobacteriota bacterium. The sequence continues at coordinate 563,038 of JADJUS010000003.1, read as the reverse complement.
CGATCGGCTGCGTCACCTCTGTGGTGCCATACGCAAACGTGCGCCCAAACGCCTCCCCCGTCACCACATCGGCTTCGAGCAGACGATGGGCGCGTAGCAGGCCGGAGCGCGAATGTCCCGGCCCCGCACCTTCCCACAAGGCGAGCGGCGCCGCACGGCCGGCGCTCGAGAGCGCCACAATGCCCGTCCACACCCGCGCATTCGCCTCCATCGTCGATCGCCATGCGCCCCGCACCCGGCCCGACGCGAAGTGATCCCCGTCAGAGAGTGGGGTCCAACTGCCGCCGGTGAAACCGACAGCGATGTGATCGGATGCCAGCCGAACATCAATGCCGCCGTCCAGTGCCACGTGCCCGCGCGAATCGAATCGATCCATTGCGATGCCGCCATTCCACCGGATGTGACTCGTGGCCCAGTCGGCCAGCGACACACCGGCACGCCGCCGCGACTCCACCTGGGGCGCGGTGTCAGGCGCCGACGACACCTGATAGGACTGGCGCTCCCACAGGCCTGTCACCGACACGATGCCCGGCGTCCAGTGCGGCGATGGCACCGCCAGCGTGAACGCCACACGCGGCCGCGCAGATTTCCACCGCCACGCGACGGACGCCACCTCGCCGGCTCCAAGCGCGCCGGCCACATCGAGCCGCACTTCCTGACTGACCGCCGCACGCACGCCGATGGTGGCGAGCGGCACCCACCCGCGCGGCAACACGGACCGCTCTGCAATCACCGCACCGACCTTGGCCAGGCCGGCGTCAAGCGGCTCGTACTGCAGCCGTGTGCGCGACGCCACCGGCAGCGCGTCCAACCTCCGACGCGCACGTCGAAACACCTCGGCGGTGAGCAACTGACGGGGCTGCAGCCCTGTCGCTCTGACCACCACCGGGTGGCGCGTGCGCTCGGCGCCCTGCACCGTGATCGCATCAATACGCGGCTCACCAAGCGGCGTCCACGCAGCAAGTGCGCCTGCTGCGTCCCCGCTCAAAAACAGCGTGGTGCCAAGAAGCCGACGAGGGTATTCAGCCGCCGGCGCCAGGCGGACGGCCACGCCTGCAAGACGGGCACTGTCGGCCCACCGTGACTGGGAAAATCGCAATCCCGCCAGCTCCTGCCATGCGTCCGCATTGGTGGGACACATCGCAGTGGCGGCCTCCAGCGCCTGCTCAGACGCGGCCGGCTCACCACTGCGCGCCAGTTCCACTCCCCGCGCGACGAGCGCGTCACAGGGGGTCAGAGGCGGCGCGGAACCAGGTGCCTCGGACCGTGGCGCCGGCACTGCCGAAGCAGGCCGGCCACTCTCGGGCGGCAGGACCAACATCAGCCACCGGTTCGCCGCCGCCCACGCACGATCAAACTCGGCCCACGGCATCACGCGAAACGGTGCGCGCGCGGGATCGTGCAGCACCACCTGATCCGCGGTGGCGCCGACAATGACAATGAAGTGGTACGTGCGGGGCGAGACTTCGATCAGGGCGATGAGCGGCCGGCCCTGGTCCACTTCGGCGCGAATGCGGGTGCGGCCCGTGTCCTCGACGGCTGGCAGTACGACGGCGCGCCACGCACGGTCGCGCACGGCGGCCGCCAGCGTGCCGGTCGGAATCCCGCGCTCGCTCGGTACCACCAGCGCGGCGAAATCCTCGGCGAAGATCTGCCGCTCACCCCAGTACCGCATCACCATCGCCACCGCGGCTCCGCCGCACAGTTCCGGCGTCTGGGTGACGTAGGGCACGTCGAGCAGTGCGTGCCTCGTCGGCGGCCCCTGCGCGGCCGACGCGACAGCCGCGCCAGCTCCGAGCACGAGGGCCGCAGCCAGAAACACGCCGCGCCAGCATCGAGGACTCATCACAAACAGGCAGTGTCTCACGGGCAGGGCCGCGGCCTTGAGAACCAGGCCGCGCTACGAGGACCGGACGCGTCTTCGTAGGGCGCGCTGGGTCTCAAGCGCGCCGAACTCCGCGGCCTTGAGAACCAGGCCGCGCTACGAGGACAGTTCCCCAGTCGCCCTAGCCCGACTTGCGTCCGGCCACCACCAGCACGAGGCCGACGAGCACGGCAGCGCCGGCGGCGAGGGGAGGAATGGCCACGGTCTTTTCCGTGTCCGCGTGAGCCTCCAGCGGCCCGATATCAAGGACCTTCTCACGGCTCGTGTACGTGAAGCCCGAATACGCGAACGCAGCAATCCCGAGGACAATCAACACCACGCCGACGAGGGTTCCAGTTTTCATGAAGTTGATTGTGGCTTCCGCTCTGCCACTATCGCTGTCCACAAAAGGACAGGGAACCGGCGGCCCATTTTCCAGACCTGTGTTTCGTAGGGCGCGCTGGGTCTCAAGCGCGCCGGACTCCGCGGCCTTGAGACCCAGGCCGCGCTACGAGGGCAGTTCCCCAGGGCCCCAGTTGTCTGATCTTCGGCAAGGTGACGCCGGTTTGCTTGAGGTACTTGCCCTTTTTGTCGGCGTACGAACGCTCGCACACTTCGTCGCTCTGGAAGAACAGCACCTGGGCGATGCCTTCGTTGGCGTAGATCTTCGCCGGGAGCGGGGTCGTGTTCGAAATCTCGAGCGTGACGAAACCTTCCCACTCGGGCTCAAACGGCGTCACATTCACGATGATGCCGCAGCGCGCGTAGGTGGACTTGCCGAGGCAGATGGTCAGGATGTCGCGCGGGATGCGGAAGTACTCGATGGTGCGCGCGAGCGCAAACGAGTTCGGCGGCACGATGCAGACATCGGACTGGATATCCACAAACGACCGCGGGTCAAACGACTTCGGGTCGATCACCGTGTTGTTGATGTTGGTGAACACCTTGAACTCGTCGGCCACCCGGATGTCGTAGCCGTACGACGACAACCCGTAGGAGACGATCCCGGCGCTCACCTGCCCGTCCACGAACGGCTCGATCATGCCGTGGTCCTGGGACATCTGCCGAATCCAGCGATCCGACTTGATCGACAAGCTAGAGCTCCATCCCGCGGAAGAAGTACCCGAGTTCGAAGGCGGCAGTCTCCGGGGCGTCGGATCCGTGCGTCGCGTTGTTTTCAATCGACGCGCCGAATTCCTTGCGCAGCGTGCCGGCCTCGGCCTTGGCCGGGTCGGTGGCGCCCATGGCCGCGCGCCACTTCTTGATGGCGTCGGGCGCCTCAAGGCACAACACCACGCAGGGGCCAGACGACATGAAGTCCGTCAGGCTGCCGAAAAACGGCCGCGCACTGTGGACGGCATAAAACCCTTCCGCCTCGCGCTTGCTCAGGTGAATGCGACGCATGCCGCGAATGGAAAAGCCCTGCTCCTCGATACGCGCCAGGATGCGGCCGGTATACCCGGCCTTGACGGCGTCGGGTTTGATGATGGCGAAAGTTCGTTCGGTCACTACATTAGTCCCTTCATAAGTTCGTCGAGCACGCCCTTCGCGGGTCGCGTTTTTTCAACCGGCAGAAACGCCAGGGGCTCGTCCACCGTGTTCAGCGTCACCAGGAAGTCGTCCTTGTCGGGCTCCACATAGATAATCCCCGTCGCGAACTCGCCGCGGCGCGAGGTTTCGTGCAGCAGGCGATGGGCGGAGAGTTTGTCCTGCGGGTCGTAGTCTTCCGCAATCTTCTTCAAATACAAGTGCGACCCGTCATGCATCGTCACCGCGGTGGTGGAGCCGGGCTCGTATTCCACCGTGATGTCTTCGAAGAACGGCACGAAGGTGACTTCGCCCAGGGCCTCGTCGTGGTCCTTCGCGTACGCGTAGCTCTTGGTGGAGCCTTCGTGATCGTTGAAGGTCACACACGGCGAGATGACGTCGATCATGCAGGTGCCGCGGTGCGCGATGGCCGCCTTCAGGATGCTGAGCAGCTGCTTCTTGTCGCCCGAGAACGACCGCGCCACAAACGTCGCGCCCAGTTCAATGGCGAGTGCGCAGGTGTCGATCGGCGGCAGGTCGTTGACCACGCCGTTCTTCGCCTTGGTGCCCATGTCGGCCGTGGGCGAAAACTGGCCCTTGGTCAGGCCGTAGCAGCCGTTGTCTTCGATGATGTAGATGATGGGGATGTTGCGCCGCATCAGGTGGACGAACTGGCCGATGCCGATGGCGCCGGTGTCTCCGTCGCCGCTGACGCCGATCGCCATCATGGTCTTGTTCGCGAGCATCGCGCCGGTGGCCACCGACGGCATGCGGCCGTGCACGGAGTTGAACCCATGCGACTGATTCAGGAAGTAGGCCGGGCTCTTGCTCGAGCAGCCGATGCCCGAGAGCTTGAAGACTTTCTTCGCGTCCACACCCATCTCGTAAAACGCGTCGATGATGCGCTCGGTGATGGCGTTGTGGCCGCACCCGGCACACAGCGTGGTCTTGCTGCCGCGGTACTGGGACAGCTCAAGGCCGAGGCGATTGGTCTTCTTCGCGGCCGGGGTTGGCGTGGGGCTGGGCGTTTCGGTCGACATTACAACTTCTCCTGCGCGAGGATGCCTTCTGTGACGCTGCGGGCGTCGATGGGTAAACCGCTGTAGTGCAGCACGCTTCGCAACCGCGTCTGCAGGGCCGGGTCAAGGTCCATCCGCAGCAGGCTCATCATCTGCCCGTCGCGGTTCTGCTCCACCACATACACACGGTCGTGGCGGCGCACAAAATCTTCCACCGAGTCGGGGAATGGATACGCGCGCAGCCGCATGTACGACACCGGCAGTGACGCTTCCTCGCGCAACTGATCGCGCGTCTCTTCCACCGCCCAGTGGCTGGACCCGTAGGCAATGATGCCCACCTTGGCGCCGGCCACCGTTTCATCAATCGGCTGCGGCACAATCGCCTTGACCGTCTCAAACTTCTTGGCCAGCCGGTCCAGGTTGTTCACGTAGTCTTCAGCGCGCTCCGAGTACTGCGCCATCGCGTTGTGGCCGGAGCCTCGCGTGAAAAACGGCGGCGTGTTGGTGTCGGGGATCGAACGCCACGGAATGCCGTCGCCATCCACGTCCTTGTAGCGGCCCCACGTGGCGCCAAGCTCGCGCACCTTCGCCTCATCCAGCACCTTGCCGCGGTCCAGCGGTTTGGTGGGATACGTGAACGGCTCAGACATCCAGGTGTTCATGCCCAGGTCGAGGTCGCTCATCACATACACGATGGACTGCAGGCGCTCGGCGATGTCGAACGCGTCACCGGCCATGTCAAAACACTCGCCCATGGACGCCGGCAGCAGCAGCACGTGTTTCGTGTCGCCGTGCGAGTTGACCGCGGTCGAGAGAATGTCGCCCTGCGCCGTGCGCGTGGGCAGACCTGTGGACGGCCCCACGCGCTGGATGTCGAACACCACCGCGGGGATTTCGGCGTAATACGCGAGTCCTGCGAACTCGGACATGAGCGACACACCCGGGCCCGATGTGGACGTCATCGCCCTCGCACCGGCCCAGCCTGCGCCGATGACCATGCCCAGCGCCGCAATTTCGTCTTCGGCCTGCACAATGGCAAACGTCGCCTTGCCGGTCTCCTTGTCCATGCGGTACTTCCGCATGTACGAGATAAACGCCTCGGGCAGGGATGACGACGGGGTGATGGGATACCAGGCGACCACCGTGCAGCCGGCGAACATGCAACCCATGGCCGCGGCCGAGTTGCCTTCCACCAGAATCTGTCCGGCCGTCTTGTTCATCCGTTCGATGCGGTAGGGATGCGCGATCTCAGGAAAGTGCTCCTGCGCGTACTTGGCGCCGGCTTCGAGCGCGCCCTGGTTGAGCGCCATCGCCTTGGGCTTCTTGCCCAGCTGTGACGACAGGGCCTTCACCATTTCGCTCAGCTCCACACCGAGCAGATGCGACAACACGCCGTCGTAAATCATGTTCTTGACGAGGCGGCGCAGCTTGGCGTCGGGGCACACCTCGGCCACGATCTTGTCGAACGGCACGGGATAAAAAATCAGGTCGTCGCGCAGCTCATTCAGCTTCAGCGGCGCGTCGTACACCACGGCGCGGCCCGGGTCCAGCGACAGCACATCTTCGCGCGCGGTCTCGGCGTTCATCGCGACAAGGAAGTCGATTTCCTTCTTGCGCGCGATGTACCCCTTCGCATTTGCGCGAATGGTGTACCACGTGGGAAGTCCCGCGATGTTCGACGGGAACATGTTCTTGCCCGAGATGGGCACGCCCATCTGGAAGATGGCGCGCAGCAGCACCTGGTTGGCCGTCTGACTGCCAGATCCGTTGACGGTGGCGACCGAAATGCTGAAGTTATTAACGACGAGTTGGGAGGAAGGAGACTCGGCCGGTGCGGCCGCGGGGGACGGCGAGGACATAATCAATCAAGTATAAGGGGACGGGTGTGGATCTGTGGAAAACTCCGGGAACATCGTGATCGGAGTTCCGGGAGTTTCCCACAGATCCACACCCGTCCCCCTGCAATGCCCCTGTGGAAAACTCGCCGGATGCAGATCGAGTTTTCCACAGGGGGGAACCCTACCCCCCGACCTCACAGGTCGCCTTATCTGAGAAGTTCTTTCATCGCCCGCCCGATGTCGGCGGGGCTGTTGACCACGCGCACGCCGGCGTCGGTCAGGGCGGCCATCTTTTCGGCCGCCGTGCCCTTGCCGCCGGCGATGATGGCGCCGGCATGGCCCATCCGGCGGCCCGGGGGCGCCGTCTGGCCGGCAATGAAGCCGACCACGGGCTTCTTGAAGGAGGCCTTGATGTAGGCGGCGGCCTCTTCTTCGGCCGATCCGCCGATTTCGCCAATCATCACCACGGCCTCGGTTTCCGGGTCGGCCGCAAACAGCGTGAGCGCGTCGATGAACGAGGTGCCGATGAGCGGGTCGCCGCCGATGCCGATACAGGTGGTCTGCCCCAGTCCGTTGCCGGTGAGCTGGTGGATGGCCTCGTAAGTCAGCGTGCCCGACTTGGACACGATACCCACCCGGCCTTCCTTGCAGATGTGACCCGGGATGATGCCGGCCTTGGCCCGACCAGCCGAAATCAGGCCCGGGCAGTTGGGCCCGATGAGCCGCATCCCCTTGCCCTTCATGAAGGCCAGCGCCTTCATCATGTCCAGCGTCGGGATGCCCTCGGTGATGCACACGGCCAGCGCCAGTCCCGCATCGGCCGCTTCCATCACGGCGTCCGCACCGCCCGGAGGCGGCACAAAAATCACCGACGCATTCGCGCCCGTCGCCTCCACGGCATCGGCCACGGTGTTAAACACCGGCCAGCCTTCGTGCGTGGTGCCGCCCTTGCCAGGCGTGACTCCCCGACCACGTTGGTGCCATACGCCTGCGCCTGCTTGGCGTGAAACGTCCCCTCGCGGCCAGTGAGGCCCTGCACTACTAAACGCGTCGTTCTATCAATCAATACAGACATCTAGTTACCCATCTACGTCAATTGGGAACTGTCTGAACTGGCAGAACTGGCGGAACTGTTCCCCACTTCTGCCACTTCCGTCAGTTCCGTCACTTCCGTCAGTTCCTAATTAGCAGAGGCCAACTGCACTACCTTGGCTGCCGCCACATCCATGGCGTCGGCCGTCGTGAAATTCAGGCCGCTGTCTTTGAGCATCTGCTTGCCCAGCTCCACGTTGGTGCCTTCCATGCGGATGACAATCGGCACGCGCACGCCCAGGTCTTTCACCGCGGCAATCACGCCCTGCGCCAGCACGTCGCACCGCAGGATGCCGCCGAAGATGTTGATGAGCACGGCTTTGACGTTGGTATCCGACATCAGGATGCGGAACGCGTTCTTGATCTGCTCGGCGTTCGCGCCGCCGCCCACATCCAGGAAGTTGGCCGGCTCCCCGCCCGCCAGCTTGATGATGTCCATGGTGGCCATCGCCAGGCCGGCGCCATTCACCATGCACCCGATCGTGCCGTCCAGCTTGATGTAGTTGAGCGAGAACTTCGACGCCTCGATCTCGAGCGGGTCTTCCTCAGCCAGGTCGCGGAACTCCTTGATGTCCGCGTGCCGGTACAGCGCGTTGTCGTCGAAGTTGACCTTGGCGTCGAGCGCGATCAGGTCGCCGGCGGCGGTGACGACGAGCGGGTTGATTTCGAGGAGGGCGGCGTCGCTGGCCACAAAGGCCTCGTAGACGGCCATCATCAGTTTGACGGCCTTCTTGATTTCGTCGCCCGACAGCCCCAGCTTGAACGCCAACTGGCGCGCCTGGAACGGCTGCAGCCCCAGTGCGGGGTCGATAAACGCCTTGAAGATCTTCTCCGGGCGTCTCATGTGCGACCTTTTCAATCTCCACTCCGCCTTCCTGGCTCACCATCAGCACGCTTTTCTGCGTGGACCGATCGATGACCAGGCCCAGGTACATCTCGCGGGTCATCTGGAGGCCTTCTTCCACCAGCACGCGAGACACCACCTGCCCGGCCGGGCTGGTCTGATACGTGACCAGCGTCATCCCGAGGATGGCCGATGCGGCCGCGTGGGCCGCGTCGGGGTTCTTGACCACCTTGACGCCACCGCCTTTGCCTCGGCCACCTGCATGGATTTGGGCTTTGACGACCACGGTGCCGCCGCCAAGCGTCTCGGCATGGGCACGCGCCTCATCGGCCGTGAACGCTACGAAGCCGCGCGGCACGGCCACACCGTGTCGAGCGAGAATGGATTTGCCTTGGTACTCATGAATCGTCATACGGGACAGAAAGTCTATCAAAAGATAGAATGTGGAGCGGAGAACGTGATTTGAAAGCCCTGAAGGCACTTGGCTCGTCAGTCGGTTCGAAATTTCTGGTTGCGCTCACGGGACTGTCGCTCGTTGGATTCCTCGTCGCGCACCTCGCCGGCAATCTGCTCATCCTGGCCGGACCTGAGAAGTTCAATGGTTACAGCCACGCCCTCATCAGCAATCCCCTGGTGATTCCAGCTGAGTTGGGCCTCATTGGCCTGCTGCTGCTTCACATCTTCAGGGCGCTGTGGCACGTGATGAAGGGCCGCACCGCTCGCCCGCAGCCATACGCAAGAAAGACCTGGGCCGGCGGCCCCAGCCGCAAGTCGTGGGGGTCCACCACCATGGCGGTGTCGGGCATCATCCTGCTCTTCTTCCTGATCAGCCATATCGCCACGTTGAAGTACGGCGCCTACTACGCGGCGCGGCCGGGCCTGAACCCGGCGAACGCGACATCTACCGCCTGGTCGTGGAGGTCTTCCAATCACCGGGCATGGTGCTCTTCTACGTGGTGTCGATGGCGGTCATCGGCATGCACCTGCGTCACGGCATCTCGAGCGCATTCCAGTCGCTCGGCCTGATGACGCCCGGATGGACGCCGGCCATTCTTTCGGGGGGCCTGTGGCTGGCCATCCTCCTCTCGGCCGGTTTCGCTGTCCTCCCCGTGTGGGTGTATTTCTACCTATGACCCTCGACCCCAAAATCCCTTCCGGACCGCTTGCCGACAAGTGGGACCGCCATCGCTTCGACAGCAAACTGGTCAATCCCGCCAACCGCCGCAAACACACCGTCATCGTCGTCGGCACCGGACTGGCGGGCGCCTCGGCAGCGGCGTCGCTTGGTGAGTTGGGCTACAACGTCCTGAGCTTCTGCATCCACGACAGCGCACGACGCGCGCACAGCATTGCGGCACAGGGCGGGATCAACGCCGCGAAGAACTACCAGAATGACGGCGACAGCATCTGGCGCCTCTTCTACGACACCATCAAGGGCGGCGACTACCGCGCCCGCGAAGCGAACGTGTACCGGCTGGCGCAGATGAGCGTCAACATCATCGACCAGTGCGTGGCGCAGGGTGTGCCGTTCGCGCGTGAATACGGCGGCCAGCTCGACAACCGATCATTTGGTGGCGCCCAGGTCTCGCGTACCTTCTATGCCCGCGGCCAGACCGGCCAGCAACTGCTGCTCGGCGCCTACCAGTCGATGATGCGACAGGTGGCCAAGGGCTCCGTCAGCATGTTCACGCAGCGCGAAATGCTTGACGTGGTCATCATCGACGGCAAGGCCCGCGGCATCATCTGCCGCAATCTCGTCACCGGCGAACTCGAGCGGTATGTGGCCGACGCGGTGTGCCTGGCCACCGGTGGCTACGGGACGGCGTATTACCTCTCCACCAACGCCGTGAACTCCAACGTCACGGCAGCGTGGCGCGCGCACAAGCGTGGGGCCTACTTCGCCAACCCCTGCTTCACACAGATTCATCCGACCTGTATTCCCGTTACGGGCAGCGACCAGTCGAAGCTCACGCTGATGTCCGAGTCGCTCCGCAACGACGGCCGCGTGTGGGTGCCGAAGAAGCAGCACGACACCCGGCATCCCAACGACATCCCCGAATCCGAGCGCGACTATTACCTCGAGCGCAAATACCCGAGCTTCGGCAACCTCGTGCCTCGCGACGTGGCCTCGCGCAACGCCAAAGCTGCGTGCGACGAAGGCCGCGGCGTGGGCGACAGCGGCCTGGCCGTCTACCTCGACTTCAAGAACGCCATCGACCGCCTCGGTCACGGCACCGTGGCCGGCCGTTACGGCAACCTCTTCGACATGTATCGCAAGATCACCGACGAAGACCCGTACAAAGAGCCGATGCGCATGTATCCGGCCATCCACTACACGATGGGCGGCCTCTGGGTGGACTACAACCTGATGAGCACCGTGCCGGGCCTGCACGTGCTGGGTGAAGCGAACTTCTCGGACCATGGCGCCAACCGCCTGGGCGCAAGCGCGTTGATGCAGGGGCTGGCCGACGGCTACTTCGTCATCCCGTACACGCTGGCGCACTACATCGCGTCCACGCCCGTGGAGAAGGTCACCACCGACCACGACGCATTCAAGGAAGCCGAGCACGCCGTGCAGACGCGCATCAGCGCACTGCTCACGGTGAAGGGCTCAAAGACGCCCCGGCAGCTCCACCGCGAACTGGGCAAGCTGCTGTGGGACGAAGTGGGCATGTCGCGCACCGACGCCGGCCTCAAGCGCGCTCTGGCGCGCATTCCGCAACTGCGCGACGAATTCTGGCAAAACGTCTCGGTGCCCGGCGACAAGAACAACCTCAACAAGAACCTGGAGTATGCCGGCCGCGTGGCCGACTACCTCGAGTTTGGCGAACTCCTGGCGCGTGATGCGCTGCACCGCACCGAATCCTGCGGCGGGCACTTCCGCGAAGAAAGCCAGACACCCGACGGCGAAGCGAAGCGTGACGACGAGAATTTTGCCTATGCGGCGGCGTGGGAGTTCCGCGGCGTGGGCACCGCGCATGAGCTGCACAAAGAACAGCTCGTCTTTGAAAATGTGAAGCCGTCGCAGCGGAGTTACAAGTGAAAGTACACCTTAAGATCTGGCGCCAGACGGGGCCCACCGCCAAGGGCCGGCTTGTGGACTACACGGCCGAGAACGTGGCGCCCGACATGTCGTTCCTCGAAATGCTGGACTCGGTCAACGAGACCCTGATCGCCCGTGGCGAAGACCCGATCGCGTTCGACTCGGACTGCCGCGAAGGCATTTGCGGTACCTGCGGTGTGATGGTGGACGGCCGTCCGCACGGCCCCGACCCCTGCACCACGGTCTGCCAGCTCCACATGCGCCGCTACAAAGACGGCGACACCATCGTCATCGAGCCGTGGCAGGCGCTGGCGTTTCCGCTCATCAAGGATCTGGTGGTGGACCGCGCGGCGTTTGACACCATCATCCAGGCCGGCGGCTACACGTCGGTCAACACCGGCGGCGCGCCCGACGGCAACGCGATTCTCATCCCGAAGACGGTGGCCGACGAGGCAATGGATGCGGCCGTCTGCATCGGCTGCGGCGCGTGTGTGGCGGCCTGCAAAAATGCGTCGGCCGCCCTCTTCACGTCAGCCAAGATCACCCAGCTCGCACTGTTGCCGCAGGGCCAGGCCGAGGCGCCCACGCGCGTGGTCAATATGGTGCACGCGATGGACACCGCCGGTTTCGGCGGCTGCTCCAACGAGGGCGAGTGCGAAGCCGTGTGCCCGAAGGGCATCTCGCTCAAACACATCGCCACGATGAACCGCGAATATCGCAAAGCGATGTTCTCCAATCGGTGACGCCGCGGCAGTTCCCCATCGCCCCAGGTCCTAAAGAACCCAGTTCCCCAGTTCCTAAGTCCCCAGTTCCCGTGAATATCCTGGGGATCTCAGCTTTCTACCACGATAGCGCCGCATGTCTCGTTCGCGATGGCGAGATCCTGGCCGCCGCGTCGGAAGAACGGTTCACGCGAAAGAAGGGTGACGCGGCGTTTCCTGCCCGAGCTGTGGAGTTCTGTCTGAAGACGGCGGGCATTCAGGCCAAAGACCTGGACCATGTCGCGTTTTATGACAAGCCGCTGCTGAAGTTCGAGCGCATCCTCGAAACCTACATCGGCGTGGCCCCGCGCGGGTTCGGGTCGTTCCTGGCCGCCGGGCCGCTGTGGATCAAGGACAAGCTCTACATCGACCGCGAACTCCACGACTCGCTCGGCTGGGACGGCAAGATCCTGTACGCCGAGCATCACGAGTCGCACGCGGCCAGCGCCTTTTTCCCGTCGCCGTTCGATGAAGCCGCCATTCTGACAATGGACGGTGTCGGTGAATGGGCCACCACTACCATCGGCATGGGCCGTGGCAACGACTTCGAGATCATCAAGGAACTGCACTGGCCGGATTCACTCGGCCTGCTCTACTCCGCGTTCACCTACTACACCGGCTTCAAGGTCAACTCCGGCGAATACAAGGTGATGGGCCTGGCGCCCTACGGCCAGCCGAAATACGTGGACCTCATCCTCAAGCACTTGATGGATCTGCGCGAAGACGGTTCGTTCACCCTCGACCAGAAGTACTTCAATTACCTCTCTGGGTTGACGATGACGAGCGGCGCGTTTGATGAGGTGTTTGGTGGTCCGCCGCGGCAGGCCGAGAGCAAGCTGACGCAGAAAGAAATGGATCTGGCCCGGTCGGTGCAGCACGTCACAGAGGAAGTGATGATGCGGATGGCGCGCACCGCGCATCGCGAGACGGGCGCCGAGAACCTGTGCCTCTCGGGTGGTGTCGCGCTCAACTGCGTTGGCAACGGCAAGCTGCTGCGCGAAGGCCCGTTCAAGAACATTTGGATTCAGCCGGCGTCCGGCGATGCCGGCGGTGCGCTCGGCGCCGCCACACTGGTGTGGAATCGCCACTGCCAGAAACCGCGCGTCGTCACGCCCGGCAAAGACTCGATGCATGGCAGCTACCTCGGGCCTGAGTACTCGGACGCCGAGATCGAAACGTACCTGCGGTCTGCCGGCGCCGTCTTCACCAAGCTTGAGCCGGCGGAACTTCGGAAGAAGGTCGCGCAGGATCTGGCCAGCGAGAAGATCGTCGGCTGGTTCAACGGGCGGATGGAGTTCGGCCCGCGGTCGCTTGGCTGCCGCAGCATTCTGGGCGACCCGCGCAGCCCGCGCATGCAGGCCGACATGAACATCAAGATCAAGTTTCGCGAGGGCTTCCGTCCGTTTGCGCCCAGCGTGCTGCGTGAGCGCGTGGCGGACTACTTCGAGCTCGACGGCGACTCCCCCTACATGCTGCTGGTGGCACCGGTGAAGAAGTCGCGGCAGATCCCCATGACCAGCGAGCAGCAACAGCTCTGGGGCATCGAGCAGTTGAATGTGTTGCGGTCCGACATTCCGGCCGTCACGCACATCGACTATTCGGCGCGCGTCCAGACCGTGTCTCGTGACGTGAACCCCGACTACTACGACCTCATCGCGGAGTTCGAAGCCCTCACCGGCTGCGCGGTCCTGGTCAACACCTCCTTCAACGTCCGCGGCGAGCCCATCGTCTGCTCCCCCGAAGACGCGTATCGGTGTTTCATGCGCACGCACATCGACACGCTGGTGCTGGGCCCGTATTATCTCGACAAGGCTTCGCAGCCGGCATGGAAGGAAACTGCGGACTGGAAGACCGAATTCCAGCTCGACTGAGCGAGCCTTCCTTCCTCGTAGGGCGGCCTGAACTTCAAGGCCGCCGAAGAGCCGCGGCGTTGAAACCCACGCCGCGCTACGAAATGCGTGCCACGCCACACGCCGCCTCCCGTCCTCGTAGGGCGGCCTGAACCTCAAGGCCGCCGAAATGCCGTAGAATCGCAGGGCCGTGGACACCAGACATCACCCCGCTATTCCAGCTCGACTGAGCCCGGCCGAAGGGCGCAAGTTCGGGCTGCTCGTGGGCGGCGTGTTTGTGCTGATTGGCGCCTTCTCCTGGTGGCGCGGGCACACCTACGCGCCCATGGTGCTCTGGACGCTGGGCGGCCTGCTGATGGTCGGCGGCGCCTTGATTCCCGGCCATATGGGCCCTGTCTACCGCGCGTGGATGGGCCTGGCCGTGAAGATGTCGAAGATCACGACGCCGATCTTCATGGGTGTCATATATTTTGTGGTGCTGACGCCGATCGGCCTTGTCCGGCGGGCGTTTGGGCACAACTCGCTGGTTCGCCCGCGCGGCGAATCCTTTTGGATCACCCGGCCGCCGGGCGCTGCACGTCGCAGTGACCTTGGCCGCCAATTCTGAGACTGACGGTTATGAGCCACACGGGACTATTCAAGGAACTCTGGGAATTCATGCGCGTGCGCAAGAAGTTCTGGCTCCTCCCCATCATCATCGTCATGGTTGTGATTGGCGGACTGATGCTGGCGTCGCAGGGGTCAGTGCTGGCGCCGTTCGTCTACACGATTTTCTGACGCGCCTAGCGATAGGCGGCGGTTCAGGAACGGGCGCTCGCAGAAGTACCAGAACACTGTCGCCAGCGCCACTGGTACCCCCAGCATCACGACCGCGCGCACCGCGTACGGCGCTGGAACCAGGTTCGCGATGGTGGTCGCCAGCGTGATGTTGAACTGGTGAATCAGGTAGAGGCTGTAGGAGATCGCGCCCAACGCCGCCACGGGCTGCCACCACCATGCGCGGCTCACCGCCGCGCTGAATGGCCTGAGCACCAACAGTGCCAGCACAAACGCGCACGACACGGCCAACTCGAAGTACACGCGCGTCTCGATTTCGGCCTGAAGGTCCAGCCGCCAGGCGCCCATGGCCCCGAACCCCATCAGGAACGCCACAAACACGATTCGCACAATTCGACCGGGATACTGGCACAACACAAAGTACACGCATGCGCCGAGGGCGAAATGCACCCAGTACTCGAGGAACACGCCTATCACCCACCCGCCGGGCCAGCGCAGATTCCACGCAAGCCCGATGGCCGCCAGACCCAGCATGGGCCAGGCTAGAGGCATCCTGACGCGGGACACCAGAAGCAGGCAGAGGCCGATCACAAAATAAAACTGCAGCTCGTAACCAAGCGTCCAGAATGCCGCGACGAACAGCGTGGGGTTGTCGGCCGGCCCAAGGCCAGGCACAAACAACATCGACACCCCTTGCGTCATCGTCAGGTTCTGCACCCAATCGATGACGCGGTGCGACAAGTCGTTCGGTCCGCCCATCGCCACCTTGAGCAGGCGCGTACACGCAAAGAACGCGATGGCAAACACGTACGGCGGATAGATCCGCCGAAGTCGTCGCCACAGGAACTGCCACACGGAAAGGCCTCCGCGCCGGCACGACTCTGCCGAGGCCGTGATGCAATAGCCGCTGAGGACAAAAAACATCATGACTGGCGAATGGCCGATGTCGAGGATTCCGAGATGGGACGCCACAACGGCCATCGCAGCCAGGCCACGAAGGCCGTCGATCAGCTCATACGTGTCGGGCCACGGCTCCTTCATCGCACCGGCTCCACCCGGATGATGTCTGAGTCGCCCCCAACGCGGCTGAACACAAGGCCGTCGTGCACAAGCCGCTCGAACGGTGCCAGCTTCTCCAGCTCCTGGAGAGACCACGCCGTCGAGTCGCGGTTGTAATTCGGCAATTCCATGAGGAACCGGATGCCGCGCGCCTTGATGTACGCCACGTGATCGAAGTGCCCCGGTCTGACAAACTCCAGCATCAACGGATCGGTGCGCCCATCCAGAGAGCGAACCACGAACCGATCATCGAGCCAGTAGCGCCACTGCACGTCCGCCCACGCCACCACGATCGGCAGCTCTTGGGGCGAGCCGAGTGCCGCGAAGAGTTCACTGCTGGACTCGTTGCGTTGGGAGGGCGCGGCCATCGCTCGAGCCAGTTCGTCGCTACCGCCTAGCTGAAGGCGCGCGCGCGTCTCCACCGTGAACACTCCGCCCAGGGCCAGCGCAAGCATGATGACCGCTGTGCGGCCCGAAGGTTGTTCCCATAGCCACCGCGCCCCGATTGTGGCCACCAGCGCGACAAGGGGAAGCACAAACACCAGGTACCGGGCCAGATGGTGGCTGCCCAGCACCGTGCTGTAGAGCACAACAACGGTTCCCGCGAGCAGCACCGAGAATTCGGCTGCGGCTTGCGCGGTCGCCGGCACCGCGCTGCGATTTATGACAAGCCGAACGCCCATCATCCACGTGAGCGTCAGCGGGAAATACGCGAACAGCCGAATCAACACGTTGGTGTTGAACGGGACGGGCCCCATCCAGAAAGCATCGAGCGACCCCATGAGCACCCGCGCCCGGCCAGACGACGGGATGAGGTATCCGGTGTACGCGAAGTGGAACGCCACCGCAATCCCAGTCACCGCACAGAAGGGGATCAGGAATGCGAGCGTCCGTGCCGCGTTCTGAGGCAGAGGGGTTCCCGACCGGATGAAGTAAAACGCGCGGTACGCCGACGCCAACGCGCCAATCACCACACCCTCGGGACGCACCCAGGTGGCCGCGCCAATCGCACCACCGAGCAGTGCCTCGTTCCACCACGTGCGACCGCTCAGCTTCTCTGCGCCGGTCTCGAACCACCCGCTCACCAGAGCCGCGTACAGCCACGCGCACGCCGCCAGCGCGAAGACCCCGCTCTCCATGCCGATGGTGGCGTTGTAGGCCGACCCGGGGATGAGCCCCGCGACACAACACGCCACCCAGGCCCAGCCGCCCCGCAAACCAAACCGGCGCGCCAGCAGGAAGACGACGAAACACAGGCCGTACCACGCCACGAGGCAGAGCACCTTGATCGCGAGCGGAACAACGGCCGCCGGCAATACGCGAAACAGCGCGCCCACGAGCAGCATGAAGCCGGGGCTGGTCACGCCCGGCGACGTCTCGCCGCGATTAAATTCAAAGAACGCCCCGGCCGCCGCGTTGGCGCCGTACACCAGGTGAATTTCGGCATCCCCTGCAAACATGCCGAAGTAGATCAGCGGATACAGGAACAACGCTGCAATAAGCAGCGCCCGGACGGAAAGTGACACCTCTTTCATTTCAGCGACTGGACCGTCGGTCGTTTGTAGATCCAATAAGGCCCGTAACGGGCCATTGGCGTGGCCGGAGCGATCGACGCAACAGGCACCAGACCTGCGGCGGCCATCACGTCGTGTTCCTCTTCACCAGTGATCGCAAAGTCCATCCGGGCGAGCAAGTCGGGCGGCCGGTGATCCCCCTGCTCGCCATAGGGCCGGAACATGCGCCAACCAAGCTGCCGGCCTGGATGGTAGAACTCCACTTCCCCGATATATACCGACACGTCGCCGGCGCCGATGCGCTGCGCCGCTTCGTACACCGGGCCCGGATCGCGCTCAACACGTTCGGACCAGGCCACGGCCTGGCGTGCGCCAAGACTGATGGCCGCACCGAGGGCGACCGATGCCAGCAGTATTGGACCAACCAGTGAGGCCAGCCGGCGGTGCCCACGCTCCACCAACTGCTGGCGGCTCGCAAAGAGCGCCGCGCCGGCGGCGGCAGCGAGCGGCAACGCATACAAGAATCGGTACGCGTACAGGCGCGAGGGCGCCAGAATCAGCAAAGCCACCCCGGTAGCCACGGCCAGCGGTCGCGCCGACGGCGTGAGAACCGCCAGAACCGCGATCAGCCACAGCACCAGGCTGCGAACCAGCGCGTCGAGGACGATCGGGATCATCTCGGCAGGCCCCCGCCAGTGGCCCACCACGAACTGCGCCCCAAGCGCCACGTCAGCCTGCGCCAGTGGGTTCCCCTGCAGCATCACGTACGCGCCCACGAGCGCGGCCCCCGTCACCGCCGCGCCCGAGGTGAAGGCCGCAGCGATCGCGGCAAATCCCCGAGCGCGCCTCGCCTGCACCAACTCCACGCCGACGGCCACCAGCGTAGCCACGGCCGTTGGCCAGAGGAACGGCGCGGTGGCGGCCATCACGCCGCTGACGGCCGCAAGCACGAGAGAGCGTCCACCCCCTTCGCTGGCCCGTCGAAATGCCCACGCCGCCCCCAGCGCAGCCGCAATCGCCCAGCCGTCCACACGACCACCCCGGCTGGACTGCACCAGCACGGGCTCAACAAGCAGGAGCGCGCCACCCAGCAGGCTCGCATAGGCCCCAACCCCTCGGGCCCACAGCCACAGCAGCAGCGCTGTGGCCGCCGCCGCGCCACCAAACACCGACGCCAGCCTCGGCGCCCAGGCCTGGAACCCCGACATCCGGTAGACACCCTCCTGCAGCGCCGGCCCGAGATAGCCGTACGTCGCCGCGGGGCGCTCGTCTGGCAGCCAGCTGATCGACCACGTTGTGTCAGGTTCAAATACGAGGCTGCGGCCAAAGTCCAGAATCTGTACTTCGTCAATCCAGAACACCGGCGACCACACCAGCGTCGTCGCATGCATGGCGACAGTGGCCACGACCAGGCCCACCCAAAGCTTCAGCATCGCGCCACGGCTCAGAGGGGTCATCGGTGCGGGGATAATATCAGCGGGCAATGATCGGACGCGTACTTGTCACCGGCGGCGCCGGCTTCATCGGCTCGGAACTGACGACGCAGTTGGTGGAGGCCGGGCACGAAGTGGTGGTGCTCGACAACCTCTCCACAGGCCGCTGGGCCAACATCGACGGGCTGCCGTCCGACAGGCTCACGCTGGTTGCCGGTGATGTGCGTGATCGCGCGGCGGTGACGGCTGCCATCCGCGACGTCTCAACGGTCTTCCACCTCGCCGTGGTCAACCTGCGGCACGCACTGCTCCACCCTCGCGAGGCGCACGACGTAAACGCCACAGGGACGCTCAATGTGCTTGAGGCAGCGCGAGAGGCGGGCGTTCCCCGCTTCGTGCACATCTCGAGTTCCGAGGTCTACGGCACCGCCGTCCGCCCCGCCATCAGCGAAGAACATCCGACGATGCCGACCACGGTGTATGGCGCGTCGAAGCTGGCCGGCGAGGCGCTGGCGCGCGCGCACTTCGGCACGTACGGCTACCCCGTCACGGTCGTGCGCCCGTTCAACAGTTATGGCCGCCGGTCACACCACGAGGGCACCAGCGGCGAGGTGATACCGCGCTGGATGCGTCGCGCGCTCGCTGGTCAACCGCTCGTCGTCACTGGAGACGGCCTGCAGACGCGCGACTTCACGCACGTCTCGGACACCGCGCGCGGCATCCGGCTGGCCGCCGCAAGCGACCAGACCATCGGCCGCACCATCAACATCGCCAGCGGCTGCGAGCGCACGCTCCTGGAACTGGCCGACGCCATCGCCGCCGCCTGCGACCGCAAGCGGGTGGTCCTCGAGCATGCCCCGCCGCGGGCCGGCGACATCATCAGGCAGCGCGCAGACATTTCGATGGCGCGAGAGGTGCTGGGCTTCGAGCCGGGCGTGACGTTTGCCGATGGCTTGCGCGACCTGCGTCTGTCGATCGAATCGTGATATCAAGTGGGCCCGATGTTTATTCCCCTCTCACGCACGACGATGGATGAGCGCGAGGTTGATGCGGCGGCGCGTGCCATTCGATCCGGCTGGGTGACCCAGGGCCCGGAGGTGGAACGCTTCGAGCAGATGTTTGCTGAAGCCGTCGGTGCCCCACACGCCTGCGCCTGCGCGTCAGGGACCGCGGCGCTGCACCTGGCCCTGATTGCGGCCGGGGTCGGGCCGGGCGACGAGGTCATCACCGTCAGTCATTCGTTTATCGCCACGGCCAATTCCATCCGCTACTGCGGCGCCCTGCCGGTGTTCGTGGATATCGACGCCGCCACATTCAATATCGACGTCACCCTGATCGAGGCCGTCATCACCCCGCGCACACGCGCCATCCTGTGCGTGCATCAACTGGGGATGCCCTGCGACGTGGGGGCCATCGTCGCCATCGCGGCCCGGCACGGCCTGAGGGTCATCGAAGACGCCGCCTGTGCGGCCGGCAGCGAAATCCTGGTCGACAGGCGTTGGGAACGCATCGGCCGGCCACACGGCGACATCGCGTGTTTCTCGTTCCATCCGCGAAAGGTGCTCACCACCGGAGACGGCGGCATGGTCACCACCCGTGACGCCGCCATGGACCATCGGGTGCGGCAACTCCGTCAGCACGGCATGAACGTGCCCGCCCATGTGCGCCACACTACCCGCACCGTGGTGCGAGAGTCGTATGACGAACTCGGGTTCAACTACCGGCTCACCGACATTCAGGCCGCCATCGGCCAGGTGCAGGTGGAGCGCCTCCCCACCATCGTTGCTGAACGCCGCCGGTTGGCCGCGCGTTATGCCGATCTGCTTGGCAACTCCGGCGTGGTCACGCCCGTTGAACCAGCGTGGGCGCGCAGCAACTGGCAAACGTATTGTGTCTGGCTGCCCGATGGGGTGGAACAGGCCGCAGTGATGGCCGGCCTGCGTGACCGCGGCGTGGCCACGCGTGCGGCGGTCATGAACGCGCATCGCGAACCGGCGTATCCGCCCGGCACCTGGCGCTGCAATGCGCCACTGCTGACGAGCGAGCGGGCTCGCGACCGCGCCATTCAGTTGCCGCTGTTTCCCGGACTCACTGATGCAGAGCAAGACCACGTGGCGGAGGCCCTTGCCCACGTCATAGACGAGGCGCGGGCCGCTGCGGTGCTTCAGTAATGGACACGTCGCCTCGTCTGGTTTCGGTGGTCACTCCCGCGTACAACGAGGCCGCCAACCTCTCGCCACTCTACGAACGCCTCAAGACCGTCCTTGATACCGCCGGCGTGGCCTGGGACTGGACGGTGGTGGACGACCACTCCACCGACGATACGTTCGGTGCGCTCCAGCGCCTGGCATCAGCCGACCCGCGCGTGCGCGGTTGCCGGCTCGCCCGCAACTCAGGCTCACACGCGGCCATCGCCTGTGGCCTCGCGGCCGCCCACGGCGACGTCGTCATCATCCTGGTGGCGGATGGACAGGACCCACCGGAGATCCTGCCCGCGCTCATGGAAGCCTGGTCGTCGGGCGCGCAGGTGGTGTGGGCGGCCCGCACAGATGCCGCGCCCACGCTGACGTCGCGCACCTACTACGGGCTGATGCGCCGCATGGACGGGTTGGCTGACATGGCGCCTGAGGGCGCCGACTGCGTCCTGCTCGACCGGGTGGTGGTGCAGGCCCTGCAGCAGTTTGGCGAGCAACACGTGAACCTGCTGGCGCTCATCACCTGGATGGGTTTCCGGCAGGTGCGGGTGCCGTCTGCACGGCACCCTCGTGTGCGGGGCCGATCGGGCTGGACGATGCGACGCAAGGTGGAGCTGATGGTGGGGTCCATTGTCGGCTTCAGTTACCTGCCGGTGCGGCTGATGTTGTACGCCGGCGCCGGCACGGCGTTCGCAGGACTCGGGTACGCCGTAGCCGGCTCGTCTTCGTTGATGGTGGCCGTGCTGCTCATCGGCGGTCTGCAGATGATCATGCTCGGCGTGCTTGGCGAGTATCTGTGGCGCACGCTCGAAGAAGCGCGGCGGCGTCCACGGTTCCTGATCGAAGCCACCACCTCGGTGCCAGAGGACAGGCGCCAATGATGTGGCCAACGTTCTCCGGCCCTGCCCATCGTCTGCTGCAGGACATTCTGGCGCCCGGGAGCACTCAACAACTCGAAGCCACCCTGCGCGAGGCCATGGGGCCGTCCGCCGCTGGTGCTGGCCCGTGGCTCGATGTGGGCGCCGGGTCGCAGTCGCGGCTCAACGCACTTGGCCGTCGGCCTGTCGTGGTGGACATCTCGCCTGCGCAGGCCCGGGCGGCACATGCCGACGGGGCGTTGGCAGTGGTGGCGTCAATCGAGGCGCTTCCCTTCCCCGATCGCTACTTTGGCGTGTCCGCCTGTGTCGGCTTGCTCCACCATTTACCCGATCGTGCGGCAGCAGCGGGTCTCAAGGAACTGGTGCGTGTGACCCACGGCGAGGGGCGCGTGATCGTGTTTGATGCCGTGCTACCCGAGCGGAAGTGGCGGCGTCCCGCGGCGTCGGCCATCCGCGCGCTCGATCGGGGACGATGGATGCGGAGGCAGGCGGCGCTGGAGCGGCTGCTGCCCGCAGACGAAGGCTGGTCGATGAAACGAATGACGTATGCGGCGACTGGGCTGGAAGGCGTGCTGGCCACGCGCGGTGGAGCCGGTGTATGCCCGTAGCCGCCGACGTCACGCTCGGCACGGGCGTGGTCATCGTGAACCCGGAGCAGGTGAATCTGTACGGGTGCACGATTGGGGACCAGACGCGCATCGGCCCGTTTGTGGAGGTCCAGCGCGGCGTCACGATTGGGCGGGCCTGCAAGATCTCGTCGCATGCGTTCATCTGCAGCGGCGTCACCATTGAAGACGAAGTGTTTGTCGGGCACGGCGTGGTGTTCATCAACGATCGCCACCCGCGCGCGACGGTGGATGGACGGTTACAGACCGATGCCGACTGGGAGGTGATCCCCACGCGTGTGGCACGGGGCGCGTCCATTGGCAGTGGCGCCGTGGTGCTGCAGGGCGTGACCATTGGCGAGGGCGCGCTCGTGGGAGCCGGCGCGGTGGTCACGCGCGACGTGCCGGCCGGGGCGGTGGTGGCGGGCGTGCCCGCCCGTCTGCATCCGGACGCGGCACCACCCGGAATCAGCGAGTTCCGCGGGCAATTGCAGGACCTGCGGCGCACGCTTAATGCCGAGTTCAAGCGGCATGTGCCGCTCGGGACGCTGTTGAACGATCGGTGGAAGCTGGCGGCCGAGCGCGGCTTCGGCGAGGGGACGTCGGTGTACGACGAGTGCCTCATCCTTGGCGACGTGGAGGTAGGCGCGCATTGCTGGATCGGCCCGTTCACTGTGCTCGACGGCTCCCGCGCCCCCCTGCGCATCGGCGACCACACGCAGATTTCATCTGGCGCACAGATCTACACGCACAATTCCCTCGCGCTGTGCCTGACGGGCGGCCGCGCGAAGATGGTTGCGGCTGCCACGACGATTGGGCGCTGCTGCTACATCGCGCCGCAGGCCATTGTGGCCGCGGGCACGGTGCTGGGTGATCACTGCGTGGTGGCGGCCGGCAGTCTGGTTGAGGGCGAGTTTCCTTCGTACAGCTTCATCGCCGGCACACCGGCGACACGCGTGGGGCGCGTGGCGATTGAGGACGACAGGGTGCGATTGGTGCGGGACGACCGGTAGTAAGCCTTTCGCCTACGAGCAACCGGACTTTGGTTTGGGAGTGCCTGCGCAGACCACGCGCCACAACTCGCGGGCGACGATGGCGTTACCCGGGTCGTACAGATGGACCTCGTCGATAAAGACCGAGTCTTCAATCGGGTCACGATCGAGGATCGGGACACGAGCGTAGAAGCGATCGAAGAGCGACGAAAAGTCGTGAAACTCAAGGCCGCTGCGATCCCGGCCCAGCACGGCCTTGTGAAAAATGTGATGGAACGGCCTTTCGCCAACTGATTCGCGGTCCACGTTGGCGTGCAAATTGACCACTGGCTGGTAGACCCACATAAACCGCCCGCCGACGGCGTCAACAAGATCATGCATCCGGCGCTGATTCTCTATGTATCTGGCCGTGCCCGCCTCAAGGACCTCTGGTGTCACCGGAGGCTCTTGTTCGGGAGTCGGCGGACCAAAGAGCGCCGGCAGCACCCGCCTGGTGATTCTGCCACTTACCTCCGGGAACAGCCGGTCGAACCAGTAGGCAGGAGTTCGTGCCGGTCTCCCAGGTTCGCCGAGGAGATCGGCAAGGGCGTCCGCCAGAGTGTCGAAGCTTTCCGGAGTGCCAGGTGGGTGCGTGCTCCCAAGACGGCGCACAAGGGCTCCGTCGTTGGCGCCGTTGTACGCAATGACGAGGCTTGGGCGATAGGCCGCCAGTTGGAACGCCACCCGAAACATTTCTTGAGTGGAACTCCACGACGGCACCCCGGCATTCACGAACCAGTACGCGTCCTGAATCCGGTTGAGGTAGCCGGTAATTGTGGTCTCGTCGGAGCTCGCGAAGAGCCCGAATGCTGAAGACCCGCCCACAAGAAACGCGAGCTCGCGCGAGCCCGCAAACGTCGGCCCCGGCCCCCGAAAGCCATCCCTGTCGAGATGAACCACCTCATTTGACAACCCAACTCGTTCCGCTGGATCGAGCGGAAAGAAGAACAAATATTGCGGATGCAGATGTTGGCGGGTGAATGGCGCGTACAACATCTCGAGCCGACCGATCGGGTCCGTTGGCCAATTGCTGTGAGTCTTGTGCAGGATGCCCGCACGCACCGTGAGCGCGAACTCCCCCACGGCAAGGCCGACAACCGCCGCGCACATTGCCCAGGCACCAACAATGAATGCCCTCCCGATTAACGATGCAGCTCGACGCACAGTAGTTTGGTATCACAAGTTGGGTGAAGGGCGGCTGGGATAGACTGCGTTTGGCTGGCGGCCAGGTTCGCCATGCAGGATTCGTGACCGAGGGACTGACACAATGGCTGGGCTCCGAAAGCGGTTCCTTGATGGAGTCTTTCGCGACTACGGAGCGCGTCATCTTCCGCGCGTGTTCGTCGAGACCGGAACGTTCCAGGGAGATCTCGCCTTCGACATCTGCGATCGGTTTGCCCGGATTCACACGATTGAGTTGAGTCCCAAGTGGCATGCGCATGCCTCAGAGCGGTTGAAGGCGTACCAACACATCACGTGCCATCTGGGCGACAGCGCAGAAGTCCTTGCGGAACTTGGCGCAACGCTTGAGGAACCCGCGGTGTTCTATCTCGATGCCCATTTCGCGGGCGGAGACACGGCATTCGGATCGGAAGAGGTCCCGCTCATGCGGGAGCTCAGTGCCCTCAGCACCCGCACCTGGAAGGACATCATCATCATCGACGACCTGCGCCTGATCGGACACAAGGGCGTCTCAGGCAGGCCCGGGCATCCGAGATATCCACCGATGGAGTTCGACTGGTCACATCTCTCTACTGCCACGATCCGGCAGGCGCTCTCCGGCCGTGGACGGCTGTTCTGGCGCGAGCAGGACAATCGGATCATCGCCTTCACGAATCTCTCTCGGTTGGACCTGATCAGAGTCCGGACGCGCACCGCGTTCTTCGAGCGTGGCGCCATCATCCGGCACCGAAGCCGAACGGCCCTCTCAGTGGTCTTGAAGCACCCCCCCACCCGGTGGGTGCCGCAATTCAGAGAGCTGTGGAAGAATCGTAGGCGCCGGTGGACCCGCTGATGACTGCCCCTGACCTGTCGCTGATTCTCTGTTCGCGTAACGACAGCTACATGGGGAATGCGCGCTGGCGCTTGCAGACGGCGCTGAACTATGTCGCCAGGAATGTCCATGCGCTTGGCCGGGCGGCTGACGTTGAAATCCTCGTGACCGACTGGGGAAGCGACGTCCCCCTTCATGACGTGCTGGAACTGAGCGCCGAGGCCGTGGCCATGACATCGTTCGTGGTCGTCCCCCCGGTGATGGCGAAGGCACTGCAACGCGACAGCCCGTTTGCGGAGGTGATCGCCCTCAACGCCGCGGCGAGGCGGGCCTCAGGTCGCTACATCGGGCGAATCGATCAGGACACGCTCGTCGGCGCGCGGTTCCTGGCTACGTTTTTTGAGACATTTGGCCAAGCGGCCACTCCCGACATGCCCCTCGCGATGGGATTCTCTAACGTCAAGATGATCAACTATCGATTTGCCGTTCGATGTCCCTCATTCGCGAGCGTCGAGGCCTATGTGCGCCTCTTTGGCCGCTCGCTGAAGCGAGAGAACTGGCATTCGCGCTCGCCCTTCTACCACGCGGCCGTTGGCATCTGGCTGCTGCACCGGACGCTGTGGGAGGAATGCGGCGGCTACGATGAGCGCATGATCTACATGAACTCCATGGAGACAAACATGACCAGACGGTTGTTGCCCAAGTATGCGATGACCAATCTGGGAGAACTGTGCGACTACGATTTTTACCACCTCGAGCACTACCATCCGTGGGTCCCGAGGTTGTCGCGCGTGTGCCCCGGAAGGTCAACAGCCACCAGGAGTTTGCCACGCCTGACGCGCTCAATCCCAATGGCGACGGATGGGGTTTGCGCGACGCTCAAGTCGAAGTCCGACGCGCGCGGGCCGGTCACGGCCCGGTTGACGCCCGTAGTGCCGGTGTCGCTGTTCTGAGTTTTGCGGTGATGATGCTCCGCATTTTCCCTGCGACGGCTTTCGACCACGTGGGCCTGTCCGCGCGACGGCAGGTCCAACGGTTGCGTCATGCCTGGCAGCTGATCCAGGGCCATCCTGTCGGTGCGTGGCCCCGCGTTCTGGTGACCCGTTGGAAGGAACGGCGAAGTTAAGGGTGACCAGACTTCCGCAGAAATGGACGCTCACGGAGACCTTTCGGGCGCTGCGCGACCTGCTCCAACCTCGCGAGCAACGGCAACTCGTTCTGGTCGTCGTCGCGGCCTTGCTCACCGCCGGCATCGAGACGCTCGGCGTGGCGTCAATCCTTCCGTTCATGGCGATCGTGGTAGACCCCAACGCACTGACTAGCCAGCCGCTGCTTGCCGCACTGGCTCGTACCTTAGGCGCAGACACGTGGAAGGCCACCGTCATCTGGGCGGCGGCGGTCACCGGCGCCATGGTCGCACTGGGGAACGCCGCAAGGTTATGGAGCAGCTGGCTGCAGTGGCGCTACGAGACGCGTATTCGACATCGTCTGGCTGCTGATCTGCTGCGGGCCTACCTGCACGCCCCCTATTCGCTGCACGTGACGCGCGACCCGGCGTCGCTGATGAAAGTCATCAGCCACGACGTGGGTGGGGTCACCGGCAGCATCCTGATCCCCATGTTCAACGGCGTCTCGCGTGCCTTTGTGGTGCTCGCGCTGCTGGGCCTGGTCGCCGTGCAGAGTCCCACCATCGCGGTCATCGCCTTCGCCGCGCTGGGCGGGGCGTATCTGATTATTTTTCGGGTGATGCGGGTTCGACAGTCGCAACTGGGGGAGCAGGCCGGTCAGGCCGCGTATGAGTGGAACTCCACCACGCTCGAAGCGTTTGGCGGAGTCAAGGAACTGATGGTGATGGACCGCCGGGATGCGGTCAGCGAACGCTTTGCCGACGCCGACCGGCGCCTGGCTGAGGTGTCCGTCAGTCGCAGAATCGGAGAAGCGGCGCCGCGGCACCTGCTCGAAACCCTCACCTTCGGCTGCATCCTGGCTGTCACCGTCGCCATGGTCAGCACCAGCGACAGCGCCACAGCCGCGGCCATCCCGACGCTGACGCTGTACGCCTTTGTGGGCTACCGGCTCATGCCGGGCCTTCAGCAGCTCTACAGCAGCGCCGTCTCTCTGCGGTACGGTCTGCCGGCACTCAAGGCCGTGTACGCGGATTGGCTGGAGACCGGTGCCGGCGCCGTGCGCCCTGCCGAGGCGGCCGACACGTCGCGGCTTGGCTTTCGAGAGAGCATCTCACTGCAGGGCGTGACCTTTCGGTACCCCGGGGCGGGCAAGGCGGCGTTGACTGACGTCTCCCTGGATATCCGCCACGGTGAGAGCATCGGGCTGATCGGCCGCACCGGGGCCGGCAAGACGACGCTGGCAGACCTGCTGCTCGGGCTCTTTGAACCGGGCGCCGGTACGCTGACCGTTGACGGAGCGCCGCTGACCCAGACGTCGATCATGGCGTGGCGCCGCCACGTCGGCTACGTGGCGCAACACATCTTCCTGGCCAATGCCAGCGTCTCTCAGAACATTGCCTTCGGATTGCGGGCCGACGAGATTGATGAGGCGGCCGTCAAAGAAGCCGCCGCGCTGGCGCAAGTGGACACGTTCATCCAGAGCCTGCCCGATGGCTACGCGACGATTGTCGGTGAACGTGGGGTGCGCTTGAGCGGCGGTGAGCGCCAGCGCATCGGAATCGCCCGCGCTCTTTACCGGAAGCCTTCGGTGTTGGTCTTCGATGAAGCGACCAGCGCGCTTGATGGGTTGACCGAAGAAGCGGTGATGGACGCCATTCGACACCTCAGCGGCGACCGGACGGTGGTGCTCATTGCCCATCGCCTCCGCACGCTGGAGGCTTGCGACCGGCTCGTGCTGCTGGATGCGGGGCACGTCGTGGCCGTGGGATCCCATGCGGAGCTCTCAGCGTCATCCGATTCATTCAATCAGTTCCGGGCCCGGTCGTGAGTGTGTGATGTCCACCTCGCTGCGCTCACAGCTCCGGCTCGCACTCCGATCAGCGGGTGCGTTGGAATCGACGCGACGCGCCAGGGCGGCGATCGCGAGGCTGACGCGGCGTGTGTCAATCCGACGCCTCCTCGCCGAGCGCCGCCAATTCCTGAAGTTCGCCGATCGATACGGTGCCGCGCTGACCCGCTCCGGCCTCTCTGCCCCGGCCCACTCCAAGACGGCGCTGATTGTCGGCCGAATCGGCCGCACGCCGGAAGCGCAAGTGATGGCCGCACGAGTGCTTCAGTGGGCGGGCTACACGCCCACCGTCCTGCTTCTGAACACGGACGACCGATATCTTCGCCGGTACCTCGACCTCGCCGGTGTGCACACGCTCGAATGGCCCACCGCGGCGCAGCCGGCCCGCTTCATCAATGAGGCACGGGCCCTGTTGGGGCGTTGCCACTCGCTGCAGGCCGTGCTCGACCTTGAGTCAGAAGGGGTGCGCGTTGGACGCTCGGCCCTGTCCACCACGCTGCGGGTGTCGCAGGTCGGCCTGCTGGAACTCGATGTGACGGCCGATGACCCTCGCTTGATTCGCGGCATGGCAGCCGCGCTGGCAGCAGCCAGGACTGCTCGAGAGGTGATCGGTCGTGTGGCTCCGGCCCTCACCCTCTCGTATGAGATGGAGTACACGCCCAAGCGGGAGCTGTTTGACGCGACCCTGGCCCGTGGAGGCATGGTCGTGAGCACGTGTCGTGCACCCAGGCGTGACGCACTTCTCCTGAAACGCTACACCGCTGCGGCGAGTCACGACCACCCGACCTCGCTTTCCGCCGCATCCTGGCAGTCCATTCAGCACATGCCCTGGACAGCCGCACATCGTCTGGAACTTGAGACCGTGGTGCGGCAGTGTTACGAAAGTGGAGATTGGTGGGGCGTCCCGCCGGCGCACCAGCGAAATGCCGGGTCCCCATCAGACGTCCGAACGCGGCTGGGCCTTGACCCATCAAAAAAGACGGCGTTCATCTTCCCGCACGTGCCATGGGACGCGTCGTTCTGCTGGGGCGCAGATGTGTTTGGCGACTACCAGACATGGCTCCTCGAGACCCTTCGAGCCGCGTGCGACAATCCTCGCGTGAATTGGGTGGTCAAGATCCACCCGGCCAACCTGGACAAGAGCGTCAGGATGCGCGACGGCGCAGACCCAATCGAGATCGGAGCGATCCGGCACCACCTGGGCACGCTGCCCTCACATGTTGTGTTGCTCCGTCCAGAGACCGAGATCAGCACGCTCTCGCTGTTTGCGGTGATGGACTATTGCCTGACAGTCCGCGGCACGGTCGGGCTGGAGGCGGCGAGCCGTGGGATTCCTGTCTTGACCGGCGGCACAGGCCGTTACGACCGCAGAGGCTTCACGATCGATTCGGAATCGGCCAGCCAGTATCTTGAACGGGTCAAGCGAATCGAAGACATTCCTGCAATGACGGCTACCGAACAAGACTTGGCCGCGCGCTTTGCCTACGGCATGTTCGTACTCCGGCCCGTCGCCCTCGAACCGGCGCTGGCCCGGTGCCTCGCGATGGGGCATGAGTCTCGGACCGATGTGCGGAGTCGCGGACCAGAGATCGCCTCACTAATAGCGTGGCTGAGAGATTCAGTCGGCGAGGACTTCCTGGGTCGGGACCCATTCGTGAAGGGCCTATAATGCGCGTCGGATCGAACCCAAACAAGGAAGGGACATCGAGTTACTTACCGGCTCGAGTCACCATCTGCGTACTAGTGTGTATCCCTACGCTGACGGACTACCACGCTCATCGGCTGGATGTCCTGAAGCTCTGCCTTGACAGCATCGTCAAGCACACCGATGTGCCATACGACTTGTTGGTCCTTGACAACGGCAGTTGCGACGAGGTGGTCGATTTTCTCCGGTCCCTGCGGGACCAGGGTGTAATACGGTTCCTGCTACTCTCCTCGGGAAATGTGGGCATGGCAGGCGCCTACAGACTCATGTTCGGCGCTGCGCCGGGCGAGGTCGTTGCTTACTGTGACGACGACATCCTCTTCTATCCGGGCTGGCTTCAGGCGCACCTTGCGATCCTGGACTCATTTCCAAGAGTCGGCATGGTCAGCGGAGTGCCAATTCGGCACCAATTTCGGTACGGAAATCGATACTTGGCGCAGTATCTCTTGGATTTTCCGAATGTTGCCGCGAAGACCGGACACTTCATTCCGGACGAATGGGAAAGGGACTTCTTTGCAAGCGTGACTGGGCCTCCTAGAGTTGAGAGCACTCTCAATCGGATACGGGCGGCACACACCGAAGTCGTGCTGGAGCACCAGGGCCTCAGAGCCTATTCCACAGCGACCCATTTTCAGTTCCTTGCTCCTAAGGCCGTCATCATCCAAGGCTTAGGAACAGATTGGCCGGCGGGGCTGATGACGGGCGATCAAGAAATGGACGAAAGGATTGATGCCCTCGGGTACGCTCGTTTATCGACTTTCGGGCGGTACGTTCGACACATTGGCAACGTGATCACTCCTGAGTTTCGAAACTCCTTAATCGAGTTGGGACTGGCCCAGGGACTCCAAGCGTGGACGCCCCCTTCACGTATTTTCCTTGGCCTAGCGCGCCCCCTGAGGGCGCTCGTGCGGCTAGCTCGAAGGCTACGAAACTGGGTCTACTTCATCCGAACGTATCGACCACCTGGATCTCCATGAACCAACAAGCCCACGTGGATCAGGTACGATTTGCAGGTGCCACACGGCCTAGTCTTCGCGGGGCTGCGAGGAAGCTCCCTGATGCCCGTTCCACTACCTGAGCTGCACTATGAACGGTAGCCCCGTCGTCAGCCGAGGCATGTCGGCGCTGCGATCGGTCCTGTATCAGCTGCCGACGGGGGTGCAGCTACGTCTGAAGGCCGCGAAACGGGCGCTGCTGGGCACCTACGAGTGGGCCGAGCCGGTGCGTCGGCTTCGCGTTCGCGAGCAGGACCGGATCGCGGCCGTGATTCGCCAGAATGCCGCACTGGACGGCCGCAAGCGCATCGCCATCTTCAGCCTGCACCACTTCTCGCCTGTCGAATACGGTCTGGCCAAGGCCCTGGAACTCCGAGGGCATGAGGTGCACGGCATTCTGTGCGACGGCCTGCTGCCGCTCTGCGAATTGAACCTGGGTCCCAGCAGCCGGCCGCCATGCCCGGTCTGCATCGGATCGTTCTCCAGTCGCGAAGAGGCGTTCGGGTTTCACTACGCGCGGCTCAGCCAGTACCTCACCCCGCAGGATTTGGAGCGCGCTGAAACGCTCGTGCGTGAGATGCCCAACGAGGCGCTGACCGGGTTGGTGGTGAACCAGGTGCCGGTGGGCGCGTTTGCGCGACGCGAATTGCAGCGATACCACCGTGGCTTCGTCTTTGATCCCAGTGGCGACCCGGCCTACCGTCGATGGCTGGTGAGTGGCACCCTTTATACCTGGGCGGCTGAGCGGTGGCTGGCCGCGATCGTGCCCGACATCCTTGGTGTGTGCAGCGGCCGCACGCTCAACACCGCGTGCGTCTACGATGTCGCGCGCCGACGCGGCATTCGTGTCGTGACGTGGGATGGCACCGCCACGTTTCGTGACGGCATGATGTTCAGCCATGATCGGCCCGCGACGGAGATTCCCCTCGACGACCTTTGGGTGGACGCGAGACAGAGCCCCCTGACGTCGGCCGAAGCCGCGAGACTCGATGAACATCTGGACCTGTGGGCGCGCAGCAGGAACACACCGTTTCCGTACAACACCAATCCCATCAGCGGGGAGAACCCGATTCGCACCGAACTGGGATTGCGCCCAGACGCGTCGCTGGTCGTGGCCTACACCAACACCTCCTGGGACATTGCGGTCATCGATCGGGACGTCGGCTTCCAGAGCATGTTCGATTGGCTCTTCACGCTGGTGGCGTACGCCCAGCGTCACCCCGAGATCGATCTGGTGGTGCGCGCGCATCCCGCCGAGAAGATGGTGCCTCCGGATCTGCAGTCGCGAACGCCGGTCGGACGCGAGGTTCGTGATCGCTTCACGCCGCTGCCGGCCAATATCCGAATCATCGAAGGCGACAATCCCATCAGCTCGTACACGCTGGCGACGATGGCGCAGGTGAATATCGTGTACGCGTCGCGGTTCGGGTTGGAACTGGCGCTGCGGGGTATTCGGCCCTGGCTTGCCGGCGCGGTCACCTACCGTGGCAAAGGGTTCACGCTGGACCTTGACTCGGCAGACCACATGCGCAGGTTGCTGGACGCCCTCGGCCCAGTTACACCGATGCCTGAGGACGACATTGAATTGGCACGGCGATTCGCCTACTTGTGGTTCTTCAGGTACGAGGTCCGCCTGCCGCTGCTGCACCCGCCCGACAAGCGATTTGCGCTCAACACCTTCGATGAGCTGGCACCAGGGGGCGACCAGGCCATCGATAACATCTGCGAAGCGTTCGTCACAGGCAAGCCGTTTGTGGATATGGGGGCTCAGCAATGAGCCAATGGGCCAATGGGCCAATGAGGCAATGAGCCAATGAACGGGCTTCGGCGGGTACTCCGATCGATTGACTCGCGCCTGGGTTGCGCAGCATTGCAGTTGGGGAATCGCCTCTCCCGGGGTCGCGAAAAGGCGATCACAAAGCCCATCGCACTGGCGGACGTTCGGCGGGTTCTGGTCATCAGGCTCGACGAGGTCGGCGACATGGTGCTGACCTCGCCGTTCCTGCGGGAACTCCGGGCGGCCCTTCCGGATGCACGCATCACGCTGGTCGTCCGTCCCAGCATTCACAATCTGGTCGAACTGTGCCCCTACGTCGACAGCGTGCTGACGTTCGATACGACATCGAGGTCCGCCTTCACCGCTGCCGCACGCGCGCGGCGCTTCGTCCGTGCGCACCTGCAGAGCGGGCCCTTCGACCTGGCGATCGTTCCACGCTGGGATGACGATCCGCGTTTCGCCTCCGTGCTGGCATTTGTGAGTGGCGCTCGTCACCGAGTGGGATACCGGGAGCGATCCCTGCTCACACACGTCTGCGATGCGGGTCCCGAGCAACACGAAGTCCTGAGAAACCTCGACCTGATCCGATTCATGAATGCCGGCGTCCACACGGAGCAGCTGGAACTCTGGCTCGGAGCGACTGATGAGCACGTTGCCCAAGACCTGCTGGCCTCACACGGTGTTCAACCGGGTGGTTTTCTCCTTGGTCTCGCGCCGGGAGCCGCGAATGCCCGGAGACGCTGGCCCACGTCCGGTTTTGCAGAAGTAGCCGCGTGGAGCCTCAGAACACACGGGGGCCATGTGGTGGTGGTGGGCGGTGAAGGCGACCGGTTGCTCGGTGAACATCTTCGGGACACCCTTGGTCCGTCCGTCATCAATGCGGCCGGGCAGGCCACTCTCCGCCAGACCGCCGCCCTCCTGAAGTCATGCTCGCTGTTTGTCGGCAACGACTCAGGGCCCATGCATCTGGCGGCGGCAAGTCGTATCCCGGTCGTGGAGATCTCCTGCCACCCGCAGGGAGGCGAGCCAGACCACAACAATTCCCCGCTCAGGTTTGGCCCATGGGGAACGCGCCACGTCGTCCTCCAGCCGGCGGCTCCCCTGGCACCTTGCCGCACGGCCTGTCGGGCCGAGGTGGCGCATTGCATCCGTGGCATTTCCGCTACGGCCGTGGTGGCGCACGCGGCCGCCCTCCTCAGCCCTGCGGCCTTGCGAGATGCATCCACGGCCTGAGCGGCACCCTCGAATCCAGCGGCCTGAGCCGCTGATCGGCGATGGAGGTCGTCAGCCTGTTTCGCGGTCGCCGTAGCAGGGAACGGTAGTGCTGGATGTAGTGCGCCAGCTGAATCTCCTGATGGCGACTGTTCGACTCGGGAAATGGCGCGGCGGGGATCTCGACGTCCAGAAACGCCGCCAGGGCCTCCCACGGATTGCCCAGTGACAGGTCAATGCGCAGAAGGTCCTGAGGCCTGTCGCGGAAGTATTCGGCCACGTCAGCGTGATAGGCCCTATAGGTCTGCGCGCATCGCCGCCGATCGAACGCCGTGGCGCCATACAGCGCGAAGTGGATGCTATCGGCCAACCCGTTTCGCTCCAGGTCAAAACGAATTCTGCCCTTGCGGAACAGCCACTCGACACTCCTGAGCCATTCCTCTTCCTGCCGAGTGGTCAGGATGAACTTGCTGCCGGGGAACATGCCGTCAAGGTATGGATACACCAGCGGCATGGGGTTGTCGGTAAACGCGTCGAATCCATTGAGGATGGGGTCTTCAACATTGTCGAAGAGGCGCCAGGGGAAATCCCTGGTTCTTAATCCGAGAATCGACAGTGCCCGCGCAAGCGATGTCGTACCTGTCCGGTGCAAACCGATGGCGAATACTTTGGCGGGCATGGTTCACCGTCCGGGGACGGGACGTTTATCGTATTCTGAGTAGCGCATGCAGGACGAAATCATCGTAGTGGCTGGCGGCGGCGGGTTCATCGGAGGCCATCTGGTTGGCGACCTGCTGCGAAAGGGCCACTCGGTGCGCGCCGTGGACATCAAGCCCCTGGCGGACTGGTGGCAGGTCTTTCCGCAGGCCGACAACGTTGTGGCCGACCTCCGGTTGAAGGCGGGTTGCGAGGCCGCGTGTGCCGATGCAAAGACCGTCTATCAACTGGCGGCCGACATGGGCGGCATGGGCTTCATCGAGCACAACAAGGCCCTGTGTATGCTCTCGGTGCTGATCAATACCCACATGCTCGAGGCCAGCATGGGTGCCGGCGTGACGCGGTTCTTTTACGCCTCGTCGGCGTGCGTCTACAACGCCGACAAACAGCACGACGCCCAAGTGATCCCTCTCAAGGAAGAGGACGCCTATCCCGCGATGCCCGAGGACGGCTACGGCTGGGAGAAGCTGTTTTCAGAGCGAATGTGCCGGCACTTCCGTGAGGATTTTGGCCTTGAGACCAGGGTGGCGCGTTTGCACAATGTGTACGGCCCCCACGGGACGTGGGCGGGTGGACGCGAGAAGGCGCCGGCAGCCATCTGTCGCAAAGTCATCGACGCGAAGTTCCGGGGCACAAATGCCATCGAGATCTGGGGCGACGGGCATCAGACGCGGTCGTTCCAGTTCATTGACGATTGCGTCTACGGCGCCCAGGCGATCCTTGCCAGCGACATCATCGACCCGATCAATCTGGGCTCGAGCGAATTGACGACGATCAACGGCCTCGTCGATATCGTAGAGGAGATCGCCGGGGTCACGCTCACGCGGACATACAACCTGTCTGCGCCCAAGGGCGTCAACGGGCGGAACTCGGACAACACCAGGATTTTGAACGCCCTCGGCTGGGAACCGACGACGCGGTTGCGAACCGGCCTTGAGCACACCTACCGATGGATCTTCGATCAATATCGCGGCGGGAACCCTCTGCGATGAAGGTCCTGGTGGTGGGACTGGGGGCTGTCGGCCAACGCCATCTTCGCAACCTGAGAACACTGACCGGGCCTGACACCACGATCCTCGCGTATCGTGCGCGCGGACTCTCGCACGTGCTCTCAGAGACCCTGAAGGTCATTCCGGACCAGGCGCTCGACGCGGAGTTCGGCGTACGGATGTTCGGCGACCTGACAGAGGCGTTAGCGGAGCGGCCGGATGTCACGTTCGTCTGTAACCCAACCAGTCTGCATGTCCCCGTCGCGCTCGCGGCAGCCAGGGCCGGCAGCCACCTGTTCATCGAGAAGCCCCTTTCAGACTCAACCGAAGGGATCAACGAACTGATCAGCGTCATCGAAGACAATCGCCTGGCGGGTCTGGTCGGTTACCAGTTGCGCTTTCACCCCTGCCTGCGCGCCGTGCGTGCCCTGCTGGAGCGCGGCGCCATCGGGCGAGTATTGGCCGTCCGTATCGAGGTGGGAGAACATCTCGCCGACTGGCACCCTTACGAAGACTACAGGCAGTCGTACGCCGCCAAGCGTCACCTGGGAGGCGGAGTGGTGCTGACGCAGATCCACGAATTGGACTATGCCACGTGGCTGTTTGGTCCGCCGAAGCGGGTTTTCGCTGTCGGCGGACATCTCAGCCGCCTTGTAGTTGATGTGGAAGACACCGCGAGCATCTTGATGGAGTGCACGGTGGACGGTCGAGGCGTTCCGGTGCATGTGCAGCAGGACTACCTCCAGCGACCACCGGCTCGCACCTGCCAGGTTCTTGGGGACGCGGGAAAAATCCTCGTGGATTTGCGTCAATCGACGCTCCAGCTCTTCGATGACCGCGGACAACTGATGCCGACTGAGCCCATCGCGCCCTTCGAACGGAATCAGCTCTTCCTCGACCAGTTGGCGCACTTCCTTGCCTGCGTCCGTGGTGACGAGGTGCCGATATCCACGGTCACTGACGCCGCCGGAAGTCTCCGCGTCGCGCTGGCGGCAAAGGAATCGATGACAACCGGACGGGTCGTCGACGTGAAGATGTGACAGGCTACGGGCGGCTTCGGCGCAGCCGCTTCATCGAACCCAGCTCTGATTCGTACACGCGTTTCAGCCCATCACCCAGCGAGACCTCGGTGACGCGGATGTACTTCACCAGCCGCTCAAAACCGCTCGGCTCCACTGAGGCGGCTTGATCGCTCCCCCACATGGCACGGTCAAGCGTGATGTGTCGTTCGATCGCCGCGGCGCCCAGTGCCACGGCCACCGCCGAGGGCACGAGGCCCACCTCGTGCCCGGAATATCCGATCGGGTTGATCGGAAATTCCCGGCTGAGCGTTTCGATCATCCTGAGATTCAGCTCCTCCGGTTCGCAGGGATACGAGCTGTTGCAGTGCATGATGAGGAGGTTCTCTTGACCAATCACATCGACGGCCTGATGGATCTGCTCCATTGTGGACATGCCGGTTGAAATGACGATGGGCTTGCCTGACTGGCGCACATGCTTCAGCAATTGATGATCGGTCAGTGCTGCTGAGGGGACCTTGTACGCAGGGGTATCAAAGCGCTCCATGAAGTCCACCGACGGTTCGTCCCAGACCGAGACCATCCAATCAATGTGTCTGTCCCGGCAATAGCGGTCGATCTCGCCATATTGCTCAGCACTGAACTCGACGCGGTGGCGGTACTCAAGATACGAAATGTATCCCCAGGGTGTCTCGCGCATCTGGTCGCGTTGTTCGAGCGGCGTGGAGACCTCCGGCGTTCGCTTCTGGAACTTGACCGCATCGGCACCAGCCTTCGCGGCCGCGTCGATGAGCCGCTTGGCAATGTCCAGATCACCGTTGTGATTGATCCCCACCTCTGCGATGACATAGGTGGGGCAACCGTCGCCGATCCGCCGCTTCCCGAACCAGATTTCACGAGCCAGTGGAAGCTCCTGACTGTGCGTTCAACACCACATCGCACAATTCACGCAGGGCGCCGTAGCCCCCGTTTGTAGTGAGTACGAGGTCCGCCGCCCTTCGGGCCTCCGGGTAGGCGTCTGCCACGGCCACGGACCAGCCTGCGATTTCGAAGCATGGCAGGTCATTAAAATCATTGCCCAGATACACGACGTGTTCGGGTGCCACACCTTTGTTGGCGAGGAACGTCTTCAGGGCGTCGCCCTTCTCTGCCAGCCCCATCCCATGCACCGCTTCGATTCCCATCTTTGTGGCCCTGGCTTTCACGACAGGATTCACCTCGGATGAGAGGACCACAACATCGATGCCGCGCTGCTTCAATTCGCCGATGCGCATCGAGTCCGATCGTGACGCCACCACCATCTCCCGACCGCTTTCGTCGGTCCAGACCCGTGCGTCCGTGATGACACCGTCAAAATCGGTGACGATCAGCTTGATGGTGCCGGGCATCGGACGCCGCGCCTTGCCTGGGGACGTCATCCGAAGCCCGCTATACACGAGCGCCTCGCACCTCTTCCAGTCGGCCGGCGTATCGATGTCCGCCGCATACCCGGCTGCGATCACAATCGGATAGACCACGTCTCCCGTCAATGAGCGCTTCCGGGTGATGGTTGTCGCGCGGATCACATCGATCTGCCCGGTTTGCCAGTAGACCGGCGGCAGGATCTGACGAGGCGCATTGTACGGCTCAGGAATGCCTTCGACTGCCAACAGGGGCCGCAAGGGTTGGTGTTCCCCATCACAACGCCACATCTTGAACGGATTCTGAGCCGCGGGCACGACGCCACGAACGCAATCCGCGTCCTCATGTTCACGCAGGATGCGAAGCGCATCGTCCACCAGGCCGCACGGACGAATGGGTGACGTGGGCCGCAACTGCACGACGACGTCGGGCCGATAGCCGTCGAGCTCTGCCAGCGCTTGCAGGGCATGTTCAACGACGGGAAAGTCCGTGGTGTGGTCCTGCGCCAGTTCCGATGGGCGCAAGAAAGGCACCTCGGCCCCAAAGGTGCGCGCCACTGCGGCGATCTCAGGATCATCGGTCGAGACCACAACTCGAGTCACCAGCGTCGACTCCCTGGCCGCCGCGATACTCCAGGCAATCAGCTGATACCCGGCGAACTCGCGGATGTTCTTGCCGGGAATACCCTTGGAACCTCCGCGTGCGGGAATGAGAGCCAGCGCGTGTGGCCTGGGACGCTCTACCACGCCGTCCATCCACCATCGACGACGACGTTGCTACCGGTCATGTAAGACGACGCATCCGAGGCCAGGAAGAGCAGCGCCCCGTTCATCTCGTGCCTGCGGGCCATACGTCCGAGCATCGTCTTTGCCGAGTAATTCTTCACGAACGCTTCCTCATGCCCGTGAAACACGCCGCCAGGTGTGAGTGCATTGACGCGAATCTGCGTCCCTGCGTAGTACGCGGCGAGATACCGCGTAAAACCCATCACGCCAGCCTTGGTCACGGGATAGTCCACCGGCTTGAATGCGACCCGATCACCGTTGGTCACATAGATGCGCTGGTCAGGGCCATCGAGCCCATACGTGGAGCAGATATTGACGATACTGCCCTTCTGACCGCGCGCGACCATCGGTTTGACACATGCCTGTGTGACCAGAAAGGTGCCGGTCAGGTTGACCTTCATCGCGGCGTTCCACAAATCGAGCGGATAGTCTTCGAACCCGCCCGGCGCAATCCCACCCGCGATTGCAGCTGGATCAAACTTCGGATCCAGGGCCGCACTGTTGACAAGGATATCGAGCCGGCCAAACGTCGACAGGACGACGTGAACCATGGCCGCCACAGACTCGGGGCTCGTGATATCGGTCGCGATCGCCGTCGCTTTGCCGCCGAGTTCCAGGATTGCGGCCGCTCCCGCGGTGGCAGCGCTGGCGTTCAGATCAACAATGACCACAGCCGCACCGGCCTCAGCCAGCGTCCTGGCGAACTCGGCGCCAAGCAACCCCGCCCCACCCGTCACGACCGCTACGCGGTCCGTTAATTTGAAGGATTCAAGAATCGACATCGGCACTCAGCCAATCCTGGCCGGGCGCTTGCCAGCCTGATCGCCAACAAGTCTTGAGAGCAATCGGGGCCAGGCGGTGACGGGCTGTCCTGACAGGGCCGTTCGCACCGCCTCGGCGCGGCGAATGCAGGTGCGTCGAAAACTTGGCCCGTACTGCTCTAGGCCGGGAAACATCAAGGCGCCATGTTTCTTCATGGCCAGAACCTTTGTTTCCATGCCGATGATGAAATTGAAATGCAGCAGGTAGGCGGCCTCCGTATCAAACGGCGGGCCGGCGGGATCGAAATGCCGCTTGCGCTTTTCTTCCAGGAACTGGTTGCCGCACGCGAACAGCGCCGGGTCCAGAGCATGTGTTTTCAGGACGTTACTCTGACGCACCCGCTCGTTGAGGAGCCTCTGGTCACACGTCCAGTGCTCCTCGCGCCGCAGCGTGGACTGGATGTCAGAGAACACCTCGATGACCTGAGGTGCCGGGCTCGCGAACCAGAACCCCGCATTGTACGAGTTCTGAGGTGACTCACTTTGCAGCACAAGATGTGCCGACGACCGTGCCATGACGTCCTGCAGATACGACATCGGATTCTTGAGGAACACAATGTCGCTATCCACGTGCAGGACATGGCGGCCGGCCCGCAACAGGTTCAGCGCCACCGAGTACTTCGCTTCCATGATCTTCTGGAAGCCGGTGGTCCGCCAGTTGCTCCACGCGCGCTCCACCCCGCCGGCAAATCTGCGGCAGGTCAGACCGGCCACAGTCAATGCCCGATCGGACTCGTCGTCGAGCGTGTACGCGACGAGATGATCGCCCAGGCCGACCCGCTTGAGTGACTCATGGAGATTCAGCACAAACGGCACATATCCGCTGGTGGCCAGGGTGAACATCTCCGTGTTGTGTGGAAAGGTCTGGGACATCGTGCTATCTGATTCGGCCAGAGGTAAGCATAAACCCTGGTGCGTACCTTCGTGAAGCCGCCATGGTGCAGGAGATAACAATAAAAGCCCCGATGCGATTGGCTGGTTTGGGCGCGAAACTTCGACCGCGAGAGCGCGCGAGGCGCGCTCTTTTTCTGGCACGCCTGCATCCGAAGCGAGGCATGCACACGGCCCAGGCCGGGGACAATTCGTTCATCACCTGTTCCGGTAAACAGGATCGCGCCGGCGCCCAGGCGCTCTCCATCCTGTCAACAATGCTCTTCGCAGAGCGGGTAGGGCTGCAGTATGTGCACACCCCGTTCCAGTTCATCGCCCAATCTCCCGAACCGTCGTCGCAGGAGCCCGTCAGCGGTGGGCCAGAGTTGGCGGAGAGCTGGGAGAAGTTCTTCAACCTGGGCGAGGGTGAGCTTATGGCCAGTCAGGTGGCGCCGCATCTGGAGCGCCGGCGACTATTGAGCCTCACCGAACTCCCCTTCGGCCGGCCCAACATGCTGTACGCCGTCAGGTCGGCACACGAGTACGCGAATGCGTTTCCGGACCAGTATCTGCGGCTGGTGGATCGCTTCTCGCTCAAGTACTACTCGTCCGGAAAAGACTCGCTGACGGAGTACTACGACCCGTCGCGACTGAACGTCGCTGTGCATGTCAGGCGCGGAGATGTGCGCGCCGACAACAAACACGTCAACCGATACACGCCGAACGCGCACGTCGCATCTGTCGTGGAGGAAGCACGGTCAGCGGCCAGAAGCCTTGGCCTGACGCCGTCGGTACACCTTTACTCCGAGGGAGACGAAACCGAGTTTGGTGAGCTCCGTGACATGGACATCACGTTTCACCTTGGGGAGTCTCCGTTCCTGACATTCCACAACATG
Source organism: Acidobacteriota bacterium (assembly GCA_016716905.1). Taxonomy (NCBI): domain Bacteria; kingdom Pseudomonadati; phylum Acidobacteriota; species Acidobacteriota bacterium. Next base: position 521,552 of record JADJUS010000003.1, on the reverse strand, counting down.
GTGCGAGCGGATGTGCTGCTAATGTCCAAGAGCACGTTCAGTTACGTCGCGGCCCTTCTGTCGCGGGGTGTCGTCGTGTACGAGTCGTTCCAGGGGGTGCCCACGAATCACAAACCGCTGCGCACGTGGCTGCGTGCCGACAACCACGGCAGGCTGGATCAAAAACGCTTGAGTGCGGCGCTGAGTCAGCGGCCGTAGAACGACGCCAGCTTCTTCGCCATAAACAACTCGGTGCTGGCCATGGATTCGTCAGTGCAGCCGCCGATGTGGGGCGTGACCAGAAGGTTGCGGTGAGCCCGGGCGTATGCGACCAACGGATGCGCCTGCATGCCCGTCGAGTCTTCGTGACACAGCACGTCAAGCGCAGCCCCACCGAGCCGACCCGATTCAAGATGCGCCAGCAGGGCCTGCTCATCGAGCACCGCTCCCCTGGCGGTGTTGACAAGAATGGCGCCGGGCTTCATGGCATCAAACGCCGTCTCATCGAACATCCCGTCTGACGCCTCATCCAGACTCACATGAAGGCTGACAATGTCTGATTGCTGCAACAGGGTCCGAAACGGAACCCAGGCGACGTGGTCTTCCATCGCGTCCTGTGACACGTTGGGGTCTGTGGCCAGCACTGAGGCGCCAAGGGCGACAAAATAGCCGGCCACGATTCGGCCCAGCCGCCCGTAGCCGACGATTCCAACAGTTTTACCCTGAATTTCGCGGCCTCGGAACAGGTCGCGATTCCACCCGCCGCCATCGACGTGCGCGGCCGCGGGTACCACCTGCCGGAGCAGAGCCAGGGTGAGGGCGAGCGTGTGCTCCGCGGTCGCGTGAATCCCCCTCAGAAACTCTGTCTCGCCCTTCAGGGAGAGGATCGTCATCCCCCGCCGTGCCACTTCGGCCTCGTCAATGTGGTCGAGCCCTGTGGTCGGTGTGACGATGACCCGCAGGGCGCCGGCAGCATTCAGCAGGTCGCGATCTACCCGGTGCCGTAAACGCACCCACAGCACCTCGCAGTCTCCTACTCGCGCGAGGAGTCCAGCCCTGTCCACGTCCGCAGCATCGACTTCGCCAAGTCCACTGATGACCGCCAACGCCTCGGCGCAAAAACGCCCGGATTCCGCGATCAGCACCTTCATCGATTCAGCAGAGCCTCGGCTCGAGTCCAGTCTTCAAGCGTATCGATATTGGAGGCCTCCCAGGACTCGAGCGGCATGGGCACGCAGCGCTGTCCGTAAAACGTCTTCTCATTCACCAGAACCGATGTGCGAGTCAGGAACACCGTACCGTCCCGGCGGTAGGCCGTTGGCAAGTCCTGTCGCCGCGTAATTGCGGCGGCTTCGGGCACGATGAAGTCCAGAAAGCCGTCCGTCCTGACCTTCATCATGCTGAACGGATTGGCCTCCTTCGATACGGCCACCACTGAACAGACGGAGTCATTTTCCTGAAGGAGTCCCACGGCGCGGCGCAGATGATCGGCCGTGCGCAGGGGCGACGTCGGTTGCAGAATCATGACGGCGTCGGCATGGTATCCGTCCTGGGCGAGATGGGCCACCATGTGCAGGGCCGCATCGATCATGGGTGATTCATCGCGAGCGAATTCGGCCGGCCGCAGGCACGGGACATCGAGCCCGAGGCGAGCCGCCAGCGTCGCGATCGTCTCGCTGTCGGTAGACAGCACGAGCCGGTCCACCACACCCGACGCATCGGCAGCCTCGCACGCGTACTGAATCAGAGGCTTCCCCGCAAACGGCCTGATGTTCTTGCCCGGCAGAGCCTTGGAGCCGCCACGAGCAGGGATGATGCCAAGGATCTTCACGCCTGCACCCCAGCGCCCGCCGACGTCATCCGGCAAATCTCGGCCAGGGCGTTGGCGATGCGCTCAGAGGCCTGACCGTCGCATGCGCCACACTCTGCCTGGCGCGTCGCCGCCCTGCCCCGGGCGTCAAGTGCCGGGTCGGCGAGATAGGCCCGTGTGGTCGCCTCAAGTTCCTCAAGGGAGTGTGCGACGCGCACCCCGCCGAGGGCGGTCAGCTTTTTGAAGTGCAACTCGCCCAGCACCCGTCCAGCCGATGCCCACCAGGGTGGCTGTTCGCCGACGTCAAACGCCGTCACCACCACGGGCTTGTCGCGAACGATGGCGTCGATGGTCAGGGTCGAACCAGAGTTGAAGCTGACCGTGCAACCGGCAATCAGGCTGGCGAGTTGCTGCAGGTCTGCCTCGAGCAGATTCCATCGCAGGCGGCTTTCCTCCAGCCCGGGAAAGTGCACACCGACGCGGTTGCCCTGCAGCCGTCGCAGGCGCGGGTTCGGGTCGGCATTGGGGTGCGCATTCTGGGGATGCTGCCGGACGACCAACTGCATGTCCGCGCCGAACGCCCCGGAACGCACTCGACCGGCGAGCCACTCGACGATCTCAATCTCACGCGCTGAAAAATTCGGGGTGGTCATCCCGAAGAACAGATAGGGCTTGTCGGGGTCAAGACCCAGGCCTGCCATCGTGTGGACGAACCGATCGCGCGCTGGTGCCTGCACATGAAGGTCAAAGTGTGCGACGCCACACTCGTGGATGCGTTCAGCCGGGATGTCGTAGTACTGGCGAAGCTCATCGGTCATGATCGGCCCCCACGAAATGTAGGAATCGGTCACGATCGGGAAACGCCCCTTGGTCGTGACATTGTCCCAACTCATCAGGTGTCCGACGGTGTGAATCCCGAGTTGCCTCGCCTCGTGCAAAAAACACGAGTCGAGTGCGTCAATCGGATAGGTGGCCACGGCAACTCTCGGCCGGAGGCGGTTCAACATTTCGGACATTTCTGTGCTCTGAAGCGCCCGCGCTTCCATCCGCTTCAGGAATTGCCGAAACCAGGGAAAACGGACCGAGGCCCGGTTCATCGGGTAGTAGAGCGCCTGTCGCAGCCGCTTGAGCGGATGTTTCGGCGGGTTCGCCCGGGCCTGCATGTGCCGGGCCCAAATCGACGGATTCTGGCGAATATCCTCGAACATGTACCGACGCATCCGGTGGTACCGCGTCATGCGGCGGCCTCCGATCTTCGGCACGGGTTCAAGCAGAATGCCCTGCCGCCTCGCCAGTTCCTGCAGCGACGGTTCTTCGGCATTGGGGGACACGACAGCGATCGAGATGCCCAGGGATCTCAGGTGTGGCACCACACCCGACTGCAGAATCATCCGGGTGCCGAACCCATTCGAAAACACATAGCAGACGTCGATGCTCATTCCGCGATGTCGTCCCTGACGTAGGCCAGTTGCTTCTGCACGTATGAGCGGAGGCCCACGAGCGATTCCACGAGCCGCTCGGCGACGCGACCGTCACCATACAGCGTGCTGGGACTGTAGGTCCCATGGGTCAACTGGTGTCGAATCGCCGCCCCTATGGCCTCCGCCTCGCAGGGCACACGCCTGACGTGCGCTTCAAGCTCACGCCCGCGTTGCCGGTTTCCGACGAGCACCACGGGCGTTCCGAAAAAGCTGGCGTCTCTGACGAAGCTGCTGGAGTTGCCGACAGCACATCCCGCACGGGCCAACACCCTGAGGTAGTCTTCAGGCGCAAAGTTGACTCGGGTCCTCAACCACGCGTCTGCCTTGTTCTCCTGCCGGAACACCCGAATGAGTTTGCTGATGTGATCGCTGCCGGCATCGATGTTCGGCCAAAGCAGGAGTGTCTGGATGCGCACCCGATCGAGTGCCTTGAGCAGGGCATCCATCTGATCGAGTTCGCTGCCAAATTCAGTGGTGGTCGGATGGAAGGTCGCAAGGATGTAGGGCTTCGCGACATCGATCCGCGCGCCGTTGCCTCGTTCGTTGACCATCTCGCCTGACAGCGTGCGATCGAGAGTGCGCGCAAGGTCACTGCTTGGACATCCCACCGTGAGAATCGTCTCTGCCACCTCCCCCATCTTCAGCAGGTAGCGGGCGGCGCGGCTGGTGGCGGGCACATGGTACTGAGCAAACTTGGTGATGGCATGGCGTGCGCTCTCGTCGATCGAGCCGCTGACCTCGCCGCCCTGCAAATGGACAATCGGGACGTTCAGGTACGCCGCCGCCAGAGCTCCAGCGAGGGCCTCATACCGATCCCCAATCAGCAACACAAAGTCGGGTCCGAGCCTCTGCAATTCGCCGGCAAATTCGACGATCCCGAAGCCGAGCGACTTTGCCATCGTGACCGGTTTCGATCCCTCGAGCTCCAGATAGATCTCGGCATCAACGGAGAATCCATCCTGGCGCACCATTTGCACCGGCTGCTGGAACCGTTCGAGCACCATCGTTCCCGCCGCGACGACCTGCAGTTCAAGCGCTGGGTGCTCCGCAATCGCCCGCATCACAGGCTTCAGGCGCCCATAGTTGGCCCGGTCAACCAGGATGACGCAAATCTTTCTCGGCGCCCCACCTCGGTTAATCGACATCGTTCTCCAGAATGAAATGGTCTGCGGCGATCGCGCGCTTGAGTACACGGCCGACAAACGTGTGCACCCTCGCAGCCGGCACGCCAGTCCCGGGCTTCTTCAGAGCTATATCTTCGCGGCGAAGCGTGTGACCGGCGGGAAGGTCTCGATCGGCGACAAGACTGTGGCCGAAGATGAGACGCAGGTCCGCGAGTTCCGCAGCGGTCTTGTCCTTGTCCACCGGGTGCGCTCGCATGGCGCCCACCGCGCGCACGCCTTGCACGAGCTGACGCAACTCGTCGGTCGTCACTGACGCCGACGTGTCAGGCCCGTGGCAGTCGCGCGAGAACACGACATGCACCTCCAGGAGATCGGCGCCAAGGGCAGCGGCCGCGATTCCGGGGTAGATGGTGCCGGAGTGGTCGGAGAGCCCAACCGGGCAGCCGTATCGCCGACGGATTTCGTCGAGCAGGTTCAATCCCACGTTTTCGGGCGGGCAGGGATACGCGGCTGTGCACTGAAACACGGCCACGGGTGCGCCGTGCTCCCGGACGACCTGAACCGCGTCGGTGAGATGCTCCCACGACGACATTCCACTGGAAAGCAGTACGGGTTTGCCGGTACTGGCGATGTGAGCAATCAGAGCCAGATTCTGCACTTCGCCAGACCCCACTTTCCAGGCTGGCACATCAAGGCGATGGAGCAGGTCCACCGCCTCAAACGAAAAAGGCGTCGACAGGAACTCGATACCGAGATCACGGGCGTGATTCGCCAGTCCACGCCATTGCGGCTCGGTGAACTCCATTCGTCGCCAGTAGTCGAATCGCGTCTCGTCCTGGGGGCTGAACTTGACGCGCCAGGGCTCTGCCGGGGTGCTCTCCGCGGCCGCGATGTGGGTCTGAAACTTCACGGCATCCACGCCGGCCCGCGCCACGGCGTCCACATACGCATGCGCCGCACCCAGGCTGCCGTCGTGTGCCTGGGCCACCTCGGCGACGACCATGCAGCCCGCCTTGAAAAAACCCGATCGCTCCCGCTGACTGACTTCCATCATCCTGAACCAGCCCATGATACGCCGCTTCAGATCGCGGCCGGCCATACTAGAATCATCTGACGGTGCAGAGGCTTTCGGACGGGCTCTTACATACGGCGGGCCTGGCGTGGCCGCCGGGCAAGGTGGCGCGATGTCCGAATTGGTCGTAGTTGACTACGGATCCGGCAACCTTCGCTCTATCGTCAACGCGCTCACGGTCGTCGCCGCACAGGGCCAGCGTGTGGTGCTCAGCGGAGACCCCGGTGTCATCGCGGCTGCGGAACGGATCGTGTTGCCGGGCGTTGGCGCGTTTGCCGAAGTCAGGCGGAAACTCACGACGTCGGGACTGATTCCTTCACTCAACGCGTTCAAGAACAGCGGGCGCCCGTTACTTGGTATCTGCGTCGGAATGCAGATCATGGCCGACGAGGGCAGCGAGTTCGGGCACGCTCACGGACTGGGGTGGGTTCCCGGCGCAGTCACGCCGCTGGAGCCACTGGACGCCGAGCTGAAGCTGCCTCACATCGGGTGGAGTGCGGTCACACCCCGCGCCCAATCGCCGCTCTTTGAGTCTCTACCGGCCTCGCCCTACTTCTACTTTGTCCACTCATTCGCCCTTTCCTGTTCGGCTCTCGAAGACGTTGAAGCCACGGCACACTATGGCGTGGCGTTCACGGCTGCCGTCCGGCGCGCCAATGTGGTGGGCACCCAGTTTCACCCGGAACGATCAAGCGCGGCTGGGCTCGCGTTCCTCGCAAATTTCTGTCGCTGGAGCCCTTCATGACCCATCGTGACAAGCCGTTTGTCCTGCATGGCCTGCCCGAGAAGGTGATCTTCTGCACGCGATGTGTGATGTCGAACCAGCGACCGTCCACATCGCCTGAGCTCCGAAAGAAGAACTCGACCATCGCTACCGTCGGTTTCGACGAGGACGGGGTATGCCACGCCTGCCGCTTTCTCGAGATCAAGAAACAGATCGACTGGCGGGCGCGCGAGGAACAGTTGGTCGCCCTTCTTGACAGGCACCGCCGCCACGACCGCTGGGATGTAGTGGTTCCCGGCAGCGGCGGGAAGGATAGCGCCTACGTCTCTGACGTGCTCAAGCGGCGCTACGGCATGAATCCCCTGACGGTTACCTGGCCGCCGCATGCCTACACCGACATTGGCTGGAAAAACTTCCAGCAGTGGCTGCGCAAGGGCGGTTTCGACAACATCACGCTGACACCAAATCCCAGAATTCACGCAGTACTCACCCGCCTCGCATTCCTGAATCTGTTGAACCCGTTCCAGCCGTTCATCATTGGCCAGAAGAACCTCGCGGCGCGTGTGGCCCTCCAGGAGGGCATTCCGTTGATCATGTATGGGGAGAACCAGGCCGAGTACCACAATACGCTTGCCGAAAACGCGTCACCGCTGATGAATCTGGCGCATTACACCGCGAAGCCCGGCCAGGAGCACTTCTTCGGCGGGGTCTCCGAGACCGGGCTTCAGGAATTCGGCGTGGGGCGTAAGGATCTCGCACCGTACCTCCCGATTGCCGAAGGGGCGGCGATCGACGCCGGAATCGAGATCCACTACATGTCCTATTACCACGAGTGGAAACCGCAGGAGAACTACTACTATGCGGTCGAGCACACCGGATTCGAACCCAACCCCGTGCGGTCCGAAGGCACCTATTCGAAATACGCGAGCCTCGATGACCGTGTGGACGGCTTTCACTACTACACGATGTTCGTGAAGTTCGGTCAGGGGCGCGCGATGAACGATGCCGCGCATGAGATTCGTGATGGCCATATCAGCCGTGAAGAAGCCGTCGCGCTGGTCCACAAATACGACGGCGAGTTTCCTGCCAGACACTTCGCGGAGTTTCTGGCGTACATCAACATCACCGAGCCGCAGTTCTTCGAGGCCGTGGACAGGAACCGCTCGCCGCACCTGTGGGACTTGGCACCGAATGGTGACTGGGTGCTGAAACATCGCGTGCGCTGATGACCGCCAAGCGTCTCATCGCGCGCCTCGATATCAAGGGCCCCCACGTCGTGCGAGGCGTGCACCTGGAGGGCCTCCGGGTGGTTGGCACTCCTGACGACCTCGTGTCGCGCTACGCGGCTGCTGGGATCGACGAACTCCTGTTCATCGACACGGTCGCGTCGTTGTATGGGCGGAACAACACACGATCCGTGGTCGAGCGGACGGCACAGGCCGCCTTCATCCCGTTGACCGTGGGCGGCGGCGTTCGCACCCTTCAGGATGTGGATGAGCTCCTTCGGGCCGGCGCTGACAGGGTGGCGGTCAACTCAGCCGCCGTTCGCAACCCGGCACTGGTCACCGACATTGCCCGCAGTTTCGGCTCTCAGTGTGTGGTGGCGGCGATCGACGCCAAGCGGCGACTAGGCGGCGGATGGGACGTGTTGATTGACAACGCGCGCGAGGCCACCGGCCGCGACGTCCTCGAATGGACGCGTGAGGTCGTGGACCGCACAGCCGGCGGCCGACGTAATCTCGGGTCACGGCTATTTCGCGAATACGTCCGGCGAGTTGGGCGTGCGGGTCTACAGCGACCGCTGGCACCTGGATCGATTCCTTCACGGCACGTGCGTCCTGTTCCAGCCGGCCACCTTCTTTCGACGATCGTGGTTCGACAAAGCCCGCGGCTTCAAGACCAGCCGGTCTACCTGGGACATGGAATTGTGGGCCGACATGGCCACGGCAGGCGCGACGTTTCACACTCTGGACGAACACCTGGCGGCCTTTCGGCTGCACTCCGAGTCCATTACGGGCGCGGCGGTGTCGCGACAGGATCGTGTGCAGGATGCCGAGGCCATCCGAAACCACCTGCGAGGGCGGCCGGCGTCTGGGCTGGAACGGTTCCGCGGCCTGGGCTATCGGGCCCAACGCTTCGCCCGGCACCCCTTGAGGGCCTTGCGGCAACGGCTATACTTTTATGTGACCCTTGGCCGCTGGTCGCTGTGACATGACGCCTGATTCACGAGTCTACGTTGCCGGGCATACCGGGCTTGCCGGGTCGGCACTCGAACGCGCCCTGCGCGCGCGCGGGTACTCGAATGTCATCACGCGCACGAGCGCTGAACTGGACCTGACGAACTCACACGCCACGGCTTTCTTCTTCCAGCGCGAGAAGCCCGAGATCGTGTTTCTGGCGGCCGCGAAGGTGGGAGGCATCCTCGCCAACCACAACCATCCGGCCGAGTTCATCAGTCACAACCTTGCCATCCAGGCCAACGTCATTCACGAGGCCTGGCGCGCGGGCGTCCGGCGACTCGTCTTCCTCAGCTCGTCGTGCATCTATCCGCGCGACTGCGCGCAGCCCATCCGCGAAGACTACCTGCTGACCGGACCACTGGAGGCTACGAACCGCGCCTTCGCCGTGGCCAAGATCGCCGGCATTGAAATGTGCTGGGCCTACAACCGCCAGTACGGCACGCGCTACTTCTGCGCGATGTCCACCAACCTCTACGGCCTGAACGACACCTACGACCTCGAGGGCGGCCATGTGCTGCCCGCCATGATGCGACGCTTCCACGAAGCCAAACAGAGAGGCGACAAGAAGGTCGTGATGTGGGGCACGGGCGCGCCCCTTCGCGAATTTCTCGACAGCGACGACCTGGCCGACGCCTGCCTGCACCTGATGCACCTTCCGGCCGATCAGGAAACGGCGATGTTGAACGGCACCACGCCGCCATTGATCAACATCGGCTGCGGCGAGGAGGTCAGCATCCGCGACCTCGCGTACATGGTGCGCTCGGCCGTAGGCGCCGATCACATCGACATCGAGTGGGATTCCACCAAGCCCGACGGCACGCCGCGCAAACTGCTGGATCTCAGCCGGCTTAACGCCACGGGCTGGCGCCCGCGCATGCAGTTTGAAGACGGCCTGCGCCGCGCGTACGCGGACTACCTCGCGCGCGTCGACCACCGCACGCGCGCCGGCGCACTCGCGTAAAGCGAACGCCCCCAGACGCGGCCGTTCACCACGTGCATCACCGCGCGGCCGTAGTACCACAGACCCAGGTGATAACCGTCCACGGAGAAGCCCGGCCCCACACCCAGCTGCGGGCCGTCCATCGTGAAGCTGTCCACCACCGCGGGCTGGCCGCAGAGCGCGATTAACTGCTCCACCGTCCACCCCATGTCCACCGCGTCAAACTGCGCGCGTGGCATCGTCTTCTCGCCTATCGGGACGAGTTCGACCTGCGGCTCGGCAGACGCGCCACCAGGTTTGCGCGCGGTGACCTTGTCCACCGGATGACAATGCAACGGAATGCCGGGATGCTGGTCCCATTTCACATAGCGATCGTGGCGCACCAATGACCAGTCACCATAAAACGCCGCCAGTTCGCCTTGCGCCAGCGAGTGTTTGAACCCGGCCGTGGTGAACTCCGGGCCTGCGGGATATTCATCGGTAAACAACATGCACGTGTAGGCGTTCAGGCCGCCCGGCACCGTGTGCGCCTTCACGTCGGCCAGCAGGCGGCGCCACACCGGGTTGTCGAGGTAATCAATCACCCCATGCGCCATCACCAGATCCCACTCACCCTCGATCGGAAACTCGCTGATGTCGCCCACGACGCCTTCAAGCGGCACGCCCGTGTGTTCGGCCAGCGCCTTCAGCTTCGCGATACCTGCGGCCGATCGATCCACGGCCGTCACGCGGCACCCGCGCCGCGCCAGGTAAAACGCATTCCGGCCTTCGCCGCATCCCAGGTCCAACACGCGCGCACCCACCGGCAACGCCGCCGCGAGTTCGACGATGTCGTGGTTGGGGCCACCCATGGTGGACACACCACCATCCTGATACCCCTTCTCCCAGAAACTGCGGAACGGGAGCTTGGCGAGTTCTTCCGGCGAGAGTGAAGACATGTGTCTGTCGCTTATGCCGTCCGGCGCGCGGAAGCCGCGTGCCAGAGGTCCCACTGCATCTGGAGATTCATCCAGAGCTCCGGCGACGTGCCGAGAAGCGCCGAAAGACGCCACGCCGTGTCGGCGGTTACCCCGCGCTTGCCCTTGATGATCTCGTTGAGGCGGTTGGCGGTCATCTGCATACGCGCCGCCGCTTCCGCTTGACTGAGCTCCAAAGGCCTGAGGAACTCCTCCATGAGCATTTCGCCCGGGTGCGTCGGTGGCTGACGCATCCGGCGAAGGTCCACGGCGCGTCTGACAACGGAATCACGAGTGGTAGTCTTCACAGCGCACCTCCCAGGCCTGACCGGCCTCGAAACGAAATGTAATCCGGCCAGCGGACCTTTCAGTTATACCTGAATGCCGGGGAGACGGGGACCTACTCAGGCACGTACGTGGCCTCAAGTGCGTCCACGCGTGGTGACTTGAATAACTCGCCCATGACGTTGCTGTATTTGAAGCCGCGCGGCGTGAGTTGATAGGTGCCGTCGGCCATGACCTCCACGCACCCCTCCGCCGCGAGCGCGTCCAACTCGGGGGCAAGATGCTGCAGGCCATCGCCGCCGAATCGGCGCGCGTACTCGGCCGGGTCCAATCGGCCCAGCGAGAGATTGAGCACACAAAACCTCCGCCTCCGCTCATCGTCATCCAGCAGGAACCCGCGGTCGGCGGGATGGTCGGGAGAGTGAGCGTGATCGATGAAGCCGCCAATGATGTCGAGCGTGGCGGTGCGACGCACGGCGTAGTCGGTGCTGTAGTGCACACGGTCGCTGTAGCTGCGCGCGCCGGCGCCCAGGCCCAGGAGCGGCACGCCCGCGAAGTCGGCAGTCTCCTGCCGCAGGCCGCCGCGCGGCAGTGTGGTGAAGCGCACAAAGCTGTCTTGCCGGAATCCGCGGCCGGCAAGGTACGCCACGCTCTCGTCGTAGAGCGCGTACTTGGACTCGTCGGGCAGGAACCCGCTGGTATCGCGCTCGGCGCGTTTCTGGATGACCGTGAGCGGCCGAAACACCACCGGATACAGCGTGATGGTCTTGGGGACAAACGCCACGGTCGCACCAAGGCTGGCAAACCAGCTCTCGCGCTGCTGCCCCTCAAGGCCGTAGATGAGGTCGTAGTTCACGTTGTCGAACCCGATCGTGTTGATCGCTTCCACGGCGTGAAACACCGCCTCGGGCGCGTACGGGCGGCCGACGCGTTTCTGTTCCTCCGCGTCCAGCGTCTGCAGCCCCATGCTCACGCGGGTCACACCCTCGCGCTTGAGGCACGCCAGACGCTCCACGGTCATCGAGTCGGGAGACCCTTCCACCGAGATCTCGGCGCCCGCCGCCCATCGCGGGAAGTGTTTCCGCAACGCGTCGAACAGTTGACTGAACTGCGCCGGTGACAGGGTCGTCGGCGTCCCGCCACCGATGTAGAGCGAGATCACTTCCATGTGGCCCACCACGGGGCCGTACATCGCCATCTGACGGCAGAGCGCGTCCACATACGCCTGCACCAGATCCGGCCCATGTGACGTGGTCAGGAAGAGCGTGCAGAACGAACAGCGATAGGCGCAGAACGGAATATGGATATAGAGGTTGAGCGGGCCCTCGGCGCCGCGCCAGGCGTCTTCAATCGTGACCGGCGGATCAAACGGCCGATACGCGCGCTTGGACGGGTAGCTGTAGACGTAACACGGCAACTCCGACGCGGCTATCGCCTGTCGAAGCCGGTCGCGCGCCTCATTCCCCATAATGCCCAAGGATGTATTGCAGGGCCGAATCCAGGTCGTCGAAATTTCGGGTGACGATGGCTTCGTAGCCGGGGCGGCCGCGAAAGGCGGGGCCGAAGGTGATGATGGGAAGGCCGGCTTCGTGGGCCAGGAACATCTCGCCGATGGTGAAGAAGGGCGCGCTGCGCGTGTCCAGCACCTGCGGCAGATCGAGGTTGACCAGCATCACATCCGCGCGCGAGAGGTGCCAGCGATCGTTGGTGAACACTTCGTTGGGCGTCGCGCGGTAGGCGTCGCCCTGGTCGCGAATCACGCGGGTGGGGTCGTAGTAGTCAAACCCCGCGCTCGTGAGTACGGCAGCCGCCTGCTGCCGCCAGCCGGAAGATTCGGCAATGGGCAGGCCGTCAATTCTCCCCGAGAGGAACACGGTCATCATTTGGAATCGTAGGGTGTGACCTCGCTGCCGTCGCGAGGATCGATGTGAAAGGTCATGCGGCCATCCGCGCAGCGCGCGGCGAGTTCCGGATGCCGCGCCATCAGCTCGGTTGAAAGTTGCGTCGTCAGTTCAGCCACGCGATCGGCGAACATCCACGGCGCGTAGCGCAGGCCGAGGCGAAGCCGAATGCCGGTGGCGTCGGCGTCCACGCCATAGTGCAGGTCGCCCGTGAGTTCCAGACCGCGGCCGACGGCGAGATCCGTGAATCGCGGCGTGATGGCCAGGTCGGGCACGGCTTCCAGCACTTCGTAGAGCGGCCCCGACAGGAGCAGCGGCTTGACCTCATCGCCGGTCGCGTCGATCACCGAACGTGTGAGACGCCCCACGTACTGCACCTGCAGGCCGCCGGGCCTGACGCGGGCTCCACCACTTCGACCAGGTCGCCGGTGAAATGCGCACGAAGGGCATCTGCTGCGTGAACGGATACAGCGCCGTGAGCAGCAGCACGCCAATACCGTGATCGATGGGCTGCAACGTCCTGGGATGGACGACTTCCGGTACCACGTGGAGGTCGAACACCCACGGCCCGCCAAGGCCGACTTCGGCAGCGCCGCCAAACATCTCGGTGAGGCTGTAGCGGTCCCTCACTGTGGCGCCCCAGAGATCGCCGAGCAGGCGCTTGCGGGCCGGCGTGACGTGGCCGCCAAACAGGGTGATGACCTGCACCGACGACCCGGCGAGGTCGAAGCCGTCGGCCAGCAGATACGCTGTGAGGGCTTTGATCATGCGCTCGGTGCCCATGACCATGGACACGCGCGGCTCCACTCCTGGAAGGTCGTAGGTGCGTTCCAGCAGCCCCCGTGCCTGCTGCGCCTGGGCCCTGTCGAACACGCCGGCCGAAAGCACGTACGCGTGGCTCGGCATGCCCGTGAGGGCGCCGTGATAGGCGTTGATCAGATTGAGGTACAGCGGCCGCAGCCCCTGAGGCGGATTGTCTTCGAGCTGCTTTGCGAAGAAATCCCAGACGAAGGCCTGCTCGGCGACGCCGCGATGGATCTGCAAGAACGCGCCTGTGGTGCCGGTGGTGTGTTGCAGTGCGGCAGGCAGCGAGGGGTCACACTGCAGGTCGCGATGGTTCTCCACGATTTGCGCCCGCGTCAACACGGGCAGGCGCGCCAGATCTTCGAGGCCGCGAAAGCCCTGCGCGACGTCGCCAAACGTCTGGCGGTAGTACGGGCTGTTCGCCGCGCACCCAGGCGACGGTGTCTTTCAGAAGCGCGTCCCGCAGCTGGGCCGCAGCGTCGGGCGCGGCGTTCACCCCCGGCCCGGTTTCACGCCAATCGAAATGGGTTCGGCCACAAAGGGCTCGGCTGCGATGGGTTCGGCGGCCATGGGCTCGGCCACCATCGGCTCGCTGGCCATCGCTTCAGCCGCGATGGCTTCGGCCGCAATGGTCTCGGCCGCAATCGCGGTGGCCGCGTTGGACGCCGCCGCGCCCTTCACAGTGCCGGCGAGCAGCGTACCGGCGGCCTTCTGCGCCGCATCCACTTCGGCGATGGCGCGTGTGGCGAGCGCGGCGCCCAGCGCCGACTGCTTCCCCTGCGCCCCGGCACTGGCCGATGCGAGCGACGACTTCACCACGGTGGCCTCGGCAAGCGCCTGCGACAACGTGCCGCGGATGGCCGCGTCTTTGACCTTCAACGCCTTCTGATAGAGATCCGACAGTTCGGCGACGTTCATGGCACGCTCCTTTGGATGGGTCGGCGGCCATTATCGCACGGCGCGGGCGGCCTGCGTGTCAGAACGTGATGGTCACCGTGATCGTGTCCGTATAGGCGCCCACGGCTGCATCTTGTCGTGCCGGAATGCGGCCGTAGATGGTGACATTCACATTCGTGTTCGCCACCGAGGTGGCCGAGTACCGAGAGGTGCCAATTGAGCAGCTGACAGCCTGAGCCTCCACCGGCGCAGAAGGCCACATCAGGACCCAAATCGCCAGGACGAGAGTAGTGGTCAGCGCCCGATTGCGTTGCATGACACCACCTCCACTGATTGCCCCAGGCAGGTCTCAACCTGCCACTGCAGATACCGGTGAGCCAACTGCACGCCGCTCGCAATCCAACTGAGAAGGCCCCCTGGGTTGGCCACGACATGGTGGCCACGAGCCCTGACCAGGGGGCAGCCGTACGGCCGGCAGGCGGTGCATCAGGTGGCGCCACACCGGGATCACCCATCTCGTAGCGGTCGAGCTGTTTGAGGACATCCGACAACGACTCGTTGGCCTGGCGCACGCCGACCGACACCACGCCACCACCGCGGAGGCCTGGCGCGATCAGGAAGTCCACGCGATCGGCTTCCACAAACAGCGGAAGGTCTCCGTCGTTGATACTGACGCGATTGGCCTGATAGCTGCCCAGACTGGGCACCACAATTTCACCGCGGCGATTGGTCTTTCCGACAAACTGGTTGCTGAGATACGTGCTGACGCCGCGTGCGCCGGGCACCTGCACCAGCGCAAACGCGTCCGTGATCGGACGCGTCAGGAACAGGCCCTGCCGCAACGCGGCCACGGCTCCACTGACGTTGATCGAACTGGTCGTGTGTTCGCGCCAGCCTTCTGCGCGTGTCTCAACTCTGGCCCAGCGATTCTGGTACTGGATCACGGCGGTGCCCTTCTGCTCGTTCCCGTGCTGCCAGTCCATCTGGTACCCCAGCCCCGGCCCCAGGGGCAGGCTTCGCTGCAGCGCCACGCGGCTATCGGGTCTGCCTGCCGAGGATTGCTGGGTGGCGCTGGCCGACGACCGCTGGCCCAGCGGCACCGTCAGTGTGGCCACGGCCGTGACGGGGCGCGTGCCGGACATCACCTGGGTGGCCATCACGCTCAGGCTCACGTTCTTCGGCAGGCTGAGGTTGATGCTCGATCCCACCTCGGCCCGCGTCTCCTCGATGTTCTGCCACCAGCGGTACTGGGCGCCCACGCTGAGGCCGCGGAACAGCAGCACATTGAGTGACGCGGCGGCATCCGCCCGCGGGTCCACCAGCGGGTCCCTGGGACGCGCCTCTTCGTACTGCGGCGAAAACACCCGGGCGGCGCCCTGCAGAGACAACCAGCGGCCGCGCACCAGATACAGCGCCGACGCCGCTGCGCCCGACTCCCCTCGCGCCTTGCTGCCGCGCACGTCGATCTCGAGCTCGCCAATCGGCAGGCGGGCTGCCACCGCTGCGCCGCCAAATCCCGACTCCCGTGAATAACCGCCGCTCACGCCAAGCGTCACGCCTTCCGACACGCCCACGCGATGTTCGGCCAGAGCGACAAACCCGCCATACTTCCAGCGCAGTCCGTCCACCGCCAGCAGCGGCGCGCCCGCGCTATACCTGAACTGATGCAGTCCGGGCCGCAGCAGCCCCGGACTCCGGTAGTAGTCGCGTGTCAGCTGCCCGTGACACTGTTGACGGCAAACAGCGCCCCCATCGTGGTGGCAATGGCAAGGTGCGCGCTCTTCTTTCCGTCAGTCGGGTTGTTGTACAACGACTGCCCCACCACGCCCTCGAGGGCGAAGAGCGGGAGCGTTGCCACACTCGCATACTTGTGAATCTTTGCGCGCGTCCGGTACGCGTCGCTGTACTCAAACGCCATCTGGCGGGGAGCCGGCGTCTGCGTCTGCACGACGGGCACCGGTTCCACCGGAAGGTCGAACCTGAGTTTTGTAAACGGAGACTCGTTGGAAGGGGGGCGGTCCAGCGCGAAGGTCTGCGCAGACGCGATGTGAACGCTGACAAAAACCAGAACCAACACCGCCGAAACGACCCGAGTGCGCATGAGGCTCCTTCACCTCTCCCGCTCTCGATACTACACCCTCCGGCTGTTGGGGGGGTCGAGTCCGCCCGGGCCCATGCCCGGGCGATCCTCGATCAAGCGCGTGTGTTAGGAGACGCGAACGTTTTCCGCGCGCGGTCCCTTGGGGCCCTGTCCCATCGAGAACGTCACCGACTGTCCTTCGCGCAGCTGGTCAAACTGACCGTCGCACGCGGACTGGTGGAAGAAGTACTCGTTGCCGTCCGGACCCACTACAAATCCGAAACCCTTGTCGCTTACCAACCGCTTGATCGTGCCTGTAACTACTGTCGCCATGTCATCACTCCCGTTACTCGTCGTACGTAGACTTCCAGCATAGCCGCATATTCCGGGATTCGTTGTCTCTAATCGCACAGGTCCTTCTTATCTCTTTTCACCATGAAGGACATGAAAATCCATGAAGGTTTGGTGACCGCTGTCAGAAAGCGTGGGGTTGGGGGGCCGCCTTCGGCGGCACGCGCGATCGGAGGGACGGCACAAATGAACACACCGAACGGGTGTGCGCGGTGTGTTCGTTTGTGCCGTCCCTCCGATCGCGCGGCCCCGGCGTAGCCGGGCCCCCCAACCCCACGCCTTCATGGAGCTTCATGGAACTTCATGGGGGAACCTGATCTCGCGGTATTCGACGGATTTACCGGCGATTCTGGAGTTTCGTGCGCGCGAGGGGGGCCACGAGGGGGCCTTCATACCAGAGGCGTGCCTGGGGAGAGGCGGCCGCTTTCGTGAAGGCCGCCGTGGCGTCGGGCGCGCGGCCCAGCGCCTCGTACGCCAGGCCATTGAGATAGGCCACCGTGCCGGCCGAGACGCCCGGGCCGTCCAGCAACTGCACATCCTTGATGGCCGCCAACGCGTCGTCCCAGTTGCCCAGGCGCATGTGCACCAGGGCGAGGTTGATTGACGCGGCCATGCTTTGCACGCCCACCACCGGCGAACGCACGGCGTCCTGCAGGTCCAGCAGCGCGCGATTGGCCAGGAGCGCGGGGTCGCGCACGCCCAGCGTATCCACGCCCAGCGTCACGGGCGCGGGCACTTTCCTGACCACGCCCCCGGCGCCCTTCACCTCGAGCGCGATGGACTGGGCGGTCAGCGGCTGCGCGGCAAGCGCGGCCTGGAAGTCGGCCACAGAGGCGACGGGCTTGCCCACCGCGGAGGTGATGATGTCGCCGGGCGCCAGGCCCGCTCCCTCGCCGGCGCGCGCGACAACGGCGCCGGGTGTGCCGGCCACGTCGATGAACGCGGCATTCACGGAAAGACGCACGAGCGTGGGCAGCGCGGCGTTGAGGCGCTCGAGCACACGGCCCTGCGACGCCGAGTCGGTGAGGCTCAGCGTGAGCAGATCGGGCTCACCGCTGCCGGCCGCCAGGAACAGAAGCGACACGGTGTAGGCGTCAGCCCCCACCACAGCCGCCGACAGGCCCTGCACGCCCAGACGCGTCGAAAGGCGCCGGGCCATGTCGCGCACGGCTTCGCGCGGGAGGCGTGCGCCAGGCTGGCCGAGCATCGGACCGAGCCAGTCGGCCGGAATGTTTTCCTGCTTCATCGCGGCGTCAAGCTCCGCGGCGTCGGGCGTGAAGAACATGACGCGATTGGCCGGCGCCAGCATCCGTTCCAGCGTGCCGCGCAACTGCTCGGGCGTAGAACCGGCGCCAGCCTGCATGGAGATGAATGGCACCGCGCTCCGCAACGTGGCGGTCAGCGTGGCCGTGTCGCCAGTCTTCCATTCACGGCGGTCCACAAAACGTCCGCGCGCGCCGCGCACCTCAATCAGATGGGTGCCGGCGCACACCGTGACATCGCTGCCCACAGGCCCGCGGGGCTCGCCGTCCACCACCACAGTGGCTTCACGGTCGGTGCTTTCGATCACCACCTTGGCCACCGCCGGCGTCAACTGCACGGGCTCGGGCTGGATGTCGTCGGATACCAGGGTGAACGGCATGTCGAAATCGACAAAACACGCGCGCTTCAGCTTCAGACGATGGTCGCCCAGCGAGATGCCGGTGATGGGCAACGGCGCCGATACACCTTCTGCGGCGCCCTTTGTGGTGCGGCCCTTCGACACATCATCGATAAACACCTCGACGTCGTCGGGCATCGTGACCACGGTGATGGTGGCCGCCACGCGCTCGAGCGTAATGGCCATGGTCGCCACTTCCGTGGCGATCACGGTGACCTTCTGCTCAAACGGTGTGTAGTTGGGACGCGTGGCGTTTACGGTGTGCTCGCCCGCCTTGATGTCAAACACCAGTGGCTCGGCGGTGACCTGATACACCTTGCCGTCGATGGTGACCGGGCCGGGCGGCGTCACCTGCACGCTCAGGCGGCCGATGGTGACGCGGCGCACGTTGTCGAGCACCTTGATCAAGCGCGGCGACACGCCGGCGGCGAGCGCAAAGTCTGGCTTGAGCCCGAGTAGTTCAGCGAAGTCCTGATCGGCGCCCGCAGAGTCGCCCAGCGCGAACCGCGCCCGCGCGCGGTGTTCGTAGGCCTGGATGAGCAACTCCGGCTTCTGCACCGGCACACCGGGCCCACCCGCCGTCAACGCCGCGATGAGCTTGTCGAACAGCGGCACCGCCTGGTCATACTGGAAGGCGTCGAACTGCTTCTTGCCCTGCTCGAACAACTGTTCGGGCGTGGCTTCCTGGATGGCGGCACTCGTAGCGGCCACGAGGCAGACCAGAAGGATGGCGATGGCTCGGACGCGTTTCATCGATACACCATCACGCGTTCAGCGCGGTCGTCATACAGGTAGATCGTGCCCGACGGGTCCACGACGAATGATGTGGCGCGGCGGAATCCCGCGGGGTCGTTCTGCGGCGGCGCAAACACGGTGAGCAAGCGATAGGCGCCCGCGCGGGCCGCGGCCGGAGCCGCAGCCGCAGCTGGGGCCGCCGCTGCGGTCGCAGCGGGCGCGGCGGGATACGGCGAGAACACGGCAATGGACGTGCGGCTCAGCACATACAGATGCCCGAACGCATCAAACGTCAGGTCTTCGGCTTCCTCAAGATCGTAGCCCGGGGTCTTCAGGGGAATGCGCGCGGTCAGCGTCCCCGCCCCATCGAAGACCACCACCGACTTGGCGTCTTTGTCGAGCCCTGCCACGAGGTCGGTTTCCGTGGACGCCAGCCGCGTGATGCGGCCCGCGCCAAACGTCCCTACGTGGGTGCCGGTGCTTGAGAAGCGCTGCAACACGCGATCGTTGCTGTCAGCCACGAGCCAATCGCCGTTGCTCACCTGTGTGGCCGCCTGGAGATTGGACAGGGCCTTCGGCGTACCACCCGACTGGGGCACGGCAAGCGTCAGTGGCGCGCCCGTGGGCGGGCGGAGTGCGCCTGCGTCGAACGCCACCACCTGCCCCGCCAGATCCACCGTGATGCCCCGCGGCCTCACCACGGCCTGCGGCCGTTCGGTGGCACCGGACGTGAGCACGGACAGGCCGGTTTCCGCGGCTGAAAATAACGCGTCCTTGCCCGACCAGGCCAACCCGACCACGTTCTGCAACTTCACGGGACCAATGGTGTCGGCGCTCAGCGCCCAGGCCGGCCCACCCTTCGCGCGAATGTAGAGACGATGCAGCGTTGAGGTGCGCGCAAGCGCAGTGGCGGCCGCCGGCGTGTTGGGCCAGCGATTGCGCACCTGCTGCATCTCTTCCATGGCCAGCACGGGTTCTCCCAGTGCGAGCAGCACCTTGCCCAGTGTCAGGTAGGCTTCAGCCGCGGTGGCGTCGGTCGGGAACTCCGCAATGGTCCTGCTGAGGTTCGCGCGCGCATCGTCATACCGGCGCGCGTACCACATCGTCTCGCCGACGAGTGTGAGTGAACGCGGAACAGCGCCCGACGAGGGGAATAACCGGAAGACACGTTCAAAATTCGCGAGGGCGGAATCAAGGTCGGCGGACTGATGGCTGCGCGCAAGCGCAAGGCGCCCTGCCAGCAGGTAGGCGTCCGGCGCGGAGTCGGACGTCGCGTATTTCTTGACGATGGCGTCCACCGCTGCTGCGGCCTCTTTGGTGTCGCCCGCGACGTCGATGTAGTACCGCGCGATCTCGAGCAGCGCGTTGTCGGCGACGGAACTGTTGGGATGTGTGTCGGCGACCGCGCGGAAGTCCTTGAGCGCTTCGGTGTAGTTACCTTGCTTGGCAAACGCGCGCCCACTCTCAAGCTGCCGCCGCGCTACTTCCTCTCCAGCCGACTGGGCCAGGGTTATTGTGCTCAGCGCAGTGGCCCACGCGAGAATCATCACCCCTCGACGCATCCTCAATAGCTCTCCTTGGGTGGGGCGAACGTCACCGCAAGCCGCTCGCCCGGCACGACGGTGACTTTACGCGACTCACCTTTACCATCCGGGCACGTCAGCGTCACGGTGTGGCCGCCAGAGGCCACCGATTTGCTCGGGATGGGCGGGAAGCCGAGATCGTTGCCATCCACGCTGACCGTGCAGGTTTCCACCGCGGAAAACACCGCGAGCACGCCGGGGGCCGGCAGCGTCACTTCAGCCTGCGCGCGATCGAAGCTGATCGAGAGCGCCTGGCTCAGCAACATTTCCCTGCTGCGCGCCGTGACGCCCGCGCCGGGCTGCACCGTCACTTCATGACGCGCGGCTGAGGGCGAAATCACCCGCGACCCCTGCACCAACTCGAAGGGATACGCCCCGGTGACGATGAGCCGCACCGGCCGGGCTTCGGCCGCGAACTTGACGTCCTTGTTGCCCGCCTTCAAATCGGCGTCCGTGATCTTCGTGGAGATCGGCTTGAACCCCTTGAGCGACAGCTCGACGGTGCTGCCCGCGGGCACGCTCGCCAAGGGGATGGCGGCCGGCGTGACTTTGCCCGTATCCGCGCCGTTGATGGTGATGCTTGCGCCATTGGGCGTGGACACCACGAGCAGTTCGTCTTTGCCGAGCGCGGCGCCGGCACCTGCACCTGCGGCTCCCGCCCCCGCACCAGTTGTTCCGGCAGCGCCATCGGCGGAGGTGGCGGCTCCGCCCGGAGTGGCGCCGGGATCAGGCCTGACAAAGAAGAAATACCCACCCACGGCCAGTGCAATCGCGACCAAGCCACCCGCGATCCAGACCACCGGGCCCTTGCCCGCCTCTTCGCGCGGCGGCACCACCACCGCCACCGGCGGCTCGGCAACTTTCGCGGTGCCAGTGGCCGGGCCCCCGGCGCGCATGCTTTGGGTCTTCGCGTACAGGGGAACGGTCATCATCCCCGTGCCGTCAGCCGGCGGCATCCCCAGCACAGGCGTCTTGCCGGTGTGCAACTGTGGATCGAGCATGGCGCGCACGGTCTGGAGGTCGGCGGCCATCTGCTTGGCTTTGCCGTAGCGCTCCTCGGGATTCTTGCGCAGCGCGTGCGTGACGATGTCGTTGATGGGTTCGGGCAGGTCCGGAATGGCGTTCTGCAGGGGCACCGGCTCGCCGTTCATGATCTGGTAGACCACGGCCGTGGGACTGTCGCCCTGGAACGGCTTGGTGCCGCTCAGCAATTCATAGAGCAGCACACCGGCGGAAAACAGATCCGACCGGCCGTCGATCGGCTGCCCCATGATTTGTTCGGGCGCCATGTAACTGGGCGTGCCCATCACGGTGCCGGTCTGCGTCACCGACGACATGGCAAATTTCGCGATGCCGAAGTCCAGGATCTTGACGGTGCCGTCATCGAGCACGCGCACGTTGCCGGGCTTGATGTCGCGATGCACGATGCCCTGCTCGTGCGCATACGCCAGGCCTTCGCACACCTGCGAGGCGATCTCGAGCTTCTGCACCAGGCTCAGCTGCACGTCGGCCTTCATCAAGGCGTCGAGGTCGCGCCCGCCCAGGAATTCCATGACGATGTAGGGGGTGCCGTCCACCTCGCCCAGCTCGTGGATGGTGACGACGTTGCGGTGGGCCAGACGCGCGACGGCGCG
Organism: Acidobacteriota bacterium; assembly: GCA_016716905.1. Taxonomy (NCBI): domain Bacteria; kingdom Pseudomonadati; phylum Acidobacteriota; species Acidobacteriota bacterium. The sequence goes on along the minus strand of JADJUS010000003.1, from coordinate 499,296 downwards.
GGCCTCGCGCAGGAACCGCTCGCGGGCGGCGGTGTCGTGCGAGAAGTCGACGAGCATCATCTTGAGCGCAACATCGCGCTCCAGCACGTCGTCATGGGCGCGGTAAAGCACGCCCATGCCGCCTTTGCCGACCATGCCCAGGATGGTGTAGCGGCCGATCTTTTCCGGTATGGCTGTCACAGTGCTGCTCGTGCGAACCGGCTAATTGTAGCCAAAAAGTGAGTCCGATACGAGCCGAGGGAAACAAAGTTCCGCGGGAATCTTAATGCGATTCACCATGAAGGGCATGAAGTTCCATGAAGGGTGACCGGGGATGGGTGCCCGGCTGACGCCGGGCCAGCGGGAGTGGAGGAAGTCACAGAACGAAAAGCAGCCTAAAGACCTCTGAGGTCGTTTCGAACTCCAGCCCGCGAATCGACCTCAGAGGTCCTTATATCTGCCTTTCGTTCTGGGACTTCCTCCACTCTCGCCGCCGCCGGAGGCGGCGCCCATCCCCGGTCACCTGCTGACAGCGTGACGTGTTTCACCGAGCTTCATGGATCTTCATGGAGCTTCATGGTGAATGCCCTGCCCTTGTGGGGCCGAGGCGTTACACGCCGATTACAGTCGTCAGTTCTTTGACCGACGCGGCGGACTTGTTGAACGCGGCCTGTTCGTCGGGCGTCAGGCGGATTTCGATGATCTCTTCCGCGCCGCCGCGGCCCAGTTTCACCGGCACGCCCACAAAGAGGTCCGTCACGCCGTACTCACCCTGCAGGTAGACCGAACACGGGAGGATGGACTTCTTGTCCTTGAGAATCGCCTCCACCATTTCGGCGGCCGCGGCGCCGGGCGCGTACCAGGCGCTCGTGCCCACGAGTTTCGTGATTTCTGCGCCGCCGTTCGCCGTGCGCGTGCAGATCTCGTCGAGTTTGGCCTGCGAGAGGCGGCCCATCGCCACAAGTTCCGTCAGCGGAATGCCGGCCACCGTCGAGAACCTCGGCAGGGGCACCATGGTGTCGCCGTGGCCACCCAGCACAAACGCGTGGATGTTTTCCACCGACACGTTGAGTTCCATGGCGATGAACGTGCGCATCCGCGCCGAGTCGAGCACGCCGGCCATGCCCACCACGCGTTCGCGCGGGAAACCGCTCAGCCGGTACACGGCCTGGCACATGGCATCCAGCGGGTTGGCCACCGGCACGATGATGCAGTTGGGCGAGTACTTCACCACCTGCTCCACCACCGACTGCATGATCTTGTAGTTCACGTTCAGGAGGTCGTCGCGGCTCATGCCCGGCTTACGCGGCACGCCCGACGTGATCACCACCACGTCCGACCCGGCGCTGGCGGCATAGTCCGACGTCCCGACGAGCCGGGTGTCTGACCCGTCAATCGGGCAGGCCTCGTAGATGTCGAGCGCAATGCCCGCCGCCTTTTCGGCCGCAATGTCCACGATGACCACATCGGCCAGTTCCTTGACGGCAATAGCCCGCGCCACCGTCGCGCCCACGTTCCCTGCTCCACCAACTACCGTGACTTTGCGATTCATGATTACTGCTCCACAAAAAAAGAAAACTTACACGAGGCGCTAAAACCCGCGGCCTTGAGACCCAGGCCGCGCTACGAAATACCGTCACGCTCCTCGTAGCGCGGCCTGGGTCTCAAGGCCGCGGAACTTCCGTCTACAGCCGTTCGATCATCGCGGTGGCGAATTCCGACGTCTTGAGTTCGGTCGCCCCCGGAATCATGCGCGCCAGGTCGTACGTGACCTGTTTGTCGTCGATGGTCTTTTCGAGCGCGTTGACCATCAGGTCGGCCGCCTCGGTCCAGCCCATGTACCGGAACATCAAGTCGCCCGAGAGGATGACGGACCCGGGGTTGACCTTGTCGAGGTTGGCATACTTGGGCGCCGTGCCGTGCGTGGCTTCAAACACGGCGTGCCCGGTCATGTAGTTGATGTTGCCGCCCGGCGCGATGCCGATGCCGCCCACCTGCGCCGCGAGCGCATCGGAAATGTAGTCGCCGTTCAGGTTCAGCGTGGCAATCACGTCGTACTCGGCCGGCCGCGTCAGGATCTGCTGCAGGAACGCATCCGCAATCACATCCTTGACGATCAGGCCATCTGGGAGTTTGCACCAGGGCCCGCCGTCGATCTCGACGCCGCCAAATTCGCGCTTCGCGAGGTCGTAGCCCCAGTCGCGAAAACCCCCTTCGGTGAACTTCATGATGTTGCCCTTGTGCACCAGCGTGAGGCTCTTGCGCTTGTTGGCGATGGCGTACTTGAGCGCGGCGCGGATGAGCCGCTCGCTGCCTTCGCGCGACACGGGCTTGATGCCATACGCCGAACTCTCGGGGAACCTGACTTTCTTCGCGAGCTTGGGGAAAGTATCCGCCAGCATCGTCCCGAACTTCTTCGCGTCGTCGCTCCCCTGTTCAAACTCGATGCCGGCGTAAATGTCTTCGGTGTTTTCGCGGAAGATCACCATGTCCACCAGGTCGGGACGTTTCACGGGCGTTTCCATGCCGCGGAAGTAGCGCACGGGCCGCAGGCACACATAAAGATCGAGTTCCTGCCGGAGCGCGACGTTCAACGAACGGATGCCGCCGCCGACGGGCGTCGTGAGCGGTCCCTTGATGCCCACAAGATATTGACGGAAGGCCGCGAGGGTGGCTTCGGGCAACCAGCTACCCGTTTGCTGAAATGCTTTTTCGCCGGCCAACACTTCCTGCCACGAGATGGCACGCGTGCCGCCGTACGCTTTGGCGACTGCGGCATCAAATACGCGCACACTGGCGCGCCAGATGTCGGGGCCGGTGCCGTCACCTTCAATAAAAGGAATGATGGGATTGTCGGGAACGTGGAGCGTGTCGTTCGTGCGGGTAATTGCGGCGGGGCTCATGCGGACCTTTCCGGTGTTTTAGGTCACGTCCCTCCCACGGTGGAGGAAACGTTACGGGATCTTCACAGGATCTGTTGAAAACTTTGTGGAAAAGTCTCCCCTGATGTGTGAATCCCTTTGTGTTTGCTGCCGTCGCAGCGATTTGCACCACGGTGGTGCGCCTCACGTGCGCAGACAACACATCATTATAAATGATCGGGCGATCAAAACGACCTCTGCGGATCAAAACGACCTCTGAGGTAATTACCGATGAGTGGCCGACGGTAATTACCTCAGAGGTCGTTTTGCTTAGCGCAGTGTGAGACGCGTGGTCGAGGACGAGGCGACGTGCACGAGTTCGACGGAAGTGGCCGTGATTTCGCGGACCTGGAAGCCGCCGACGATGGCGCCGGTGGTGAGGATTTCCACGGCGTCGCCCAGAGCCAACACGGCTGACAGCGTCGAGGCTTCACCTTGAGCGGTCAGGAGAGCGACCAGTGTGGGCCAGGCGATCGCCGGCGCTGATGCGATCTCCAGCGCAGGCTCGGAATCGGCCGGGGCGTTTGGTGTTGTCGACGCGGGACGCGGGCGATTCCCAAAACCAAATGGATTGCGGCGCGCCACCGGTTCGGCCGGCGTCGGCGTCAGCCGCGACCTGAGTCGCTCGGTTTGCTGCTCGAGCTCTTCAACAAGCGGCTTCATTGCCTCGATCGTCGCCATCTCGGCAGACGACACCGGCACAGGCGCCGGCGTGGGCGCAGCCGGCGCGTTGATATACGACGTCAGCAACACGGCGCCGCCAAGAACGAACGCCGACGTGAGGCGATGCATCACGCCGATGATCGTAACACGCGAGACTCGGGCTTGAGAACCAGCCCGAGCTACGTACCGGCTGAAAAAGACGTGTGCTAAGATTCCTCGTGCCAGTAGTCTTCCCCGCTGGGCTTGCTGCGCGGGGCCGGGTCGTTGCCATTATCCCGGCCAGATATCACGCCACCCGTCTCCCTGGAAAACCTCTCGCCCTGATTGCCGGTCACCCGATGATCGAGCACGTGTACCGGCGCGCCGCATCGGCACGACACGTGTCGGACGTGCTCGTGGCCACCGATGATTCGCGCATCGCCGACGCCGTACACGCGTTTGGCGGCACCGCCGTGATGACACGCGCCGATCATCCGTCGGGCACCGATCGCCTCGCTGAAGTGGCCGAACATCTGACGTGTGACCTGGTGGTGAACGTGCAAGGCGACGAACCGATGCTCGCCCCAGCGTCCATCGACGCGGCCGTGGCCGCGTGCCTCGACGACCCGTCGGTCGAGATGAGCACACTGCGCACCCCCCTGGCCGACGCCGACTTCGAAAACCCCAGCGTCGTGAAGGTGGTCGTGGACCTGTACGGCGACGCGTTGTACTTCACACGCGCCGGCGTCCCCTACGTACGTACGGGCCACCCGGCGCCGCAGGCCTGGCGTCATCTCGGCCTGTACGTCTACCGGCGCGAGACGCTGCGACGGCTCGCGCAGTTGCAGCCCACGCCGCTCGAAATGGCGGAAGGCCTGGAACAGCTGCGTGCCCTCGAACACGGCATCCACATCCGCACCGTTGAAACCCTTACTACGTCACCGTCGGTCGATACCCCGGACGATCTCGCCCGCGTACGGCAGTTGATGGAGCCCTCCCATGCGTGAACTTGTCATGTCTCACTCTCATCCCGATCGCCCGGTCAAGTACATCTTCGTCACCGGCGGCGTCGTCTCGTCGCTTGGCAAAGGACTCGCGGCCGCCTCCATCGGGTGCCTGCTCGAGGGCCACGGCTACAAAGTCGCCCTCCAGAAGTTCGACCCCTACATCAATGTGGATCCCGGCACCATGAGCCCGTTCCAGCACGGCGAGGTCTACGTGACCGACGACGGTGCGGAGACGGACCTGGATTTGGGCCACTACGAGCGGTTCACCAACATGGTGGCCACGCGCAACAACAACTGGACCACGGGCAAAATCTACGCATCGGTCATCCAGAAGGAACGGCGCGGCGACTATCTGGGCCGCACCGTGCAGGTCATCCCGCACATCACGAACGAAATCAAGGACGCCATCCGCTCGGCTGCAGCCGGCGTCGATGTCCTGCTCGTGGAAATCGGCGGCACAGTCGGCGACATCGAGAGCCTGCCGTTTCTTGAAGCCATCCGCCAGTTTCGCCAGGACGTGGGACGCGAAAACGCATTGTTCGTGCACCTGACACTCGTCCCGTACATCGCGTCGGCGCACGAGCTGAAGACCAAGCCCACGCAGCACAGCGTGCGCGACCTGCGCTCGATTGGTATTCAGCCCGACGTGTTGCTCTGCCGCACAGACCGGCCCCTTGAAGACGACATGAAGGGCAAGATCGCGCTCTTCTGCGACGTGGACGAGGAAGCCGTCATCACGGCGCGCGACGTGTCCAGCATCTACGAAGTGCCCCTGAGCCTGGCAGGCGAAGGACTGGACCGCATCGTGCTGGAGCGGCTGCACCTGCCCAAGACCGAAGCGCGCATGGACCGCTGGCAGGAGTTGGTGGACCGCATCCGCGAGCCGCAAGGCGAGGTCACGCTGCACTTCGTCGGCAAATACACCGACTACGAAGACTCGTACAAGAGCATCAACGAGGCGCTGTACCACGGTGGCTTCCGGCACCGCCTCAAGGTCACCCTCAAGTTCGTGGAAGCCGAAGCGCTCGAACAACCCGACGGCGCTCGCCTGCTCGACGATGCGGTGGGGATTTTAGTCGCGCCGGGCTTTGGCGACCGCGGCAGCCGCGGCATGATGGCCGCCGCCGAGTTCGCGCGCACGCGCAAGGTGCCCTACTTCGGCATCTGTTACGGCTTCCAGTGGGCCGTGGTGGAATTTGCCCGGCACGTGGCGGGCCTGGCCGAAGCCGATTCCACCGAAGTGGTGGAAGACACCGCGCACAAGGTCATCTACAAACTCCGCGACCTGCTGGGTGTGGACGACATGGGCGGCACGATGCGGCTCGGCAGTTACGCGTGCCGGCTCGCGCCCGACTCTCTTTCGTTCAAGCTCTACGGCGACGAAATCATCCATGAGCGGCACCGGCATCGCTACGAGTTCAACTGTGCATACGAAAAGGTGCTGACCGACAAGGGCCTGCGCATCGTGGGCCGGTCGCTCGACGGCAAGTTCGTGGAAATTGTCGAACTGCCCAACCACCCGTGGTACGTGGCCGTGCAGTTCCACCCCGAATTCAAGTCGAAGCCCCTGCGCCCGCATCCGCTGTTTGCCGGGTTTGTGGAAGCCGCGTATCGGTACGCGCAGGCACAGGCGGGACTCGCCACCAACGTCACAGCCATCGGTGACCGCCGCCGATGAACCTGGTGCCCGTCACGTCCGACGTGGTGCTGGGGCACCGCGCCCTGGTGCTAATCGCCGGGCCGTGTGTGATCGAGAGTCCGTCACACGTCATCGACATCGCGCGTGAAGTGGCCGCGATCGCCGCGCGCGTGGGCATGCCCTACGTGTTCAAGGCGTCGTTCGACAAAGCCAACCGCACATCCGCGTCGTCTTTCCGCGGGCCAGGCATGACCGCGGGCCTCGAGGCGCTGCGGGCCGTCAAGGCCGCCGTCGGCGTGCCGATTCTCACAGACATCCATGAGGCCGCGCAGGCGGCGCCAGTGGCCGAAGTGGCCGACGTCCTGCAGATTCCCGCGTTCCTGGCGCGACAGACCGATCTGATCACGGCCGCGGCCAACACCGGGCGCGTGGTCAATATCAAGAAGGGCCAGTTTATGGCGCCGCTGGACATGCGCCACGCCATTGCGAAGGTCACGGCCACGGGCAACAGCCGTGTCTGCCTCACCGAGCGCGGCTACACGTTTGGCTACAACAACCTCGTGGTGGATATGCGCGCGTTCCCGATGATGCGCGCCCTGGGCGCACCGGTAATCTTTGACGTCACCCACAGCCTGCAGTTGCCGGGCGGCGGCGACGGCGTCACGGCGGGCCTTGCCGAATACATCGAGCCCATGGCGTGCGCCGGCGTTGGCGCCGGAGTGGATGGCGTGTTCCTCGAGGTCCATGAAGATCCGACGCGCGCGAAGAGTGATGCGCAGAATGCGTTGAGGCTCGACCTGCTCGAGCCGTTGCTCCGCAAACTCGTGCAGATCAACGAGATTGTGAAACCCCATGCGTGACGACGGGAAAGACGCGCCAGGCGGGAAAGACGCGAAAGACGCGCTCGAGATTGCCGTGCAGGTGCTCGACACCGAGGCCCGCGCCATTCTGGGTCTCATCCCCCAGCTCAGCGACACGTTTCCCAGCGCGGTGACGCTGCTCCTCTCCTGCACCGGCCGGGTCATTGTCACCGGCATGGGCAAGTCGGGCATCATTTCGCACAAGATTGCGGCCACGCTGTCCAGCACCGGCACGTCGTCGTTTTTCCTGCATCCGGCAGAAGCCATCCATGGCGATCTGGGCGCGGTGCGGGCCGAAGACGTGGTGGTGGCACTGTCGCACAGTGGCGAGACCGAGGAACTCATCCGCCTGGTGGAAGCCATCCGGCGCATCGGCGCGCGGCTCATTGCGCTGACAGGCAACCTCGAGTCCACGCTGGGACAAGCCGCCGACATCGCGCTCAGCTGCCACGTGGCGGCTGAGGCGTGCCCCATGAATCTGGCGCCCACCGCGAGCACGACCGCCGCGCTGGCGCTGGGCGATGCGCTGGCGCTGGCGCTGTCGCAGCGCAAGGGCTTCCGCGCAGAAGAATTCGCGGACCGGCATCCGGGCGGCAAGCTGGGCAAGAAACTGATGCGGGTCGACGCACTGATGCACGTGGCCGACGCGGTGCCGATGGTGCCTGGCGACGCGCCCATGCCGCTCGTCATCCATGAAATGAGCAGCAAGCGCCTGGGGATGACCTGTGTGGTCGATTCCGAGCGCCACCTGCTCGGGATCGTCACAGACGGCGACCTCCGGCGCCACATGACGCCCGGGTCGGCCCTGCTCGACCAGCAGGCGCACGACGTGATGACCCGGCAACCCGTCACCATCACAAAGGGTATGCTTGCTGTGGAAGCCATCAGGCTGATGGAACAGCGGAAGATCACGGCGCTTGTAGTCGTGGATGATTCGCTTCGCGTCGAGGGCGTTGTGCACCTGCACGATCTCTGGCGCACGCAGATGATGTGATGCCCCTGACCGATGACCAGCTCAAAGCCCGATCGCAACAACTGCGCCTCCTGTTGTTCGATGTGGACGGTGTGTTGACCGACGGCACGATCGGCGTGACCGGAGCCGGCCACGAACACAAGTCCTTTTCCATCCGGGATGGCGCGGCCATCGTGTGGGCGCAGCGAACCGGGCTCAGGATTGGGTTGCTGAGCGGCCGCGGGTCGGACGCGACGACACAACGCGCGGAGGAACTGAAGATTCCGATTGTCATCCAGGGCGAAACCGACAAGCGCACGGCGTTCCTGAAGCTGGCGGCCACGGAAGGGCTGCAGGCGGAACAGATCGCGTACATGGGTGACGACCTCGTGGACCTGCCCGTCTTGAAACTGGCAGGTCTGTCGGCGGCGCCCCAGGATGCGTGCGAGGAAGTACGCGAACGTGTGCACGTGGTGATGCGGGCCTCGGGTGGCCGTGGCGCAGTGCGCGAGTTCATCGAGTTGATTTTGCGCGGCCAGGACCGCTGGGACGCCCTCGTGCGCTCCCACCTCACGTGAGCGCTGCCATGGACAGTGGACTTGTGCTCATCCTCGTGATTACCGCGCTGCTGGTCGGCCTGGCGGTGGGCAAGGCGTGGGAGCGCTACAAACTTCAGGAGGGCCAGTGGGTGGATCGGCGGCGCGTCCGCCAATCGCCCCACTTCATCGTCGGGCTCAACTACCTGGTGGCCGGGCGCGTGGACCTGGCGATTGAGGAACTGGAAGAAGCGTCGAAGCTGGACCCGGGCGCGCTTGAGTTGCGGCTGATGCTGGGCAACCTGTACCGGGAACGCGGACAGGTGGGGCGTGCGATTCAGGAACATCAGGCCCTGTTGCAGCGGCCGCGGCTGAGCCAGATGGAGCATGCGAACGTGCTGCTCTGCCTCGGGCTCGACTATCGGCGCGGCGGGTTTGTCGATCGCGCCACCGAAGCGTTCACCGAGGTGCTGAAACTGGCGCCCGACAATGAATCGGCGCTCAACAACCTTGAGAAGCTGCAGGAAGAACAGCACCAGTGGCAGGAGGCGTACTCGACACGCCAGCGACTGGCGGCGATCGCGAATCCCGCCGTGCAGACGCGTTCAAAGACCATCCTCGCGTTCCTGGAACACGAGTTGGGCCTGCAGGCGCTCGCCAAGAGCGACATTCCCGAAGCCATCCGGCGATTCACAGCAGCCATTGAGTTGCACACGGCCGTGCTGCCGGCCTATCTCAGCCTGGGCGACGCGCGGCTGAAACAGGGCGACGCGGCGGCGGCCGCAGCCATCTGGGAAGCGGCGGTCAACGTCTCGCCCGATCGCGCGTACCTGCCGCTCGAGCGCCTGGAGGCGCTCTATGTGAGCCAGGGGCGCGCCGATCGGTTTATCGCGCTGTGTGAGCGGCTCACCGACGCGGCGCCGCGAGAGTGGCGCGCGCGCGCGGCGCTCGCGCGCCACCTGGTATCGCAGGGCCAGCCGACACGCGCGCTCGAGTCGCTGTTTGGCGCGCTCGAGCACAACCCCCACGCGCTGGCCATTCATCAATCGATCTGGGCGCTGCTGTCCTCGCTGGACCTGCCCCGCCCGCTCGTGGCCCGCTACATCGAGATCACCCGTCAGTCTGTGTTTTACCTCGACCCCCACGTCTGCACGCGCTGCCGGTACCGCAGCACGGAGTTGTTGTGGCAGTGTCCGCAGTGCCATGAGTGGGATGCGTTTGTGGAAGAACGCATCACGCCGGCAAGCGACGTCGAGTCGGAAATGCCCTCAGGTCCCAACGTGCCAGCCCCTTTGCCATGAAAACACCAACGCGCTCGAAGTCTTCGCACGCTCGTCGCATTGCGCTCACCGGCGGCATCGCCACAGGCAAGTCGTTGTGCCTGGCGACGTTTGCCAGGCTCGGAGCCCCCATCATTGACGCCGATCAGCTGGCGCGCGATGCGGTGGCGGTTGGCTCACCCGGACTCGCCGCCGTGGTCCGCCGGTTCGGCCCAGCCGTGCTGCTACGCAACGGCCAGCTGAATCGCGCCGCGCTCGGCGCGGTCATCTTCGCGGACCCGACGGCGCGCAAGGACATCGAGAAAATCATCCACCCGCACGTGTATGCGGCCCTCGCGCGATGGTTCACGGCGCTCAAGGCGCCCATCGGCGTCGCCGACATTCCGCTGCTCTTCGAGACCGGCCACCAGGCCGACTTCGATGTGGTCGTGGTCGCGGCGTGCAAACCTGAACAACAGCTCGCCCGCCTCATGGCGCGCGGCGGCCTGAGCGAAGCCAACGCCCGCGCCCGCATCGCCGCGCAAGGGCCGCTCGCCGACAAGGTCGCAAAGGCGCACCATGTGATCGATACGAGCGGGACGCTCGAGCAAACCGCCGAGAACACCGAGGCGGTTTGGGCGAAGCTGCAGTCGTAACGAGCGCGGGGTCCCACGCGCTCGGCGTTCCGCGGCCTTGAGGTTCAGGCCGCGCTACGTTTTCGGAGCAGCCAGCGCTACGTTTTCGAAGACGCCTGGTTCTCGTAGCGCGGCCTGGGTCTCAAGGCCGCGAGTGTCCGGCGCGCTTGGGGTTCAGCGCGCCCTACGAAATGCGCGTCCGCCGTCACGCTCAAAGACACCTAACGCTCCTCGTAGCGCGGCCTGGGTCTCAAGGCCGCGATCAGCCGCGGCCTTCAGCGGCGGTCAGGGTGTTCTTGAGCAGCATCGCGATCGTGAGCGGCCCGACGCCGCCGGGCACCGGGGTCATGGCCGACGCGATGTCGGCGACCGCGGGGTGCACGTCGCCGACGACCATCGAGCCGCGGGCGTCGAAGCCGCCGAGCCTGGGGTGATTGGCGCCGAAGAGCGCCACGGCCTGGTCACGCGAGTCCACTCGGTTGATCCCCACATCAATCACCACCGCGCCCGGCTTCACGAACTCCGGCGTGACGAAGCCGGGGCGGCCGATCGCCGCCACGAGGATGTCGGCACGCGCGCAGGTGGCCGCCAGGTCAGGTGTCTTGGAATGACAGATGGTGACCGTGGCGTCGCGCTGCAGCAGCAGCAGCGCCATCGGCTTGCCCACGATCTCCGATCGGCCGATCACCACCGCGTGTTTTCCGGCAATGCTCTGCCCTTCGCGGTCGAGCAACTCGATCACCCCGGACGGTGTGCACGGCTTGAGTGCCGCGCGGCCCTGCACGAGCAATCCCACATTGTGCGGATGAAACCCGTCCACATCCTTGGCCGGGTCGATCGCATCAAACACCTGCTCGGTGCCGTGTTTGCCGATGGCCTCGGGTAAGGGCGCCTGCACCAGGATGCCGTCGCACTCGGGGTCCGCGTTCAGCCGGAGGACGGTCGCCAGCACCTCATCCACCGGCGCCGTGGCGGGCAACCGGTGCACGGCCACGAGCAGGCCGGCGTCGGTGCCGGCCCGTTCCTTGTTGCGCACGTAAATTTGCGACGCGGGGTCGTCGCCGACGAGCAGGATGTGCAACGCCGGACGACGACCGCGCGCCGTCAGGAACTGAGCGACGCGCGGCGCGAGTTCCGCCCGGATCGCCCCGGCGACGCGCGTACCGTCGAGCAACACCGCGGTTACTTCTCGCCGGAGGTCTTCGACAACACGCGGCCGATGATGAAGACCACGAGCGACACACCGAGGACCTGGAGGCCGAAGATGTCGGCCTGTTCGTGGGTCACACCAATCTCATGCCACTTGGCGGTGGTCTCATTGGTGATGCCCCACTCGGTGAAGAACCCGAGGATGGCCATGGCAAAACCGTTGAACAGCGCGAGGGCGCCGAACGCGGTGATGAAGTTTGCCAGCGCCTGCATCCCCGTGCGCTTCGCCTGCTCGGCCGCATTGGCGAGTGTGCTGTGGGTCCGGCCGTACACCCAATAGATGATCAGGCCGAGGTCCAGCCACACCAGGAACCGCACCCAGGTGACCACGGGCAGGCTCAACATCAGATAGAAACACGAGACGATGCCCAGCACCGGCAACACGCCGCCACCGGGCACGCGGAACGGCCGCTTGGCCTCAGGCCGCGTGCGACGCAGGATCAGGACCGCCGCGCACACGACGACAAAGGCGAACAGCGTACCGATGCTGGTCATCTCGCCCACGGTCTGAATCTGCGTGAACCCGGCAACGATAGCCACGACGACACCGGTGATGATCGTCGTGATGTACGGCGTGCCGTACTTCGGATGCACGACGCTGACGCCCGGCGGCAGCAGGCGATCGCGGCTCATCGCGAAGAAGATGCGCGGCTGGCTCAGCAGCATGACGAGCAGCACCGACGTGATGCCGGCGACGGCGCCGGCCGAGACGAGATAGGCCGCCCAGTCCTGGCCGATGAGGCTCAGGGCAAACGCGACAGGCGCGTTCAGGAACGCGGCGTCGGTCTTGCTCTCCACCACCGGCACGATGCCGGTCAACACGGCCGCCACTGCCAGGTACAACACCGTGCAGACCACCAGTGACGACAGGATGCCGATGGGCAGGTCACGCTGGGGGTTCTTGGCTTCTTCAGCCGTGGTCGAAACGGCGTCAAAGCCGATGTAGGCGAAAAACACGACCGCCGCGGCCGCCATGGTGCCCTGCCAGCCGTAGGCGAAAAACGGCTCCCAGTTCTCGGGCTTGACGTAGGTGGCGCCGACCGCGATGAAAAAGACAATCGCGACGAGCTTGATGCTCACCATGATGGCGTTGGCGCGGGCCGTGGCCTGCACACCGACCACCAGGAGCGCGGTGATCGCCAGCACGATGAGCACGGCCGGCAGGTTGATGAGTGCGCCAATCGAGACGCCGTTGGCGTCAAGCGTGCCCGGCGCCGCGCTCATCCAGACCGGCAGGTGAATGCCGGCGCCCGAGAGCAGCTTCTGCATGTAGCCGCTCCAGCCGATGGCGACGGTCATCGAGCCCACGGCGTATTCGAGGATGAGGTCCCAGCCGATCATCCAGGCCACCAGCTCGCCCAATGTGGCATAAGCGTAGGTATACGCGCTGCCGGCAATGGGGATCATCGATGCGAACTCGGCGTAACACAGGGCGGCGAAGCCGCAGGCGAGACCCGCGGCCAGATACGAGACCATGATGGAGGGTCCCGCCTGATTGGCCGCTGCCGTGCCGGTGAGGACGAAGATGCCGGTGCCGATGATGGCGCCGATACCCAGCAACGTCAGGTCCCACGCGCTCAGGCTGCGCTTGAGCGCCTTTGACCCGTGCTCGACGTCTCCGACAAGTTGTTCAATCGACTTGGTTCTGAGGAGGTTTGAATCCATGTTGTAAGGTCCGCAAACAGGCTCGTGGCCCGGTCATTATAGGCGACCCGGCCCGGCGCGCAACCAATCCCGCGCCCGAGCTTCGAGCCCGGCTCGCTCTGCGGGGAGCAAATCGGCGATGACAGCCACCGCATCGGCACCCGCGGCCCACACGGCCGGGGCGCGGTCGAGGGTGATGCCGCCGATGGCCACCAGTGGCAGGCCGGCGGCTCGCGCGGCCACGGCGGCGCGCTCAACCTGAGCCAATCCCACCGCGCCATACCCCGTGTCTTTCGACCCGGTGCCGAACACCGGACCGATCGCCAGGTAAGAGATCGGCTGACTCACCGCCGCCGCAATCTGGGCATCAGTGTGGGTGGAGAGACCCACAAGGCCTCGGCCTTGAGGAACAGGCCGCGCTACGTTTCCGGAGAAAGGGAGTCCCAGTGCCCCGTTTTCGAAGACACGGTGGGCATCAGCCGGCGCGAGGTCGTCCTGCCCGACGTGGACGCCGTCGGCACCGCAGAGGACGGCGACATCAGCGCGGTCATTGATGAAGAGTGTGGCGCCGGCCTCACGGCACAGCGGCGCGATATCGTCGGCCACGTCAAGGAACGCGCCGAACCGCGCAGACTTGGCGCGCAGCTGAATCAGGCGCACGCCGGCGGTGAGCCAGGCACGACAGACGTCGGCCGGCGCCCAGCCGCGAGCGGCAACTGCGTCACAGTCGAGGATGGCGTAGAGCCCCCTCACGCGCTTTCGGCGAGCTTGCCTTTTCCCGCCGTTTTGTCCGGCATGAAGCGCTCCATGAAGCTCGTGTTGATCCGCGCGGCCACGAAGTCGGGGTCGTTGAGGATCTTGAGATGGAGCGGGATCGATGTCTTGATGCCCTCGATCACCGTCATCTCAAGCGTGCGCTTCATGCGCGCGATGGCCTCATTGCGATCGCGGCCATACGTGATGATTTTTGCGATGAGCGAGTCGTAGTACGGCGACACGGTGCAATCGGAGTGCACGAACGAATCCACGCGCACACCGGGGCCGCCGGGCACGCTGTAGGCCGTGATGAGTCCGGGGCTGGGCGTAAACGTCACCGGATCTTCGGCGTTCACGCGGCACTCGATCGCGTGTCCGCGAAACTCGATGTCGCTCTGCCGCACCGAGAGGCGCTGCCCTGCCGCCACCCGAATCTGTTCCTTCACGATGTCGATCCCGGTCACGAACTCGGTCACCGGATGTTCCACCTGCAGGCGGGTGTTGACTTCGAGGAAATAGAAGTTGCCGGTGGCGTCGAGCAGGAACTCAAACGTGCCCGCATTGCTGTACTGCACCGCGCGGGCGGCCTCCACAACCGTGGCGCCCAGCTTCTTGCGCTGCTTGTCGGTGAGCGCGGCCGAGGGTGCTTCTTCGATCAGCTTCTGGTGCCGGCGCTGCACCGAACACTCACGTTCGCCCAGATGCACCACGTTGCCGTGATGGTCGCCCATGACCTGGATTTCGATGTGGCGCGGCGCCTCCACGTACCGTTCGAGGTAGACATCACCCAGGCCAAACGCGGCCTCGGCTTCACGCATGGCGGTCTTGACGTTTTTGGGCAGTTCCTCGGCGTTGCGCACGATGCGCATGCCTCGACCGCCCCCGCCGGCCACGGCCTTGATGATGAGTGGAAAGCCGAGGTCCTTGGCGATCTTGATCGCTTCTTCCTCGCCCTGCACCGGGCCGTCGCTGCCCGGCAGAATCGGCACGCCGGCTTTTTTCATCGCACGCCGGGCGCGCGCCTTGTCGCCAAGCAACCGGATGACGTTCGGGTCGGGCCCGATGAACTTGATGTGGCACGCTTCGCACACTTCGGCGAGATACGCGCTCTCGGAGAGGAACCCGTAGCCGGGATGAATGGCGTCAGCGCCGGTGATTTCCGCCGCGCTGATGATCGCCGGCACACTCAGATAGGAATCGGCGCTGCGGGCCGGCCCGATGCAGACGTCTTCGTCGGCAAACCGCACGTGCAGGGAATGTTCGTCGGCCTGGGAATAGACGGCGACGGTCTTGATGCCCATCTCGCGACACGCGCAGATGATGCGGAGCGCAATCTCCCCACGATTCGCGATCAGGATCTTGTTGAACACGCGGTTCAGCTCACCTTCACGGCAAAGATCCGGTCGCCGAACTGCACCGGCTGGCCGTTGTCCACGTAAGCCGCGGCAATTTCGCCGTCACATTCACATTCGATTTCGTTCATCAGCTTCATCGCTTCGATGATGCAGAGCACCTGGCCCTTCTTGACGATCGACCCGACTTCGACAAACGGCTTGGCGCCGGGCTCGGCCGACCGGTACAAGGTGCCCACGATGGGCGCCTTGATGACGGCCAGCGGCACACCGGCGTCCACCGCTGGGGGTGGAGCGACGGCCGCCGGCGCGGCCGTGGCGATCGGCGCGACAGGCGCGAGGGGTGCGGGTGCCGCAGCGGGCGCCGCCTGGGTCACCACGTACTCACGGCCCGCCTTGCGAATGCGGACCTTGAGGCCGTCGTGCTCCATTTCGAATTCCGCAAGCTCATGCTCGCGAACCAGGTTCAGAATGTCTTTGAGGGCGTCGAGGTTCATAACATCAAACAGTCAGCAAGTCGCGTGGTCCCGCCGTGAGGACTTCAATGCCCGTATCGGTCACGAGCACATCGTCCTCCAGCCGTGCCCCACCAACTCCGGGCACATAGGCGCCGGGTTCGACGGTGCAGACCATTCCGGCCCGGAGGAGCTCGTCGGGAGGCGAGAGGCGCGATAGTCGCGGCGCCTCATGTACCTCAAGTCCGAGCCCATGGCCGGTCCCATGAACAAATGCCGCTCCAAGTCCTTCTGCGTCAAGAACCTGGCGAGCGGCCCAATCAACCGCGCCGGTGGCGACACCAGCGCACATTACGTCCAACGCTGCCTGCTGCGCCCTCCGCACCGCGCGAAAGATGCCGGCAGCTTCGTCCCCGGGCCGGCCCACCGCCGCCATCCGGGTCAAGTCCACGCAGTATCCGTCCAAGACCCCGCCGAAGTCCAGCACCACCAGGTCGCCGGGACTCAGGCAGCGATCGCCTGGATGGGCGTGCGGATGGGCCGAATTCGGGCCCGACGCGACAATCGTGTCGAAGGCCGGCTTGGTGAAACCGGCCCGGTGCAGGCCGAGGTCGATCTCGGCCGCCACCTGCCGCTCGGACCGGCCCTCCCTGACCCACTCCCCCAACCTCGCGGCCACTCCGGCCAACGCGGCGCCCGCTCGCCGGAACACCGCAATCTCGTGGGCGTCCTTGATGAGCCGGAGGGGTTCCACCAGACCGGCGTGATCTTGAAACTCCCCGGGAACCGCGACCTGCCATCGCTTCAGCAGCGACACCGTAACGTGATCGGCCTCAAAAATGATGCGCGTGGCGCCGGTGCCGGCAATCACCCTGGCAAGCGCGGCTTCATAGGTAGTCTCGGTGGTGACCACCGAGACCGGCGCCAGGTCGCCCCTCGCGCCTGCCTCCGTCGCGACGGTGGTGTACCGGCCATCAAGGACCAGCCAGTCCCCGCCCCCGCTTTGGACGAACAGCCCGGCCGACCCATGGAATCCGGTCAGATAGGCGATGTTGGTGGGCGACGACACGACGCACACGGTGCCGTCGGCCTGCCATTGGCGTCGAAGCGCGGCCAGTCGGGCCGGCCAGTCGGGACGGGAATCAACCACTCAACGAGAGATTGTGTCAGACCGCGGCCCGAAGTTGCTCGACCCGCGACAGCCACGATTCAAGACGCATCACCAGCGGCGATGGGGACGGGACGTGTGCCGCGGCCACCGGTTGCGGTGCCGGCGGGGCCACCGCAGCCATCGGAGGGACCGCTGCGACAGGAGCCACCACGGGCGCTGGCGGCGGCGCAGGGGCCACTGGCACAGCGGCGATCGGTTCAGGGGCGGCTGGTTCCGGAACCGACGGCTCGGGTGCCGACGGCTCGGGCGCCGCCGGTTGCGGCGCCGGCGGGACCAGGGCCGCGACCGGTTCGACCGGGGCGACGGGAGCCGCGGCCAGTTTCGGCGCCGCCGATGGCGTTATGGCTGCCGGCGCAGACGGTTCCTGCGCCGCATCCATGTCCGGGGTGTAGCTGTTGTCGTTCTCTTCAAGGACGTGCAACTGCGCCAGCCCGCGAATGGCGGCGAAATTGTCGGGCGCGGATTGCCGGACGATCTGGAACTCTTCACGAGCTTCCTGGAGCCGCCCCAGGTCCAGCAGCGCCCACCCCAGTGTCACCCGGGCTGAGAGATGGCCCGGAAATCGCGCCAGCGCGTCGCGACAGAGATCGATTGCGGCCGCCGGGTCCCCACCTCGACGAATTTGTTCGGCTGTCACTGCTCCTCCTCGGGAGGCGGCACCACGGTAATGGTGGCGGACCGCACACCCTTGCGGCCGGTGTTGTCGGTGACCGTCAGCACCACGGTGAACGTACCCGCGCTTGCGTACTGGAATGTCGATGTGACACCAGACCCGGTGCCTCCAGGCACGCCGAAGTCCCACTCGTAGGAGACAATCGTCCGCCCTGCCGGCACGGTGGACGCCGTCGCGTTGAACACCACCGTCGTGCCGATACCCGGCGCCGTTGGTGACATGGTGAACTGCGCGTTTGGCGAGCTGAGGTCGCCCACCGTCAGCGTCTGCGTGGCCACGCTGGTGCGGCCGGCGTCGTCGGTCACCTGCAGCACCACCGTGAAGGTGCCCGTGACCGTGCATTCTGTGCTGCACGGCGATGCCTTCGACGAACGTGCCGTCGCCAAGATCCCAGTTGTAGCCCGTGATGCGACGTCCGGGAGGCGCCGTGGAGGCCGCCGCGTTGAAGATGACGTTGGTGCCGAGGCCGGGCGCGGTCGGCGAGTAGGTGAACTGCGCGTTCGGGCCGGGCGAGGTCGAGACCGAAATCTGGGTGACCGGGGTTGACACGCTGGTGCCGAATGCGTCGCTGACGGTCAGCACCACGCCATAACTCCCCGCCAGCTCGTAACTATGGGTGGCCTGGCGGCCCGTGCTGGTGCTGCCATCGCCAAACTGCCACTGGTAGGAGACGATCGCCGCGTCGGGATCGGACGTGCTGGACGCGTCAAAAAAGACCGTGTCGTACGTGCGGGGGCCCGACGGCGAATAGGTGAATTTGGGCACCATGCGCGTCGGGGGCCGAATCGTGCCGGGCGGCACGAGGAGCAGGTCCACCGTACGCGACAGCGCGTCTGAATAATCGGTGCCGATCGGAATCACGCGGAACGTGACCACGCGGTTCGTGACCACGCCACCGTTTGGTGTGGGTGGCGCGATGTAGGTGACGCCCACGGTGCCATCGCTGCCGGTGGACGGCCAACGGTTGCTCAGCGTCCCGTAGTCGGCCGGCACCAGGGCGCCGCTGATGTCCTGCACCAGGATGTCGAGGCGCAGGGCCACGCCGGATTTCGGCAGGCCGTTTGAATCACGCGCCGTGATGTTGAGGCGCGATGTGGACACGCCGTCCTGGCTGATCATGTCGGGCGAGGCGGACACGCCCAGCGACAACGCCAGTTCGGAGGGACCGCTCGGGACCGGCACTGATGCCGGTTCCACGCTACAGGACACACTGGCGACAACGGCCAGGGCCACAACCACGGCACGACGATGGATCGCGCTCATTCCGGATCACCCCAATCGGCAAAGTTCACACTGATTCTTGCGGTCACGGTGACGTCCCGTCCCGCCTGGTCGGTTCCATAAAACACCACGTCGGCAAACGTGGAGATCACGACGGCGCCGCCACCAAACGCCAACAGGCTGAGTGGCCGCTCGAGTTTGGCCTGCACCCGGACGAGCACGAGCGATGCCGTGGCCGTGCCGCTGACCGTGGCGGTCATGGCGCCGTCAAATGGATACGGCACATCCACACCAGGCGTGTTGCGGCCGTCAGACCGCGAGAACGTGACGCGATATCCCTTCACGGTGATGCTGTTGACCGCCGACGGCTCGGTGATGGTCGGGTCTTTCATGGCCAGCCGGAACTGCACCTGGGCCATGTCTTCAAGGATGGTTGGTGAATTGTTGACCACCGTCACCACATCGGACGAAAGCACGCCGCCAAATTCTGAAGGCTTCGCGCCTGACGCGGCGGTCATCGAGGTCACGATGAGGTACGAGCTGGCCTCTCCCGTACGCCCATTCGCGGCGCAGGCGTTGGTCAGGGTCAGCACGGCAAGCAGGCCGAGTGCCCGGACAGTTCTGGGGGTGGACGTGAACATCATGACGGACTCCGCACAATGCGAGGGGTGATGAAAATGAGAAGCTCCCGGTTTTCGTCCTGACTGGTGTCGTTCTTGAACAGCCACCCGAGCAGCGGAATCCGATGCAGCACAGGTGTGCGATCTTGTGAGGACTGTTCCCGGCTGACGTTGATGCCGCCGATGACCGTGGTCGCACCGTCGGTCACCTGCACCGATGTCTTCGCCCGCTGGGTGTCGATCGGCGGGATGCCATTCACCGCCTTGCTGAAGTCCGGCGTGGCGTTTTCGAGTTCCACGTCCATGATCACGGTGTCAGCGGCGGTAATCCGCGGCGTGACCATCAGCTTGAGGGCGGCGTCCTTGAATTCGATGGTGACGGTGTTGTTCTGATCCTTCTGGATGGGAATCTGCACACCCTGCGTCATCTCGGCCTGTTTGTTGTTCTGCGTGGTCACCTTGGGCGACGAGATCACGCGGCCGTTGCCGGTGCGCTCAAGCGCCGAGAGCGCGACGTCGAGATTGAGGGCGCCGGTGATCGAACGCATCGCCAGACCGACCGTCGTGCTCGGTGAGGCGGCAGACAGGTCCGTGCCGGCCACGACGGATCCGCTGTTGGGGAAGTTCAGGCCGGTGGTGTTGCCGATCTGCGGATCGAGCCGGCCGCCCCCGCCCCACTGCACACCGAGCGCGCGCGCGGAATCACGATTGGTCTGCACGATGCGGGCTTCGATTTCCACCTGCGGTTCGGCCTTGTCCAGCGTCGCGATCAGATCCGCTGTCGCCACCAGCCGGTCGGGCAGGTCGCGCACGATCAACGTGTTGGTGCGCTTGTCATGCTGCACGTTGCCGAACTTGGAGAGCACGGCCACTTTCAGCAGTGGTTCAAGTTCCTCGGCCCGCGCGTAGTTCAAGGTGTAGGCGCGTGTTTCGATCGACGTGGGCGCCTGGGAATCCGCCAGCTTCTGGCGCGCCAGATTTTCAGCGTCAAGCACCGTCAGCGGCACGATGCGCACCACGTTGCCCTCCACGATGTAGGAGAGTTTGTTGCTCTTGAGGATGACGTCGAGCGCCTGATCCCACGGCACCCGCATCAGCTTGATGTCCACGGTGCCGTCCACGGCGGAATCGATGACGATGTTGAGGCCGCTCACTTCCGCAAACGACCGGAGGACCGCTCGCAAATCCGCGCCCTGGAAATCGAAATCGCCCACCGCGCCGGTGTAACGCTTGACCGTTTCCTGAGGCGTCGTAAAAGTGGACGGCACCTGCGCCACAAGCATGACGCTCGAGACGCACCACGCGCCAATGACGGCGCACCGCAGCAACCGAGCGCCCATCATCGTCCTGCTCCTGTTATTGGCCGGAGGCCTTTTTTCACTTCGCGCGACACGATGGTGCCGGTCCCATCGGGCACACGCGCGAGGAAGGTCACCGCGTCGCGATCGATGCGACGCACCACAGCGTCATGCAACTTGTCGTTGGTCCGAGCGAGATAGGTGTTGCCGTCGGGGCCCGCCACAATGGCGATCCACTTCTGGCCGCTGGTGATGATGCCGGTGACGACCGCATCCACGACCGCCACACCGGCCAGGCCCTTGGCGCGCGTGACGTCGGCCTCGGGGACGTTCGTGGGTTGTTCCTTGATCAGGCTGGCGAACGGGTCGCGACGCCCGCCCGAGTCGTACCCGGACGCCGGCACGCCGACGCGGGTGCCGATCTTGATTTCCTGCGCGTGGGAGACCACGCCGGCGCAGAGCGACAGCCCCACACCAAGCACGAGGAGTCTTGCTGCGGTCACGGTCGACCTCCCGATTCAGATGTCGCGGTGCTGAAGACAAATGTGGTGGCGGTACACGACGCGAGCACCAGGGCGCCTTTGCCGTCGGCGGTGGTGTTGACCCGCAAGTGCAGATTGGAGACTGAAATCAGGCGTGAATCCGACGCCACGCGATCGAAGAAGCGGCTCAGGTCGTGATAGCCGCCCTGCAGGCCCACTTCGATGGGCCATTCCGAATACTGCTCGCGGTCGGCGACCGGCTTGGGGGTGAAGTTGCTGAGGCTGAGATTGGTTTCGCTCGCGAGCACGTGCAAGCCCCGCAGTACTACTTGCGCATCCTTTTCGTCGGGCAGCACGGCGGTGGTTTCGTGGAGTTTGGCTTCGAGCGCCGCTACCTGTTTTTTGACCGCCGGCAGGCGCTGCGCGGTGAGTGTCGCCTTGTCGACGTCGGCGAGCACCGTGGCCAGCCGTGTGCGCCGCACCGCGAGTTCGGCGCGGTCGGGTGAAATGAGCACCTGCCATGCGGCGGCCAGTCCGAAGATCGACACGATGCCGCACATCACGGCCTGCGCCTTCGGCGAATACTGATGAAAACTTTTTGCCATGACTACTGGTCTCCCTCAGGACCAGCCAGGGCTGTCACTTCGCCGCGAATCGCGAAACGCACCACCGACTGTGAGGCCACCGTTTCCATGCTGGTGGTGACGATGTCGATCGTGTGCGCGAACCGCCCCGACACCTGGAGGCGGTCGATGAAATCGGTCAGCGCCGACAACGACATGGCGCGTCCTTCAAGCTGCACCATGGCGCCGTTTTGTTTGAGGTCCAGGAGCCACAGGCCTTCCGACAGCGACTTGCTGATCGTGTCGAGCAGCACCACGGGGGCGCGCTGCGTGGCGCGCAGGCGATCGATCAGGGCGAGGCGCTGCTTGAGGTCGGCCTCGCGCGCCGTGGCCAATTCCACAAGCCGCGAGGCTTCCTTCAACTGGGTCAGGGCCGCTTCGGCGACGGAAATTTCGGCGTCCACCCGTTTGCGTTCGCGATCGATGGACCACCACCAGGTGCCCACGCCGATGGCGGTGGCCACAAGCATCGTGAGGCCAATCAGCGCCGCGCGTTGCTCCTGCGGTATCACAAACAGCTTGTGCCACGGCTTGTGCGCAGGTTCGGTGCCCGAGGCCAGCAGGTTGACGCGAATCATCGGTCGTTCTCCCGGCGAAGGGCGAGCCCCACGGCCACGGCAAACGACGGGCCGTCAAGGTCGGCGCCGATGGCGCGCGGCGGCCGGGCGATCTGCCGGAACGGGTCGCACCACTCCACGGTGGTCTGAAACTCGTTGTCGAGCGCCGGACCCAGGCCTTCCACGCGGCACGCGCCGCCCGACAACACGATGCGGCTGAGGGCCATCGGACTGGCCGTGCTCCAGTAGAAGTCCAGCGTCTTGCGAATTTCGGTGATGAGTTGCAGGTGGACATCGCGCAGCACGCCGGCGACCGCCATGTCTCCGTTGCCCTTTTGGCCGTGCAGGATGCGGCGCGCGGCCACCGGGTCCAGGCCAATTTCGCGCTCAAGCGCGGTGGTGTACGCCGCGCCGCCAAGACCCAGGTCGCGAGTGAACACGAGTTGCCCGTGCTCGAGCACACACACGATGGTGGCGTTCCGCCCGATATGAACCAGGGCTGACACGGCGTCGGTCCGGTGGGGGTAGTTCACCTCGTAGGCATTGGCCAGGGCGAACGCCTCGACGTCGAGCACGGCCGGCCGGCGTCCGGTGGCCGTGACCACGGCTACCCGTTCGTCAGCCCGGTCTTTTCTGGCCGCTACCAACAGGATGTCGAGGGCGTCAGCCGGCAGGGCCGTGGCTTGGCCGTTGAGCACCTGGTAATCGAGCTGCACATCGGCCAGGGCAAACGGAATGTACTGTTCGGCTTCCCAGGGAATCGCTTCGGCCAGTTCCTTCTGGCCCATGGGCGGCAGGGCCAGCCGCTTGACGATGACGGCCTGTCCGGAGACGGCGGCAGCAATGTGGGCCCGGCGGAGGCCAAGGGTATCAAGGAGCGCAGCGGCGGTCTCACTCACCTGTTCCTGGGTCACCCGGTCCCCAGGCGGGAGGGGGGCCTCGCCGGCGGCCAGCAGGCTCCAGCCACGGCGGCTCTTGCGCAAAGCCACGGCTTTGACGGCATGCGACCCAAGATCGAGTCCGACGACGGGTGGCCGGAAGGCGGAGACAAGTCCCATTACGCTCTGGGGACTGGCAAGGCTGATGCCAAGTGCCCAGACATGCCACTCTCCCAGAGAGCAAGGCCCTGTCCCGTAATCAGGCCCCCCGGTGACCCGCCCATTCTTGTGCGCGACTTGCACTTTCGTAAGTGGGCCGGGATTGGCCCGGGGTCCCCGGTTTTGTTCGGGGGCTTTGTTCGGTTCGGGGCCGGATTGATTGACATTTCTGCACAGCGTCGCTATTCTTTTGGTTTGCCGTCCTTTGGATCCGGCTGAAAGGGAAGCATGGGTACGTTTACGCCATCCGCCAAGGTCGTAACTCGGCAGTGGCATGTTATCGACGCAGACGGTCTGGTTCTGGGGCGCATCGCGACCCAGGCGGCACGGTTGCTGCAGGGCAAGCACAAGGCGGAGTGGACGCCGTTTCTTGATCGGGGCGATCACGTGATCGTGGTGAACGCGTCGAAGGTCAAGCTGACCGGCAATAAGGACGAACAGAAATTGTACCGCTACCACAGCGGCTACGAGGGTGGGCTTCGCGAGGAGCGCGCCAAGATCGTGCGCCAGAAGGATTCGCGGCGCATTGTGGAGGAAGCGGTGCGCGGCATGCTTCCGAAGACAAAGTTGGGCACGGCGATGTACGGCAAATTGAAGGTGTACGCCAAGGGCGAGCACCCGCATGCGGCACAGCAGCCGCGCAAGCTTGAGGTAGCGTAAACGTGGCAGCAGCAACTCAGTTCTACGGCACGGGGCGCCGCAAGACCTCAACCGCACGTGTCTTCCTTCGTCCCGGCGCCGGGGCCATCACGGTCAACGCCAAGCCCGTGGAAGTGGCCTTCCCCACCGAAACGTTGCGCCTGGTGATTCGGCACCCGCTCGTCGCGACCGAAACCACCGAAAAATTTGACGTCATGGCCACCACCGCCGGTGGCGGCGTGGCCGGCCAGGCCGGCGCACTGCGCCTGGGCATCGCCCGCGCGTTGCTGGAGTTCAACGCGGAGCTGCGTTCGTCGCTCCGCAAAGAAGGTCTCTTGACGCGCGACCCGCGCGCCAAGGAACGCAAGAAGTACGGTCAGAAGGGCGCTCGCAAGCGCTTCCAGTTCAGCAAGCGTTAATTTTCCGTTGAGTTTTCCGATGACTATCAAGGACACGAGGCAGCACTCTTGAGTTCGATTGCAATGAAGGATTTGCTCGAAGCGGGCGTCCACTTCGGCCACCAAACCAAGCGCTGGAATCCGAAGATGAAGCCCTTCATCTTTGGCGAACGTAACGGCATCTACATCATCGATTTGGGGCGCACCGCGCGGCTCTACAAGGAAGCCGCGCAGTTCACCACCAACACCGCCGCACAGGGAGGCACCTTCCTGTTCGTGGGCACCAAGCGCCAGGCGCAGGATGCCATTGCGGAAGAGGCGCAGCGCTGCGGGATGTTTTTCGTCAACCAGCGGTGGCTCGGCGGCCTGCTGACCAACTTCTCCACCATCCAGCGTTCGCTGGGACGGCTGCGGGAGCTGGAAGCGATGACCACGGACGGGCGCTACGACACGCTCTCGAAGAAGGAAATTGCGCGGCTCGACAAGGAGCGCCGCAAGCTCTCGAAGAACCTCGACGGCATTCGCGGCATGAGCCGGCTGCCCGACGCGCTGTTCATCGTGGACACGCGCAACGAACAGATCGCGGTCGACGAAGCGCGCAAGCTCAAGATTCCGGTGATTGGCGTCGTGGACACCAACTGCGACCCCGATCAGGTGGACTACGTGATTCCGGGCAATGACGACGCGCTGCGGTCGATTCGACTGTTCGCGGCCGGCATCGCCGATGCGATCCTCGCGGGTCGCGGCATTGCGGAGTCGGCGTCAGCGGAAGAAATGCCCGCCGCGCCGGTCAAGCCGGCGGCGGTCGAAACACCCGTCGTCGCCCCGACTCCGTCGGCGTAAGCCGGCGCGCCTCGAACTTTTTCAAGTCCGGAAGCGCCGGCCTGCCAAGGCCGGCGTTTCTTTTGTGTACTACCAGATGAGGATGAATCATGTCCGTTGAAATCAGCGCAAAGTTGGTAAAGACCCTCCGCGACCAGACCGGCGCGGGAATGATGGAATGCAAGGCGGCTCTGGTGGAGTCGGGCGGCGACCTCGAAGCGGCGCTCACGGTGCTGCGCAAGCGCGGCCTGGCCCAGGCGGCCAAGAAGATGGGCCGGTCCACGTCTGAAGGGGTCGTCAGCTCGTACATTCACATGGGCGGCAAGATTGGCGTGCTCGTGGAGGTCAACTGCGAGTCCGACTTCGTGGCCCGCACCGACGACTTCCAGGCCCTGGTGAAGGAAGTGGCGATGCACATCGCCGCCGCCAGCCCCCTGTACGCGCGCCGCGA
This sequence comes from Acidobacteriota bacterium, assembly GCA_016716905.1. Taxonomy (NCBI): domain Bacteria; kingdom Pseudomonadati; phylum Acidobacteriota; species Acidobacteriota bacterium. Next base: position 473,398 of record JADJUS010000003.1, on the reverse strand, counting down.
GGACGTGCCGGCCGATGTGCTTGAGCGCGAGCGCGCGATCTACCGCGCGCAGATGGAAAACTCCGGCAAGCCGGCGAACGTGATCGAGAAGATCATCGAAGGCAAGGTGGGCGCCTACTACGAGCAGTTCGTGCTGCTCGACCAGCCGTCGATTCGCGACCCGAAAGTCACGATCGGTCAGGTGGTCACGGCCGCGATTGCCAAACTTGGCGAAAACGTCGCCATTCCGCGCTTCGCCCGCTTCAAGCTCGGCGAGACAAACTAGATCTTCTTCACCATGAAGATCCATGAAGTTCCATGGAGATTCATCAAGGGCAAGTGATCAGAAGCGCGGGGTTGGCGGCCGCCTTCGGCGGCACGCGCGATCGAAGGGACGTCACTCACGAACGCACCGTTGCACGTCTGCACGTCTTGGTGTGTTCGTGGGTGACGTCCCTTCGATCGCGCGGCCCCGGCGGAGCCGGGCCTCCAACCCCGCGCCTTCATGGAACTTCATGCACTTCATGGTGAATGCCTTATAATTCAAGTTTGTGTCCACACCTGCCTATACGCGCGTTCTCTTAAAGCTTTCCGGCGAGGCCCTCATGGGCGAACAGCCGTTCGGCATCGACCCTGCGGTCGCCACACAAATCGCGCGGGAGATTGGTGAAGTCCAGGCGATGGGCGTGCAGATTGGCGTCGTCATTGGCGGCGGCAACCTTTTCCGCGGCCTGGCCGCCAGCGCCAAGGGGATGGACCGCGCCACGGCCGACTACATGGGCATGCTGGCCACGGTGATCAACGCCCTGGCGCTGCAGGACGCGCTTGAGAAGATCGGCGTCACCACACGCGTGGCCGCGGCCATCGAAATGCGGGCCGTCGCCGAACCGTTCATCCGGCGCCGGGCCCTGCGACACCTTGAAAAGGGCCGGGTCGTGGTGTTTGCGGCCGGCACGGGCAACCCCTACTTCACCACCGACACGGCCGCGGCGCTGCGCGCCATGGAAATGCGCTCGGAGGTCATCCTCAAGGGCACCAAGGTGGACGGCATTTATACCGCCGACCCGATGACCACGCCCACGGCGACGCGCTACGACTCGCTCTCCTACCTCGAAGTGCTTGAACGTGGCCTCAAGGTCATGGACGCCACCGCCATCTCTCTCTGCATGGACAACAAACTGCCGATCATCGTCTTTCGATTGCGCGACGCGGGCAACCTGCGCCGGGTCATCATGGGAGAACCCGTGGGCACCACGGTGCGCGCCTGACGATCTGATCGTTTCCTTTTCCTGGAGCCTCGTATGGACGTCACCGACCTCAAAGGACTGTATGCCGAAGTCACCACGCGGATGGATGGCGCGATAGAACACGTGCGCAAGGAACTGGCGGGCCTGCGCACCGGTCGCGCGTCGATCTCCATCCTCGACCCGGTGCACGTGGAGGCGTACGGATCGCTGATGCCCCTCAACCAGGTGGCGCAGCTCTCGGTGCCCGAACCGTCGCTGATTGTGGCGCAGCCCTTCGACCCGTCGCTCATCGCAGCGATTGAGCGCGCGGTGCAGAAAAGCAACCTCGGGCTCAATCCCGCGTCGGACGGCAAAGTGATCCGGATCCCGATTCCGTCGCTCACCGAAGAACGCCGCAAGGAAATGTCGCGGCTCATGCACAAGTACACCGAAGAAGGCCGCAACGCCGTGCGCCAGATTCGTCGCGACGCGAACGACAAACTGAAGAAGTTCCTCAAGGACTCCGCCATCTCGGAAGACGACGAGCGACGCGGGCTTGAAGATGTGCAGCGCATTACCGATCAGAAGATTGGCCAGATCGACGAGCTGCAGAAGAAAAAAGACATCGACCTGCTCGGCAAGTAGCCGTGGCCTCCTACTTCACCCATCTTGAGTGTTCGGTGCCCTGCGGGGCGCCACCCGCCGACCCACGCACGGTGCAGCACCTCTGTGTCTGCGGCATGCCGCTGCTGGCCCGGTACGACCTCGCGCGTGCACGGGCCTGGTCGCGGGAGTCGCTGACGGGCCGCGAGGCGTCCATGTGGCGGTACCACGAGCTCATGCCGCTGCTCGACGACGAGACGCCCGTGACGCTGGGTGAGGGCTGGACGCCGATGATCGAGGCGACACGCCTGGGCGAGTCGTTGGGCCTGTCGCGGCTGCTCATCAAGGACGAGTCGCTCAACCCCACCAACTCATTCAAAGCCCGGGGGCTGTCGGCTGCGGTGACGCGCGCGCACTATCTGGGCGCCAAGGTGCTGTCGATTCCCACGGCCGGCAACGCCGGCAACGCCATGGCGGCGTATGCGGCGCGCGCGGGGATCGAAGCGCAGGTCTTCATGCCCCGCGACGTGAAGCGGCCCTTCATTCTTGAATGCGAGCTGTACGGCGCGCATGTCACGCTGGTGGACGGTCTGATCACCGACGCCGGACGCATCGCCGCCGAAACCGGGAAACCGCTGGGGTGGTACGACGTCTCCACCCTGAAAGAGCCGTATCGCATCGAAGGCAAAAAGACGATGGGGTACGAGGTGGCGGAACAGTTGGGCTGGGAGCTGCCCGACTGGATCATCTATCCCACCGGTGGCGGCACGGGCATGGTCGGCATGTGGAAGGCCTTTGCCGAAATGTCGGCGCTCGGCTGGATCGATCCCGTGAAGCGGCCGAAGATGGTGACGGTGCAGGCGGCCGGGTGCGCCCCCATCATCCGCGCATTTGATGAAGGCACGGAGAAAGCCGCGCCGTGGGAAGACGCCCATACCGTAGCCGACGGCTTGCGCGTGCCGCGCGCTATCGGCGACTTTCTTGTGCTGCGCGCCGTGCGCGAGAGCGGTGGCGCCGCCGTCGCAGTCTCTGACGAAGATATGGTCACCGGCATGCGCGACATCGGCCGGCTTGAAGGCGTGAGCGCGGCGCCCGAAGGCGGCGCGGCGCTGCACGCGTTGCGCGTGCTCATCGCGTCGGGACGTGTAAAACCCGACGACCGCGTGGTGCTGTTTAATACCGGCGGCGCGCTGAAATACCTCGACGTCCTCGAAAGCCACTGATGATCGGCGTGCTGTTCACGGGCGGCACAATTTCAATGCGCATCGACCCGGCCACCGGCGCCGCCGTGCCCGCGCTGGGCGCCACTGAAATTCTGGCGCAGGTGCCGCAGCTGCGCGACGTGGCTGAATTCGAGACCGAAGACTTTTCGCGCATGCCCGGTCCGCACGTGACGCCCGAACAGATGTGGCGGCTCGCGCGGCGCGCCGCGGCATGGCTTGAACGGCCCGACATCGACGGCCTGGTCATCACCCACGGCACCGACACCATCGAGGAAACCGCGTTCCTGCTCGACCTGGTGCTCACCTCCGACAAACCCGTGGTGCTCGTAGGCGCGATGCGCACGGTGTCGGACCCGAGTTGGGATGGCCCGGCCAACCTGCTCGGCGCTGCGCGTGTGGCCGCCTCCCCCGCCGCCCGCGGACTCGGTGTACTCGTCGTGATGGACGATTTGATCCTGCCGGCGCGCGAAGTGCGGAAGGTGCACACGGAAAGCTCGAACGCATTCGCCTCGCCCGAGTTCGGTCCTCTGGGTGTGATTGATGCCGGGACCGTCATCTTCCGGCGAAGCCCGCCGGCACGACACGCCTGGCGCGACACCAGGGCCGATCAGGGCTTGCGCGTTGAGCGACTGGAAACGCGAGTGGGCCTGCTGCAGGTGTACACGGGCATGGCGGCTGACGTGGTGGACGCGCACGTGACTGGCGACACCCAGGGCCTGGCCATCATCGCGTTCGGCCGCGGCAACATTCCACCGGCCGTGGTGCCGCCGCTGGCCGACGCCATCACACGCGGCGTGATGGTCACGGTGTCATCGCGGTGCCTCTCGGGACGGGTCTCGGCCCGCTATGGCTACGACGGGGGCGGACTCGGGCTGGCCCGGGCGGGCGCGTTGCTCGTGGGGGAACTCTCAGGCGCCAAGGCGCGCCTCCTGCAGATGGTGGCGCTCGGCGGCACCACGACGCGCGCGGCCGCCGCGGAGTTGGTGCAGGCGCTCACGCGATAGCAAGAGCCGCGGCCTTGAGACCCAGGCCGCGCTACGAGGACAGAGCCCCAGGCCGCGCTACGAGGACAGAGCCCCACGCCGCGCTACGAGGACAGAGCCCCAGGCCGCGCTACGAGGACAGAGTCCCACGCCGCGCTACGAGGACTGAGTCCCACGCTGCGCAACGAGGACAGCTTGGGTCGGTTCTCGTAGCGCGGCCTGGGTCTCAAGGCCGCGATCTACGCCGCGCGGCGGCGGCGGACTTTGCGGCGATTGATCAGCGGATAGATCCACATCCACATGCCGCTGCCCCACAGAAACAGCAGCACACAGGCCGACGGCAGCACCACCCCCAACTTCACCCAGTCGCCGAAGATCGATCCGTCGTGGATGGTCTCGATCCAGTCGCTGCGCCGATACGCCACCTGCATGACGCGGCCGGTGCCCAGGTCCACCTGCACCTCGTAGTCGTTGTGCAGGGTGGCCTTGGCCACGCCCCGGTCGGGCCGCACATCGAGGCGCTTGATGTCATCCCAGGTCTGCACGGCCACGTGAGGATCGCTGTGCTCGCGAATCGCTTTCAGGATGCCGCTCAGCTCGATGACCGGCGCCTTGGTGGAGCCGCGCTGTTCGACAGGCTGCACCCAGGCCCAGTGCTTCTTCATCTGCAGGAGGAGGCCGGTGACGATCAGCGCCAGGAGGGGGATCGCGATGATGGCCGCTCCCCAGTAGTGCAGTTTTCGATTCAGTACATTGCCGTGCATGCGTGTGCCGTGATCCTAGGCAGCCGCCCTCACCTACTACCAGCGGCCGTAGAGCCGAGCCGGGTCTAAAGACCCGGCCTCCGAGGAAGGACTGCCCTGTCTTCGGAGGCCGGACCTTCAGGTCCGGCTACACCGATGTCGAATCCGCTCTAGTCGCCGAAGCAGATGCCGACGTGTTTGGCCGTCCGCACAATGTCGGAGTCGGACGGCACCTTGCGTGTGCGGCCGACGACATCCGCGATCGGCACGGCCACCACATCGGGCGGGTGCAGCGCGGTCATCACACCAAAGCGGCCCTGCTGCAACAACTCCACCGCGAAGCTTCCGAAGCGTGTGGCCAGCACCCGATCGTAACTCGTGGGCCATCCGCCACGCTGCAGGTGCCCGAGCACCACATGGCGGCACTCTTTATCGGTGAGCGGCTCAAGGGCGCGCGCCACCTGCTCACCCACGCCGCCCAGGCGTTCCACACGATCGGCGGTCGCGGCGGCTTTGATGAACGTGGCCCCTCCAGCGGGGAACGCCCCCTCGGCGGCCACAACGATGCTGAACCTGGCGCCCCACCGTTCACGGGCGCGGATATGTTCGGCGACCCGCTCGAGGGTGTACGGCAGTTCCGGAATGAGTACGACGTCGGCGCCACCGCCGATGCCCGAGTGCAAGGCAATCCAGCCGGCGTAGCGGCCCATGACCTCAACCACCATCACGCGGTGATGCGCTTCGGCCGTTGAGTGCAGCCGGTCGATGGCATCGGTGGCAAACGCCACCGCCGTATCGAACCCGAACGTCATCGTGGTTTCGACGATGTCGTTGTCGATGGTTTTGGGGACACCCACCATCGGCACCCCGAGTTTCTGCAGCTCGTAGGCAATGGCGAGCGTGCCATCACCTCCGATGACCACCAGCGCATCAAGGCCGAGCTTGTGAAAGTTCTCGACGCAGCGCGCGGAATAGTCGGCGGAGCCGGCGCCGGTCGTGACCGGATAGACAAACGGGTTGCCCCGGTTGGTGGTGCCGAGAATCGTGCCTCCGAGACGCAAAATGCCCGTGACGTCACGTGGGGTCAGAGGGCGGGAGCGCTCGGGGAAGATCAATCCGTCAAAGCTGTCCTCGAGGCCGATGCACTCGATATCGGCGTTGGCGGCAGACTTGACGACCGCCCGAATCACGGCGTTGAGCCCGGGGGCGTCGCCGCCGCCCGTGAGGATACCTATACGGCGTACTGATGAAGTCATGGGGACGGTGCGGAACTCAGTCGAGATCGAAATCGCGGGTGGGTTTGGTGATGGGTTCTTCGCGCGCCTGCTTGAGCGCGTCTTCGAAGCGTTTGGCGAGCGCGTCGCCTCGGCCCCGCTCGGACACCACCGACTTCTCGAACAGGGCCTCGCGACGGGCCTTCTCCTGCGCCAGGATGTCGTGCGCCTCGTCAAGCTTCGGCTTGTCGGCACGCTCGACCTCCACGTGGCGCACCACGCGCTGCAGCCCCTGATCGACCACGAGCGTGCTTTGGCAGCAGGGGCAGGTCACGTGGAATTCGGTGCCGAGCAGACTCATGGGTCTATCATACGGCCGTGGACCTCAGAGTCGTCACGTACAACATCCATCGGTCACGCGGCATGGACCGCCGGACGCGGCCGGAGCGGATAGCGGATGTGCTGGCCGCGCTCGAGGCCGACGTCATCGCGTTACAGGAGGTCATTGGACCGAGCGGGACGGGCCAAGGCCACGCCGAAATCATCGGGGCGGCTCTGGGGATGGGCTGGATCATGGCGCCCGTCCGCGAGCTCAGGAACCACCAGTTCGGCAACGTGATTCTCAGCCGGTTTCCGATGTGGGACCACTCTCAGCACGATCTGTCGTGGAAGACGTGCGAAGCGCGGGGCGCCCAGCGCGTGGCGGTGGACGTGGGACAGGGCACGCTGCAGGTCTACAACGCCCATCTGGGGACGGCCTTGCTTGAGCGGCGGTATCAGGCGATGCGCCTGGCGGCCTGGGTGGACGACAAGAAGGTGCAGGGCCCCAAGTTGCTGTTCGGGGACTTCAACGAATGGTCGCGCCCCCTGGCGACCGACATTCTGGCCAAGCGGTTGCAAAGTATCGACCTGTTTCCGTACCTGAAGCGCCGCCGCACCTACCCGGGGTTCTTCCCCCTGCTCCACCTGGACCACATCTACTACCAGGGTGAGATCGAGGTGCGCCAGATCTCCCTGCCGCGCACGCGCCTGGCCAAGATGGCGTCGGACCATCTGCCGCTGGTGGCCGACCTTCGCGTCAAGCTGTAGCAACACACTTTTTCACCATGAAGAGCATGAAGCTCCATGAAGTTTCATGTCGATGGATCACGCTATCTGAAGCGCTGGGTTGGGTGCCGCCTTCGGCGGCACGCGCGGTCGGAGGGAAGTCAGGAACGAATGCAGGCGGAGTGCAAAACGACCGGTATTCGTTCCTGACTTCCCTCCGACCGCGCGGCCCGGGCGTAGCCGGGCCCCCAACCCAGCGCCCCTCATGGACCTTCATGGCCCTACATGGTGAAAAGCCTGTCTTCAGTTTTTTCAGCCTGTCTCTTGACGAGGCGGTATCTATGTGATATCACTGTGCAATCGGAGGGGTCATGATACGAGAGAAGCTTCGTTCAACACTGGCAGGCTGGTTAATGGTTCCCGTGCTGCTGGCGGCGGCAGCGGGTTCTATATGGGGGATCATCAGCGCGGCGACGGTCGAGAATCCGGTCGGCCTTGTCCTCAGCGCGGCGGCCCTCGTGGTGACCGGGGTGCTCGCCTTCGGATTCTTCATCGTCAATCCGAACGAGGCCAAGGTCCTGACGCTGTTCGGCAAGTACTCGGGCAGTGTGAAGGTCGATGGCTTCCACTGGGCGAATCCCCTCCTGACGAAGCGACACATCTCGCTTCGTGTGCGCAACTTCGAGAGTTCGCAGATCAAGGTGAACGACCTCGAGGGCAACCCCATCGAAATCGCGGCGGTCGTGGTGTGGAAAGTGACTGAGACCGCAGAAGCGTGTTTTGAAGTGGACAGCTACGAACACTACGTCAAAGTGCAGACCGAGGCGGCCGTGCGCAACCTGGCGACGCATTACCCGTACGACGCGTATGAGGAACACCACAAGTCCCTGCGCGGCAATACCGTTGAAATTGCCGAGCAGATGAAGGTGGAGGTCCAGGAGCGGCTGGCGAAGGCCGGGGTGGAAGTGCTCGAGGCGCGCATCAACCATCTGGCGTACGCGCCGGAAATCGCATCAGCGATGCTGCAGCGTCAGCAAGCGGGCGCCATTATCGCCGCGCGTTCGCGCATCGTTGAAGGCGCCGTGGGCATGGTGGAAATGGCGTTGGACCTGCTCTCCAAGCGCGACGTGGTCGAACTCGACAACGACCGCAAGGCCGCGATGGTCAGCAATCTGCTGGTCGTGCTCTGCGGTGATCGCAACACCCAGCCCGTGGTCAACACCGGGACGATCTATCAGTAACGGTGGACGACCCATGGCCGACCGCAAGCCGTTCCTGCTGCGCATCGATCGTCAATTGCTCGACGCACTCCAGCGCTGGGCCAATGACGACCTGCGCAGCCTGAACGGACAGATTGAGTTTGTGCTCCGGAAGACGCTGGCGGAGGCCAAGCGCCTTCCGGAGCGCCAAGCCAAAGAGCCGCGCGCTTGAGACCCAGCGCGCGCTACGAGGCCGCGCTAGCCTTCTTCTTCGAAGTCGGGCTGGACGACGGGCGTGTGGCGGGTGGACGGGCGCAGGGCTTCGCGGTGATCAAACACCGGCAGGCCGGCGACGTGAATCGGCACCTGGCAGGTTTCGGCCTTGTGCGTAATCACCACCGTGATGGGACTGCCTTCGGTACCATCGCGGAAACCTGCGACACAGCCACAGGCCAGCCGCGCGGCGGCCAGGGGGACGGACTCTGGGGCCACAGCCACCTACTGGCCTTCCGCCGTTCGGGGCTCGAACAATCGCTTCACGCGTCCCTCGAACCAGTCGAGTGACTGGGTACCGGTCAATTTATAGTCCACCGAGCCGTCGGCCCGGATGAACCATGAGATCGGCAGCGGGTTCGCGCCGTAATGCTCCTGCAATTCGTCGTGCCCCAGGCCCACGAGCACGGGGTAGTTCATCTTGAACTCGGCGGCAAACGGGCGCAGGTCCTCGGGCTTGTCATCCACCGAGATCCCCAGCACGATGAAGTTCTGCGCTTTGTACTTTTCCACCAACTGGTTGAACGCCGGAATCTCGTGTTTGCAGGGCCCGCACCACGTGGCCCAGAAGTTGATGATCATCGGGCGGCCCTTGAAGTCGGACAGGCGCACATCCAGCCCGTTCATGTCCTTCAAGATGTAGTCGAGCTTGGCCATCTCCACGCCTTCAGGCGGGACCGCTCCCTCGTCATGGTCCTCCATCGCCCAGCGGAGCGGCACAAAGGCCAGCGCGCCGGCCAGGCCGAGCGCCACGGCCCATCGGACGATCCACTTCGTACTGAGTTTCATCACCTCCACCTTATCGCGTCCGGAGCGGTGGCCACAAGTGACCTCGTGCTGTCCCCGAATGACGACGGAACGTCACGCGGAAGGTGAGTTTTGCAGGGATCTTTCAAGGCATGACCTTTGCTGGCGTCTCTGGTCAGCCACATGAACCGGCCGATTCCGGAAGATAACCTGCAGAAGCATCCGGCCGGGGACCGGCGCCGTAAGCTACGTGAGAGTTGTGTAAGAATCGAACGTGTTCGACGACCTGATTCCCGAGGTAACCCTATGGTGATGCGCCGCTCGCGCATGACGACTGTCCTGTTCCTGGCCCTGGCCGTCCTGACGATCGGACTGGCGCCCGCAATCGCATCGGCGCAGACGCCGTACGTGCCCTACTTCGGCAAAAACCGCGTCAAGTACGACAAGTTCGACTGGCACATCTACGAAACCGAGCACTTCGAGATTTACTACTACCCGGAGATCGAGCCCCATCTCGAACGGATCACGGGGTATCTCGAAAGCGCCTACGTGCGCATCAGTTCCGAACTCAAACACGACCTGGCGGCCCGGGCCAAGGTGGTGCTGTTCAAGACGCAGAGTGAATTCCAGCAGCAGGACATTTCGGGCAGCGAACTGCCGGAAGGCGTGCTCGCGTTTGCCGAGCCGTATCGCGATCGCCTGGTGCTGCCAATCGACGAACCGCCCGACCAGCTCTACCGGCTCATCACTCATGAGCTGACGCACATCTTCGAATTCGACGTGATCCCGCGCGGCCTTCTGGGATCGGCCATCCCGCTCTGGGTGGATGAAGGCCTGGCCAACTACATGGCCGGGTACTGGAACGTGCTGGACCTGATGCAGGTGCGCGACGCGGCGCTCTCGGACAACGTGCCGCGCATGAGCGAATTCGAGAGCCAGCCGCTGTCGGGCCGGCTGCCCTACTCGATGGGCCACGCGGCGTTTGAATTCATCTCGAGCCGTTGGGGCCAGGACGGGCTTCGCCAGTTCCTCTTTTCGCTGCGCAAGAACGTCATCGGCGGCGGTGAAAGCGCCTTTGAAGAAGCGCTGCGGCTCAAGCCCGAGGAATTTGACGAGCAGTTCGATCGGTACATCAAGGACCGGTTCAAGCCGTTCCGCGACAAGGAGCGGCCGGCCGACTACGGCCGCGACCTCGCGCCGCGCCGCGACCGCACGCCGTACGTGTCGGTGCTGTCGATTGAGCCCTCCCCCATCGGCGACGTCATCGCGGCGGTCGTGGGCAACACGCGGGACCAGGAACTGGACATCATCCTCATCTCGGCCAAGGACGGCCAGTTCGTGAAGAACCTGACGAAAGGCTTCGACAAGGACCGCGGCTTCGAGTACATCGCCACGGCCGGCGGCCTGCGCGGCAACCTGGTGCCCTGGATCACGTGGTCGCCCAAGGGCGATCGCCTGGCATATTTCGCGCGCACCGAAAAGTCCAAGACGCTCGTGATCCAGGACGTGGTGAGTGGGCGCACGGTGCAGAAGCTGGCGCTCAACACCATTGACGGCCCCGAGTCACCGGCCTTCAGTCCCGACGGAATGCGGGTGACGTTCTCGGGCCTCCAGGGCGCCACCGGCGACATCTTCGTTGTGGACCTTGGTACCGGCCAGGTCACCAACGTCACCAACGATGCGTTCGCCGATTACGCGCCTTCGTTTGCCCCCGACGGGCGCTCGCTGGTGTATTCGGCGCGCATCAGCGGCAACGACAAACTCTTCCGCGTGGCACTCGATGGCGGCGCCAAGACGCAGCTGACGTTCGGCACGCATGACGACACAGGCGCGAAGTTCCTGGACCCCAAGACGGTGGTCTTCACGTCCACCGCCACCGACCCGGCAGTGATGCTGACGCCCGAAGTGGCGCGCAACGGCAACATCCCGAACGTGTGGTCGCTTGATGTGACCAACGGCGAACTGAAGCAGTGGACGGACGCGGCCACCGGCAACGTCTCGCCCGTGGCGCTGCCCGAAGGCAGCGCGATGAAGGTGGCGTTTGTGTCCTACAACAAGGGCCAGAACGGCATTCACATCATCAATCGCGAAAAGCCCCTGCTCACCGTCCCGTCGTCGGACTTCGGAGCGCCGGCGCCCATCGTGGACTTCCAGCCGCCGATGAGCCACACGCTGCTCAAGCAGAACATGCACCGCAAGGGCATGTTCGAGAAGATGACGCTCGACGGCCGGCCCCCTGTGAACCTTGGCGTCACCAGCGGCGGCGACCTGTTCGGCGGCACGCAAATCAGCTTCAGTGATGTGCTGGGCGGCAAGCAGGTCAACTTCTTTGCGGCCTCCGTCTCGCAGTACCGCACGTTGTCGTTGTCCTACATCAACATCGAGAGCCGGCTGCAGTACGCGTTGCAGGCGTTTTCGCAGGACACGTTCTTCTACGGTCAGCTCGACGGGTATCTCTACCAGCTGGGCCTCACGCCGTTCATCGATCGCGACCTGGCGCAGGCCGTGCGCACACAACGCGGCATGACGGGCTTCGGCATCTACCCGTTCAACCGGTACTCACGCGTGGAGCTGTCGGGCGGGTACGTGTACCTGCAGGAGCGGTACGAGGACCCCGCCCTGCAGCAGCTCTCTCAGGAGTACCAGGAGCAGCAGTTCGGAACGCAGCTGTTCCAGTCGGGACACATGATTCCGCTGGGCCTGACGTTTGTGCACGAAACCACGGTGTTCCGCGATTACGGTCCTGTGGCCGGCAAGACCGCCAGCATTGGCGTGTCCTGGTCACCCAAGTTCAGCAAGTCGCTCTCGCGGCGCACGGTGGACGTGGATGCGCGGTACTACAAGCGGCTTGGCGTCAACGGCACGCTCGCCTTCCGCGCACGCGGCCTGCAGAGCTGGGGCGACAACCCCGAGTTCCTGCCCTTCGGCGGCAACTCCGAGATGCGCGGGTACGAATACCTCGAGTTCCTCGGTCACAAGGCGTTCTTCGGCAACGTGGAACTCCGCATTCCCCTGATCGAGGCGATGCTCACGCCGCTGGGTGTGCTCGGTGGCATCCGCGGGACATTGTTCTTCAATGTGGGCGGCGCCGGCATCAACGGCCAGTCATTCAGCCCCTGGACCAGCAACGACGAACTGGTCACGCCGCTGCTCGGCTTCGAGTTTGACCCCACCACCGGCGTCTACAACCCGGTCTTCGACACCAACACCTACGTGGTCTCGGGCTTCCGCCTCAAGGACGCGCGCGCGTCGTATGGCATCGGCCTGCAGAGCTTCCTGCTCGGCTTCCCCATGCACTTCGACTGGTCGTGGAAGACGATGTTCAACAAGGACTACGAGGATCTGATCTTCGCGGCCGAAGGCGGCAGCCAGACGTTCCGCAAGCGCAAGTTCTCGTTCTGGATCGGATACGACTTCTGAGAACGCCATCCGATTCCTACACCGAGATGGTGCAGGTCGTCCTGCCCAACGATGCCAACCCGCTGGGGTTCATCCTGGGTGGCACGGTCATGCACCTGATCGACATCGCCGGCGCGATTGCCTGCCATCGCCACACGCGCAGTTTGCTGGTGACGGCAGCCGTTGACGGACTGCAGTTTCTGCATTCCATCAAGGTCGGCGACATGATCATCCTGCAGGCGCGCGTCACCGCGACGTGGACGACCTCGCTCGAAGTGGAGGTCGAGGTGTTTTCAGAAGAGACGCTGACCGGGACACGCCGCATGACCAGCCGCGCCTACCTCACGTTTGTCGCCATCGATCGCGGCGGCACGCGTGTGCCGATTCCGCCGCTGGAGCTGTCGAGTGATCTGGAACGCCAGAAAGCGGCGGAAGCCGACGAACGCCGCGCGGCGAGACTCAAGGCCAAGCAACGCCTGACGCCTTGACGCCAGGTTCCACCATGAAGGGCATGAAGATCCATGAAGGGCGCGGCGTTGGGTGCCGCCTTCGGCGGCACGCACGATCGGAGGGAAGTCAGAAACGAACGCAGGCAGAGCGCAAAACGACCTGCGTTCGTTCCTGACTTCCCTCCGATCGCGCGGCCCCGGCGTAGCCGGGCTCCCAACGCCGCGCCTTTCTGACAGCCGCCATGAAATCTTCATGGAACTTCATGGAGCTTCATGGTGAAGCCGTTTTTGAGACGAAGGATTCAGACGTTTCGGAGGCGAATACGCGTGACCGCGTGCGCGGGGCCTTTTTCGAAGACGAGGCGGGCGCGGTCGCGTGTGGGACGGATGTTCTCGCGCAGATTGACGCCGTTGATCGTCCGCCAGATATCCTGCGCGGTCTCGATGGCCTGGTCGTTGGTGAGGCTGGCATACCGATGGAAGTACGAACGCGGATCCTTGAAGACCGTCTCGCGCAACGCCAGGAAGCGCGCCACGTACCAGGCTTCGATATCCGCCTCGGCGGCGTCGATGTAGATCGAAAAATCGAAGAAGTCCGAGACGAAGACCCGCGCGGGGCGGTCGGGCAGTCCGTCGCCGGTCTGCAGCACGTTCAACCCTTCCACAATCACGATGTCGGGACGATCGACGACCTGGAATTCGCCGGGCACGATGTCATACGCCTGGTGCGAGTAGACGGGCGCGTGGACGGCACCGGCCGCCTCCTTGACGTCGGCCATGAACTGCACGAGTTTCCGGACGTCGTAACTTTCGGGAAACCCCTTGCGGTGCAAGAGCCCCCGCGCCTCGAGGTCGCGGTTGGACCGGAGGAAGCCGTCGGTGGTGACCAGATCGACGCGCGGGTGATTGGTCCATCGCGCGAGCAGCGCGCGGAGGATGCGGGCAAACGTACTCTTGCCCACCGCCACGCTGCCGGCCACTCCAATCACATAGGGTGGCGGCGCGTGCCCGGTGGTGCCAAGAAACGTGTCGGTGGCCGTGTGCAGCCGCTGCGTGGCACTGACGTGCAGGTTCAGCAGCCGCGACAAGGCCAGATAGATGGTCTCGACTTCGGCGAGCGACACACGCTCGTTGAGGCCCCGCAGTTCGGCGAGGTCAGCCTCACCCAGCGTCAGCGGCGTGGCGACCCTGAGGGCCGCCCACGACCCGCGGTCAAAGTCGAGGTACGGCGACCCCACCTATTTGCGGTAGTACGCCGCGTTCTCTTCGATGAAGCTCTTCCACTTGTCCGGGGTTTCGTCGAGCGCGAAGATCGCTTCAACCGGGCACGCCGGCACACACGCGCCGCAATCGATGCACTCATCCGGGTGGATATAGAGAATCTTGGTCGTTTCGTAGTCCGGTTCGTCTTTACGGGGATGAATGCAGTCGACCGGGCACACGTCGACACACGCCGTGTCTTTGGTGCCGATGCAGGGCTCGGTAATGATGTACGCCATATGCGGCCTATTTTACATGTACCAGCGGGCGCCCTGGCAGCCCTCGTGACACTGATCGTCGTGGCCAGCGGGTCCTGCGGCGGGGGTTCCTCCACGCCGTCCGAACCCACGCCACCCGCCGGACCACCGTCGGTGACTAATACAATCACGCTCCTGGCGTCCGGCGCGACGCCGCAGAACATTCAGATTGCGGTGGGGACACGGGTCCTCTTCGTCAACAGCGACTCCCGGGCGCACAACATGTCGAGCGACCCGCACCCGGAACACACCGACTGCCCGGAGCTGAATCTGATTGGCCTGCTCGCGCCCGGCCAGAGCCGGGAAACCGGCAATCTCAATACCCCGCGCACCTGCAGGTTTCACGACCATGACCTGCCGAACGACACCCGGCTCCAGGGCCGCATCGTCATTCAGTAGCGGCCACTTCGACGGCGCCGGGTCCCCGGACCGCCGAAAACCAGTCGGCGGTATCCCGATGCCGGTATGCGCTGCGGTACTTCGCCAGCCAGGCCGCGCCGAACGCATCGGCGCCTGAGGCAGGCACCACGGCCCAGACGCTGCCGCCAAAGCCGGCGCCAAACGCCGAGGCGGCGAACGCGCCCTCTTCGCAGGCCATCGCCACCAGTGCCACCGTTTCTGGGATCTGGTTGCCCAGCAGGCGCTCGGCACCGTCCTGGGAGGCCGCTGCCAATCTGTGCAATTCCGCGAAGTCTGCGTTGGCAAACGCCGCCGCGGCCAGGGGCACGCGTGCAGTTTCGTGCACAAACTGCGTCAAACGCCGGTCGAGGTCTTCCCGGGTAAAGCCCTCAGGGTCCGACCGCAGGACGGCGGCGCGCAGTTGCCCTTCTGCGTCCGCGTGGCTGTCCAGAGCGGCCGCCAGCGACATCGCCGGTGTGGCGGGATGCTCGGCGTTCCAGATCGCGACCAGGGCCCGCACCGCCAGCGAGGCGCGGTTATACCGGTCACGGACGCTGCCCGCCTTGTCCGCGTGGACACCGCTCGAGGCCACCACAAAACGCCAGGCCTCGGGCATGGGCGACACGCCATGAGCCACCACCGGCATGAAGCTGTAATGGCTCACCACGCCGGGGCGGCAGGCGAGGATGGCCGTGTGGTCCTGGCTGCCGCCGTGGGTGCCCACACCCCGGGTCCCTTCAAGCGACTTGTAGGACAGACCGTTTTCCACGCAGCCCAGGTACCAGGCCAGGTCCTCGACTGAACCAATCACCTGCTGCCAGTCATCGCGTAGGTCGAGCTCACCGCGGCGAATCAGCGCCAGGGCGATGCCCACCACAAGCGCGCTTGAACTACTGAGTCCTGCCGCGCGAGGCAAATCGCTGGCGATCGCAATGTCCATCCCGAGCGACGCACCAGGAAAATTGTCGGCCAGACGCCGCACCGTCACCGCCACGTAGTTCGCCCAGCCCTTCCACCCGCGCTCGGTATCGTGGATATCGATGATCGCCACATCACCGTGGCGTGCGTCAATCACGCGCACACACGCATCCGCCCGGGGCCGGCCAACCACGGCAAAGCCGCGAGGCACGGCCGAGAGGAGCGACCGCCCACCTGCGTAGTCGGTGTGTTTGCCGAAAATTTCGATGCGACCGGGCACTGACCAATGCCACAACGGAGGCGCGCCGGTGACGCGTGCAAACTCAGCCGACGCGCGTTCAAGCCACACTGCCCGGCTCTGCGCCGCGACTCGATCGTAGCCGGCGGCGTGTAGACGACCGGTAAAATCCAGGGTCACGGCCGTGGCTCCACGGCTGCAAGCCGATTCACGACGGTGCTGACGTCGGCGCGACTGGAGAGATCGAGTACGGGTCCGTTCGCCGGCAGGCCGCGGAACACCACGCCGCGGCGCATCGCGAGACGTACCGCCATGGGCAGTTCGAACTCACCACGCGGCGACGCCTCCACGTCGCGACACGCCTCCATCAACTGGCGATCGCCGCGCCAGCAATTCATGCTGATGAGTGCGCGCGGCCCGGCCGCGTCGATCATCGCCTGGCCCGGCTTCTCCACAATGTCCTGCAACGTCCCGTCGGCTCCCATCGTCAACAGGGCGAACGCGGCCACACGCTCAGGCGGAATCGCGCTCGACGCCACGAGTTCGTCTTTTTCGTACACGGGCAGCGCAGGGCCGCCGGCGTGCCGCAACGCGCGAAGCGTGGCGACGCCATACAAATTGTCGGCATTCAACACGACGAATGGATGTGCACCCACCCACTCCGACGCCGCCCACACGGCGTCTGCCGTGCCAAGCGGCTCTGGCTGCACGACAAACGCCAGAGAGATTCGCGCCGGGCGCCCTTCGCCCTGGTAATACTCCCGCAGAGGGTCGCCGGCGTCGCCTTCGGGCGCGACGATGAGCGCGACGCGCGTGAAGCCGGCGTCCGCCAGATCGCTCAGCACGTAGTCGAGGAACGGGCGGGCCCGCCGGCCAGGGCCCGGCATCGGCATCATGCCCTTGAGGCCGGCAGCAGCTGCGGCCTGCTGAGCCGCGTTGAGGGGCGTGCCATCGCCGCTCTCGGCACGCATACGGCGGCCCAGCCCGCGGGCCAGGACGAGAGCTACGACGTCTTCCACAATCGAGGCAGGAGACGCCACAGCGTGGCTCCGCTGGCCACAAACAGCACCATCGAGATGGTGGTCGCCGTCGTGTGGCCCAGCAGGAAGTGACCGGTGCCGAAGAGCGCACTGTAGACAAATACGCAGCCGGCTGCCCAGCCGAGGAAGGCGTTGTTCAATCCGTCCATAGGCGCGAGGTCACCACACTGGGCGCGCACCTGCGCCCACCCCGGGCCGGCGGGCCGCGCCAATCGGTAGAACCCGCGCAGGGTCTCGGGGTCCGTGGGTTTCGCCCAGAACGCCACGGTCATCCAGACTACGGTGGTGATCGCCACGGTCGCGATGAGCGTGATGTGACTGGGCCAGTTCATCCCCTGCCGCTCCGCGATAAACACGATCAGCGCGAGCACAAACGAGCTGGCCATCGCGGCAATCTCACTCCACGCGTTCACTCGCCACCAGAACCAGCGCAAGAGGTACAGCAGTCCGGTGCCGGCGCCAATCGAGAGCAGCAGGTTGAAACTGCCCCGCGCCGACTCGAGCACCAGCGTGACGGCCGCAGCCACGATCATGAGCAGCACCGTGACGATGCGGCCCGTCATGACGTAGTGCGCTTCCGTCTCACCGGGCTTGAGGAAGCGGCGATAGAAGTCGTGCACGAGATACGACGTGCCCCAGTTCAGGTGCGTGGAAATGGTGGAGACGTACGCGGCCAGCAGGCCGGCCACCATCAACCCCAGGATGCCGGCCGGCAGGAACGTGAGCATGGCCGGGTACGCCATGTCGTGACCGAGGAGCGACTGGTCGACATGAGGAAGCGCACGACCAATGTCGGCGACTTCCGGAAACACGAGCATCGAACACAGCGCCACGATGATCCACGGCCACGGGCGCAGCGCATAGTGCGCGACGTTGAACAGCAGCGTGCCCGAGAGGGCGTCGCGCTCAGACCGGGCCGCCAGCATCCGCTGCGCGATGTAGCTCCCGCCGCCGGGTTCCGACCCCGGATACCAGGTGGACCACCACTGCACGGCCAGCGGCACGATGAAGATCGGGAGCGCCACACTCCAGTTGCCGAAGTCCGGCAACATCGCCACCGTCTCGATCGGGATTTTCGCGAAGAGCCCTTCGAGGCCGCCCACTTCCGGCCGGCGCAGCGCGTACACTGCGGCGGCCACCGAGCCCGTCATGGCGATGCCGAACTGGAGCAGATCGGTCACGAGTACGCCCCATAGCCCCGACGTGGCGGCAAACGCTACGTTGATGACGCTGCAGACGAGCAGCGTCTCCCAGATCGGCCAGCCGAGCAGGACGTTGGCAATTTTTGCGGCGGCCAGATTCACCGCCGCCATGATCAGGATGTTGAACAAGGCCCCGAGATAGACCGCGCGAAAGCCACGCACCCAACGCGCCGCCGGACCCGAATATCTCAGTTCGTAGAACTCGAGGTCCGTGACCACGCCGAGCCGACGCCACAACTTGGCTTAAAAAAACACGGTCGTCATGCCCGTGAGCAGAAACGCCCACCAGACCCAGTTCGCCGCCACGCCGCCTTCGCGCACGAGGTTCGTGACCAGATTCGGTGTGTCGGTACTGAATGTCGTCGCCACCATGGACACGCCGATGAGCCACCAGGGCGCGGCCCGGCCCGACGTGAAGAACTCGGTGGTGCTTTGGCCCGCGCGCCGGGCGAGGTACACCGCCGGTGCAAACGACACCAGCAGCGAGACGAGAACGATGACCCAGTCGAGCGAGGTAAGTTGCATGCGCCCTCAGGCGTGGACGATGTCGAGCTTCGGGTTCGTGCGCCAGGCGCCCTTCGTGAAATCCGGCACATCCACCGCGCGGCTCTTGCGCGCGTTGGACTGCGCGGTCAGATCGACCAACGAACTGAGCATCGCGGCGTCGTAGACGTTCATGTCGGTCGGCAGGCCTTCACGCAGGCACTTGATGAGACGGTAGTCCTCCATGTAGTCCATGCCGCCGTGCCCGGCGCCGGCCGCGCGTTCGTTCATTTCCTTCCAGAGCGGATGGTCAAATTCGTCGCGGAGCGTCGCCTGATCCACCCACTGATCATTGCGACCCCGTCCTTCGATGTAGACGCGGTCCGGATAGCCCTGGATGATGCCCTTGGTCCCCTGGAGTTGATGGATGCGGCTATAGGGCCGCGGCAGGTTGGTGTTGTGCTGCACCATGAGGGTCTTGCCGTTGACGGTTTTGACCAGGCACGTGTTGACGTCGCCCAGGACGTACTTCTCCTTGCGTTGCGGCGCGTCGGCCGGAAAATGTTCGCGCGCCCAATCCTGCAACCCGCGCGACGGGCCGCTCACTGAGACCAGGTACGACAACCGATCGCCGCGATTGATGTCCATGCAGTTGGCCACGGGCCCCAGGCCGTGCGTGGGATACAAGTTGCCATCCACTTTCATGGCCCACGCGCGCCGCCACAGGCCTTCATCCCGATTCTCGAACTTGATGCCGCGCAGGTCGTGCAGGTAACCGCCCTCGGCGTGCACGATTTCCCCCAACAGGCCCTGGCGGATGATGTTGAAGGCCATCATCTCGGAACGGCCGTAGTTGCAGTTCTCCATCATCACGGCGTGTTTCTTGAACTTCTCGGCCGACTCCACCATGGCCCAGCAATCTTCAAGGGTCATCGCGGCAGGCACTTCGGTGGCCACGTGTTTGCCGTTCTTCATCGCGGCCAGCATCACCGGCACATGCCATTCCCAGGGCGTTGCTGTGTAGACCAAATCGAGATCCTCTTCGGCGCACATCCGCTCGAAGTCCCGCGGCCCGTTCGTGTAGGCCTTTGGCGCGGGGTGCCCCGCCGCAACAATGGCCTTGGTCGCCCAGTCGGTGCGCACCTGGCGGATGTCACACACGGCCGTGATCCGGCAGCCGGGAATCTTGAGCAGGTTCCCGACGTGCCCCCCGCCCTGCAATCCGATGCCGACAAATCCGATGCGGACCATGTCGATGGGCGGCGCCGCCAGCAGTCCCGAGGTGCCCTGGGCCGCTGTCTCGCTGCCGCGCACGGCAACGGCGCCGGCGACGACGGCCGCACCGCCGATCTTCAGAAAGTCCCGGCGATCCAATCGCGTTTGTGCATCACTCATCTGACACCCTCCACACTTCTCAATCGCCCGTGAACTTCGGTGTGCGTTTCTCCAGGAACGCGCTCGTGCCTTCCTGCTTGTCACGCGAATCAAAACAAATCGCCTGCGCGAGCGTCTCGAAGAGCAGGCCCGAATCAAGGTCCACTCGTGCCGATGCGTTGAGCGCAAGCTTGGCCAGGCGGATGGCCAACGGGCCCCGCGTCAGGACCTTCTCGGCCAAGGCCAGCGCCTGGGTCATCAATTCGGCGGCCGGTACCACGGCCGACACCAGCCCCCAGTCGAGCGCGCGCTGGGCATCGATCGCATCGCCCGTCAGGATGAGGTGTTTGGCGCGACCGAGGCCCACGATTCGCGGCAACCGTTGCGTGGCGCCCGCACCAGGAATGATGCCGAGGCCCACTTCGGGCTGGCCGAACTTCGCGTGAGCGGCGGCGATGCGCAAGTCGCACGACAGCGCGAGTTCGCAGCCACCGCCGAGGGCGAGACCGTTCACCGCGGCAATGGTGACTTTGGGGCACTTGTCGATGGCCGCGAACAGCGACGAATTAATCGCCGCCAGCCCATCGTCGCGCGTACGCGCCTTGATGGCGTTGATGTCGGCACCCGAGACGAAGACCGTGTCCCCGGCGCCTGTGATGACAATGGCGCCGACCGAGTCGTCGGTGGACAGGGCTTCGAGCGCGGCCGACATCTCGCGCACCGTGGCCAGATCGAGCGCGTTGCGGACTTCGGGCCGGTTGACGCGAAGCACGGCGACGCGTCCGTGACGGGTGATGTCAGTAGTCGTAGACACCTTTGCCCACTTTCTTGCCGAGCCGTCCTGCCTTGACGTACTGGGACAGGAGCGGGCACGGGCGGTACTTTTCGCCCATGCTCTTGTGCAGGTATTCGAGGATGCTGAGCCGGGTATCGAGCCCCACCAGATCAACAAGCTCAAACGGGCCCATCGGGTGATTGAGCCCCAGCTTGAGCGCCTTGTCGATGTCGCGCGCCGATGCCACACCTTCCATCAGCATGTAAAACGCTTCATTGCCGATGCTCGCGTTGACACGGGTGGTGATGAAGCCGGGCGCCTCGCGGACGAGTACGGTCTCTTTGCCCATCTGCCGCGCAACGGCTTCAATCGTTTCGAGCGCGCGGTCGCTCGACTCGAGTGCGCGCACGATTTCGATGAGCTTCATCTTGTGGACGGGATTGAAGAAATGCATGCCGGCCACACGCGACGGGTCCTTCAAGGTGCCGGCCATCTCGGTGATGGACAAGGCCGAGGTGTTGCTCGCCACCACCGCGCCTGCCGGCGCGTGCGCGTCGATCGCCGCGAACAACTGCATCTTGATGTCCATCCGCTCTGGCGCGGTCTCGATGACGAGGTCCGCGCCCTCGAGCGCTGCGGCCACATCGGAGGTGGTGACCAGGCGCGCCATGGCGGCGTCCGCCTCGGCCGCGGTCGCCTTGCCCAGTTCCACAGCCTTGCGCAGGATGCCGTCGATGGTAGCGCGCGCCTTCGTGGCCTGTGCGTCAGAGACGTCATACAGGCGGGTGTCAAAACCAGACGCGGCCGCCGCGTGTGCCACGCCGTGTCCCATGGTGCCGGCGCCCAGCACCGCTATCGAACGAACCGTCATTTGACCTCTTCCAGCGTCTCCACCGCGTGATCGATCTCGGCTTCCGTATTATAGAAGTGCGGAGCGATGCGAATACCAGCGCCGGGCCGATAATCCACGATGACCTCTCGCGCGATCAGGGCCTGGGTCACGGCGGCGCCATTCGGCACGTCGATGATCACCGACGCACCGCGTTCATGGTCGCCGGCCGGCATGGCCAGACGCCAGCCGCGCTGCTCTGCCGCATCCATGAGCCGGCGCGTCAGTCGCAAGGATTTCTCTCGGATGGCCGGCACACCTATCTCGGCCACGATTTCGTAGCCGGCCCGCGCCGAGTACAACGCCGGCACGTTTGGCGTGCCGCTCTGGAAACGTTCGAGCCCTTCCGCATACGCCACCGGGCCGGGCGTGAACTGGAACGGCTCGGCATGCCCCGCCCAGCCGACCGCCGCCGGCTGGAGCGTGGACATCAGGTCTGGCCGCACGTAGAGGTAGCCGGCGCCGGGGCCACCGCACAACCACTTCACGCTGCCGCCCACGGCAAAGTCGGCGCCGAGTGCGGTGACGTCAACCGGCACGGCTCCTGCGGCCTGATACAGATCGAGCACGACCCGTGCGCCCACGCGATGCGCTTTCTCGATGGCCGGCGCCACATCCTGCAGATGGGCGCTCCGGAACAACACGAGCGAGAGATTGACCAGCGTGGTGCGTTCGTCAATCGCGTCCACCACCCGGTCCATCCTTCCCCGCACCGCATCGTCTGACGGGACGGTCACCACCTCGGCGCCGTACCGTTCGAAGCCATGGAAGAGGTAGTGGTTCGAGGGGAAGTCCAGGTCCTGCACCACGATTTTCCGGCGCGGTCCGCCATACGAAAAGCAGGACGCGACGATGGCCTGGGCCACAGTGGCGTTCTGGTGCATCGAAATCGTACCGGGCGCTGCGCCAATCGTTGGCGCCAGGATGTCGCCGGTGACGCGACCGATCTCCCACCACCCTTCGTGCCAGGCGCGCACACCGCGCGTGCCCCACTCACGGGCGAACTGCGAGAGGTAGGTTTCCGTGCGCCTGGGCATGGCGCCGAGCGAATGACTCACGAGATAGGTGCAGGTGTCGAGGATGGGAAATTCGGCTCGCCAGCCGAGGAGCGCGTCCATGCCCGTGCAGTTTACCTTGCCGGGGGGGCCGGGGATCGGTATCCTTGCCCCACACGCCAATTGGAGGGCTGCATGGAGCGCAAGACCATCGCCGACTACGATCCCGATCTGCTCATTTTGTTTGACGCCTACGTGCATGGGCACGTGGATCGCCGCGGCTTCCTTGACCGTGCCACCAAGTTTGCGGTGGGCGGCGTCACCGCCGGCATGCTGCTCGACTCGCTGAGTCCAAAATTTGCCGAAGCGCAGAAGGTGCCCACCGACGACCCGCGCATCAAAGCGGAACGCGTGGAATACGCGTCACCGGCCGGCAGCGGCACGATGAAGGGCTACCTCGTGCGGCCGGCGAAAGCGGCCGGCAAGTTGCCGGGCGTGGTGGTGGTGCATGAAAATCGCGGGCTCAATCCGCACATTGAAGACATCACGCGGCGCCTGGCGCTCGACAACTTCATTGCCTTCGCGCCCGACGCGCTGACCCCGCTCGGCGGCTACCCGGCGGGTGGCGAGGACGAAGCCCGTACCCTGTTCGGCAAACTCGACCAGACGAAGACCCGCGAAGACATGGTGGCGGCCGCCGGCTTCCTTCAGAAACACGCCGAGTGCACCGGGCGCGTCGGCGCCGTCGGCTTCTGCTGGGGCGGAGGCATCTCGAATCTTCTGGCGACCCGCATTCCGGACCTGGGCGCCGCCGTACCGTTCTACGGCAGCGCCGCTGCCGAGGCCGACGTGCCGAAGATCAAGGCGCCCCTCCTCATTCACTACGCCGGTACCGACACACGCATCAACGCCGCGTGGCCGGCGTTTGAGACGGCGCTCAAGGCGGCCAACGTGCGGTACACGATGCACATGTACGACGGCGCTTCACACGGCTTCAACAACGACACCACTCCGCGCTACGACGAAAAGGCCGCCACGCTGGCCTGGACGCGCACCGTGGAATTCTTCAACACCCATTTGCGGAAATAGACAGGTCACGTCAACCGGGAGTTTGTTCACATGCGAAATTCGTCGTACGGCAGCTTTGTCCGCCCGCTGGCATTCACGATCCTCTCCATTGCGGCGACCGGCCTTATGGCCTCCGCGTGCAAGAAGAGCAGTTCACCGACTACACCCACGCCTCCCCCGCCCGCCCCGGTGTTCACCACAGCGAACCCCACCGGCAGCACGGCCAATCTGGATGCGCGGACGTCGATGAAGACGCCGGCCAACTCTGGGACGTTCATGTTCGACGACTTCGTGTCCACTGAAGCCGCCACGATCACAAAGATCACGTGGCAGGGGATCTATTGCGCCGAAGTGCTGAACCGGGCCGCACCGGCGGCGACGGCCACGGACTTCGAGGTCGGGTTCTATCCAGACAGCGGCAACAACCCGAATCGGAATTCGCCGATCCAACTCACGGTCTACCCGGTGGCCCGCGTGGCTGAGACCCGGGGAACCGATCGGGTGCTGAACTGTGGCGCCATCTCGACAGGCTGGTCG
Organism: Acidobacteriota bacterium; assembly: GCA_016716905.1. Classification (NCBI taxonomy): domain Bacteria; kingdom Pseudomonadati; phylum Acidobacteriota; species Acidobacteriota bacterium. Next base: position 448,878 of record JADJUS010000003.1, on the reverse strand, counting down.
TTCTACGACTACTCGCTGACGCTCGACACACCCTTCCAGGCGGCGGCGAACGTGCGCTACTGGATCAGCATTCAGGCGCGAGTGCCGTACCTGCAGGCCAACAACAACGATTTCATTTTCTGGGGCTGGCGAAATGGCGTGCAAAACAACGCGCGGTCGATCCAGTACAGCCCGACCAATGTCGTCACCGAGCACGCGCTTGACAGGGCCTATTCTTTGATTAAGTAACCGTGTAGTGGCGAAATGTCACAAATGCCCGAAATGGCGAAATGCCGGACAAACCGAATGCGAACATTGCAGGGGAGAATGGTCGAATGTCCTTGGTATCCAGTGGTTGAATCTGCCTCTCCAGGGGCATTCATCCATTGCAGGCCTTCGACATTCGGACATTCTTCTCGGCATTAGGTTTGTCCGACACTTCGCCATTTCGGACATTTGTGACATTTCCCAATTACGCGCGCCCGCAGGGCGTCCCTAGGGTGCCATATCCACCCAGACGGTCTTGAGCTGGGTGTAGTACTCCAGCGCGTGCACGGACATCTCGCGTCCGAAGCCGCTCTGTTTGTACCCACCGAACGCCGCGGCGGTGTCGTAGGTATTGTAGGTGTTGATCCAGACGGTGCCCGCCTTGAGCTTCGACGCCACGTAGTGCGCCTTGCGCACATCGCGTGTCCACACACCTGACGCCAGACCGTAAATCGACGAGTTGGCCTTGCTGATGGCGTCTTCGACATCGGCAAACTCAATGGCCGCAAGCACCGGCCCGAAGACCTCTTCACGCGCGATTGTCATGTCCACCGTGACATTGCCAAACACGGTGGGCTGCATGAAGAAGCCCTTGCCCGTGCCGATGTCGGTGCGCTCGCCTCCGGCGAGCAATGTTGCGCCTTCCTGCTTCGCGATGTCGACATACCGCAACACGCGTTCGAGCTGCGCCTTCGATGAAATGGCGCCGAGTCGCGTCTTGGGGTTCAGCGGGTCCCCGGCCACCATCTTCTTCGTGCGGTCAGCGATCTTTGCCAGGAACTCGTCCTTGATCGACGCCTCCACCAGCAAGCGCGAACCGGCCGCACACACTTCACCCTTGCCATAAAAAATCCCCATCGTCGCGCCGCGGACCGCAGCGTCGAGATCCGCATCAGCAAACACGATGTTGGGGGATTTGCCGCCGAGCTCAAGCGTGATGTGCTTGAGCGTATCGGCTGCGCTTTTCATGATGCCCTTGCCGGTGGACGTGTCGCCGGTAAACGCAATCTTGTCGATGCCGGGATGGTCCACAATCGCCTGACCGGCCGTGCTGCCCGACCCCGTGATCACATTGAGCACGCCCGGGGGGAACCCCAGGGCCGTGGCCATCTCGCCCAGCGCCAATGCCGTCAGTGGCGTCTGGCTCGCGGGCTTCAAAATCACGGTGTTCCCCATCGCCAGCGCCGGCGCCACTTTCCACACGGCGATGAGCAAGGGGAAATTCCACGGGACGATCGCGGCGACAACCCCCACGGGTTCGCGCAACGTGTAGACGAGCTGCCCGCCCTTGACCGGTACGGTTTCGCCGTGAATCTTGTCGGCCCAGCCCGCGAAATACTGCAGGCACTCCGCAGCCGCAGGAATTTCGACATGACGGGATTCGGTGATGGGCTTGCCGTTGTGCAGCGTCTCGAGGCGGGCCACTTCGTCGGCCTGCACCATCAACTGCTCGCCCAGTTTGTAGACCAGCCGGCCGCGCTCACGCGCCGACATCTTGCCCCAGGGCCCTTCAAAGGCAGCACGCGCCGCGCGCACGGCTGCATCGACGTCTTCGCTGGTGGCCGAGGCCACTTCGGCGATCACCTCTTCGGTGGCGGGGTTGATGACCGGCTGCGTCTTGCCATCCGACGCATCGCGCCACTCACCGTTAATCAGCAGTTGTTTCCGTCCGAGTTCCATTTTCACCTTCCACGAAGGATACAAGGAGACGCCGAGACTCAGAGGAATTACTCAAAGAGCCTTGCGTCACGGCGGGTTCTGAAAAAAAGAATCCTCCGTGCCTCTGTGCCTCCCTGTAATCCTGCGTTTACTTGCCTTCAAACACCGGCTTGCGTTTCTCGAGACTCGCGGCGATGCCCTCTTTCGCGTCGCCGCTCTGGAACAGCAGCTGCTGCATCTCGCGCTCCATCGCCAGGCCTTCCCCGAAGCCGGCCTCCGCACCAGACTGGACAGCGCGCTTGATGCGCCCCACAGCCAGGCTCGCCTTGTGGGGCGGCGTGAACGTCTTCGCGTACTCGATGACGGCGTCCAGGAACGACTGCCCGTTCAGGCGATCGGCGTCCCACACCTCGGTAACCAGGCCCGCGGCCTGCGCCTCGGTCATGGTCATCAGCCGGCCGCTGATCATCAGTTCCATCGCCTTCGCCTTGCCGAGCAAACGCGCCAAACGCTGGGTGCCGCCGGTGCCAGGCAACACGCCCAGCGCCACCTCAGGCAACCCGATCTTTCCGGCATCCTGCTTCGCGATGCGAAGGTCAGCCGCCAGCGCCACTTCGAGCCCGCCACCCACCGTGTGACCGTTGAGCGCGGCAATCACCAGCTTCGGGGTCTGCTCCAGGCGGTTCAACGTCTCATTGGCGTGCAGGCAGAAGTAGTACTTGTACTCGGGCGTGGCATCTTTCAGCATCGCAATCGTGGCGCCGGCACAGAAGAACTTCTCTCCGGCTCCGGTGAGCACAATCACATGCACAGCCGGATCCATCCGCGCCTCAAGCACGGCCCGGTCAAGCTCCTGCATCAATTCGTAGGAATACGTATTCGCCGGCGGCTCACACAACGTGAGCACTCGAACCCCAGCGTGATCCGCAAGAAGAATTCTATTCATCGTGATCTGAAGCCCTTCGAAGAAGTCCTCCGCGCCTCCCGGCCTCCCTGTGAGACCGGCGTGGATTCCGCCATTCCTACATTTCCGTGCGGACGTATTCGAAGTTAATCGGCGTCCGATTCACTCCGCGCGCCGGAGGCGCGATGTAGTTGGCGAACTTGCCCGTCTCGTAGATGGGCTGGTTCATGATCGACAGCAGGTACTTCTTGTCGGCGGGGCTGGGCAGCCACTCATACTTGCGCCGCGCCCACTCATCGTCAGACAGGATGTGGCCGTCGGGATCGGTGTGGATCGAGGCAAACTGCCCAATCCCCCGGTTGAACTTGCGGTCCGGCAGGCGCAAGCGGTCTGAGAAGCCGTATTTCTCCAGCGTCTTGTTCCAGCGGCCCACGCCGGACTGGCAGTCGTCCACATACCAGTCGCGCAGCACTTCGTTCATGGCGTTGCGCATCGGCACAGCCTGCCGCTTCACTGCACCGTTTTCCACGATGTCCAGATCGTAGGTGGTTTCCACCACGCGGTGTTCGGTCCACTTGCCTTCCTCAGCGCGGCCTTTCAGGCCGTTTGCGAAGTACGACGCGGCATTGGTCGAGACTTCATTCCCGTGCAGGTCCAGGCTCAGCGAGAACCAGAGGTTGATGTGTTTCTGGATGGTCGGCAGGTCGATGCCGCCGAGTCTCCGTACGTCCTCCGAGAAGCCCGACTCTTTCATCAACTGGCAGGTGCGTTCGACGATGCGGTGGATGCCGGTGTCGCCAACGAACATGTGGTGCGCTTCCTCGGTGAGCATGAAGCGGGTGGTGCGCGCCAGCGGGTCAAGCGAACTCTCGGAGAGCGACAGCAACTGCGACTTGCCGTCACGGTCGGTGAACATCGTGAACATGAAGAAGTCGAGCCATGTGTCGATGGGCTCGTTGAACGCTTCAAGGATGCGCGGCTTGTCCTGATTGCCGCTCTGACGGGCGAGCAGGTCCTCGGCTTCGTCACGGCCGTCGCGACCAAAGTACGAGTGCAACAGGTAGACCATCGCCCAGAGGTGGCGTCCCTCTTCGACGTTCACCTGGAACAGGTTGCGCATGTCGTACAGGCTTGGGCACCGATGCCCGAGCCAGCGCTGCTGTTCGACAGACGCCGGTTCGGTGTCGCCCTGTGTCACGATCAGCCGGCGGAGCTGATTCCGGAACTCGCCGGGCACTTCCTGCCAGACGGGCTGACCGAAAAAATCGCCGAAGCCGATGGTGCGATTCACCACCGGGTCCGCCAGGAAGATGCCCCAGCGGTACTCGGGCAGCTTCACGTACTCGAAGTGCGCCCAGCCGGCCGCGTCCACGCTGATCGCCGTACGGACGTAGATCTCGTGGAAGTGCTGAAACCCCTGCGGGCCCATGTCGCGCCACCACTGGATGTAGGCGGGCTGCCAGTGCTCGAGGGCGCGCTGCAGCCGCTTGTTCAGGTGGAGGTCGACGTTATTGGGGATTTTGTCTGAAGAAATCATCGGTGCCGTCCGGGGTCCAGGGTCCAGAGTCCAGGGTTCGTGGTGCCGGCGCTTTCGCGCCGGGGCTTCCTTTACGTACGGCCGTAATCAAATTCGGCGCGGTCGGAGGTGCCGTAACTTGTGAGTGCGCCCTTCGGGCCGACGGCGTTCGGGCGCTGGAAGATCCAGTTCTGCCAGGCGGTCAGCCGGCCGAAGATCTTGGTCTCCATCGTCTCGGGGCCCACAAAGCGCAGGTTCGCTTCCATGCCGGTGAGCGCATCGGGCGACATCGACGCGCGGCCCTCCACCGCCAGCCGCACCTCATCGTCCCAGTCAATTTCATCGGGGGCGAACGTGACGAGACCGGCCTCGAGGGCGTCGGCCGGATCGAACGGTCCGGTGTGTGCAAGGACTGTCGCGACCTGGTCGGGCGTGCCGTAGAAACGCGCCTGCAGGCGGGAGATGCCATTGCTCATGGGCAGAACCCCGGCGTTCATCGGCGAGAGGTGCACGGCATTGGACTGGTCGGGGTCATCGAGCATGTAGGAACGGTCAGCAGCCAGGGCAAGCTCGAAGAGTGTGCCGGCAAACGCGCTGCCCGGTTCAATCACGGCGAAGAAACTGCGCGCGGACAGGTCCACGCGCTTGAGCGTGCGCTTGATGAAGTGAATCACTTCGCGCACCAGCCAGTGGTCCGCGTGGTCCAGCAGCACCTGATCGGCGCCGAGGACGAGCGCGGGATCGCCTTCGGTCTTGAGAACGATGGTGCCCACTTCCCGTTCGTTGACGCGCAAGCGCAAGATGGCGTCGTCAATTTCACGGAAGCACCGCAGGGGCCAGAACTGGTCGCCGGCGGCAAGAATCGCGTCGGGCGTCTGCTCCACCGGCGTCTCCGGGGCACGCACGGTCATCGTAGCCGACCGTTTCGCGCGGTCGAACGCAACCGACACCGATGAATACGTGTAGCCCGTATCGGTGATCACAGCGTTGAGGGGATTCAGCGTGACGCCCGGGCCCGACGACGGGCGGTCGGACGTGGCAGCCAGTTCGAGCGCGCGTTTCGCGACCGCTTCCTTGAAGCGACTCGTGGGGACGACCGCGTCCACCAGTCGCCACTCCACGGCGCGTTTGCCCTTGATGCCCTCGGCGATGGTGCCGAAGAAGTCGGCCAGGTCGCGCCGCACCTTGCGCTTGTCCACCACGCGGGTCAGGCCGCCGGTGCCCGGCAGCACAGCCAGCAGCGGCGTCTCGGGCAGACTGACCGCCGAGTTCGCGTCGTCGATGAGGATGATCTCGTCGCAGGCCAGGGCCAGTTCATATCCGCCACCGGCACAGATACCGTTGAGCGCGGCCAGGAACTTGAGACCGGAGTGTTCGCTCGCGTCTTCCATGCCCAGTCGCGTTTCGTTGGTGAACTTGCAGAAGTTCACTTTCCAGGAGTGCGTGGAGCCGCGCAACATGAAGATGTTGGCGCCGGCGCAGAAGATGCGCTCGCGCAGGCTCGTGACCACCACAGTGTGGACTTCGGGATGTTCAAACCGGATGCGGGTGATCGCGTCGGCAAGTTCGATGTCGACCCCAAGGTCATACGAGTTGAGTTTGAGTTTGTAGCCGGGCGCAAGGCCCGCATCTTCCTGCACGTCCATGCCCAGGGTGGCCACGGGGCCATCAAAGGTCAGCTTCCAGTGCTGATAACTGGAAGGATGCCGTTCAAACGAAAGCGGTGCCGGAGTGGAAACAACGGAGTCTGGTGTGGCCATGAATCTCAGGCAGGATATCGGTCTCCGCGGCCGACCGTCAAGGTCGGAGATGAACTATATTGCTCACTTCGATGGATGAGCGGCGTTGCCTAAGCCGCATGTAGTGCATTATATTTCCTCTCTCATGGCGCCGCCCCTTGAACCTGATCACCTGCTTGAGTCGCTGGGACGCCGGGTGCGTCAGCGCCGCCTCCGCGACTCGCTCACGCTGCGCGAATTGTCGCGCCGGGCGGGGTTGTCATCGAGATTCCTGATGGATGTGGAGGCCGGGCGGGGCAACATCTCCGTCCGTAAGCTGGCCGCCGTTGCCAGCGCCCTTGGCGCGGAGTTGACGGACCTGCTGGCCCCCGCCGTCGGCGACCATTCGCGCCCGATGGTGGCGCTTCTGGGCCTGCGCGGCGCCGGCAAAACCTCTGTGGGGCGGCGGCTGGCGCGGCGGCTGAAGGTCCCGTTTCTTGAACTCGACACCGTCATCGCTGAGCGTGCCGGCATGGCACTGGGGGAGGTATTTTCGCTGTACGGCGAGGAGTACTATCGGCGGCTTGAGCGTGAGGCGCTGACTGACCTGCTCGGCGCCGCCACACCTGGCGTCATCGCCGTTGGCGGCGGGCTTGTCACCTCACCCGACACCTTCGCGTTGCTTCGACGACATGCCGTCACTGTCTGGCTGCGGGCGCGCCCTGTGGACTACTGGAATCGCGTCATGAAGCAGGGCGACCAGAGACCGATGAAGGAACACCCGCAGGCACGCGAGGCACTCAAGGACCTGGTGGCCCGTCGAGATCCGCTCTATCGACAGGCGGATCTGACCGTCGATACTGCGGGGGAGACGGTCGCCCGAACGGTGAAGCGGGTCGCTGACGGGATCGAGAGCCGTCATCAGATTTCGGCCTACGAGTATCGATAGTCGATTAAAATCTCAGAGCTTCCCGTCTTCCCCGGGCGGCCCAAGGAGAATCTGTATGTTCCACGTCAGCAAGAACACGCGACGCCGGGTGCTGTTTGCCGCCGGTCTCGCCGCGATGGTTGCGCCGTTCATGGGCGACCTCGTCGCCCAGCAAGCGCCGCCTCCGGCCGCCGCACCGGCGCCGATGATTCATCAGCCCACGGATCCGAAACTCCAGGGGTTCCGCTGGCGGTCCATCGGCCCAACGGGTCAGGGCGGCCGCATCGACGACATTGCCGCCGATGAACGGAACCCTTCCACGTACTACGTCGGCTTTGCCGTCAGTGGCCTGTGGAAGACGATCAACAACGGCACCACGTTCGAAAACATCTTCGGCCAGTACAACCACTCGATCGGTGACATCGCGCTGGCGCCGTCGAACCCCAGCATCATCTATGTCGGCACCGGGGAACCGAACAACCGGCAGAGTTCGTCGTTTGGCGACGGGATGTACAAGAGCATCGACGCCGGCAAGACGTGGACACATATCGGCCTGCGTGAGACGCAGTCGATTGGCCGCGTGCTGGTCCATCCCCGCAACCCCGACATCGCGTGGGTTGCCGCGGTTGGGCACCTCTACGGCCCTAATGAAGACCGCGGCGTCTTCATGACCATTGATGGCGGCAAGAGCTGGACCAAGACGCTCTACGTGAACCAGGACACGGGCGCGACCGAACTGGTGATCGATCCGGCGAACCCGAACCTGCTGTTTGCGGCGACCTACGAACGGCGCCGGACGGCGTGGGGCTTTGTCGGTGGTGGCCCGGGCAGCGGCATTCACCAGAGCACCGACGGCGGCAAGACATGGCGCAAGGTCACGGGCGGCGGTCTGCCGCGCGGCACGATGGGACGCATCGGCATGGACTTCTCGCGGTCGAATCCCAACGTCATCTACGCACAGATTGAAGTGGCGTCCGACAAGGAGCCCGCGGCCGCAGCGGGTGCTGCGCCTGCCGCCGCTGCGGCGGGGCAAGCCCCTGTCCCAGGTGGTGGCCGTGGTGGCCAGGCCGGTCCGCCCGATCCGACGCGCGATGGCGTCTGGCGTTCGGCCGACAAGGGCAAGACCTGGACGTTCCAGTCCAATGAGAACCAGCGCCCGATGTACTACAGCCAGATTCGTGTGGACCCGAGCAACGAGAACTATGTCTTCGTCGGCGGCGTCGGTCCGCGCAAGTCGCTCGACGGCGGCAAGACCTGGATCAGCCTCCCGAACATGGGCCACGTGGACAACCACGCGATCTGGATCAACCCCTCCAACGGCAACCACGTCATGTACGGCAATGACGGCGGCCTGGACGTGAGCTACGACCAGGGCGCCACCTGGGATTCCGTGCGCCTCTGGGCCGTCGGTCTGCCCTACCACGTGTCCGTCGACATGCGGCGCCCCTACAACGTGTGCACCGGCCTGCAGGACAACGGCTCGTGGTGCGGCCCCAGCGGCCAACGGTCGGGCAGCATCTACATGTGGAACTGGATCAGCGTCGGCGGCGGTGACGGGTTCCAGACCATGGTGGACCCGACCGACCCGAACATCTTCTACACCGAGTCGCAGAACGGCAACATCAACCGCTACGACATGACCACCGGCACCACCACCAACATCCGGCCCCGTATCGGCGGCGCCGGTCGTGGCGGCGGCGGAGGCGGTGGCGGCCCGCAGGGCGCCAACATCCTCAATGAACTGCCGGCCGATCAGGTCATGCAGTACAACTGGAACTCGCCGATGCGGATCTCGCCGCACAACCCGAGCACCATCCTGTTCGGCGGCCGCCACTTCTTCGTCTCGCGCAATCGGGGCGACTCGTGGACCATCAGCCCCCGCATGGGCAAAGGCATCGACATCTCGCAGCGCAACATCCTGGAGCAGTCGTATGGCCTGCCCTCCTGCGGCCGCGGTGCGGGTCCCGGCACCCGATGCATCCTGTCGCGCCACGACGGCTACGTGCAGAACGAATTCGGCACGGTCACCGAACTCGAGGAGTCACCGCTGGTGCCCGGAATCTACTGGGTCGGCACGGACGACGGGAACGTGCAGGTGAGCCGCGACGCCGGTGTGTCGTGGACCGAAGTGGGCGCGAACCTGCCCATCCGCAACAAGGAGTCCTACATCTCCGGCATCGAAGCGTCGAAGTATGACGCGGCCACGGCGTATGTGGCGGTGGACGGTCACCGCGACAACGACCACGCGCCGTACATCTTCAAGACCACCGACTACGGCAAGACGTGGACGTCGATCTCGGGCGACCTGCCGCGCGGCAACGTCAACTCGATCCGCCAGGATCCGGTGGCGAAGAACCTGCTGTATGCGCCGACCGAATACGGCTTCTACATCTCGTTTAACGAGGGCACGAACTGGGTGAAGTTCATGCCGAACATCCCCAACGTCCGTGTGGACGAGGTGGTGGTGCATCCGCGCGATAACGATCTCGTGCTGGCGACGCACGGCTACAGCATCTGGATCATGGACGACGTGACGGCGCTGCAGCAGATGGCGGCGGCCACTCCCACGGCGCCCACGCTCTACAAGCCCCGTGAAGCGGTGCAGTGGAAGACCGACCGTCGCAACCAGACGGAAGTGCCAGGGTCGAAGTACTGGACCGGCGACAACATGCCGCGCGGCACGGCCATCTCGTACTTCCTGCCGTCGGCGGCCTCCGACGTGCTGGTGAAGATCACCAACACGGCGACCGGCACCGACGTCCGCACGTGCGTGGGCACGGGCAACGTGGGCCTCAACCGATTCCAGTGGGCGCTGACTGGGAATCCCGCAGCGGGTGGCGGCCCTGGCGGTCGCGGCGGCCGCGGCGGCCCGCCTGAGGCGGCGGCGCCTGCGGCACCGGCCGCACCGGCGGGCCCTGGCCCCTGCGCCACACCCGCGGGCGGCGGCGGCCGCGGCGGCGGTGGTGGCTTCGGTGGAGGCGGCGGTGGCGGCATCGGCCCCGGCGTCTACCGGGTCACGCTCTCCGTGGCCGGCAAGGAAGTGGGCACGCAGACGTTCAACGTGCTCGAAGATATCTGGATGAACAAATAAGTCCAGAGTCCAGAGTCCAGGGTCCAGAGTTCGGGGTCCTGGGGTCCTGGGGTCCTGGGGTCCTGGGGAACTGAAAGACATGTGGGGCCGGTTGGTGTGCACAACACCAGCCGGCCCTTTTTCTTTTTCCTCGTAGCGCGGCCTGGGTCTCAAGGCCGCGGCCTTTTCAGCTCGCGGTTTGTCCGGCTGCGAGTTCCAGCACTTCGATCCCCGAGCCCACCAGATGCTCCTTCAGCATGGCGGGCGTGCCGGTGAGAATCGGGAACGTTCCCCAGTGCATGGGCACGACTTGCCTGACGCCGAGCCACTTGGCGGCGATGGCCGCCGTGTCGGGGCCCATCGTGTAGTGATCGCCGATCGGCAGGAACGCGATTTCGGGGCGATAGACTTCCGCGATGGTTTTCATGTCGCCGAACAGCGCCGTGTCGCCAGCGAAGTAAATGGTCGGCATGCCGGCCTGACGCAGCACGAAGCCGGCGGCCCCGCCCAGGTACACGATCGTTCCCTCGTCCATCATGCTGCCCGAGTGCACGGCGTCCGTCATGGTGATGCGCACGCCGGACACTTCCTGCGTACCGCCCTTCCCCATGTCGTGCACGCGCTTCAGGCCTTTGGCCGTGAGGTATTGCCCGACCTCGAAGAGACAGACGACCGGCGCGTCCGCAGCGCGCGCGACATGCACGGTATCCCCGAGGTGATCGCCGTGCCCATGCGAGAGAAGAATGAGGTCAATCGGCAGCAGCGCCTCAGCCCTCCCAAGTGGCGCCGGGCATGAGGGATTTTCCAGCCAGGGATCGGTCAGAATCCTGGTCCCTGAGGGTGTGACAATCAGGAATGCCGAGTGGCCGAGCCAGGTGATCTGCAAAGACATCGGGAAAGTATACTTATACGTGCTGGTGCTGGCGTGCTACGTGCTGGGTGCTGGGTGCTCGGTAGCACAGCAGCACGAGAGCACAGCAGCACAAAGCACAAAGCACAAAGCACAGTAGTTAAATGAGCATCGCGCCCCTCCAATTCATCCGTGGCCGTCATGTGCGGACCACACCGTTGTCGAAGGACCAGAAGCCCGAGTGGCTGAAAGTACGCGCGCCAGGTTCCGAAAACTACGTGCGTATCAAGGGCCTCATGCGCGACCTGGGGCTGCACACCGTCTGCGAAGAAGCGCACTGCCCCAACATCGGTGAGTGCTGGCATCACGGCACGGCGACGTTCATGATCATGGGCGACACCTGCACGCGCGCATGCACGTACTGCAACGTGAACCACGGCACACCGTTGGCGCTGGACCCCAACGAGCCCGGCAAACTCGCGCATGCAGTGGACACGATGTCGCTGGCCTATGTGGTCGTGACCTCGGTGGACCGCGACGACCTTGCTGACTTCGGCGCGGGTCACTTCGCCGACACCATTCGCTCGATTCACGCGGTGCGACCCGACTGCCAGGTCGAAGTCCTGATTCCAGATTTCCAAGGCGAAGAAGCCCCGCTTCGTACAGTGCTGGCCGCTCGCCCCAACATCCTCAACCACAACATCGAGACCGTGCCCCGCCTTTACCGGACGGCACGACCCGGTGGCAAATACCCACGTGCGCTGGAGCTGCTGCAACGCGCCCGCGCCTGGGCGCCGGACATCCCAACCAAGACGGGCTTGATGGTGGGCCTGGGCGAAACACCCGAGGAAGTGGTCGAGGTCCTGCGCGACCTTCGCGAGGTGGACTGTCAGATCCTGACCATCGGCCAGTACCTGCGCCCCTCACTCGCCCACATCCCGATGGATCGCTACTACACGCCCGACGAGTTCCGGGACTTCAAGCGCATCGCCCTCGAACTCGGCTTCGGGCACGTGGAGTCGGGACCATTGGTGCGCTCCTCGTACCACGCACACGAGCAGACCAAAGCCTTCGAGTTAAGCCAGTGACCCTGCGGCTTTTCCCGCAGTAGCCCGCATTTCTGAGGGCCGAACTGAGGCTCGAGGCCAGTTCCCGTGGCTCTCCGCGAATGGCCGCAGGCTTGCATCCTGTATCAGGGACCATGCCGGGTCTCATCTTCAACGTGCAGCGCTTCTCCCTCCACGACGGGCCGGGACTGCGCAGCACGGTGTTCATGAAGGGGTGCCCCCTCCATTGCGCGTGGTGCCACAACCCCGAGAGCCAATCGACCCATCTCGAGTTCATCCGCCTGACCGGGCGGTGCATGCGGTGCGAGCGGTGCAGCGAAGAGGAACTCGCCTCGCCCATCGTCACCGGGCGGGATGAGCGGGACGTGGCGTTGTGCCCCACGGGCGCCCTGCAGGCGGTCGGCCGTCTCGTCACTCCGGAGGCCCTGGTGGAGGAACTCCTTCACGACCGGATGTTCTTCGACGAGTCGGGCGGGGGCGTCACGTTTTCAGGCGGCGAACCCCTGGCCCAGGCGGCCTTTGTCATCGAGTGCCTGAGCCAGCTTCGCGCTGAAGGTGTGCACACGGCGCTCGACACCTGCGGATTCACACACTGGCACGACCTCGCTGACGCCGCGGAATTCGCCAGCCTGGTGCTCTTCGACCTGAAGTTGATGGACAGCGCGCGGCACAAGGCCGCCACCGGCGTGCCAAACGATCGCATCCTCGACAATCTGCGGTCACTCGCCGCCGTGCACCCCAACATCTGGGTCCGAATCCCAATCGTTCCGGGCGTCAACGACGATGCCGGCAATCTTGAGGAGACGGCGCGATTCGTGGCCGGCCTGGCCGGCGTCACACGCGTCGACCTGCTGCCGTACCATGCGACGGGCGCCGCCAAGTTCGCGCGCGTGGGGCTGACCTGTCCGCTGCCCGACACCACGGCTCCCAGTCCGCAACAACTCGAACTGTCTGCGGCGTTCTTCCGGGAACGCGGACTCGCCACCACCATTGGAGGTTACACATGACAGCCCGCACCGAACGCCTGCGCCGTGACAGCCTTGATGCGGTCCCGTCCATCAGCAGCGAGCGCGCGCGCATCACGACCGCGTTTTACCGCGAGCATCTGGGACGGCACAGCACGCCGGTGATGCGCGCCCTGAACTTCCACGCCATCTGCGACCAGAAAACCCTCTGGATGGGTGACGGCGAACTGATCGTCGGCGAGCGGGGGCCGGCGCCCAAAGCGGTGCCCACGTTCCCGGAGCTCACCTGCCACAGCGCCGAGGACCTTCGCATTTTGGATACGCGGCCCAAAACGAGTTACAAGGTTGACCCGGCCGTCATCAGTGAATACGAACGCGATGTGATCCCGTACTGGCAGGGGCGCTCACTGCGCGAGCAGATGTTCGAGGCACTCCCACCCGAGTGGCACGACGCGTACGCGGCCGGCTGCTTCACGGAGTTCATGGAGCAACGCGCGCCCGGCCACACCGTGGGCGACGGCAAGCTGTACCGGAAGGGGTTGCTCGACTTCAAGGCCGACATCGATTGCGCCGTCGCGCTTCTGGACTTCGAGCGCGACAACGAGGCCTTCGACAAGCGCGAGCAGCTGCGCGCCATGAGCGTGGCGTGTGATGCGGTCATGCGCTTCGCCGAGCGGCACGCCGAACTCGCGGAGGCCGAAGCCGGCCGTGCCGCCGATCCGCAACGCCGCCGCGAACTCGAGAGCATCGCGGCCATCTGCCGTCATGTGCCGGCTCACCCGCCCCGCACGTTTCACGAGGCGCTCCAGGCCTACTGGTTTCACCATCTCGCCGTCATTACCGAGCTCAACGGATGGGACGCATTCAGCCCCGGCCATCTCGACCAGCACCTCTGGCCGTTTTACCAGCAGGGTCTGGCCGACGGCACGTTGACCCGCGACCTGGCCAAGGAACTGCTGGAGTGCTTCTTCATCAAGTTCAACAACCACACTGCGCCGCCCAAAGTGGGCGTCACAGCCGCTGAAAGCGGCACGTACACCGACTTTGCCAACATCAATCTGGCCGGCCTCCTCCCTGACGGCAGCGACGGCTCGAATGACGTGACCCACCTGCTGCTTGAGGTCATTGAAGAAATGCACCTCCTGCAGCCCAGCAGCAACGTCCAGGTCTCCCGCAAAACACCCGACATCATCGTCAAGCACGCCCTCAAGGTCATTCGGCATGGGTACGGCTTCCCCTCGCTGTTTAATGCCGACGCGGTGGTGGAAGAACAGCTCCGCCAGGGCAAAACGCCTGAAGACGCACGAGAGGGTGGCTGCTCGGGGTGCGTGGAAGTGGGCGCGTTCGGCAAGGAAGCCTACATCCTGACGGGCTACTTCAACCTGATGAAGATGCTTGAGTTCGCGCTGCACGACGGCTTCGATGCGCGAACCGGCACGTTTGTCGGCGCGCGGACCGGCGACCCCGCCGGCTTCATGTCGATCGATGATCTCTTCGACGCGTTCGAGGCCCAGGTCCGTCACGTCCTCGAGATCAAGATCCGCGGCAACCAACTCATCGAGCGTCTCTTCGCCACCCGGATGCCGCACACCTTCCTGTCAGTGATCACCGACGACTGCATCACACGCGGCCGCGACTACAACGACGGCGGCGCCCGCTACAACAACACGTTCATCCAGGCCGTTGGTATCGGCAGCCTCACAGACAGCTTGTCTGCCATGAAGGAGCTCGTCTACGACAACGGTGAGTGGCCACTGCCCCGCCTGGTGAAAGTGCTCGACGCGAACTTCACCGGCCATGCGCCGCTCCAGCAGCGCCTGATCCACAAGACCCACAAGTACGGGAACGACGACGAGTATGCGGACGCGCTGATGCGACGGGCGTTTAATTTGCTCTTTGAGGCCATTGACGGGCGGCCGAACACCAAGGGCGGGGCCTACCGCCTGGAGATGCTGCCCACCACCTGCCACGTGTACTTCGGGGAGGTCTGCCTGGCGTCGCCCGACGGCCGCGGCGCCGGACAGCCGGTGTCAGAAGGCATCAGCCCTGTCCAGGGCGCGGACCGCAACGGCCCCACAGCCGTGCTGCGGTCGGCTGCGAAGATGGACCACATCAAAACGGGCGGCACGCTGCTCAATATGAAATTCACGCCAGAGCTGCTGGCGGGCGACCCCGGCATCAACAGCCTGCACAGCCTGGTACGGTCCTACTTCAAGATGGATGGACACCACGTGCAGTTCAACGTGGTCTCCGCCGACACGCTCCGCGAAGCCCGGGCACACCCGGCCGCGCACCGGGACCTGATTGTGCGCGTGGCTGGCTACAGCGACTACTTCTGCGATCTCTCGGACGCGCTGCAGGACGAGATCATTCGGCGCACGGAGCACACTTCAATGGGCCAATGAGGTAGTGGGCCAATGGGCCACTTACCCTGCGTCAGTATTGCGACCCGGCGCACCACGTGGTAGTTTTCGCCATGCCAGCAGACACTCTTCGCCACATCCGTCGCGGCGCCAGCACTTTATTGCTCGCTGCTCTTGTGCTCATTCCCGGTATTGCAGTCGCCCAGCGCGGTGGAGGCGCGGCTCCCCCCACGGGTCCGCAGCCCACTCAGCCCGTCGGGCCTCCCCGCTTTGAGTACGCCGGCCCGTCAAGCGCCGGCCGCATCTCGGCGGCCGCGGCCGTTGCGGGCAAGCCGGGCGTCTACTACGCCGGAGCGGCGTCGGGCGGCGTTTGGAAGAGCTCGGATGGCGGCGCCACCTGGAAGCCAACCTTCGACGGCCAGACCTCGCAGGCCATCGGCGCACTGGCCGTCGCACCAAGCAACCCCAACATCGTCTGGGCAGGCACCGGCGAGGGTTGGACCGTGCGCGATATGGACATGATGGGCGACGGCGTCTACAAGTCCACCGACGCCGGCGAGACCTGGACGAACATGGGCCTGGTCAACACCGGCCGCATCGGCACCCTCATCGTGCATCCCACCAACGAGAACATCGTGATGGTGTGTGCGCTTGGACGGGCTACGGGCCCGCAGAAGGAACGCGGCGTGTTCCGGACGGAAGATGGCGGCAAGACGTGGCAGCACACGCTGTTCGTGAACGAAGACACGGGCTGCTCGGGACTGCAGCTCTCGCAGCAGGACCCGAACGTGGTCATCGCGGGCACGTGGGAGATTTACCTGCAGACGCACATTCTTGAGAGCGGCGGCATGGGCAGCGGCATCTACACATCGCGTGATGGCGGCAAGACGTTCGCGAAAGTGACGCACCCCGGCCTGCCGAAGTCGCCGTATGGCAAGACGGACGTGGCGATCGCCCCTTCAAACGGCAACCGGATGTATGCGCTGATCCAGACCGGCGCCGACGGCGTGAAGGGCCTCAAGTCCGAAGCGCAGGGTTCGCTCTGGCGATCGGAAGACGCGGGCCGCACGTGGGCCAATGTCAGCTGGGATCGCCGCCTCATCGGGCGCGCCGGCTATTACATCCGCATTCGCGTGTCGCCTGATGACCCCGACCACGTGCTCATCGCCAACAGCACCCTGTGGCGTTCGCGCGACGGCGGCAAGATCTGGGTGGGCGGCGGTGGCGGGTGCGGCGACTGCCACGACATCTGGTGGGACACCACGGCTTCGATGCCGGGCCACTACATCGTGACGGGTGACGGCGGCATGGGCATCTACGGATCGCCGGTGAATCCGACGGGCAACACGAGCGTGTCTCTGCCCATCGGCCAGATGTATCGCGCGACCATCGACCAGCGCTACCCCTACTGGATCTATTCGTCACGGCAGGACGACGGCAGCATGCGAGTGGCGAGCAACCGTCCGATCGTGCCGGCGAATGTGCCGTCGTATGCGCCTCCCCCGCCACCGGCGGGCGCGGCTCCTGCGGGCGGCCGCGGTGCGGGTCGTGGTGGTGGCGGCGGAGGTGGCGGACGCGGTGGTGGCGCACCGGCAGGCCCCGAGCAGGAATCGATGCCGTCGTGTGAATCCGGCTACACGTACCCCGAGCCCGGCAATCACCGCTTCGTGTGGGGCACTTGCTACGCCGCTCACGTGGCCACGTTCGACGAAGTGTCGGGCCTGCGCCGGTCGGTGAGCCCGTGGATGCACACGCTCGATTCGGATCCGGTCGGTTTGAAGTACCGCTGCCAGTGGTCGCCGCCACTGGCCATCGACTGGTTCGACAACTCGGTCTACTTCGGCTGCCAGGTGTTGTTCCGCACGCGTGATCGCGGACAGTCGTGGGAACAGATCAGTCAGGATCTGTCTACCGGCGACCCGAGCCGCATTCGTTTCTCAGGCGGCGTGGTCGGCGACAACCTCGGACAGTTCTACGGCGCGACCATCGCCGCCATTGCGCCGTCACGCACCCAACAGGGTGTGGTGTGGGTGGGCACGAACGACGGCAAGGTCTGGATTTCCCGCGATGCGGGCAAGTCGTGGAACGACCTCACGAAAAACGTGAACATGCCGCCATGGGGCCTGGTGCGCCGCATCGACTCCTCGCACTTCGATCCCGGCACGGCCTACATGGCGGTGGACTACCACCTGGTGGATAACCGCGATCCGTATTTCTTCAAGACCACGGACTTCGGCCAGACGTGGACGCGCCTGGACGCAGGCATGCCGAAGGGGCATCCACTGGACTATGCGCTGTCGATTGCGGAGAACCCGCATCGCAAGGGCATGATCTTCGCGGGCACCGGGCACGGCTTCTTCTATTCGCGCGATGACGGCAAAACGTGGACGCAGTTCAAGGACAAGCTCCCCGCGGTGCCGGTGAACTGGATTGAAGTCCCGAAGAACGCCGCGGAAGTGGTGGTGGCCACCTACGGCCGGGGCTTCTGGATTCTGCGTGACGTTTGGCAACTGGAACAGGACGACCCGACGCCCGCGCAAGGCGCCCTGAAGTTATTGGCGCCCAGACCAGCGACGCGCACGGCCGCCGGTGGCTCCGCGGACTTTGTGTTCTCGATGTCAGCTGCACCGACCACTCCCATCACTGTCGAAGTACTGGGTGCGGACGGCAAGGTCATCAGCAAAAACGAAGTGGTGGGGCGCGCCGGCCTGAACCGGACGTCCTGGAATCTCCTCTACCCTTCTGCCACCCAGCCGGTGCTGCGCTCGATCCCGCCGGACAACCCGTATATCTGGGAAGCCGGCCGCTGGACCACACGTGAGCGGCCCGTCACGCACTGGGGCATCGGTTCGCAGCGTTGGCAGCCACGCGCGGCTCCCGGCAAGTACTCCGTGCGGATGACCTACAACGGCCAGCAGCAGACGCAGCCCTTTGAAGTCATCAAGGACGTGTTGCTGCCGTCAAGCGACGCAGACCTTGCTGCCAGCGCCGCGCTTCAGAACGACATCGTGACGACGATGACCGAGGTGACGGACAAGATCAACCGCATCGAGATCATGCGGGCGCAGGTGGAAGACCTTCGGAAGGTGCATGCCGCGGACAAGACACTCGACACCGCGCTCGCGGGCATCGCCGAGCGGATGTACAACTCGGAGTTGCACTACTTGTCTCGCACCGAAATGCACAGCGACGACAAGTGGTATGTGGAGAAGTACAAGCTGTATCTCAATCTGGTGTGGCTGCTGGGTGAAGTGGGCGGCGGCGCGAGCGACGTGGCGGGCGGCGCCGGATATCGGCCGACCAACGCGCAGTTGAGCGTCTACGAAGACCGCCTGCGCGAGATGGCAGCGGCCCGGACAGACTTCGACCAGTTGATGCGTGCCGTGGAGGCGTTCAACAAGACCCACGCGGGGAAGATTGCGCCAATCAGCGACAAAGTGAAGTAGTCCAGGGTCCAGGGCTTGCCCGCCGTAGCCTTGGCGGAGGTGGGTCCAGAGTCCAGGGTCCAGAGATCAATGATGAGAATGGCACTGGCGGGGGTTTTGATGTGGTTGGTGGTGGCGCCTGGGAATGGCGCCACCATTCGCCAGGAGCTTCCGCCTGTCAGCGGCCTGGTGTGGACCAAGCCCGATCAGTTCTGGTTTCGCAAGACCATCCCGGCCGGGCACTTGTGGCTCAACGTGGACGCGCTGCATGGCGTGAAGGAGCCGCTGTTCGATCATCAGCGGCTGGCCATCGAACTGGGAATCCGGACCGGCAACGAATACACGCCGCACGGGTTGCCGCTGGCCGACCCGGCCGCGGAGTTCGTGGTGAAGTACGACGGCGCCAACGCCTACATCCAGGAAGGCGCCATGGCCATCGAGTTCATTCTCAACGGCTGGCTCTGGCGGTGCGACCTGCAGATCAAGTGGAACTGGAATCTGGTGCCGCCCACGGACTACGAGTGCCAGAGCCGGCGCGCGGTGACCGCCGGCGCGACCGGCGCGCCCGCGCCTGTCGCGCCCGCCCGCACGTCTCCCGACGGCCGGTGGGAAGCCTTGGTCGAGAACCACAACGTGGTCGTACGGCCCGCCGCCGGTGGCACCGCTACGCGCAGAACCACTGACGGCACGGCCATCTTTGCCTATCAGGCCGGGTCGCTCCAGTGGGCGGCAGACTCGCAGAGTGTCAGCGCCTACCGGGTGCACGAGCAAGTGTGGCTCTCACCGTCCGTGTCAGGAAACGTGAAGGCGCAGGTTCAGCGCGGGACGGTCACGCTGCGCTGAAGTCCAGGGTCCAGAGTCCAGAGTCCAGAGTCCGGCAAAAACGACCTCTGAGGTAGTTTCGTCAAGGATTGCCCAACGAAACTACCTCAGAGGTCGTTTTTCCCGTCGTGTTACGCTGCCCGCGATGCGCACTCTCGTCGGCACCTTACTCACCATCTCGTCACTGACCGTTTCGGCCTCGGCGTTTCAGGCGCAACGCCCGCCACAAACACCGGGGCAAGCCCTCCAGGCTGCGCGCACGGCTGAGTTGCGCGGCGGCTACGACCGGTATCGCTCGAATAACGACCTGCTCCACTACGCGCTCACGGTGCGTGTGGACCCGGACAAGAAGTTCCTCAGCGGCCGCAACCGGGTGCGCTTCAAGATGCTGGCCGACGACACCAGGATTCGGCTGGATCTCTATGCCAATCTGGCCGTGGACAAAGTGCTGCTGGGCAACACGCCGCTCGTGGTCGACCGGGAGCTGAACGCCGTGTTCATCAACTTCCCCGAGACGCTTCGCAAGGGCCGCACGTACGAAATCGACTTTCACTACTCAGGCACGCCGCTCGAGACCGGCAGGTTCGGCGGCATTGCGTTTCGCAAGGACCCTGCGGGCCGCCATTGGATCAACACCGCCTGCGAAGGTGAAGGGTCCAGCATCTGGTGGCCGAGCAAAGACCAGTGGCGCGACGAAGTGGAAGGGATGGACCTCAGCGTGGAGGTCCCGAATCCGCTGGTGGACGTTTCGAACGGACGGTTCATGGGCAAGAAGGATCTTGGCGACGGTTACACGCGCTGGGACTGGCGTATCCACTACCCCATCAACTCCTACAACGTGTCGCTCAACATCGGCACCTACGAACACTTCGGCGAGAAGATGGGCGACCTCACGCTCGACTACTGGGTGCTGCCCGAGAACATGGCGAAGGCACGCGCGCAGTTCGTGCAAACGAAACCGATGCTCGAGGCATTTGAACACTACTTCGGCGAATACCCGTTTCCGAAAGACGGCTTCAAGCTCATCGAGGTCCCCTACTCCGGCATGGAGCACCAGAGCGCGGTGACCTATGGCAACCGATTCGCCAACGGCTACCTCGAACGCGACTGGACGGGCGTCGGCATCAGCACGAAGTTTGACTTCATCATCATCCACGAGAGCGGACACGAGTGGTTCGGCAACGCCGTCTCGGCCGCGGACGTTTCTGACATGTGGATCCAGGAAGGCTGGACGACGTATCTCGAGTGCCTGTACGTGGAGCGCCTGTTTGGCGCGGCCGATGGACTCAAGTACACCAACGCCTACAAGACCAAGATCCAGAACCGCACGCCCATCATCACCGAGCGGGGCCTGCACCGCTCGCCGCCCCAGGACATGTACTTCAAGGGTGCCCTGTTCCTGCACACCCTGCGTGGCGTCGTGAATGATGACGCCGTGTGGTGGAAGCTGATTCGCGATTTTTACCAGGCGAACAAGTACACGAACATCATGACCGAAGATGTCGTGGCGTTTTTCAACGCGCGCCTGAAGCGAGACCTGACACCGGTATTCAATCAATACCTGCGCCGCACAGCCCTGCCCACGCTGGAGCTCGACTTCGCCACCACACCAGGGTCAGTACGTTATCGATGGAAGGCCGACGAAGCCGGCTTCAATATGCCGGTGAAGGTCGGCCGCGCCGACGCGTGGCAGGTGGTCTCCCCCACGACCGAGTGGAAGACGATGGCCACAACGGTCGCGAAAGACGACTTCCAGGTCGCGACCGATCTCTACTACGTGCTGGTGGACAAGCGCTGACGCGCTACGAGGAGCAGTTACTTCACGAACACCGGCTGCACCCAGGCGGTGCGGCCACCGCTGTCCGTCACAGTGGCGCGCACGTATCCTTCGCCGCCCTTGAACGTGTAGGTGGCGGTGGGCTCGATCGACTCGTGCAGCACCTGCCCGCCCTTCCCGATGAACCGGACGCGGTATTTGAAGTCCCCGCGCGGCCGCACTTCGACGGTCAGGGCCGTGGCGCTTGATTTGACGTCGGCGAGTTCGACGCCGGTGGACGCGTAGAAGTCGCCCCGCTCAAGGGCGTCGAGCAGCGTGCGCGGCTCCAATCGCGCCGCTCGCACCGCCACCCAACCGCGACCGGGTCCCGCCACGTCAGGATTCCCCGGCTGCTTGAACGTATGCGCATCATCAACCGCAATGCCAAAGAGGGTGATGCCTTGCGAGAGCAACTGGTCCCAGGCCTGCTCAAGCCCGGGCACTCCGCCGCCGCCTGCGTTGTGGACCGTCGGATGTCCGTTGTAGACCTCCAGCAGCCGATTGTTCTTCACCTGCCGAAGGTCCTCGGGCGTGATGGACCACTGGAAGTTCGGATGGTTGATGTGAGGCACACCGTCCGCCTTCCTGATCGCATCCACATTGCCCTGGATGGTGGCGACGATCGACGCCGCGTTCCTGGTGGGCTCAACCTGGGAGGAGACGTTGAGGCCGTTCACGTGCACCGACTTCGACTGGAACGACGACGTGACTTCCTCGCCTTTGACGACAAGGAACTTCTCGTTCGCGCCATGGACGGCATTCAGCCCGTCCACGGTCGTCAGGAAGTTGTGATCGGTCAGCACCAGGAAATGGTAGCCATGCTCCCGATACCATCGCGCCACTTCATCAGGCGTACTGTCGCCATCACTGTTCAGGGTATGGGTGTGCGTGTTGCCCTTGTACCAGCGGAGAGCGCTGCCAGGGATAGCCTGCTCAAATGCCGGATCCGGCGCGGCGCCTGCGGCCGCGCGCTCGACGTACGGCAAGGCCGCAATACCCAGTGCGCCGATTGCGAGCCACACACCGTCGAATACTCCGAATTGGCGCCGAGCCATCTGGATTACCTCTGCGGGGATTCTATCCGAGGCACATCACGCGATCGTGACGCACGCCTGTAGAGCCGAAACGGTCCGTAGCGGGCTGTGGCAGTGGCTGGTTTGAACTCCTGCTCGAGCACCAGACCCGCTGCGGTCATCGCCGTGTCGTCGACGATGGGGCCGGTGATGGCGTAGTCCATCTGCGCCAGCAGGTCCGGGGGCGCCTCGGAACGTCTGAAAGGCCGGAACATTCGCCATCCAAGCTGGCGGCCTGGATAGTAGAAGGCGGGAGCCCAGAGAAGGACGGCATGGTCTCCGGGACCGATGCGCTGGGCGATCTCAGACACCACCCGCGGATCCCGATCGTGCCGTTCCGCCCATGCGACCGCCTGGCGGCCCCCGATCGCGGCAAACGCACTCCACCCGATCGAGGCGAGAAGAATGGCGACTGCGATCGGGATCAGCCGACGATGCCCTTGGTCAATCAGGGACTGGCGACAGTCGTAGAACATGGCTCCGGCCGCCGCGAGCATGGGAAGCACGTAGACGAGGCGGAATACGTACAAGTGCGTCGGGACCAATAAAACCAGGGAAAGGATGGCCACCACCACCCACGGGCGCCCCATCGGCACCATGGCCGCCAGACCGGCCGCCAGCCAGAGACCCGGGCTTCGCACGATCGATTCGCCGATAGGTGTCAGCATTTGAACCGGCGTCTGTGCGAGTCCTTCCCCAGACGTGAACTGCATGCCGAGCGCAACCCGCCAATGGTCGAGTGGGCTGCCGTGCAGCCCTGCGTACACCATGCCGAGGACGGTGGCTGTCACCACGCCGGCGCCAACGACCGCTGCCGTCAGCCTGATACGTCTGGCGCGACCCAACGGTGGCGCGCGGACCAATTGCAGCCATTCGAGGCCGACGGCCACGAGGCCGACGGCCGCCGTGGGCCACACAAAGGGCGCAGTGGCGGCGAGCGCTCCAGCCAGACCCGCCCAAGCGGTTGAGTGCCGCCCAGGTCCACGCACGCGGCAGAGCGCCCACGCGGCGCCCAGCGCGAACGCGATGGCCCACCCATCCACGCGGCCACCACGACAGGCCTGGACAAACGCTGGGTCAACAAGGAGCAGTGCGCCGCCAAGGACACTGGCTGGCGCACCCAAACCACGCGCCCGAAGCCATGCCACCAGCATCGTCGCCGCTGCGACACCGCCGAGTACCGACGAGAGCCTTGGGGCCCACGGCTGGAGCCCAGACAATCGAAACACTGCTTCTTGAAGCGCTGGGCCAAGGTAGCCGTAGTTGGCGGCAGGTCGCCCCTCGGGCAACCAACTCACCGACCACGTCGTGTGGGGCTCGAAGAAGAGGCTGCGACCCCAGTCAACGATCTGGGCTTCGTCCAGCCAGTACACCGGCGACAACACCAGCGTCGTCGAGTGCGCGACAACAGCGACCAGACCGAGGCCCACCCAGAGTTTCCACCACGCGTTGTCGGTCAACCGGCCCAGCCCATCATTCGGCGGGCGCGATGATACCAGAACGGGCGCGAATTCGCCGGGTCTGAAGACCCGGCCTCCGAAGAGCATCTCCTCACCACGGATGGAGTTCCGGCGTCCATCCGAAAGGAGGCCGGGTCTTCAGACCCGGCGACAGGCGTCAGCGTTCGAAGAGGCGGATGCGGCGCAGCAGCAAGTCGATGGCCCAACCGATGAGGGCGAAGAGCACCAGGCCGGGCCAGCCCGCGCGGCGGGCGGCACTGCTGTCGGTGGCCGCGCTTCGGAGCTTCTCGCCATCTGGCGCCACCGTGCCGCCGGTAGACGAGGCCAGCGAGGTGAGCAGCGTATTGTCTGGTGCGCCGAAGCGGTACTCGGCGCCGGCATCGGGTACGAAGCGACGCGACAGGCCCTCTGTCGCGGGCACGCTTGCATCAACGAGCGTCGCGGATACCTCAGCCGACGCATCCGTTGTCAGGCGCGCTTCATAGCGACCCGGAGCCACCTGGCGCGCCACGAGGTCACGCGGTTGGCCGCCGGCTTCGACGCGCACGGTGGGCCGCAGGAGGTTGCGCGGGCGGCCATCGGGTTCGCGTGCCTCTACGGTGACGGTGACACTGCGGGAGACGCCGCGCGCGGGCGACACGTCCAGGTCCATCGACCAGGCCGCAAAGCGCTGCCCCGCCAGTTCCCTGACGACCGCTGAGAAAAAGGGGCCGTAGCCACGCCACTTGAGCCAGTCGGCGGCCCATCGGTCCTTCACGTCAGATGCGAAGACCGCGGCACGGCCGGCGCCAATCGGCCAGTAGGCCAGCAGCGGGTCTTCCTCTTCGGTCTGGATGAGTTCCAGCGCCGTGTCCTTGATGACTGTGGCGGTGCGGCCGCGCAGTTGCGGCGCGCGACTGAAGTCAATGCCGTCAAGAAAGCCGACGTGTTTCACCACCGGCTTGAGCAACTTCTCGTCGAAGCCAGGCGACGTGACGTCCTTCGCTTCTTTCACGAAGATTTGCGGCACGTCCTTGGGGTCGTCGGCGGCGTAGTTTCGGCCCTTGCCCCACTTGGCGATGTTCGCCAGCAGTTCCCGGTCGGCGGCGGCGCCCATGGCGACAGATGAGACGGTCATCTTCTCGGCCGTCATCTTGTTGATGAGCGTTTCGTAGTCGTCCGGGTATGACCGGCCGTCGGAGAGCAGCAACACGTGCTTCGCACGCGCCTTGAGCTTCTGCAGCGCCAGATATCCCTGTTCCACCGCAGGGAAGATCAGCGTGTGGCCACTCGGTTCAATACCGGCGATGGCCTTGCGAATGACCTCGCGATTGGGCCCCACCTGCCGTGCCGTCAGCGTCCAGTCCAGACTGTCGTTGAATGTGACGATGCCGAGGGTGTGTTCGTCTTTCATGACGTCCACAGCCGCCTGCGCCGAGACGCGGAGCATCTCGATGTTGGTGCCGGCCATGCTCCACGACTTGTCGAGCACCATGATCAGCGCCACTTCCGGCTCGTCCTTGCGCTCGAAGGTCACCGGCAGCAGTCGTTCCAGAGGCGATTCGCGATAGCCGTCTTCACCGAACACGGCTTCGCCACCGGCCACGAGCAGGCCGCCGCCGAACTCCTCCACCCACGTCGAGAGCACTGCAACTTTCGAGTCCGGCAGCACCGAGCGCGCGAGGTCGCTCAGCACGACCACATCGAAAGGCGTGAGCCCGTCCACACTGGCAGGAAGGCCCGCAGCCGGCCGCACTTCGACGTCGAAGCCCGACTGCTCCAGGGCCGCGGTCAGGTAGCGGGAGCTCGCCAGCGTCCCCTCCACATAGAGCACCTTGGGCCTGGGTGCGACCAATGCGGCCTGCGTCAAAGTGTTGTTCGTCTCGAGTGGATCGCCGGGAGACGTCACCCGCGCTTCAAGCGAGACCGCGCCGGCGTCATCCACCGAAATCTCCACCGGCACCGGCGTGGTGCCCGGCGTCAGGGCGACGGCCTTGCTGCCAAGCACCTTGGCGCCGTTGCGAATCTCCACGAGCGCGCTGGTGTTGCGCTGCGACCCGACGTCCACAGTCGCTGCGATCAGGCCACCCGGAGCGAGGCGCAGTGGGAGTCGCAGGGCCTCGACCCATGTGTCGCCAAGCTCGCGAGGCGCCATCGGAAACACGTGCACGGGAATGCCTGCGGCGGCCAGTTGCGCCACGGCTTTGGCCACGTCGCCTGTGGTGGCGTGGCCATCAGAAAACAGGACGAGCCGGGGCACGTGCCCCGGTGCCAGTTCGGCGCGCGCGGCCGCAAGGGCCGCGTCCAGGTCGCTGGCACTGCGATCCACCGCAGACTCGGCCTGGCCGTTCGCCAGTTCCGCCGACACCAACTGGCCGAGCGCGGCGCCGTCGGTCACCACCCGCGCATGTCGTCCGAACGCCACAATCCGCGAATGGTCCGGCTGAAGTGATGTGTTGAGTTCGGCGATCTTCGCCGCCGCTTCAGTGACCGACCGCGACGAAATACTGTACGAGACGTCGACGAGGTACACCACCGAGAGGCGCGATGAGCCCACCTCAAACACCGGGCGGGCCAGCGCGATGGCCAACGCGGCGAGCACGAGCGTGCGCACAATCGTCTGCAACAGGTGCTGGCGCGGATTGAAGTTCGTACGCGAGTACCTGGCCGCAACCCACACGAGGGGCACGAGCGCGAGCAGCCACAACGCGGCTGGCGAGGTCCAGATTACCGACATGACCTGGTCTCCTTCGCCGCCATCACACCGTAATCCTGCGATGCCACGTCCACCACTCCACCAACCCAAACACAAACGCGATGGCGATCAGCACGGGCCACCACGGCGCATTCGACGCGTCGCCGGCCGCACCCGCCAGTTGCGCCGGCGCCAGCGACGTGCGTCCAACATTCGACACTTGCGGGTCGCCCACATTCACAGCGAGCGCGCTCCGCATGCCGCCACCTTCGGCCAGATACAACCCCGGCGCGGTGATTCGCGCGAGATGCGCGTCGCCAAACCTCGTGACTTCCACCAACTTGCCGTCGGGTGACGTCAGGCGCGACACCACGGCGTCCAGACTGACCACACCCGGCCGCACCTGCTCCCCCATCGAGGGCCGACCGAGCCACTCGATGGCGTTCACCAGCAGCACGGGAAACGCCGGCTGCAAGGCGATGTTCGATTCGCTTTCCGAGAAACCAAACCCCAGCATGACCCGGCGGTGTTCTGCGGTTTCAGCCACGCTCACGAGCGGCGTGCCAGTGGCCGACCGCGCCACAGGCGTCCAGGCATCCGACTCCACGGCGCGCGCGCGCTCAAGACTCACGGTGGATGGATCGACGCCGCGCAGCACCGGATGCGCCAGCGCGGTGCTCCACATCGGCGACTTCTCGGTCACCGCCTTGCCCACCCACCCGTCGGTGGCGGGCGATACAAACAGCGCGGGCTTTGCCGGCGCCTCAGCCGGCACCCAGTGGTCAAAGATCACGACGTGTTCGGGGCCCGTGCGGGGCTTCGCGTAATCGCCCGTCGCCACGAACGTGGCCTTCACACCGGGAGTGCGCTCAAACAACACCTGCAGAAAGCCAGGCGCGTCGCTCACGACCGTCACGGCCAGTGGTTCGGCGCCGCTGATCCATGCCACCGCTTCGTCATCAATCGCCAGCGCGTTGTCGCGCGCAGAAATACGCGCGCGCACTCGCGCATCCCCGGAGAGACCGAGGGGGACGATTTGCCGAACAGCCTCACCCGGCGCCAGTTCGATTGATGTGTCAGCCACACTTGCGGTCCCGCGCGTTACAACCAGCCGCACCGGTTGCGCCGCAGCGCTGTAATTCGCCAGCTCAAGGTAGGCTTCCGCTTGTTGATCGGGACCACTGCCCGCGTGTGTCTCAAACGCCGTGATCGCCACGTTCGAGGCTGCTTCATACACCGGGTCCACGTTAACCCTGGCGCCAGACGCCACGAGATCGGCGGTCGATCGCGGAATGGTGCCGTCCGTAATGAAGTGCACGACCGACACGTCGGCGAGTTGCGGCCAGTCGCCGCTCTCACCGCCTGCCGGCGCGATGCGGTCGAGCGACGCCTCCAGCAACACGCTGTCGGTGGTCGGCCCTTCAATCAGTCCATCGGCGGTGGTGGCCAATGCCACTTCGTCGCCTGCCGACGCCGCAATCAGTGTGCGCGCCTGCGCAATCGCGCGGTCCCACCGTGTGCCGCCGCTCGGCATCTCGGTGCCCATGGACCACGAGGAATCAATGACGATGAGCCGGCGCCCGCCGCCTGCGGCCACCACACTCGGTGCCGGTCGCGTCAGGGCGAGCATCAGCAGCACACCGGTGACCATGATCACGATCCACGACACGGTCTTCCGGATGCGCTCCCACAGCGTGACTTCGCGTTCCGCGTCCAGAACCTTGGCCCACAGGAGCAGCGACGGCACGCGCACCCGCGGCGCGCGAATCTTCATGTAAAAGAGCCACGTCAGGACGCCCGCCGTGAGCGCCAGCAGGCCCCAGGCCTGCCATCCCGCCATTGCACCAAAACTCATGCGACGAACCGTCCCTGCCGGAAGGTCTGCAGGATGATTTCTTCCACCGGCCGTTCGGCGTCGGCCCGCACATACCCGATGTTGTACCGGCCGCAGAACCGCGCCAGTTCTTCGGTGTGCTCTTCCCACGCCTTCGTGTAGGCGGCCGCCAACGCCGGAGTGACTTCGACGTCGCGCACGACCTCGGTCTCCGTATCGACAAACTTCACGTCACCCAACGCACCGGGATCCCGATCCGCTTTCGAGGCCATCTGCACCACATACACGTCGTGGCCGCGCGCTTGCAGCACCTTCAGCGCGCTCTCGTAACCACCAGGGTCAAGGAAGTCCGAGATGATCACGGCCAGCCCCTGCCGGCGGCCGCGCGCGGCAAACAACTTGAACGACTCCGCCATGTTGGTCTTGCCGCCGGTCTGCATCTGTTCGAGCTGTTCGAACACACGGAAGATGCGGCCCTTGCCTTGTCCGGCCGTACGTTCCTCACGCACGGTTTCATCAAACGGCATGATCGTGACGCGGTCGAGGTGCGCCAGGCCGATGTAACAGAGCGCCGCCGCCAGGCGCCGCGCCTGATCAAACTTCTCGGTCGCTTCCATGGACCGGCTGGCGTCAATGAACAGATAGATCGGCAGGTCCTGTTCTTCGTCGAACAGGCGCAGCAGCAGGCGTCCCAGCCGTTTGTACGCCTTCCAGTCGATGTGCCGGAAATCATCACCGGCCGAATACCCTCGCGTGTCGGCAAACTCCAGCCCACGTCCGCGTTTGGGCGCGAGACGATCGGCCCGAGCCTGGCCTGCAAACGCCTTCTTGGAGACGACGTGCAGGTACTCGAGCTTCTTGAGGAAGTCGGAATCGAAACTGAGAGCCACTGGGCTTGCTTAAAAGGCCGGTCAGGCGTCGACGGACACGCCGGCCAGCAGTTCCTTGACCATCACGTCGCTGTCGATCTGTTCCGCCTCGCCTTCAAAATTGAGCAACAACCGGTGCCGCAGGGCCGGCAGCGCGATGGCGCGAATATCCTCGGGCGACACAAACGCCTTGCCCTGGGTCAACGCGTGAATCTTGGCGCCGAGGATCAGGGCCTGCGCTGCCCGCGGGCTCGCGCCGTAGCGCACATACTTCTTGACCATCGGCGTGGCGTACGGGGAGTGCGGATGCGAGCCCAGCGTCAACCGGATGGCATATCCCTGCACCGGCTGGGCCACAGGCACCAGGCGCGCCGCATGGCGCATCTGCAGGATCTGCTCGGCGTTGACCACGCGCTCCACGGTCTCGGTCGTCGCCTGGGTCGTGCGCTCCATGATCAAGTGCATGTGCGCTTCGGTGGGATAGACCACCTTGAGCTTGAAGAAGAACCGGTCAAGCTGGGCTTCGGGCAGCGGATACGTGCCCTCCATCTCCAGCGGGTTCTGCGTGGCGAGCACCAGGAACGGCTGGTCGAGTTTGTAGGTGGTCTTGCCCACCGACACGCTCATCTCCTGCATCGCTTCGAGCAACGCCGACTGCGTCTTCGGCGTGGCGCGGTTGATTTCGTCGGCCAGCACCACGTTCGCAAAAATCGGCCCCGGCTGGAAGTCGAAGAACGTTCCACCGTGCGCGTGTTCCTGCACGATGTTCGTGCCGACGATGTCGGCCGGCATCAGGTCGGGCGTGAACTGGATGCGGGAAAACTTCAGGTGCAGGACGTCGGCCAGCGTGTGCACGAGGCTGGTCTTGCCGACGCCAGGAATCCCTTCGAGCAACACGTGACCGCCGGCCAGAAGGCTCGTGACCGTGTTGGCCACCAGTTCCTCGTTGCCGACGATGCGCCGCCCGACTTCTTTCGTGATTTTAACGAAGTGTTCCTGAAAGTGATCGATATGTTGTTCAACAGATGTAGGCATTGGCGGTATTCGTTACTGACGACGTAGGAAGTAGCGCTGAAGGAGCGACCGATGCGCCTCCGGAACTGGAGGCGGCAAGGCCGCGCGGCTGCGGTCGAATGACGTGGGCGTGGCCACGCGGGTGAACCCCACCTTGGCCTGGCTCTGTTCGGTCTTGCGACGGATTTCAGTGTCGACGGTCTGGCCCAGCAGATCCGCCTGCGCCTGAATCATTTCCTGGCGCAGCGCCTGCTTGAGTGCGGCCATCTCGGCCAGGCCGTTGCCGCCCTGGTTGCCGCCGGCACCCGGGCGCGAGTCGCCACCCATCGCACCACCGCCACCGTTCATCATCTGGCCCTCGGCGGCATCCGCTGCGGCCTCGCGCACCATCTGCATGCCGGCGGCCTGGGCCATCTCGGCCTTGGCGGCCTCATCAGACCCGGCACCTTTTTCGCCGGTCTTCTCGGACGCGGCCGCGTTCTCTTTATTCGTTTCGCGCTTGCTCGCGTCGGAATTCGCCAGCCGCGATGCCAGGTCATCGATCGACCAGCGCACATCCTCGGGTAGCCCGGCCGAGCTGTCGGCCAGTTCTTCGGCCTTCTTCGTCAGCTTGTCACCCTCATCGTCATTCGGCTTTTCGCCGCCGGGCTGGGCGTCCTTGGCCGCCTCGGCCTGTCGCTTGGCCTCTTCCGCCGTGGTCGTGTTGAGCTTGTCGAGCAACGCGCGAATTTCATCCACCTTCAGGCGGGCGGCATCGGCACTGAGCTCCCCACTCTTGATGGCGGCCAGCAGTTCGTCGATTTTTTTCTGGATGTCTTCCGGGAGCATTTCGCGAGCGGCCAACGCGGCATCGGCTGACGTCAAGCCCTGCTCAGCCAGAATGGCGGCATTCGAGCGTGGCCCGATGACGAGTGCAATGACGGCCACGGCCACAAGGGCGGCACTGGCCATCCACTCACGAGCGGCGCGAACCGGGGGATAAAGACTCGCCCAATCGGTGGATGCAATGCGCGAGGCGGCCTTCCCGCGGTGGAACGTGGCCCACCGCCCCGGCTCTTCGTCGCCGGTCGCGTGAGGCGCTTCATTCGCCGCAAACCAATGGGCACTGTGCAGTTCACCGCCCAGCCCGGCGCGGGTATCAATATCAGTGGCGGCGGCGTCGGAGACTTCCAGATCACGGCGGCCCCAGCCAAGGGCGGCAATGAGGGCGACAAGGGCCACGGCCAACCACGCGGCCGGTACCATCCACGACCAACCGAACCAGCGCGAGGCCAGGGCGAGCACAAGGCCAATGCCGGCAACATACGGCGCAAATCGTGAGACCACCGACACTGCGGCCCGCGACCGCCTGAGGCGATCAATGGTGGCAACTGCTGCGCGCAGCGACGGATCGGGTGAGCCGGACGGCCCTGGTGGCGTCATGCGAGATCTCTCAGGGTGCTTACGATATCCGAGATCCCATTATTTACGTAAACGCAGTGACGAACTGCCTTTTCTGTGGCGTCAACCGCCTGAAGCCAGCTTCAGGTCCTGAGTCTTCTTCTCGCCATCACCAATGGTGATCCGGAGGGACTGAGGTGTGAGGTCCTCCAGAAACTGCCGATCGGCAAGGTCTCCGGGCTCCAATCGGGTGACCGCAGCCAGAAAATACTCACCGGCGGGCAGGCCCACGACCAGAAACTTCCCGTCGGAGGCCGGCTGCGCCTGTGCCACACGCCTGGATCCAGCGCCCCAACGCGCGCGGTCCACGGAAAAGACGACGATGGGAAAGGCGCCGGTGGGGCGACCGGCGGCGTCGAGTACCCGACCGCCGAGTTCAGCCGGCCGATTTGTCAGGGTCACAACCACACCCGTGACCGGCACGTCGGCCTGCAGTTCAATCCCGGAATCGGCCAGATCCTGACCGCGCCACTGAATCGACTTCACCACCCACCCGCGCTGCGCCGGAGCCACGCCAGGGATCATGGCGTTGAGGCGCATCGGCTTGCCCGACACGGCCAACTGGTACCTGCCGGGCATTAAACCCCGGACGGTAAATGTGCCGTCCTCCTTTGGAGCGCCGGCCGAGGCACTCATCGCGCTCGAGACCATCGCCGTGGCCCTATCGCCGGTGGAGGGCCGCGAGACGGTGATTCGGATCGCCGCCGCATCGGGCGGCACTGCCCCCCCTTCGGCAATCACAGTGCCCGTCACGGTCAGGCCTTCGCGCAGTTCCAGTTCCAATGGCCCGAGATCCTGGCCATTGACGTCGATGGCTTCGGCGGCCCACAACGTCGCGGGATTCTCTCGGCCGCCACCCATGGCGCCGGCCATCGCGGTGGCCATGGCGATCGCCTGGGACATCTGCGCGTCGGCGGCCGACTGCGGCGCCGCGCCTGCGCGCTGGGGTGTGCCCCGAACGGTCAGCGAGTACCGGCCCGGCGTCACGCCGGTCAACGTAAATGTGCCGTCGGGCCGGGTGGCTGTCCGGCCGCCCCCCATCAGGATGCCGATCAAATCGTCACTCCCGCCGTCCGGTTCCAGGATGACGCTGGCGCCGGCGGCCGGCTCGCCGCCCGGACCCCTGACCGTGCCCGTCACCAGAGCGGTGGGTACGAGCGACAGGGAGAAGTCCACACCGAGACGTTCTTCTCCCGGGCGCAGTGTAATCACGGCCGCGTCTGACGCGAGGGTGGTGCCCGGAAAATACACCGAGGTGTACGTCACAGCGGGCCCGGGCGGTGGCGGATCGGCCACTGCCGCAGCAGCCGCAGTAAGCGCCTGGGCTTGGGCGAGTTGCTGGTCGCCCCACCGCACTTCGGCCTCCGTGACCTGACGCAGCACGGGCCCCTGGCCCATGTTGGGTTGCGATCGGGCCTGCACCACGTAGTCGCCGGGTGGAAGGCCGAAAACACGGTACGCGCCGAGGTCGTTCGTGGGCGCCGGCGCGGCCACCGTGGTGGTCTGTCGGCGCCCGTCCAGGGTCCTGACCTGCAGCAGCTGCACGGCGAGATCACGAGCCGGTTGTCCACTTGCCAGGCGCACCACACCGGCGACCACGGCACCGCGCATCATCGGCAGCCGCAGTCCGGCCACTCGTTGTCCGTCGGTCACCGCCACGGGAATACCCTGAGTGTCCGACGCGCTTCGAGCGCCATACACGGACGTGACCCAGGCCGGTTTTTGGCCGACCAGTGTGTAGTTACCGGCGGCGAGACCGGTGAATTCAAATCGGCCTTCGTCATCGGTCACCGCCGTACGCGGGATCACGATAGGGCCCGAGGCCAGCATGACGCTCACGCGGCGCACAGGCTGCTGCGGTTCAGACTGTGTGACCACCACGCCCGCGATCACCGCTGTGCCTGCTGGAGTATCCGCTGGGCGATCGCGCGCGGGTACGCGTTGATCGCGCTGGGCTTGACCGGCCACGCGGACGTCCACATCACCAGCCACCGCGATCAGCAACAACATGATGAGCCACCGGCCGAGGGCGCTCATCGCACCACCTGCGCAATCTTGAGCACCACGGTGCGTGGCCCATCTTCCGAGAGGGTGATCGAGGTCGCCGCTCGGGCCAGCGCTTCGTACACGCGCGGATCCTGCGCGTCGGGCACATCTTCATCGGCCAGGGCCACGACCAGATAGTCACGCGCGGGCAAGCCAGTAACAGTGAACGTGCCCTTGGCCTGCGCGCGCACGTTTCGCGTGAGCCGCGACGCCATCCCGCGCGCGATCCACTCCCGATGGGCCGCAGGGAAGACGATCACGGTGGCGGCCGCCGGCGCGCCATTGGCCCCCGTGACTGTCCCCGACAACGTGGTTTGACGATCAACGAACGTCATCACGACATCGGCAATGTCTTCGGCCGCCAGGTCGATCGGGTTCTCGAGCGCATCACGCCCATCGGCCATCGCGGAACGTACGAACCAGCCTGCCGGGGCACCCTGGGCACTGAGAAGGTACCGACCAGGGGCGGAGCCGCCGACAGTGAACCGGCCATCCTCAGCGACCCGCCCGGGGCTCAGCCGAGTCGCCTGCTCGCCGACGGGCGTCAGCATCACCTGAAGATTTGTCAGCGCCGGTACCGGCGCCGTGCCGACGAACGCCACACGACCCGACACCGACGCACCCACGGAGAGCGTGAGCACCAACCCAGTGATATCTCGCTCAACCGCAACCGGTACGTTTGCGAACAACGTCAGCGCATCACTCGGCGTCGATGGACCACCGCTGCCACCCAGAAGCGCCTGAATCTGCGGATTGTTCGCCATGCCCGGCGGCAGTGGCGGGCGGGGCACGCGCAGTACCTTGATGACGTGTGGGCCTGCGGGCACGCCATACAACTGAAAGGCGCCATTGGCCCCGGTCACTCCCCGGGCCACGTCGCTCAGAAGGTCATTTCCATTGACCACACCGGCAGGCACAACACGGACCTGAACGCCTGACAGCGGCCCGTCCGGCCCAATCACCGTGCCACTGATCCCGGCTGTGGTCACGAGGGGCATGCGGATATCCACGCCACTGCGGTCGTCGCCAGACGCAAGCGTCACCGTGGTCGCGTCTTCCGGGGTCGCGGCCGCGGGAAAATACTGCGTGAGATACGCGGCCATGCGCCCATCGCCACTCACGACAGGCAGCGCACCAGACATGGCGCTGACCAGTTGGTCACCGACCTGCAGACCGGCGCCGCCCGTAGGCATCACAGCTGCGGCAGCCAGGTCGAGGGCGGCGGCCGACGCGCCCAAGCCGTTGAGCATGCTGTCCACCAACGCGTTCATCGAGGCGACCGGCATGGTCGTCTGCGTCTGCTGCACCGCCACAACATAGTCGCCGGGCGCGAGTCCAGAGATTCGATAGGCCCCTCGATCGTCGGTACGGCCAAGACCACTCGGCGCGTAGCGCGGCAGTCCCGACGCAAACGTGCGTCGAAATGCCCGGACGGCAATATTCACTGCCGGCGCATTGGCTTCGTCTGTGATCGTCCCCGAGACCGCGGAATATTTCCACAGGCGCACCGTCACCTGCTGGACGCGGTTTTCCGCCGTGACGACCACGGGCAGCGGCGGCCCCCCCGGCCTGACCTGGCCATAGGACCCATTCATGTATCCCGGCGCAAGGACCGTCAGTTGTCCGTTCCCGATCGGCACGTCACGGACGACGAATCGGCCGTCGGGGCCGGTGAGCAGACGCGCGGCCGGCGCCGTGGCGGCCGCTGCACGAATCGCGAGTTGGACCTGCGCTTCGGCGACGGGCTGACCGGTGCCGGCATCCACAACGCGGCCGACGATGGTCCCCGTGACTTGGGCGACCTGGGTGGCGCCGCCTGGACCGGGGCCTGCGCCCCGTTGAGCCGCCCACGCCCCGGCGCCGCCGGTCACCACCATCAGTGCCGCCGTGATTCCGCGCGCTCTGGTCCGCATCAGGGCCTCCTCATACAGGCACTATACGGCCGTGGAGGCGACGCGCGCGGGTTCGGCGGACGATTGATGTACACGGAAATGCGGCCCCTCGGCGCGTCGCCCGTAATGGCGAAATGTCACAAATGTCCGAAATGGCGAAATGTCGGACAAACCGAATGGGACCATTGCAGGGAAGAATGTTCGAATGTCGAAGGCCTGCAATGGGTGAATGACCTTGGAGAGGCAGATTCAACCATTGGACATCAAGGACATTTGGCCATTCTTCCCTGCAATGGTTCGCATTGGTTTGTCCGCATTTCGCCATTTCGGTCATTTGTGACATTTCGCCATTTTCAGCCGACACCTTAACCTTCTCTTTACAGCCGACCGCCGCCATGAGCGTCTAAAGTCTGGGAGATGAGATTCTACCTATGAAAACAGCTGCAGGCTCATTGCGCATCCGGCGGTCCTTGTTGCTCTGGTGGTCGGCACATCGGTCGGCGCCATTCAGGTCGGCGCAATGAACGGCACCGCGGTCGGCGCAATGGCCGGCGCACAGGTGGTCGTGTCGAGCTCCGGCGCCAGCATGACGACGACCGTGACCGAGATGATCGGGCCCGGCGTGAGCGGCGGGACCAAGCCCATGGAGATCGGCACAGGCGTGGTCATGGGCCGGGTCGTCGAGGCTGACGGCACAAGCCCGGTGGCCGGCACGATTGTCACGTTGTCGCTGCCGGGGTTCGCGCCCCAACGTGTGCTGACCGACGGACAGGGGCGCTTCGCATATCGCGGTTTGCCGAAGGGGAGCTTCTCGCTCACCGCATCGCGGCCGGGCTTTGTGGATGGCGCACACGGGCGGCTGCGGCCCGGTGGTACTCCCATGGCGGTGGAGATCACCGATACGTTGCGCACCAGCACCGCCGACATCATGGTGTGGCGTCATGCGGCCATCGCCGGCACGGTGCTCGACGAAAACAACGAGCCGCTGGTGGGCGCACCCGTGCGGGCGCTGCGCCGCGACTACACCGGTGGCCGACGCCGGCTGACCGACAGTGGCTTCGACACCACCGATGACCGCGGACAGTTCCGGATGGGATCGCTCGAGCCCGGCGAATATGTCGTGGTGTTGCCGTTCACACAGCGTCCCTCACTCGACTCCATGATGCGCGGCATGCGGGAAGCCGAACGCTCGATGAGCAGCGGCGCAAGCGGCACTTTCTCCGTCGCTGCTGTGCGCATCGAAGGTGCGCCCCTCAGCGGGGGCGGAGGCGGCGGGAACATGACGTTCATGACGACATCGGACGGGGGTGTGCCCCCAGCCGGGACCGACGCCGACGGACAGCCACTCACCTACCAGACCGAGTTCTACACCGGCGCACTCTCGGCATCGCGGGCCGTCGCCATCACCGTGCAGCCCGGCGAGGAACGGACCGCGGTTGATTTCACGCTGACACCGGTGCGCGCACTGAGCATCACCGGTATGGTCGTGGGCCCCGACGGCCCGGCCGCCAACACGCAGCTGCAATTGATTCCAGCCGACGCAGAAGATCTCGTGTCACCCATCGAGGCAGCCACTGCCACCACGGACGCCAACGGTCAGTTCGAATTCACCGGCGTACCGGCCGGACAATACGTGCTTCGCGCGCAGCGCACACCACGTTTTGTCGGTGGCGCCGGTGAACGGATCTCGTTTACGTCGCTCGGCGGCGAGCAAGTGCGCATGATCACGCAGGAGGTGGTGGCCGCACGACCGGCCGGCGCCGCCCCCCTGCCGGCCGAGCCGACGCTCTGGGCCGAAGTGCCGGTGGGTGTCGGGACGCGGGCGTTGGCCGGCATGACGGTGTCTCTGCGCGAGGGACTCTCGGTCAGCGGCAATGTGGTGTTCCAAGGTGGCACCGCACAACCGACGGCGGAAGCCCGTGGCGGCATCAGCATCACCCTGGAGCCGGCGGACGGCCGCACGGCAGGCATGGTCGGTAACGCCCGCGGACGCGTGGACGAAACGGGCTCGTTCAAGACGATGGGCGTCCCGGCCGGGAAGTACATCCTGAGGGTCAGCAATGCGCCGCAAGGATGGACGCTGCGGTCGGCTACGTTTGGCGGACGCGACATCACTGAAACCGCTGTTGAACTGAAGGACGAAAGCGCCGGGGGCGTTCTGCTCTCGTTCACCGACCGGCCATCCGAGATGACCGGCACCGTGCGCGACGCGTCGGGCAACCCCGATGCGACGGCATCGGTCATCGTGTTCCCGGTGGATCCGTCGGGTTGGGTGGACACGGGATCGCAGCCGAGACGGATCAAGACGTCTCGCACCGGCAAAGACGGCACCTTCAAGATTGGTCCGCTCCCGCCGGGTGAATATCACGTGGTCGCCATTGGAGGGTCGGCGCCGCGGACCTGGCAGGATCCCGCGTACCTCGACACGGTGTCGCGCAGCGCCACGCAGATCCGCATCGGTGACGCCGACGCGCGCGCCGTGACATTGACTTCCGTGAAAGGACCTTCGTAATGCGTCGCGTCGTGTTGACCTGTGTGATCGCCTGCGTGGCCAGCGCAGCCCTGTGGGCGCAGGCGGTACGTCAGCAACCCTCGCGCGACACGCGCGTGACCACCGGGATCGTGGGCGAAATTGCCGGCCTCATCGTCACCGACGAAGAGACGTCGCAGCCTGTGCGGCGGGCGTTGGTGCGGGCGATTGCATCCAACGGTGACCCCGTCAGCGCGTATACCGACGCCAAGGGACGATTCGTGTTTCCGGACCTGCCGCTGGGCACCTACACCATCGAAGCCTCGAAGCCAGGGTTTGTGCGCACGGCGTTTGGGGCGCGGCGACATGACCGGCCCGGCACTCCCGTGAACCTCACGGATGTCCAGCGATCGCAGAACCTCCAGATGCGGATGGCCAGAGGCGGCGTCATCACGGGCCGCATCGTGGATGAATATGGCCAGCCTGCATCAGGCACCAACGTGCGCGCGCAGCTGGTGCGCACGGTCAACGGCGAACGCACGTTGTCGAACGTGCCCATGGCCGGCGCCCTCTTCGGCGAAAGCACGGACGACCGCGGCGTCTATCGCCTCTACGGCCTGCCGGCGGGCGACTACGTCATCTCAGCCACACCACGCTACTCCGCCTGGGGCGATATCCGCCGGATGACCGAGACCGACATCTCCGCGGCGCAGCAGGCCATGAAGCAGCCGGCTGCCGCAGACGCGCCCGTGGAACCTCCCGTCACGATGGGCTACACGGCCGTGTTCTACCCGGGCGCGCTCACAGCCGCGCAGGCCGGCGTCATCACGCTGAAAACCGGAGAAGAGCGATCGGGCGTGGACGTGTCCGTACAGTTCGTACGCACCGCGTCGATCGACGGAGTGGTGGTCGGACCAGGATCGGTCCGGCTGGAGGCGGTAGAACTCCTGATGATGCCGCGCCTGTCGGCCAGCGGCTCGGCCATGATCGTCAACATCTCGTCGGCCAACAGGCGCGTGGGCCCCGACGGCAAGTTCTCCTTCACGGGCATTACACCGGGTGCGTACACGATCAGCGCCCGGGTGAATCAGGAGGGCGCTCCGCCCCTGTGGGCAAGCGCCGACGTGGACATCGACGGCCAGCCAGTCAGCGGCGTCACACTCGCCCTGCAGGAAGGCATGACCATCGTCGGGCACATGGCGTTTGAAGCGGACGGTGTGGACCCACCGACGTTGTTCACCCGCGCCCGCGTGAACCTCATTCCGGCTGAAGGCAACGCCATGATCGGCATGGGCGCCAACACAACGCAAGTCTCCGCCTCGGGCGGCGTCAGCATCAAAGGTGTCCCGCCAGGCCGCTATCGCGTCAGCGCCAACTTCAATACGCCGGAGGCCAACTGGATTCTGAAGTCGGCGGTCATCAAAGGCAAAGACGCATTAGACACGCCGTTTGAACTCGCAGCCGGTGACACCATCACCGACGCCGTCTTCACGTTTACCAACCGGACGCAGGCGCTGTCGGGCACACTGCAGGACGCCTCCAAGCGCCCCGCGCCCGACTACACCGTGGTGCTCTTCCCGGCGGACCGGGCGCTGTGGGGATCAACCCGTCGTGTTCGTTCCACGCGCCCCGGTACCGATGGCAAGTTCGCGTTTGCCAACCTGCCGGCCGGCGCGTATCGCATCGCCGCGGTCACCGATATCGGCGCCGAAGAACTCCGCGACCCAGCGCTGCTCGAAGAACTCGCCGCCGCGTCGATCGCGTTTGTTCTGGGTGATGGCGAGAAAAAGGTCCAGGACCTTCGAATCGCGTCTGGGGGATAGGAGTATCCACACGAGGCGTGAAGGAGCATGCCTCGTGTAGATCAGTGTTTACTTAGCGTCGACCTTGCGCCCCGCGTTGAGGTTGTCGAAGTTGACGATCACGTTGAGTACCATCGCGTAGCTGCCCACCGTCGTTCCGCGATACAGCGGGTTGTTGGCGAAGAGCACCACGTGCCCCAAGTCCATCGGGACATCCACGACCACCGGGCGCTGCGCGATGTCGCCGCCGCCCTGCAGAAGACCAGACACCAGCAGCTGATTCTGATCCGCAAAACGCAGCGGCACGCGCGGGCGATACTGTGGCGGAATGATGTTGAGCGGCGAACGCAGTTGCTCATCAGTCGGCAACGCATAGGCCCACGCGTCCACGCGGGGCGTGGGGGCCGCTTCAAAACGAGGGTCCAGTGCCGGGCGGCCCTGCACCGAATCCACTTCATCGGGTAAGCCTCGGCCCGTGGCCCGTGGACCCGCCCCACCGCCACGACCGGCTCCGCCACCACCGCCGCCCCGGCCGCCGCCGCCCGTGGCGCTCACACTGAAGCTCTGCCCGCTGTCGCTATAGACCGCGAGACGGTCCTGGATTCCATACACGATTGGACTCGCATCATCCACGAGCTGGGTGCGCAGGAGGCTGCCGACCACCCGCGTGGCCGTGCCGGGCGTGTTCATCGAGACACCGTGCGTCATGCCGTTCTCGAGCGCAAATGTGGCGCTGCCGACGGCGCCCACATACACACCACCCTGCTTGACGAAGTTCTGCAAGTTCATCAGGCCCTGCAGTCCAAGCCCGGGGCGCATGTCGTCGGTCTGCGCGTAGGTGCCGATATTCGGAGTGTCGGGCGAGTTCTTCCACGGAATGGGACCGCGCCACATCGGCATGCCGTTGATGATCGACTGGCTGCTGCCGCCCCCGGGGCCAAACAGGATCACGTCGTACTTCGCGCGCAGGTTGGCATCACGCGCCACCTCCTGCGTGGAGATGTAGTCGTACGGAATGCCGACGTTGTCGAGGGCGATGCGCCACCACCCTTCGGTCTGCGTGCTGGTCCAGGTGTGCATCAACGCCACGCGGGCGGCGCGCGCCGGATGGGCCTTCACCGTGGGCGCAGAGGCGAGCGGGAACGCCTTGAGGCCAAGCGCGGTCGTCTCACGATGCAGATCGGCCTGGCTGACATTGCGCAGGATGAACGACCCGCGGTTGAACTTCATGCCGCCACTTTCGAACGGCTCTTCCGCTACCGCAATGTCGGCGGCCGGCATGCGATACCGCAGCGCGAAGATCGCGTTGTCGGCATTGTGATTTATGGCGAAGGTCGTGGCCCCGGCCACCGGTGCGGGCGCGCCCGCTGCTGCGGCTCCACCGTCAACCCGGTGCACGCCGCCGGCGGCGGTCACGGCGCCGCTGACCTTCTCGACGCCAACCTCCAACACCTGCGTGTCCATCACGCGGATGGCCTGCACATTAAACGCCTCGGGAAACGTCCACCCGGTGTCGTCGTACGGATTGCTCTGCGGGTCGTTGGGCGACCAGTACTGGTAGTCGAACAACGCGTCCGCGATCCGCGAATACGGTTGATCCATGCGGACGATGTAGGAGCCTGCCGGGAAGTCGCGCTTCTCGGTCCTGCGCGCAGCGGCGCCACGGCCACCGCCTTCCCTGCCTTCCGCGGCAGCGCCCGCTTCTTCACCGCCGCGACCGCCACGGCCTCCGCCAGGCGCAGGGCGGATCGGCACTTCAACCGAGAACGGACCGACCGCGCGAGAAACTTCCACGCGCTGCTTCTGCAGCATGCGCAGCAGCTCTGCCTGTGTGCCCAGGCGCGGGTCGTTGGCGGGCAGCACGTAGGCCGCCGGGCCTTCCGTGGTGGCCTTCAGGATGGACCGCTTGCTCTTCTCGTAGAAGTTCCACAGGAATTGGCGCCGGTTATTGGCGAAGTACCCCAGCGAGACGAGCAACCCGGTCTGCTGGTAGTTGTTGTTGTTTCGCAGAGACCAGTTCGCCTTTGGCAGCGGCGGGTTCTGCCGATACCAGGTGCGCGAGGTCTGCGTGGGCGGCAGCGTGCGCTCGCGCGTATCGGCGTTGCCCCCGTTGCCGAACGTCTCATAGAGCCGGCTGATGCCGTTGTGCGTGGCGGCAATGAACATCAGGTAGCCCGGCGACCATGTGTCAAACGTGCCGAAGGCGAACACGCCCGGCATGCCCAGGCGCGTCATCTCGTTCACGTTGTGCCAGCCGACCATCTGCCACTCGTTGGTCAGGATGGGATCGATCCACGCGTTGTACGGGCCGTCGCCGATGGTGTTGTCGTAGAGGTAGGCGACCGACTCGTGCAGGTCGTGCAGCACCTGGGCCTTGTGATCGATGTAGGTGCCGAGGACGTTCTCGGTCAACTTCAGCGTCATGCCCATGGCATCGCGATTATTGTCGTGCGCGACGTACTTGCCCCAGTACAGCAGATTGGGCACCGTGCGATCCGGATACTTCTTGCCGTATTCGTAGAGGTCCACCATGCGATCGCGGCCGTCGGTCTCAACCACCGGCGTGATCAACGTGATCAGGTGATCCCGGATGTTCCTGATGTACGCACTGTCGTCCACCGCCAACCGGTACGCCAGTTCCATCAACGCGGTGGGCGACCCCGACTCGGGCGAGTGAATCGCCCCGGTGATGTAGTACACCGGCGTCGTCTCCGCAGCCAGCCGCAGGGCCTCGGCATCGTTCATCTTGATCAGCCGCGGGTCGGCCAGTTTCTCGAGATTCGCTTTGTTGGCGTCGTAACGCGCGAGGACGGCCTCTGACGCCACGGCCACGGCGATCATCTCGCGGCCCTCTTCGGATGTCCCGATCGACATCACCCGCACCCGCGGCGTCGATTTCGCGAGCAGGCGCATGTAGTCGTGCACTTCCTTCGAGTACGGCAACTTGCCGGGCGCGCCGGCGATATTCCCCAGCACGGCCGACGGCGTCGGCACGGTCTTCGACGCCGGCAGGTAGTCCACGAAGGGCGACAGGAAAAACGACTCGGTCGTGTATTCCTTGATCTTCTTTGTGTACTCCTCGTCGATGGGCTGCTTCGGATCGCGCTCAAACTTGGCGT
The DNA here is from genome assembly GCA_016716905.1 of Acidobacteriota bacterium. Taxonomy (NCBI): domain Bacteria; kingdom Pseudomonadati; phylum Acidobacteriota; species Acidobacteriota bacterium. Next base: position 405,836 of record JADJUS010000003.1, on the reverse strand, counting down.
TCACCAGGTCCGGGGTGGGCGCGGCGACCGGAGCCGGGCGGGACTGTTGCGCGACCACGTAGACGGGGATGATGGCGAGGAGGAACAGGAGGATAAAAAGGCGGAGACGCACGGAGGGCACGGACATGAAATACCTCGGGCGCAATTATAGGGGGTTGGGCGTGAACCCTGAGATCACGCTGCACGGGTTTCCGCTGGGTGCTGACTCGTCGCGTCAGCTCTCCGGCTTCCAACGCGGGAAAAACACCTCTGCAGGGGCATCGCCCGTGATCTCGGGTGGGGGCCCCCATCCCCACCCGCTGTCGCCCCCCTCCGAGGTGTTTTTCGGACCAACTGCCTGTCGCGTCGCTCGCAGTCGAGCTGCCACGACGACTCACCACCCAACGGAAACCCGGAGGTACCGGGTGCGGGCGCAGTTCCCCAGTTCCCCAGTTCCCCAGTTCCTAATTTCCTAAGTGACGGGGACTTTATTTCTTCTTAGGTCGATAGACATGCGTCGAGTGTCCGAAGAAGACCTCGGCGGCTTCCATCAGCGTCTCCGACATCGTCGGATGCGGGTGGATCGAGAGCTTCAGGTCGCTGGCGAGCGCGGCCATCTCGACGGCGAGTACGCCTTCGGCGATGAGTTCACCGGCGCCGGCGCCCACGATGCCGACGCCGAGGATGCGTTCGGTCTCAGGGTCGATCACGAGCTTTGTCATGCCGTCGGGCCGGTCGATGGCCAGAGCGCGGCCGAGGGCAGCCCAGGGGAACTTGGCGATTTCCACCTTACGGCCCTGCTTCTTCGCGTCGTTCTCCGTGAGGCCGCACCAGGCGACCTCGGGGTCGGTGAAAACCACCGCAGGAATGGCCTGGGGTTCAAAGGCCACCTTATGGCCGAGGATGGCCTCCACTGCCACCTTCGCTTCGTGCGACGCCTTGTGCGCGAGCATGGGCTCGCCCACCACGTCACCAATCGCGAAGATGTTCGGCGTGGCGGTCCTCATCGCCGAATCCACGGTGATGAACCCGCGCTCGCCCACTACGACGCCCGTCTTGTCGAGTCCAGGCACCGCGGAATTCGGACGCCGCCCGATCGAGACCAACACGCGATCAAACTCCTGGACGATGGTCTCGCCCGCCTCGCCCGAGCTTGTCGAGGGCACCATCGAGACCTTGATCGAGTTCTTGCCCTCTTCCATGCCCACGACTCGCGTCTTGAGCAGAATCTTGTCGAGCGTCGCTTCCAGTCGCCGCGCGAGGAACACCACGAGGTCGCGGTCGGCTCCAGGCAGGAGCCCATCGGTCATCTCAACGACGGTGACCCTGGTGCCGAGCGCCGCATAAACCGAGCCGAGCTCAAGGCCGATGTAACCGCCGCCAACCACCAGCAGTGTCTTCGGAATCTCCGGCAGATTCAGCGCGCCAGTCGAGTCCATGAGCCGGTCGCTCTTGATCGACAGGCCAGGAATCGCTGTCGGATACGAGCCGGTGGCGATGATCGCGTGTTCAAAGGAGAGGTCTTGCGTGCCGCCTGCGGCCAACTCGATACTGAGATTCTTCGCGTCCACAAACGACGCCTTGCCCTGGATGAACGTGATCTTCCGCTGCTTCGACAGTTGGCCCAGGCCGCCCGTGAGCTTCGACACCACGCCGTCCTTGTACGAGCGGAGTTTGTCGAGATCGATGATCGGCTCAGGGTATGTCAGCCCCCAATTGGTGGCGTGCTTGGCTTCACTCGCGACCTTCGCCACATGGAGCAGCGCCTTTGAGGGGATGCACCCGCGATAGAGACACACGCCGCCGGGATTCGGCTCCATGTCTACCAGGGTCACCTGCATCCCGAGATCCGCCGCATAAAACGCCGCCGCGTACCCTCCCGGGCCGCCACCAATAACTACGAGCTGTGTAGAAGGCATGTGAACTCTCAAAACGACGGATTACAGGAGACGCCGAGACGCTGAGGAATTGGTTTTAGAAAGGCCTGACTCCCCAACTCCGTGTCTCCTGTGATCCTTCGTGACATGGCTGTTCAGAGGATCATCGTCAGCGGCTGTTCGAGCGCTTCGACGACGAAGCGGAGGAAGCGCGCGGCGTCGGCGCCATCGATAACACGATGGTCGTAGGACAACGAGAGCGGCAGCATGGGGCGAGGCACAAACTGGCCGTTGAGCCACACGGGCTCGATGCTGCTGCGCGACATCCCGAGGATGGCCACTTCGGGCTGGTTGACGATCGGCGAGAACGACGTGCCGCCGATGCCGCCGAGGTTCGTCACCGTCATCACGCCGCCGGACATTTCGTCCAGGCTCAGTTTCTTGTCGCGCGCCTTCTGCGACAGTGCAGCGAGTTCGACGGTGATCTGCGTCACGGTCTTCGCATTGACGTCGCGAATGATCGGCACCAACAGGCCATTCGGCGTATCAACCGCCACGCCGATGTGGCGATACTGCTTGTAGACGATCGCTTCGTTCGCCATGTCCACCGAGGACGCGAACTGCGGGAAGCGGTCGATCGCGGCCGCCAGCACCTTGATGACCACGGCGGTGATCGTGAGTTTCCCGCCGGCCTTTTCCACACGACCGCCGAACGTATCGCGGAACGCGTCAAAGCCCGACAGGTCAGCCTTGTCGTTCTGCGTCACATGGGGCGCCTGCCAGGCATGCGCCAGATGCTCCGCCGTCTTGCGGCGGATGTTCGACATCGGCTTGCTCTCGACCGTGCCCCACTTCGAGAAATCCGGAAGCGCCGTGTGAACGCGCACCCCGATGGAGCCACCAGTCGCTGCGCCCGACGTCATCTGCGCCTTCACGTAGGCCGACACATCATCCTGGCCGATGCGGCCTCCCGGCCCGGTGCCGGTGACCTGCGCGATCTCAACGCCCAGTTCGCGCGCGAACCGCCGCACGGACGGCGCCGCCGGCACCGACTGCGCCAGCTCCACCGGGCCCGTCACCACGGAAGGCGCGACGGCCACCGCCGCCGCAACCGCAACCGGCCGCGCAGTCGCAATGTTCACGACCGGCGCAGGTGCCTTCACCTCGGGGACCTCGGGACCCCGGGACTCCGGAACCGCGACAGGCTCCTTGACCTCTGCCCCCGGGACCTCGGGACTCCCGGACCCCGACGCGGCTGTAATTGTCAGGACCACCTGCCCCGGCTTGACCTTGTCGCCCTTCTTGATTCGGACCTCACCCACTGTGCCCGCCACGGTTGACGGGACCTCGATGGTGGCCTTGTCCGTCTCAAGTTCGAAGACGGCCTGATCGACCGCGATGACGTCGCCGGCGTTCACCATGACGCGAACGACATCGCCTTTTTCCACATTTTCCCCAAGCTCGGGGACTTTGAATTCCAGTGCCATGAGTGCTCGTTGTCCTCGCCTTGTTAGGAAATCGCCGGGTTGGGCTTCTCGGGATTCACACCGAGATCCTTGATGGCCTTGGCCACCACCGCAGCCTCCACCTTGCCCTGCTGCTGCAACGCCGAGAGGGTGGCAATGACGATGTAGCGCGCATCCACTTCGAAGAAGTCGCGCAGTGACGCGCGGTCTTCAGAACGGCCGAAGCCGTCGGTGCCCAGCGTGACGATCGGCCGGCCGGCCCACTGCGAGATCATGCCGGGCTGGCTCTTCAGGTAGTCGGACGCCGCCACAATCACGCCTTCCGTGCCGGCCAGGCACTGGGCGACGTACGGCACGCGGGGCGTCTCAGTCGGATGCAGGCGGTTCCACCGGTCGGCCGCGTGGCCATCGCGGTAGAGCTCGTTGTAACTGGTGGCGCTCCACACATCGGCCGCCACGCCGTACTTCTCGAGCATGCCCTGCGCGGTGATCACCTCGTTGAGGATCGTGCCGCTGCCCAGCAACTGCGCCTTGAGCTTGGCCTTCGTGTTCTTCGATTCACTGAACCGATACAGGCCCTTGATGATGCCGGCCGCAACGTCGGCAGGCGGCGCGGCGGGCATCGCATACTGCTCGTTCATCACGGTGATGTAGTAGAAGGTGTCTTCGCCATCCACATACATCCGCTTGATGCCGTCCTTGATGATCACGGCCAGTTCGTAGGCGAATGCCGGGTCGTACGACCGGCAGGTGGGCACTGACAACGCCAGCACATGGCTCTGGCCGTCCTGGTGCTGCAGGCCTTCGCCGGCAAGCGTGGTGCGTCCTGCGGTACCGCCAAGGATGAAGCCCCTGCAGCGCGCGTCAGCGGCGGCCCAGATGAAGTCGCCGATGCGCTGGAAGCCGAACATCGAATAGAAGATGAAGAACGGAATCGTGTTGACGCCGTGGGCGGCATACGCGGTGCCTGCGGCGATCCACGAGGCAATCGAACCGGCCTCGGTGATGCCCTCTTCCAGGATCTGACCGTCTTTGGCTTCCTTGTAGTAGAGCAGCGTGTCCATGTCCACCGGCTCGTACACCTGACCGGTGCTCGAATAGATGCCGACGGCGCGGAAGAGCGACTCCATGCCGAAGGTGCGCGCCTCGTCGGGGACGATCGGCACAATCAGCTTTCCGATGATCGGGTCCTTCAGCAACTTCGTCAGCATCTTGACGAAGACCATCGTGGTCGAGGCCTTTCGATCGGAGCCCTTGTAGAACTCCTCGAACTCGGCATCAAGCTGCGTCGTCACGGTGGCGTTCAGCAGCCCGGCCTTCACGACACGGCGCGGCACGGCGCCGCCAAGCGCCTTCCTGCGCTCGGCCATGTACTTGATCTCGGCGCTGTCTCCGTCGGGCCGGTAAAACGGCGCGTCGGCGATCTTTTCATCCGAGATCGGAATACCGAAGCGGCCCCGGAAGTGCTTGAGGTCGCCCTCATTCATCTTCTTCTGCTGGTGGGTGATGTTCTTGCCCTCACCGGCTTCGCCCAGGCCATACCCCTTGATGGTGCGCGCGAGCACCACGGTCGGCACACCCTGCGAGTTCACGGCCGCTCGGTAGGCGTTGTACACCTTCACCGGGTCGTGACCGCCCACATGCAACTTCTTCAGGTCGTCGTCTGACAGGTGGCGCACCATCGCCTCAAGGCGCGGGTCGGCGCCCCAGAAGTGCTTGCGCAGGTACGCGCCACCTTCGACAACGTAGCGCTGGTATTCACCGTCAACGATCTCGCCCATGCGCCTGACCAGCAGGCCTTCGGTGTCACGCGCGAGCAATTCGTCCCACTCGGAACCCCAGAGCACCTTGATGACGTTCCACCCGGCGCCACGGAACACGGCCTCCAGTTCCTGGATGATCTGGCCGTTGCCGCGCACGGGGCCGTCGAGGCGCTGCAGGTTGCAGTTGATGACGAAGATGAGGTTGTCGAGCTTTTCCCGCGTGGCGAGTGTGATGGCGCCCAGCGCTTCCGGCTCGTCGGTTTCACCGTCGCCGAGGAACGCCCACACCTTCTGGTTCGAGACGGGCTTGTGGCCGCGATTCTCCAGGTACTTGTTGAACCGGGCCTGGTAGATGGCCATGAGCGGGCCCAGGCCCATCGAGACCGTGGGGTATTCCCAGAAGTCCGGCATCAGCCACGGGTGCGGGTACGACGACAGTCCGCCGCTCTCGCGCATCTCATGGCGGAAGTCGCGAAGGTGCTCTTCGGTCAGGCGGCCTTCAAGGAACGCCCGCGCATAGATACCGGGCGAGGCGTGGCCCTGAAAATAAATGATGTCGGCATCGGCGCCGGCTTCCTTGCCGCGGAAGAAGTGATTAAACGCCACCTCATACAGGGTGGCCGCCGAGGCGTAGGTCGAAATGTGGCCGCCGATGCCATCCGACTCGCGGTTGGCGCGCACGACCATGGCCAGCGCGTTCCACCGGATGACGCTCTTGATGCGGCGCTCGAGTTCGCGGTTGCCCGGGTACGGCACCTGCTCGGTGGATGGGATGGTGTTGATGTACGGGGTATTCGACGAAAAGGGTTCGCGGAAGCCGGCCGCGCGCGCGCGGGTCCGGAGGGCGTCAAGCAACCGGAAGATCCGGCTGCGGTCCCCCGTGCGCAATACGTAATCCAGCGAGTCAATCCACTCGCGCGTTTCAATCGATTCCAAGGCAGACGCGTCTACAGGAGCCATGTTCTTCATCTCTCGTTTGTCCTAAGCCCACTATTGTACTCCTCGCGCGCACCGAGGCAAAAGGCCCCGCCGGCCGCGCTTGTTCATGGCGGCGTCATGCAGATGTGTGCCAAATTAGGCAGATGACCCTGACGCAGAAGGCCTCAGCCCTGCTTGTTTTCATTCCTGTCACATTCACACTGGGTTCGGCCTGCACCGCCGAAGCCCCGCCTACGACGGAGCCTGCCGTGACCGCCTCGCCTCTCGACGCCCAGATTGCCCGCTTCGCCCCTGTCGACATCGGCGTAGACCTTTCGCCGCTGCCGCCGAACGAGCGCGAGGCGGTGACCGCCATGGTGGAGGCGGCCCGGCTCATCGATGGCCTGTTCCTGGAACAGGCGTGGTCGGGCAATGCCAGCACCCTGGTGCGCCTGGCCGCCGACCGGTCCCCCGAAGGCCAGAAGCTGTTGCACTACTTCCTGATCAACAAAGGCCCGTGGTCGCGGCTCGACGAAGATGCGCCGTTTGTACCGGGCGTGGGACCAAAGCCCGACCAGGCCAACTTCTACCCCGCCGACGCCACAAAGGAAGAGGTGGAAAAGTGGATGAACACTCTGCGCGGCGCCGACCGCGACCTGGCCGTCGGGTTCTTCAGCACGATTCGACGCAACGCATCGGGTTCGCTGATGGCCGTGCCCTACAGCGTGGAATACCAGAACACGCTGACTGCGGCGGCCACCCTGCTGCGCAAGGCCGCCTCACTCACCACCCAGCCCACGCTCAAGCGCTTCCTTGAGTTGCGCGCCGACGCGTTCAAGTCCAACGACTACTACGCGTCGGACGTGGCGTGGATGGAACTCGACGCCTCCATAGAGCCCACGATCGGTCCCTACGAAACGTATGAGGACGGCTGGTTCGGTTACAAGGCCGCGTTCGAGGCGTTCATCACGGTGCGCGATGACGCGGAAACGAAGAAGCTGGATGTCTTCGGTGGCGAACTTCAAGGCCTGGAAGACGCGCTCCCCATCGATCCGAAGTACCGCACACCGAAGATTGGCGCGATGGCGCCCATGCGCGTCGTCAACGTGGTGTTCAGCGGCGGCGACGGCAATCGCGGCGTGCAGACGGCTGCGTTCAACCTGCCGAACGACGACCGCGTCATCCGCGAAAAAGGTTCGAAGCGCGTGATGCTCAAGAACACGCAGGAGGCGAAGTTCAAGTACGCCTTGACGCCCATCGCCCAGGTGGCCATGGCCGTCGCTGACAGGCCCAACGTGAAGTTCGACGCCTTCTTCACGCACATCCTCATGCACGAACTGATGCACGGCCTTGGGCCGCACGTCGTGCACGGCACCAACACTCCCGTGCGCGAGGCCCTCAAAGACACGTATTCGGCTCTCGAAGAAGCCAAGGCCGACATCTCCGGCCTCTGGGCGCTTGCGCAACTGGCCGAGAAGGGCACCATTTCTGCGGACATCTCGCGGGCGATGTACACGACGTTTGTCGCCTCCTCGTTCCGCTCGATTCGCTTCGGGTTGACGTCGGCGCACGGCCGAGGCCAGATCCTCCAGTTGAACTACCTGCTCGACCAGGGCGCGGTGATCGTGAATGCCGACGGCACGTTCTCTGTGGTGGACTCCAAGATCCGCCAGGCCGTGGCCAACCTCACGCGCGACATCATGACGATGCAGGCGGTGGGAGACTATGCGGCGGCGCAGGAGATGCTGAAGACGATGGTGGTGGTGCGCCCGCAGGTGCAGGCTGTGCTCGACAAGTTAAAGGGCGTGCCGGTGGACATCGAACCAAGGTTCACCGCTGTCAAGTAATGCGTCTACGACGGATTACAGGGAGATGATGAGGTCAGGAGAATCTTCTTCTTGGAAGAAAAGAAAGTAACTCCCAGTCTCTGTGTCTCCTGTGATCCTGCGTGATCCGTGATCAACAGCGTGACGATCGTAGACAGGGGGCATGGGAACCCGATTGTGTTGGTGCCCAGCCTCCAGGGGCGCTGGGAGTACCTGGAGCCAGCGGTCGATGCGCTCACACGGTCGCACCGGGTCATCACGTTTTCCTTGCGTGATGAACAGGGCGGTCTTGATGGTCTGGTCGCGCAGGTTGAAGCGGCGCTGGACGATCGCGAAATCACGCGGGCCACGATCTGCGGCGTCTCGTTCGGCGGCCGCATCGCGCTGCGTTTCGCCGCGCGCCGGCCGGAACGCACTGAGGCGCTCGTGCTGGTGTCGGCTCCCGGCCCCGGGTGGCACCTGAGGCCCTCACACCGGTGGGCCGCGCGCCATCCCCTGCTGGCCGCGCCGGCCTTCTTCTCAATCATGGGCGCGCGGCTCTGGTCGGAGTTGGCGGTGGCGATTCCAGACCGACGGCAGCGGCGAGACTTTGTGATGCGACAGGCCCGGCAGCTTTGTCGGGCGCCGCTGTCACCCACGCGAATGGCGGCGCGCGCCGCGCTCATCGACGGGCTGGACATCGCCGACGAGTGCGCCGCCGTGTCCGCGCCCACGCTCATCATCTCGGGCGAAGCCCATTTGGATCACGTCGTCCCTGCAGGCGGCGCGGCCGACTTCGCGCGCCTCATCCCGGGGTCACGCAGCGTCACGCTGGCACACACCGGGCACCTGGGCTGCATCACGCGGCCACAGGCCTTCGCGGAAATCGTGGACGCGTTCCTGGCCGCGCTTGGCGCATAACTGATCACGACGGATCACAAGAGACGCAGAGACTCAGAGGCTGGGTTTTCGCAGGGCTGCGTGCCGGACCGCGGCCGCGCCAGATTCAGCGGCAATCCTCCGTGTCTCGGCGTCTCCTGTAATGCGTCGTGAGACTATCGCGGCGAGCGAAGGTATCTCAGCAGATCGCTGTCGGTGCCCAGGACGAAGTAGGTCTTGCCGTCGATCACGCGCTCGTAGGTCTCGAGCGATTTGAAGAACGCGTAGAACTCCGCGTCTCGGCCGTAGGCCTCGGCGTAGATCGCCGTCGCCTCGGCGTCGGCCTTGCCGCGCAGTTCCTGGGCCAGGCGGTAGGCCTCAGACTGGATGCGCTGCAGGTCGCGCTGACGTTCGCCCTGGATGCGCGCGGCCTCGCCTTCACCCTCTGACCGGAAGCGCTCCGCGATCCGCCGCCGCTCGGCGATCATGCGCGCGTAGACGTCCTTGGCCACTTCGTCCACGTAGTTAATGCGCTTCAGGCGAATGTCGAGCACCTCTATGCCGAGGTCGAGCGTTCGCGCGCGCGCGGCTTCCAGGATGCTGGCGGCAATCGCCCGGCGGCCCTTCGAGATCTGCTCAAGGACAATGCGTTCCTCTTCGCTCTCGATTGGGATGCTGTCGGCGGGCCGGTTGCTGCTGCGCACCAGTTCAATCAGGTCGTAGCTGGCAACGGCGTTGCGCGTTTCGCCGTCCAGGATATCGTCGAGGCGCGACTGCGCCCCGCGCTCGTCCCGCAGGCGCTGAAAGAACTTCAGCGGATCGGTAATCCGCCACCGTGCGTACATGTCCACCCAGATGAAGCGCTTGTCCTTGGTGGGCATCTGATTCGGGCTGCCATCCCACTCGAGGAAACGCTTCTCGAATACGTTTGCTTGCTGCACGAACGGAATCTTGAAGTGAATCCCCGGCTGACTGATGGGATTCCCGCGAGGCTCACCAAACTGCGTGATGATGACCTGCTCGGTCTCGCTGACCGTGTACGTGGACGACGACACCAGGATCAGGGCGAGCAGCGCGACGGCGCCTTTGGCGATGGTCATCGGCCACCTCCTGCCTTCGGATCGGTCACGCCAAGAAGCCCCTTGATGCTGTCGATCGGCAGCGGAATGACGGTGCCGGTGCCCTTGTCCATGAAGACCTTGGCGCCCAATTGCGGCAGCACGCGCTGCATCGTCTCCAGATACAACCGCCGTCGCGTGACTTCAGGCGCCTTTCGATAGGCCTCGTACACCGACTTGAACCGCGACGCATCGCCCCGCGCACCGTTGACGCGCTCAAGCGCGTACCCTTCCGCCTGAAGCACGGCCTGCTCGGCCTCGCCCTTGGCGCGCGGCACGACTTTGTTGTATTCGGCACGCGCCTCGTTGATCAGGCGATCGCGCTGCTGCTGCGCCTGGTTCACTTCATCCCAGGAGGGCTTCACGGGATCGGGAGGCGTCACATCCTGCAGCACGATCTGCTCGATGACGATGCCCATTTCGTATTGGTTGACCATCTCCTGCAGAAGTCGCTCCGGACGTGGTCGCGATTTCCTGTCGGCCGACGGTGAGGACTTCTGTGACCGTACGATCGCCCACCACTTCGCGCATGACCGCCTGACTCATGCTCCGAAACGTATCGGTGAGGCTGCGAAGCTTGAAGAGGTAGCTGTAGGGATCGGTCACGCGATACTGGACGACCCATTCAACGACAGCCACGTTGAGGTCGCCGGTCAGCATCACCGACTCGCCCCTGAAATCCTCGGTCGAGAACGTCGACCGGATCCCTGGCGTCGTCGTGCGGAAGCCAAATTCTTCCTTGAGTTGGCGCTGCACTGGCACGCGCAGCACCTGCTCCACAAACGGCATTTTGAAGTGGAGCCCGGGCTCTGTGGTACGAACCGCCCGGCCGAAACGCAGCACCAGGCCGACTTCTTCGGGTTTGATCTGGAACGCCGTGCTGGTCACCGTGATGATCGCCAGCACCGTAACGATCCCCAGCTTCAGGAAGCGCGTCGTGGCCCACCCTGGTCGCGGTATGCGACCGGCTTCACGAAAGTCAGGCACCCAATCCAGTGGCCCCCGGGGCGGCAGGTCGTCATCGTTGTTCATGAAAGATCCTCTGGCGGCGTCAGGGTATCAGAGTTACCTGACGAGGATCACGCGTGGCACAATTGTCGACCGTGCCTTCCCCCGCAGTTTCCCCCTTCCTGAGGAAATTGAAGACTACCGTGATGCTCAGTGGCGACGCGAGGGCACGCGGCAAGTGGAGACGGCGCCGGATGCCGAACGTTTTGTGGAACGGGTTGGCTTTGCGGCGTGCCTGACCGACTCGCGCCGGCCGGGGCCGTCACTCTACGTCGCCGTGTGTGGCAGGCGCGACGCCGTGATGCCCCGCAACGTGCAGACCGACCCCGAGGCGTCACTCACGTGGCAATTGAAAGACGAAGTGCTGCGGCGCGGCAAGGTGTACTACGGCAAGATGGCGCGCGGAAAAGCGATGTTCATCGCGCCCCGGCTGATTCCCGCGTTTTGGGCGATCTGGGGCGTACCTGAAAAAGGAGAACGGCGCCGCCTGAGTGCCAACGCGCAGGCCGTCCTCAAGGTCCTGCGCCACGAATGGGAGATGAGTTCGATTGACCTGCGCCAGGAGTCGGGCGTGCACGATCGGCCGTCATTTCAGAAGGCGTTGGACGAACTGCAAGCGGCGATGCTCGTGGTACCGAGCGAGGTCGTCTACCGGCCGAAGTTCACCTACATCTGGACACTGGCGATCGGGCGCTTTCCCGACCAATTGACGCAGCCCATGCCCAGGGAGGCCGCGCTCCGTGAAATCGCCCGCGCGTTCCTGCAGGGCGCCGGTATGACGACGCGAGGTGAACTGGCGCGAGTCACCGGCCTCTCGCGCGCAGACGCTGGATTGGGTAACCGCGCGCTCGTCGCGGAAGGAGTCGCGACAACGCTTGCGACTGGCGTCTACCAGATCAACAACATCGTCACCCACGAAGGATCATAAAAACCCTTACCCCACGAAGGATCATAGGAGGCGCCGAGACGCAGAGTTCTTTGGGGAAAACCAATGCCATGGTTCCTTCTTAAGAACCAAGAAGAGCCTCTGTGCCTCTGCGCCTCCGTGTAATCCGTCGTGAACGTCGTGACGCTATTTGGCGGTCTTGACTCCCGCCAGCCGCGCAACGCCTGAAAGTGTCACTTGCGCGGCGTTGAGACCGAGCAGGAAGTCCTTGTCGGAGAACGTCGCGAACAGGTCAGTCGGCTGGTGCCAGTGGGGGTTCCAGCCGGCGCCGGTCTGCATGCCGCGCTCGTTCTCGCGCAGGCTGATCGCCGGCACCAGATCCATGAAGGGCGTGGAATCGGTGTTGGTCATGTGCGGCCCCACTGTCGCCGGGTAGTGCGTGGTGTACGCGTCGGCGGCCGCCTTGAGCGCAAACGCCAGCTTCATCGACTGGTCGACCATCTTCGAATTGGACTGGAACTCGATGTTCACGTCGGCCTCGGGGCGCTGCTCGGAGCTGACCGTGCCGTCGGCGCGCGGCATCCCGTGGTCCCACATCATCATGTCGTGCTGGATCATCCCGAGCCACTTCGGCTCCGGATACTTGCCAGATCCAGCCGGGCTCTCGAGGCCCTGCAACTTCTCGCGCTGTTCCACGTACGCACGCGCGCCGTTGAGGCCGCTCTCTTCGTTGTTCCAGAGCGCGAAGCGGATGGACACGTCGCTGGTCACACCCGGCATGTGAAGGATGCGCGCGATTTCCATCACCAACGCCGTCCCCGACCCATCATCATTCACCGCTTCACCCTTGCCGAGGCCGTCCATGTGGGCGCCAATGATGTACATCTCCTGGGGACGCGTGGTGCCAATCTTGGTGCAGAAGACCTGCTGGCGTTCACCAGGCACGCTCGGTTCGGCGTTCAGCGCGCGGAGCGCCTCATTGGGTTGCGAGTCGAGATTGCTGTTCACGCCCGTGCGACCGCGGAATCCGTACTGAGTGGACCCGCCCTCGCGACCGCGGCGCACCCACTCGGCGGAACCCGGCGCTGGCGGCGTTGCGGCGGCGCCTCGCCCACCCTGGCGAGCGGCGCCCTGCCCCCCACCGGCGGCCTGCCCCGCGCCAGCAGCCTGCCCCGCGCCGGCAGCGCGCCCGGCTGCGGCCTGTCCACCGCCGCCGCCACGTGCCGCGGGTGCGTAGGTGTACGTGATGCGCTCCGTGTTGGTGCAGCCGTAACTCTTGAGCTGCGCCTCGATCCAATCGACCGCATCGCGGTTGCGCTTGGTGCCTTGCTGGCGGTCGCCGAACTGCGCCAATCCCTTGAGCGTTGCTTTGTACCGCTCCAGTTCGAGGTGTCCCACGAGTTCACGGATGGGATCCGGCGCCGCTTGGCCTTGCCCTGAGCCTGCCGAAGGGGCCGCGCCACCCGCGGGTGCCTGCCCGGCGCCCTGGAGTTCAGGTGCAGAACTGGTGAAGACGGGCAAGCCGGTGGCGAGCATGCCGACGGCTGCAAAGGTCAATAGGGTATGTTTCATGGCGGGGCCAGTTTATCGCAAAGCCAAATGGGGGTGACTATGCGTTTTGGAGTCGTCGTGTGTGCGCTTTCTCTATCGATCTTCGCGTCTCCCGCCAGTGCGCAGGTGCTGAAACTAGCCGAGCTGAACAGCGCTCAATTGCAGGCGCTCGACAAAACGAAGACAGTGGTCCTTCTGACCGGCGGCATGCTTGAAGAACACGGCCCCTTCCTCCCTGCGTATACCGACGGCATCCTCAGCGAGCGCTTGACGCAGGCGATCGCCCAGTCCGTCATCGCGAACAAACCCGGATGGTCGGTGCTCCTCTTCCCGCAGATTCCGATCGGCGCGAGTGGATCGAACGAAATCGGCGGCCGCTTCAGTTTCCCTGGCACATATGCGGTCCGCCCCTCGACATTGCGCGGGATGTTCATGGACCTGGCATCCGAACTCGGTGAACAGGGATTCCGATGGATCATGGTGGTGCACGTCCATGGATCGCCGCTGCACATTCGTGCGATCGACGATGCCGGCGACTTTTTTCATGACACCTACGGCGGCAGGATGGTCAATCTGTGGGACCTGGTGCCGGTAATCAGCGGGTGGGGCAACGCCATGGGATCGATGACCGACGCGGAAAAGCGGGAAGACGGCCGCTCACTGCATGCCGGCATGGACGAACACAGCCTCATGCTCCATCTGCGTCCCGAACTCGTGGCGCCGGGTTACAAAACCGCGACAGCCGTCACCGGCCAGACGTTGGAGGAAGCGATCGGCGTCGCTCGCCGGCCCGAGTGGCCCGGCTACCTCGGGTCGCCGCGGTTGGCCACAGCCGCGTTCGGCGAACAGATCTGGAACGCCTTCGCCGCCGCCGCAAGCGCCCAGACGCTGAACATCCTCGGCGGTGCAGACCCAGCGACCATCACACGATACGTGGACCTGCTGGAAAAGAACCCCGTCTACCAGAAGGAATGGATCGGGCCGGCAAACGCCCGCGACGCCGCGATGGACGCGAAGCAACGCGAGTGGTTGAAGCGGAAGGGCCGATAGGCTACCTGACCGCGGCCGAGCCTTTGGCCAACACGATGCCGGACTCATTGGCCATCGAATCCCAGTAGCCAATAAAGCGCTTCGGCTCCGGTGCATCGTAGTTGCGGAAGTTCACGGCCCAGCGGTACCCGATGGGCTGGTACCACAGCTCGGCGGTGACCGTCAGTGGCCCCTGCGCGTTCTCAAGGGCCACGCGATAGGTCACGCGATCGCGGCCATCGCCGAAATCCGTATCCGTGGCGGCGGCGCCATGGACGGCGACGTCAGCCGTCGCGGTCGCCTTGTTCATCCCACGAGGCAGCAGGCGATTGTCCTTCACGTAACGCGCGCCCGACAGCAGGCCCGTGGTCACACGGCCCGCCGGGTCCACCATCATCGACTCATAGACCTGCACCTGATCGGCCTGGGTGATCTCGGCGTAGTGCGGCTCGAATTTCGTCGCATCGGCATCGTTGTCGTTGCCGGCGATGCGGCCTTCGGATGAGAATGCGCCCGACTCAAAGACCACGCGTCCACCGGCATCCTTCACCACGACATGGAGCCACGCCCGGCGCGAGGGATAGGCAGTGGGCAACTTGTGCCCCGCCAGATTCTGCACATCAACATCGATCGACAGACCGGCGGAGGTACGTTCGGCGCGTGTCACCGACACGCGCGCGGTGTCTTCCTGCAGGTGCCTCAGCGTGCGCGCCACGGCCGCATCCATCTCGCGCGGCGTTGCTCGCACGCCCAGGTCCGTTCGATAGCGGTTGAGCATCTTCATCATGAAGAAGTTGCCGCCCAGGAACGTGTGCCGTGACACCCCCGCCCGCGGCTGGCCCAGAATCTGGGTCAGCGGTACCTCGCCTTCGACCACCGGCATGTGGCACGACTGGCAACTCTGCGTGTCCTTGTACGCACTCTGCTGCCATTCGAGGTACGGCGTCTGCTCCGGCAACTTCACATCGGTCGCGCCGGTCGCCAGCGAGTGCGTGAAGAGCGTGTGGCACGTGGCGCACACTTCGGACTGCTGGATGTGTGTGGACTGCGCCGGCTGGAAGGTCGACGATGACTGCATCACACGGGTGCGCCCGGTATCGATCTGGAATGGCCCAAAGAGGCGTCGGGTGCCTGGCGCGGCGGCCACGTCGATGACGTAGCCACCCGTAAAGCTCGCCGGAGTGCCCAGCCCGGCCGGCTGGATTTGATGGCACACCGTGCAGGACACGCCGTCTGCGGCCAGGGCGTTGTCGGGATCGTCCGGGCGGCCCAGCGGCAAGTGATCAAAGATGCGCCCCTTGCGTCCCGCCGCTCGGTCCGGGAACGTCGTCATCGGCATGTGGCAGATCGAGCACTCGTTTTCGATGTCGGCGGCCGACGCCGGGTGATCCATCACCTCTCGCCGCACCGCAGCCATCCAATACGGATCGCGTGCGGAGTTGGCCATCATCGAGGCGCGCCAGTCGGTGAAGATCGACACGTCTTCACCCGCCGGCGTCACCACGTTGTTGTGGCAGACGCTGCACGTATCGGCCGCGACGAAAAGTCCAGCCGCAGTGATGTGGGGATTCGCCTGGGCGGAATTCGAAAACGACCTCAGAGGTCTTACCTGAGACGACGAAGGACCTCTGAGGTCGTTTTCGGTTCCCACGCTCGACGTCTTTTCCGCACTCACCACCAGCGTCGTAGCCCAGAGGGCGATGCTCGCGCAGGCCGCAACCTTACCAACCATCGCGCAATCCCCCATCAAACCAATCCCACAGGAAATACATGACCACGCTCGAACTGCGGTGGCCGCGACCGGTCAGCGGTGTGCGCCACCCGATGTTGAACCGCACATGCTGCCGGGTATTCAGCGTGACCTGGAACTGCGGCACGATGTCCCAATCGATCGTCGCGCCAGACTCAAGTTCGCGCGCAGCAAGCACTTCGACCATCGGAGACCAGGCGCGACCAAACGGGCCGTTCTGGGTGAAGGTCTTGCCCACTGTTGCGCGCCAGAACGCTTCGCGCCCGGCCTTCTGTGTATCGACCGGAAGTTCCACGCCGCCCTGAAACTGGAAGAATCCGTCGGAGGGCAGCAACTTCCCGAGTGTCACGAACGACTCAAACACCGTGGTGTCCTTCGACAGGCCGTCCGCGGTGTCTCCGGTCGGCAGAATCACCTCGCCTGAGAGCGAGAAAATGTACCCCCGGTCCAGACTGTGAGCCAGGGCGCGCTTGAAGCCCAATGCCAGGTCACCGGCGCCACCCACCCACGACCCACCACTCCTGGAAGCCGCGAAGGGGACCTTGATCTCGATCTGGTTGCGGGGTCCGAATCGCTTCTCGTACACGAACGTGGTTGACGCACTCGCCGGGCCACGCCCAAACGCCGTCGTCATGATCCATTCATCTTCGGGGAACGCCTTTTCAGTGAACAGCGCCTTGGGCAGGTTCAACTCACCTCGGGGCCATTCCGGCACTTCACAAAACGTCTTGACGTGCCCAATGATCTTGTACAGGTCCGCTTCGCTGAAGGCGCCGCCAAACGCCGGCATGTGGTTTGAGAAGCCGCGCGCCGGTCCACCTTCGTGCGCCACCGTGACCCAATCGGCATTGGCTTCGCGCGGCGCAAACTGGCAGTCGGTGAAATCGGGCGTCGGCACATCGAAGCCGAGCGCGCCGGCCTCTTTCCCCTTGCCGTCGAGTCCGTGACACGCGGAACAGGCCTGCGCGAACAACTCGGCGCCGGTCTTCCCGGTTGTGTCCACGGTGCCCCTCGTGACCTGCGCTTCGGGAGAGGCCTGGGTTATCGCAAATGCCGCGACGAACACGGCGACGCTCAGGTATTGCAGCCGGCGAATCATCGAGAAGAGCATATCGCGACGGCGCACTATCGAGAAAGTCTCCGGGCGTTTGCCTGTCGGACCGCGTGCACCGCCAGGTCGGGACGATCACTGATGACACCCGACACACCCCAATCAATGACCATCTGAATGTCCTCTGGCTGATCGACGATCCACGAATGGACGGGTATCCCTGCCTGTCGAGCCAATCGGACAAGCGCCTCGGTCAGGACCCGCTCGCCCCTGAACACAAACGGCACCTGCAGCACGGCATACCCGGTCAGGAGCGGCTCCATCGAGTGAGCCGTGCGCGACAGTGCCGCCTGCACTTCACCACGCGACGCGCTCGTTGGCAGATGCGGCGCCACCTGGCGCACATGCCTGAGCACGCCATCGTCAAATCCCGCCACCACCACCCGGTCATCCGCATCGCACTCGCGGATCACGGCAAGGGCGCGGTCGGCCACTTCGATCCGCTCGCCTTTTATCTCTACGAGAAACGGAAGGGTGGAATATCTCCTCAGGAGAAATCGGAGCGTCGGAATGCCGATGCCCTGGCCCCGATACGGCCATCCCTGATCGGCGCCGAACCGCGCACCGGCATCCACTCGCGCGAGCGCGTCAGCCGTGAAGTCTTCAACCGCGCCGGTCGCGTCGGTCGTGCGATCCAGCGTGGAGTCGTGGAGAACCACGGCTTCACCGTCGCGTGAAAGGTGAATGTCACACTCGAGCCAGTCGGCGCCGAGGGCCACGCCATGGTCAAACGCCGGAACGGTATTCTCCGGGCGCAGGGCGGACCCGCCGCGGTGGGCGACGGCGACGACATGATTGAGTGATAGCAGGGACACGTCAGAACGTCCAAGGCACTATAGTCAGCATATGCCTTCTTCCACTACTCTGCCGGCCACGCTCGGGGAACTCCGGCGCGCCATCACCTCGGGCGCACGACCGCACGTATCCGTCAAAGACGAACTGCGGTCCAACCTCATCGCGCGGCTGCGCAGCGGCCAGCCGCTGTTTCCCGGCGTCATCGGGTACGACGACACTGTCGTGCCCCAGATGGTCAACGCGATTTTGTCGAAGCACAACTTCATTCTGCTCGGCCTGCGCGGGCAGGCGAAGACGCGGCTGCTTCGCGCGCTCACCTCGCTGCTCGATTCGCACTCGGCCGTAGTGCCCGGCTGCGAGATCCATGACGACCCGCTGGCGCCCATCTGCGGACCGTGCCAGGCGCGCGTAGCCGCTGAAGGAGACGCCATGCCGATTGGCTGGCGCACCGCCGAACGGCGGTACGTCGAAAAGCTCGCCACCCCGGACGTCACGATCGCCGACCTCATCGGCGACGTAGACCCCATCAAGGCCGCCAGATCGGGCTTTGAATTGGGTGATGCCCGGACCATGCACTTCGGGCTGTTGCCACGAGCCAACCGCGGCATCTTCGCCATCAATGAACTGCCCGATCTTGCCAGCAAGGTGCAGGTGGGCCTGTTCAACATCCTTCAGGAAGGCGACGTCCAGATTAAGGGCTACCCTGTCCGTCTGCCCCTGGATGTGCTCCTGGTCTTTTCGGCGAACCCCGAGGACTACACCGCCCGCGGCAAGATCATCACGCCCCTCAAGGATCGCATCGGCTCAGAGATCCGGACGCACTATCCGCGGACGCGCGTCGACGCCATTGCGATCACCGCGCAGGAAGCCTGGACCGATCGCCCGGCCGACGTCCAGATCGACGTCCCGGCCTACGTGCGCGAGGTCGTCGAAGAAATCGCGTTTCAAGCGCGGCTGGACTCGAAGGTCGACCGCCGGTCCGGCGTCAGTCAACGGCTTTCGATCACCGCCCTGGAAAACGTCGTCTCGAACGCCGAGCGGCGCGCGGCACTGTCTGCAGAACCTGTCGTGGTGCCCCGTGTCAGCGACATCTACGCTTCGCTCCCAGCCCTGACGGGCAAGATCGAACTGGAATACGAAGGCGAGCTCAAGGGTCCCGAGATCGTGGCTCGGGAACTCGTGCGGTCTGCTGTGGCCAACGTGTTTGACGGTTACACATCACGCGCCAATCTGAAACCAGTCATCGCCTGGTTCGACCAGGGTGGCACCGTGGATTCGTCAGACACGACCCCGTCGGATGAACTGCTTGCGGCCACCGCACCCATCGAGGGATTCAGCGACCTGCTCGAACGCATGGGCGTGCAGGCCGGCGCCTCCGCCCCCGGGCAGGCCTCGCTTGCCGACTTCGTGCTCGAAGGCCTCTGCTCGATGAAGAAGATCAGCCGCACCGAAGACGGAAAGATCGAGGGCTCCCCGCACGAGCGAAAGTCTCGTCATCGCGGCGACAGCCCGCAGGCCGACATCCGCGCGATGCTCGAGGATGAGGAAGACGAGCCCGGCCCGCCGGGATCAAAGGGGCGCAAGAAATACTACAACTGATCGACCCTGATGAAATACCGCTACACCAAGTACATCGAAGAACTGCTCGACGGCCTCGATATGGAGGCGCTCGTCTCGCGCCTGTCTGATCTGCTCCTTTCGAGCGGCTTCAACAATCCGTGGGATCCGCAGAGCGAGGGCGACCAGTCGATGCAGGCGCTGCACGACGCCGTGCTCGACGCGCTCCTCAATGGCGGCGTCATGTCCGACGAGATGCTGCAACGCCTGATGCGCGAGCCATCTGACGACGACGCTCGGGCGAGGATTGAGGAGATGGTGCAGAAGGTCATTGAACAACTGACCGATCAGGGGTTCGTATCCACGACCGGAACGCCGCCGTCGGGCCAGGAGGCACCAGGTTCGGTTGGTGCGGGCGCGAGTCCGGAGGGCGAAGCGCGGTTCGAGGTCACCGACAAGGCACTGGACTTTCTCGGCTACCGGGCTCTGCGTGACTTGCTCGGTTCAATGGGCCGCAGCAGCGTGGGCGGCCACGATACCCGCGAACTGTCCACCGGCATCGAAGCTGGCGGACCGCCGCGGCCGTACGAATTTGGCGACACGATGAACCTCGACGCCTCGGCCACCATCCTCAACGCCGTGCGGCGCGGAGCCGGCCTGGATGTCGATCACGAAGACCTGATGGTGACGCAGGGCGACTACCAAAGTTCGTGCGCCACGGTGTTGCTGCTCGACTGCAGCCACAGCATGGTGCTGTACGGCGAAGACCGTTTCACGCCGGCCAAACGCGTGGCGCTGGCACTGACAAACCTCATCAAGCACCAGTACCCCGGCGACTCACTCAACGTCGTCCTCTTTCACGACTCGGCTGAAGAGGTGCCGCTCGCGCACCTGGGCCGCGTTCGGGTGGGGCCGTATTACACCAACACCCGCGAAGGCCTGCGCCTGGCTCGCCGCATTCTCGAACGGCAGCGCAAGGACATGCGGCAGATCATCATGATCACCGACGGCAAGCCGTCAGCGATCAGCCTGCCCGACGGCCGCATTTACAAAAACGCGTTTGGCCTGGACCCGTATGTACTGCGCGAAACGTTCGCGGAGGTGGCCGCGTGCCGCCGCGCCGGCATCCTCATCAACACCTTCATGCTGGCGCGCGACTACGACCTGGTCGCGTTCGTTCGCCGCGTGGCCCGCATCTGCCACGGCAAGGCGTATTTCACGACGCCGCAGACGTTAGGACAGTACGTGTTGCACGATTATCTGACGAAAAAGACCCGTAACGTGCACTGACGCGCTCGCTGCGGCGCTCACATTGAGAGTTGAGGATGGAGCGATTGAGGATCGGGATGGAACGGATTGCTGATCTTCGGATTGACGATGGCAATTGTCCTGGATTGCTCGATCGCTGGATGGTGGAATGGTGGGATTTCGCGATTGCGGGATTGGATAGGAGGATTGAGGATGGGACTGGCGGATTGACAGGTGATGCGGCGCGACAGGCCATCCGCAATCAGCACCCTTTCCGTGAGAGCCCCCCCCCCCCCCCCCCCCCCCCCCCCCCCCCCCCCCCCCCCCCCCCCCCCCCCCCCCCCCCCCCATCCCCGGATTGCGAATAGGCCGTGATCGCTGATCGCTGATGGCGCGATGGGCAATCCCGCAATCACCATCCCGCAATCGCGAGATCCCTCAATCCCACAATCGAGCGATCGCGCAATCCCGGACAATTCCCATCATCAATCCCACATCAGCGATCCGTTCCATCCCGATCCTCAATCGCTCAATCCTCAACCCTCAATTTTTCCTGCCGTCCCGGCGCTCACCCGCCGGGCGATGGTCTGCACAACCGCCTCGCCGTGGAATCGTCCGTTTTCGATGAAGATCTTGCCGCTTTGTTTGCCGGCGACGCAGGCGCCGATCACGAAGAGGTTCGGCACCGTCGTCTCGAACGTCGCTTCGTCAAACACCGGGGCGTAGATGGGCTCGTCCACGGCCGCGCCAACTGACCGCAGCAACGCGGTGTCCGCGCGATAGCCGGTCATCAGATACACCTGATCCGCCGGGATCTGCTGGCGGCCAGCCGGCCCGGACACGACGACGTGCTCGGCGGTGATTTCCGTTACAGACGACGAGAAGTGGGCGCGGATGGAGCCTTCCTTGATGCGATTGTCGATGTCCGGCTTGACCCAGTACTTGATCGAATCGCCCATACCCTCTCCACGATGGACGATCGTGACGCGCGCGCCGGCGCGGTACAACTCAAGCGCCGCTTCGGCCGCCGAGTTCTTGCCGCCGACCACGACCACCTCGCGGCGGAATCCGGCGTGCGGCTCGCGGAAGAAGTGCGAGACGTGTGGCAAGTCCTCGCCAGGCACTCCGAGTGGGTTAGGAATGTCATAGGCGCCGGTGGCGAGCACAACGAACCGCGCCTGGCGGACCACCTCGCCATGATGGCGGGTGCGGGACGTCACGGCGAACAGCCCGTCGCCGTCGCGGGTCAGTCCCGTGACGGGTTCCTCAAAACGCACGTCGAGCTTGTAGGTGTCGGTCACGCGGCGGTAGTACCGCAGCGCTTCCTGCCGCGTGGGCTTTTCGTGAGGGCTCACAAACGGGAGCCCGCCGATCTCCATCAGTTCGGGCGTGGTGAAAAACACCATGGCCGGCGGGTAGTGCACCAGCGAGTTGACCAGCGCGCCTTTCTCGAGCACGACGTGCGTGAGGCCTCGCTGCCCTGCGGCAATGGCCGCCGCCAGGCCCGCGGGGCCGGCGCCGATGATGATGAGGTCGAGGACGTTACTTGCGGGTGTACTCAATGCGGAAATTACTCCCAACAGCCACCGGACGACCCGAGGACTTGAACACGCCCTGCTCACCGAGCGACGTGATTTCCAGGCTGACGCCGACCACCGCGATCGCGGTCACTGACTCGGCCAGTTGCAGTGTGATCGACTCGGCACGCCCCGGCACGACAGCGATCGCGCCTCCGGGGCCAATGCCGCCTGCCACGCGGTCGAAAATGTCGACTTCAGTCCGCAGCTCGCGCGACACGGCGGCCTTCGAGATCTCGGTGCCGGCCTGATCGAGCACGGCCACCACGGCCGTGTGCTTGGCGTACATCTGGGGACCGGCGGCACCCGCTGGAGGCGGCGTGTACCGGTTGTGAAGATCGAACATAAGGGTGGTCGTGCCTGTGTGCGGCGGGACGGTCATCATGACGCCGTCCCTGGCACTTGTGCTGACCACCACGTCGCAGAACTTCCTGCGGCTCTTGAGTCCGACGCCAAGGTCGGTGGCGCAGGAAAATGCGGTGGTGACGTCAGGCAGCGGCAGCCAAGCCAGTGCCGCGATCGCGACAACTCCGCCGAACACTTTGACCATTGTTTGAGTATAGACGCCAGTCCGAACATTTCGCCATTTCGGACATTTCGGCCATTTCCCCATTACAAAAAAAACGGGCGGTGGGCAAGCCCACCACCCGTCCAGATACGTACGTCGCTCGTTCCTAGAACGTCAGCTTAAGGGAGAGACGCGCCGACCGCGCCCCCTGGAAAGCGGACGCCTGGTTGTAGGTGGCGTTGGGCCGGCCGACCGGGCTCCTGCGTCGCCATCTTGGCGACCGTGTCGAACCCGGCGAAGAACGCCGTGTCGCTCGCCAGCACCAGCGCGTCGCGATACGCGGCCACGGCCTGCCCGTCTCGGTCATCTGGTCGAACAGGTTGTCGATGTTGAACTGCACGTTGAGCCGCATGCTGCGAGGCAGGCTGAAGCTCTGGGTGAAGTTCAGGTCCGTCTGCGTGTAGACCGGCGACCGTCCGAGGTCGCCGCGGCCATACACAAACACCGGCACGCCCTTGTAGGTGACCGACGTCGTGTTGAGCAGGCCCGAGAAGGCGACGAAGTTCACGCCCATCTGCGTGCCCCAGGGCATGACGTATGCGCCCTGCGCCTTGAACTGCACGGGCCGATCGCTCTGCAAACGGCCGTAGAGGGCCTTGCCCGTCTGGTCAAAGGCCATGTAGAGGCCGTCGAAGGAGCGGTTGACGTTCGGGCTGTTGCGGCCGTTCTCATCCGAGTTGGTCAGGCCGGCGTAGTTGCCGTAGGTGCGGCTGATCAACACGTTGGCGTTGAGGAACCAGTTGTTCGCCAGACGCCGTTTGAAGGAGAAGTCCACGCCGTCGTACTTGCGCTGCGGCCGCGGCGTGGCCGGGTAGGCCGTGCCAAGGGGGTATTCGCCGAAGCCCTTGCCGGGGTTGGCGATGTAGTAGACCTCGCCCACGCCGGGCACCTGCACGCCGACGTCTTCGATCGTCTCGTTCAGCCACTTGTGGGCATAACGGACGCCCACGGACATCAGCCGGCCCAGTTCGTGATCCACGCCGACCGTCAGTTCCTGCGTCTTGACCGGCTTGAGGTTTGGATCCACCAGGTTGTCCTTCGGGTCGTTGGACACGTGCCGGAAGTCCACCTGCTCGATGAACGTGCCGCGGCAGCCGCTGCCGGGCGTGCCATCGCAATCAATGGTGTTCCAGTTGTAGTCGTCGAGCGTCCAGTAGTAGGCAATCCATCGATCCGCACCCCATGCGCCGCGCGGCATGTCGAGCTTCTCGATGTCGTAGAACGTGCCCCACGAGCCGTAGACCTTCCACTTGCTGTCGCCCTTGACATCGTAGGCAAAGCCGAGGCGTGGCGCGATCTTGTCTCCCCACCCGAACGTGATGCCGGGGTTCTGGGGCTGGTAGGACGGGATGTCCGTGTGCTCGGCCCGCACGCCGTAGTTGACGGTCAGCTTGCCGTTGATCGTCCACTGGTCCTGCAGGAAGAAGCCCAGGTTGTTGGACTTGATGTCGCCGTCCGTGTAGATGCGCTGCACCGTGTAATAGCCGTACTTGCCACGGACCAGCGTGTTGGACAACGTCGCTCTTGAGCTGTCCCAGCTGAAGGAGATGTTCGGGTGCTGCGCGCCGGAGCTGACTTCATTGGAGATGCGCTCGAGCTGCACGCCGAACTTGAAGGCGTGTTCGCCCTTCCAGTCGCGGAACATCGTGAGGTCCGAATTCAGCGTGAAGCGGCTGTAGTTGTCATACTTGGTGAAGCTGTTCGATGGATTCTCGCTGAACCCAGAGAGCTGCTGCAACGAAGCGGGGACATCAAGCAGGCCAACGTTGGTGGAGCCGAACGACCGGCCCGTGCCACGGAAGTAATCGCCGCCGGCCGAACCGCTGCCGTAGCCGAGGTAACCACCGGTCAGGTTGGCGTACATCCGGTTGTTGGCCACCCAGTCAAACGAGGCCGTGTACGAGTTGTTGAACGACTTGGTGTACACCGTGGGACGCGGATTGAAGCTCGTCGCGTTGGAAGAGCTCGTGCCGTTGGTGGCATCGATGACTGGCAACGTCAGGCCGCCGGTGCTGGGTGAGTTCGCGCCCGTCAGGCGCACCCGCATCGAGTTGGTCAACTGGTGCGTCACGTTGTACTGGAACGTCTTGCTCGTCGTCTTTGAATTGAACGACTGCGTCGGCGCGAAGCCGCGGTTATTCGTCCAGGTCACCGTGCGGTCGGTGTTGTTGACCACGTCGTTGTACCCGAACCAGAACCAGGTCTTGTTGCGGAAGATCGGGCCGCCGATGTCGTAGACCTGTTCGATGCGCTCGGATTCATTCAGACGGGGCGTGGTGAAGTACTCGGCCTTGGTCTGATCGCTCGGCATGAGCCGCAGGGTGGGACGGGGCTCACCCGCCAGCCGCCGCAGGCGCCGACCGCTCAGGTAGCCGCCGACCGTGCCGTGATACACGTTGGTGCCGCTCTTGGTGACGGCCGAGACGACGCCGCCGGTGGCCGCGCGGAACTCGGCGTTGTAGCCGGACTGCTTCACCTGAATCTGTTCGATGAAGTCGGTGATGACGCTGACCGCCGCGACACCCGTGCGGAGGTTGGTCGTGTCGAGACCGTCGACCATATAACGCACTTCGGACGCGCCCGCGCCGTCAATCATCAAACCGCCGCCGCGGCTTTCCTGGCCCGTGCCGGCCACACCGGTGATGGCGTCAAGGAAGTTGCGGCCGGTCGGAAGCAGCGCGATGATGTCCTTCGAAATCGTCGCCGTCACGGAGTTCTGCTTGACGTCCACGATCGGGGATTCACCCGTCACCTGAACCGTCTCGGCCACGCCCGAGATCGACATGGCCAGGTCAACTTTCAGGTGCAGGCCCAGGTTGATCTCAACGTTTTCCATCTTGGAAGAGTTGAAACCCGACAAGGTGGCCGTCACCACGTATTTGCCGGTGATCAGCGACGGAAAACGGTACATGCCGCTCGCGTCGGTGACCGCCATCTGTGTGCTGTTCGTCGCGAGGTGCTTGGCCTCGACGGTCACGCCCGGCAGTACGCCGCCTGACGTGTCTTTGACTGTGCCTTCGATCGAACCTCTCAACTCCTGAGCGGCTACGGGCGCTGTCCATGCCAGGGCAAACGCCAGCAACGCCCCTACGAGTGATGCCTTACGCATATGTGCTGTCCTCCTCAAATGCCTCGTGGGACGAATGACGGGAAACAGGGACGAAAATGCCGCCCCACGTGGTTGGGGAATGTTACACCCGCGTCATCCCGTTGTGCGGTGGAAAGCGTACAAATGTGTTTCGTCCCAAAATGACTTCTGGCGGACAATCCAGGCATGCGCCCAGCCATCCTCGCGTGCTGCCTGGCGGCCTCGGCAGGCCTGACGGCTCAGCAGCCCACCTCCACCTTCAAGACCGGGGTGGACCTCGTGCCCGTGGACGTCAGCGTGGTGGACCGGAATGGCCGCCCCGTGAACGACCTGACCGCCGCCGACTTCACCCTGACCGTGGATGGCAAACCGCGGGCGGTGGCCTCGGCCAGCTACATCTCCACCGAACGGCTCGGAGACGCGCCGCCCGACCGGGCCACGTTCAGCACAAACGCCGGGCAACGCCCGGGCAGACTGATCGCCCTCGTGATCGACGAGGCTCACATCGCGCGGGGCGGCGCCAAGGCGGCGTTCGCGGCCGCGGCCGAGTTTGTGCGGCGCCTCGACAGGGCGGACCGCATCGCGCTGTACCTGATCCCTGGCACGGGACCGGTCACCGGATTCACCAGCAACCATGCGCTGGTCCTGCGCCTGCTCGAACGCGCCTCGGGTCAGACGCTCGACTCGGACTCCTCTTCGCGGGTGGGCATCGCCGAAGCCTACGAAATTCTGGACCGCCCGCCGAGCGTGGATTCGCCGACCGGTGTCGTCCCCGGCTCGTTGCTCGAGGCCGTATTCGAGCGGGAGTGCGCCGGCGAAAACACTGCGGCGTCGCTGACCACCTGCCGGCGCATGGTGGAAGCCGAGGCGCGCCAGGTCTTCTCCGCCACGCGGGCCCGCACCACGCGGAGCCTCACGTCACTGCGGGGTCTGTTCGACCATCTCGCCGCGACGCCGGATTCCAAGACCGTGGTCATGGTCACCGAAGGTCTGGTCCTGGACCGCGACGCGGGGAGCGAAGTGGCATGGGTGGGTCCCCAGGCGGCTCGAGCACAAGCCACGCTGTACGCGCTGCGTCTCAGCAACGATGTGTTTGATGCCGGGAGTTCCCGCATCTCCCCCACGCGCGGTGCGGATCGCGACTTGATGAAGGACGGCCTTGACCGGCTCGTCGGCGAGGCTCGCGGCAGCGTCTTCCCGGTCGCCGTGAATGCCGGGGCAGTGTTCTCGCGCCTCGACCTCGAATTGTCGGGCTATTACCTGCTGAGCTTCGCGCCGCTGCCCGGTGACCGCGACGGCCGCCCGCACCGCATCGATGTGAAAACGTCGCGCAAGGACGTGCGCCTGCGTGCGCGGCGCGAATTTTCTGTGGAAGCCGAACGGCCCCGCACCAGGGCGGATCATCTGGTGGAGGCACTGAAGTCGCCCCTCGGACTCACGGACTTCACCATCAACGCCACGACGTATCACTATCAGGACGTCGCGACGGGCCGCGTCAAAGTGCTCGTGGCCGTGACGATGGACCGTGCGTTCAACCGGGAAGGCGACTTCTCGCTCGCCTGGTTCGTGACCGATACCACCGGCCGAGTCGTGTCCATTCAGGACGAGCAACGCATCGCTCTCTCCACCCCCGCCGCCGCAGGCCAGCCCCAGACGTTTGCCGGCGCGGTGCTGCTCGATCCCGGCGTGTACAGCCTTACGGTGGCGGCCGTTGATGACGAAGGCCGTCGGGCGACGGTGGAACACAGCTTCGAGGCACGCGTCACGTCCGTCGGGCAACTGCGACTGAGCGACGTGATGCTGGCGGAACCCCCTGCGGCAGGGCGAGTGGTGTCTCCCGTCGTCAACGGCCGCGTCACCACCAACACCCTCGTCGCGTACGCGGAACTGTACTCGGCGGCCGAACCGCAGTTGCAGAATGCATCCGTGACGCTCGAAGTGGCGCGCGATGAGGCCGGCCGCGCCCTTGAGAGCGCGCCGATGCGCCTCATTGGGTCTGAAATTCAGGGACAGCGGACGGTTGAAGCTGGGGTACCGGTGGCGCTGCTGCCAGATGGCGAGTACGTCGCGCGCCTCGTACTGGCCTCCAGCGGCCGACCGATTGGCACCGTGGTGCGGCCCTTCACTCTCGCCAGGGGCAACACGCGGCCCTCCTCGCCTGCTCCGCCGGCCGCAACGTTTTCGGCGCGCATCGACGCCTTCAACCGCGCCGAGATCCTGTCGCGTCCGGCCGTCGGCTTCTTCCTCGATCGACTGCAACCCGCCGGCCTTCCCCCGTTGCCCGAGGCGCTGGTGCCTGCGCTGGGCCTCTCACGCGCCGGCCGCTTCGATGCCGCGCAGGCCGTGGTGGAACGCGCAGGCGTCTCGCACTACGCGGCGCCGTTCTTCACGGGACTGGCGGCATTGGCGCGCGGCGAACTCGACCGCGCGTCGCAGGACTTTGCGGCGTCACTCGCCGCCGCCCCCGACTTCCTGCCGGCCGCGTACTACCTGGGCGCGTGTTACGCCTCCGCCGGCCGCGACCGCGAAGCGGCAATCGCCTGGCGCAGCGGCCTCATCGCCGATGTGCGCGCCCCCTGGATCTACACGACGCTCATCGATGCGCTTCTGCGCTCGCGCGATGTCCGGCTCGCGCTCGAGGTACTCGCGGACGCGGCGCGCCTGTGGCCCCAGAGCGAGGACTTTCTCGTGCGCCTCGGCACTGCGCAGGCGCTCTCGGGCCAGCCGGCCGAAGCCGTACGCACTCTGGGCCCGTTCGTGGAGCGCCATCCCGACGACCACGAACGCCTGCTGCTCGCCTTGCGGATGTTGTTTGAGACCCGCTCTCTGAATGCCACGGTGGAGTCAGTGGCCGCCGACCGCGATCGCTTCAACCGCTACGCGGCCCTGTACGACAAGGCCGGCGGCCCCGCCGCCGATCAGGTGGCCGCGTGGAAAAAATTCATGGACCGGGAGTAGAGCCAGGACTTCCACCATGAAGCGCATGAAGCTCCATGAAGGCGCGCGGTTGGGTGCCGCCTTCGGCGGCACGCGGAATCGGAGGGAAGTCACAAACGAACGCAGGCACGGCGCAAAACGACCCCTGAGGTAATTACCGCCGGCAGTTTCCGGAAATTACCTCAGAGGTCGTTTGGTTTTCGCCTGCGTTCGTTTGCGACTTCCCTCCGATCCCGCGGCCCCGGCGTAGCCGGGCCCCCAACCACGCGCTTCTGACTGCGTGACATCGGTTCATCAGACTTCATGGATCTTCATGGACCTTCATGGTGAAGGCCTGTTGACGAACGGAGAGGGCGGGACTACTCGCCGGCGATCTTGCCGCGGTGGCGGATCAGCTCAAGGAACTCGCTGCGTGTGCGGGCATCTTCGCGGAACACACCCAGCATCGCACTCGTGACCGTGACGGAGTTCTGTTTCTCCACGCCGCGCATGGCCATGCACAAGTGCGTGGCCTCCATCACCACCGCCACACCCAGCGGCTGCGTGACTTCCGCAATCGTCTCAGCCACCTGCATCGTCAATCGCTCCTGCACCTGGAGGCGGCGGGCGAACATGTCGACGATCCTGGGTAGTTTCGAGAGACCGATCACCTTCTTCGACGGCAGGTACGCGACGTGGCACTTGCCGAAAAACGGCAGCAGGTGGTGCTCGCACAAACTGTAAAAGTCGATGTCGCGGACGATGACCATCTCGCTGTACTCGACGTCAAAGAGCGCGTTATTGACGATCGTGGACAGATCCACCTTGTAGCCGCTGGTCAGGAACCGAAGAGACTTCGCCACCCGCCGCGGCGTCTCCCGCAGTCCATCACGCGCCGGGTCTTCACCCAACTGGCTCAGCAGTTCGCGAACAAGCTCTTCCATACAAGTCCAGGGTCCAGAGTCCAGGGTCCAGAGTTCGGGGTCCTGGGGTCCCGAAGTCCCGGGGTCCCCAATCTCGTCAATCGATCAATCGGACGATTCCCAAATCCGTCAATCCGTCAATCCGTCAATCCCGATCAAGAATCCTAAAATCCGCCATCAAAATCCCGATCCTCAATCGCTCAATCCTCAATCCTCAATCGCAGCGTCAGTACTTATAGAAGCCTTCGCCTGACTTGCGGCCGTGTTTGCCGGCCAGCACCATGCGCTTGAGCAGCGGCGGCGCGGCGAACATCGGGTCCTTGTACTCATCGAACATGATGTTCGCGATGTAGTACGTGGTGTCGAGGCCCACGAAGTCGAGCAGCGTGAGCGGTCCCATTGGGTAGCCGCATCCGAGTTTCATCGCGTTGTCGATATCTTCCTTGGTGCCCAGCCCGCGTTCGTAGCAGCGAATCGCATCCAGCAGATACGGCACCAGCAGGCGGTTCACGATGAAGCCCGACTTGTCGGGCGCCGTGACCGGTTCCTTGCCAATCGCCACCGCGAAATCAAACAGGGTCTTGTAGGTGTCGTCCGACGTGGTGAGGGCGCGAATGACCTCCACCAGTTTCATCAGCGGCACCGGGTTGAAGAAGTGCAGGCCGCCGAACCTGTCAGGACGGCTCGTCCTGGCCGCCAGTTCCATGATGCACAGCGAGGAGGTGTTCGACGCGAAGATCGTGTGCGCGCCCACCACCTGCTCAAGCGCCTTGAAGGCTTCCGTCTTCACGTCAACGTTTTCGATGATGGCCTCGATGATGAGGTCGCAGTCTTTCATGGCCGCGAAGTCGGTGGTGCCCGAGAGGTTGCCCAGCACGGCGTCGCGCTGCTCGGCGGTCATCTTGCCCTTCTCAACGCCCCCATCCAGAAACTTCTTGATCCGCGCCATGCCCTTGTCGAGCGCAGCCTGATTCACTTCGCGCACGATGGTCTTGAACCCGGCGGCCGCCGACACCTGCGCAATGCCGCCACCCATCAAACCGCAACCCAACACGCCAACTGTCTTGATCGCCATCACTCTACTCCCGACTTCCTAAAATCTTTCCACAATTGCCGCAATCCCCTGTCCGCCGCCGATGCAGGCGGTAGCGAGGCCGTATTTCTTGCCCTGACGGCCCAGTTCGAGCGTGAGCGTCAGCAGCAGGCGCGTGCCGGTCATTCCCAGCGGATGGCCGAGCGCAATAGCGCCGCCGTTGACGTTGGTCTTGTTGCGGTCCAGACCAAGGTCTTTTTCCACGGCGAGATACTGACCGGCAAACGCCTCATTCACTTCGATGAGGTCGATCTGATCCAGTGTCATGCCGGCGCGCGCGAGCGCCTTGTGTGTGGCAGGCACGGGGCCCATGCCCATGTACGACGGGTCCACACCCACGCTGGCCCACGCCACGAGACGCCCCAACGGCGTCAGTCCCTTGTCTTTCGCCGCGGCTTCGGACGACAGGATGAGCGCGGCGCCGCCGTCCACGATGCCGCTCGCATTGCCGGCCGTGACCGTGCCTTCCTTCGAGAACGCCGCCGGCAGTTTGGCGAGGCCCTCCATTGTGGTGTCGGGCCGCAGATGATCGTCTTTGTCGATCACGGTCACGCCCTTGCGCGACTTGATCTCCACTGGAGTGATCTCAGCGGCGAAACGCCCTTCGGCCCAGGCGGCCGCGGCGGCCTTCTGGCTCCGGATCGCGTACGCGTCCTGATCCTCGCGGCTGATGCCGTACTTTGACGCGCACTTCTCGGCCGTCTGAGCCATGAAGAGGCCGCAGTAGGGATCGAGCAGCGCTTCGTAGAGGTAGTCCTCAAGCTTGCCCTGTCCGAGGCGAAGTCCCGTGCGCAATCCGCGCATGATGTGGGGCGCCTGACTCATGCTCTCGATGCCACCCGTCAGCACCATGCCGGCCTCGCCAAGCTGAATCAATTGGGCGCCGCTCACCGCAGCCTGGATGCCCGACCCGCACAGACGGTTGACCGTCAGCGCCGGCACCTCGATGGGCACACCCGCCTTGAGCGCCACGTGGCGCGCGCCGTAGATCGCATCACTACTGGTCTGCAGCACGTTGCCG
Source organism: Acidobacteriota bacterium (assembly GCA_016716905.1). Lineage (NCBI taxonomy): Bacteria > Pseudomonadati > Acidobacteriota > Acidobacteriota bacterium. Next base: position 373,910 of record JADJUS010000003.1, on the reverse strand, counting down.
ACCACCGCGTGCTCAATCCACTCCGGCTTGACGCCGGTTTTCTCAAACGCGCCGCGCGCCGCAATCGCGCCCAGTTCCAGAGCCGAAATGTCTTTCAGCGAGCCCGTGTAATCAGTCATCGGGGTCCGCGCCCCGCCAAGAATCAATACGTCAGTCATAAGTTCCCATCCCTAATCAAAACCCGCGGCCTTGAGGTGCAGGCCGCGCTACGAAATGTCTACCCAGTTCCCCAGTTCCTAATTTCCTAATTTCCTAAGTTCCTAAGTTCCTAAGTTCCTAAGTTCCCCAGTGATCCAGTCCCCCACTTGCGAGGTGCCCCGCGATCCGCCGATGTCCGTTGTTGTTTCGCCGGCGACGACCGCAGCCTCAACGGCGGCCTCGATGCGGCGGGCCTCTTCGGACCAGCCGAGAGTCTCGAGCATCAGCGCCGACGACAGGATCGCCCCCATCGGATTCGCGATGTTCTTGCCGGCGAGCGGAGGCGCGGAACCGTGCACGGGTTCAAACAGGGACGTTCGGCCAGGATGAATGTTGCCCGACGCTGCCATGCCCAACCCACCCTGCAGTGCACCGCCGATGTCGGTCACGATGTCGCCAAAGAGGTTGTTGGTGACGACCACCTCGAACTGGCCGGGGTCCTTCACCAGAAACATCGCCAGCGCATCGATGTACATATGGCTGGCCTTGATCGCGGGATACTCGGACGCGACTTGCTTGAACACGCGCTGCCAGAGCGCGTGGCCCTGCTGCATGGCGTTGCTCTTGTCGGCCATGCAGACCTTGGTCAATCCCTGCGCGGCCGCAAACTCAAACGCGTGCCGGATGATCCGGTTCACACCCTTGAACGTGTTGATCTCTTCCTGAATCGCCACCTCATCGTCGGTCCCCGCCTTGAAGCGGCCGCCGATGCTGACGTACACGCCTTCGGTGTTCTCGCGAAACACGACGAAGTTCACGTCCTTGCGGCCGCGGTCTTTCAGCGGACAGAGGGCGTCGTTGAGCAGCTTGACCGGGCGGTAGTTGACGTAGAGGTCGAGTTCGAAGCGCGTCCCCAGAAGGATGTCGCGCGCGTGGCGGTTGTCGGCAACGCGCGGATCGCCCAATGCGCCCAGCAGGATCGCATCGAAGTCGTCGCGCAGCATGTCGTAGCCGTTCGGCGGGAGCGTCACGCCGGTGGCCAGATAGTGGTCCGCGCTCCACGGCAACATCTCAAGCTCGAGCGACCGGCCCGACACCTCACTCACAGCCCGCAGGACCTTGACGGCCTCAGCCGTCACATCCTTGCCAATCCCATCTCCCGCAATTACTGCAATATTCACGACCTAGCAATTATAAGGGGACGGGTGTCGCCCTGTGGAAAACTCGCCCTTGAGGAAACGACCTCTGAGGTCGTTATTTTTTCCCCTCTGAAGAAAATAACGACCTCAGAGGTCGTTTCCCGGCGCGAATTTTCCACAGGGCGACACCCGTCCCCGCTATCTCTCAATCGCCATCGCCATCCCCAGACCGCCGCTGACGCAGAGGGTGGCGAGGCCCCGGCGGGCGTCGCGGCGGATCATCTCGTAGAGGAGCGTGACGAGGATGCGGGTGCCGGTGGCGCCGATGGGGTGGCCGAGGGCGATGGCGCCGCCGTTGACGTTGAGCCGGTCGGCAGGAACCGGCATGTCTTTCAACACGGCCAGCACTTGCGGCGCAAAGGCCTCGTTGATCTCGACCAGGTCAAAATCATCCATGGTCAGCCCCGTCTGCGCGAAGAGGCGCCGGACTGCGGGAACGGGACCGATGCCCATGATGCGTGGGTCAACACCTGCCGTGGCCCAGCCGACGATGCGGGCGAGTGGCTTCAGGCCGCGCTGCTTCGCTTCGTCTGCGTGGGCCAGCACCACCGCTGCGCCTCCGTCAGTAATCCCCGATGACGAGCCGGCGGTAATGATGCCGGTCTGCCCTTCCACGGTCGGAAACACCAGCGGCAGTTTTCCAAGCATCTCGAGGGTGACGCCGGCACGCGGATGTTCGTCCGCCTCAAGCTCCACCGGCTTGCCCTTCGCGTCCTGGCCGGGGGCCGACGTCATCTCGTCCTTGAAACGGCCCGCCCCGATCGCGGCTTCGGCTTTGCGCTGGCTCTCAAGCGCGAACGCATCTGATTCCTCGCGCGTGATGCCGTACTGGCGCGCCAGAAGCTCCGCAGTCTCTCCCATGATGAGGCCCGACAGCGAGCAGCGGAAGCCATCGCGATACATGGCGTCCACCAGCGTGAAGTTCCCCATCTTGTGACCCCACCGGGCGTCTTCGGCATCCACCAGGTACGGCATCCGGCTCATGGACTCGATGCCGCCTGCCAGCACGATGCGCGACTGGCCCAGCAGGATCGCCTGCGCTCCAAGGGCGACGGTCTGCATCCCCGATGCGCACGCCTGGTTGATGGTCTGAGCAGGCACCGTGAACGGCAGGCCCGCGCGCTGGCACACCTGCCTGGCCGGGTTCGGTCCCGAGCCGGCCTGTCGGCCGTGGCCAAACATAGCTTCGTCAACATCCCCCGGTGGGACGTTGGCGCGCTCGAGTGCGGCCTTCGCGGCGCGAGCACCGAGATCAGCGGGATGGGTTTGGCGAAGAGTGCCGCCATAGCGGCCGATGGGTGTGCGGGCTGCGCCCACGATGACGACAGACATAAGCACCGATCATACCGCTGGGGAACTGCTGGGTGCTGCTGATGTGTGCTGGGTGCTATCGGTGCTTGAAGTGTTCCAGGTAATCGCCCGACGGGATGCGGGAGGCCTGGCCGATGGGCGCGTTGTAGAAGTACACCCAGGAATCCACGGTGGCCCCCTGCGGAAGCGTCACCGCCACCATCTGCCGCTGATACAGCGACCGGTCGGGATCTCCATGGTGATACCCCTCGAGCGCGTCGAGTGCGGCAAGCACCGGTTCAGGGGCATCCGTCTCGTACAGTTCGCCCCAGATACGGCCGCCCTCAGCCGGCACCGCTGCCGGGTACAGGCCCAAATCGTACAGATTCCCCTTCACCCAGCCTCGGCCGAGGTACGTCAACCGATCATCAATCCCGGCACGGCGCCGGCGATCAAAACCGGCCATGAGGGTGCCATAAAAGAACACGCAGGTTTTCACGGGTGGCCAGAGTCTACCAAAAACAAAAGGCCCGGGCGATTCCTGGAAGGAACCACCCGGGCCCGTCAGCCTTCCGGCTGAAGGTCTTACTGAATCTTCCCGGCCTCCGGCGTGGTCGCCGGCTTGGGCTGCATGTCTGAGAGCTGCGCGAGTCCGGCCAGCACATCCACCATCTCGGGTGAGACCGAGAACGTGAGCGCCACCGTCTTGCCCGTGCCCGACATCTGGAGCGAATCCAGCAACATCTTGAACTTCTGATCCTGGCCAGACACCAGACGCCCCATGGCGAGCCCGCCACGGATGACATCGCGAAGGTTCTCGGCCGCAGCATCGTCCAGCGTGTCGGCACGGATGGAACCGGTCACGCCGCCGTTGATCTGCGTAGTCAGCGCCACCCACTGCACGGCCGGCATGTGCTGCAGGACCTGCTCGGGGATTTCGGCCTGCTGTTTCATCGCGTCCATGCGGCCCACGGCCCATGCGCTCTGGCCGCCGCGGATGTCGTTGACGTACTTCATCAGTTCGCCGTTGGTGGTGACGTTCTGGCCCGACACCTTGGAGTCAATCGCGCGCTTGACTGCGGCCGTCTGGCCGATGGCCAGGAGCCCGGTCTCAAGGAACGCCACTGACATGGTGTGTTCGCCTGGGTTCGCGATATCGCGCGGCATCGTGCCGTCGGCGCCGTCCATCATCGCGGGGGGCTTGGGCGCTCCCGTGACGACGCGAATCCCCTGATACTGCTCCACGTCGCCGGTACCCTGGCGAAGCAGCGACTCAATCTGTCCTTCGTTGAATCGCCCGCGCACCAGAACGACCGCTTCTTTTTCGGCGGCGCTCATGCTGGCCACTACCGTGTCGATGTCGCGCTCGATATCGATGCCGGTCTCTTTGAGGAATTCGTCACGGCCTTCGCCGGTCGGAATCGCCTGATTGAGCTTCTGGCGGAACTCCGAATTCATCACGTCGCGAACGTTGGCGTAGGCCACGGCAGTGGCGTTCGCCGGCAGGTACGCCAGTTCGCTGGGGCCCTGCGCCGCCGACATCAGGGTCATGCCCCCGTTGTAGAACGCCACCAGCCCCGTGCACAGGCCCACGGCGACAATGGCGACCGAACCAACCACAAAATAGCGAGTGCGCTTGTTCATCGGCGATACCTCTAAGCACCAATACGGGGTCTGGTGACCTACTGTTCCAGCACGTACTCCCGATTTGCCACGATTCTGGCCGCAAAATACAAGAATACCACCTCGATCAGCCCCAAAGTGACCAGGCTCGTGCCCAGGGCGGGCGTCTCGCGGAAGATGGACTGAACCAGACTGGCAAATGAGTCGTTCGGCATCGCGTGCGGCACAAAACCCTGCAGGTAGTACGCCACCGAGAACTGCTTCATATAGCCGGGCAGCGCCAGCACCACCGGCTCCCAGCCGAACACAAACACCAGGCCCACCAGCAGGGGGCGCTTGAACTTGGCGCCAATAAAGGCAAACACCGCCCCATACACCGCCAGGCCCGTCGCGACGATGGCCAGGTCTTTGACCAGGTCGATGAAATTGCCGCCCAGGCTTCCGCCCATCGGAATGACCAGCAGCCACACCAGCACGATGGAGGGCAGCACCACCATCACGGTGCAGACCAGGTAGGCCAGGTACTTGCCGTACAACACCGCTTGCCGCGAGATGGGCCGCGAAAACAGGTACGTGATGGTCTTGTCTTCCACTTCGTCGGCGATGAGGGACGTGCCGTAAAACACGCCGAGCACGGGAATGCTGAACCGCACAAAGAACGCCCAGATGATCAGGCCAAACACCGCCGGGCCATCCACGGCCATGTTGTTGACTCTGACCCCGCTGACCCCGGCCAGATCGAACAAGCGAACGACCAGCGCCAGCACCACGGGAAGGCCCACCACGAGCCCCATGAAGATGGTGCGGCGCGACCACAACATCTCGCCCAGCGACAGTTCGAACACGCGCAGTGACGCCGATACAAAGCCAGGTGCCTGACGAGGAGGGGCTGTCTGCATGGGGACGCTCACTGCTTCACCAGATACTTGAAGACGGCCTGGAGGTTGTCGTCAGGCGACGAGACTTCCTCGACGGCGCCACAGGCGCCCTCGGCCACCAGCTCCGTGAGCCGGCTGTAGAACTCGTCGGGTTTTCCGGTTTCCACAATCACCGCGCCTGGCTCGAACCGCATGCTGATCACATCGGCGCGCGACAGGAACTCGCGCGCCAGGCCTCGCGGGTCTGCGGCCTTCACGTACACCGTATGCGGATGTGTGTCGATGAGATCGCGAATCTGGTGGACGTTGCCCTCGGCCAGGATGCGCCCGTTGTTGATGAGCAGGATGTTCGACGTCATCGACTCCACTTCATGGAGGATGTGACTCGATACCAGGACACTCTTCCCTTGACGCGCCCACTCCCGGATCATCTTCATCGTTCTGCGCCGGGCCAGCGGATCCATGCCCGACAGCGGTTCGTCGAGGATGAGCATTTCCGGGTCGTGCACAATGGCCTGCGCGAGCTTGACGCGCTGCCGCATGCCCTTGCTGTACGCGCCAATCTTCTTGTTGGCGGCCTCCATCAAGTCCACGCTGGTGAGCGCCGCCTCGGCCGCCTGACCGGCTTCTTTTTCTGAATATCCGTTCAAGCGCACCAACGCGCTGACCCATTCGAGGCCCGTCATGCGCTCGTAGAAGGCGTCCTGCTCAGGACAAAACCCGACGCGGAAGTAGAGCTTCGGGTTCTTCCAGATCGGTTCACCCAACACGGTCACTTCACCCTTGCTGGGGCGAAGCTGGCCGGTGATGAGCTTCATGAACGTGCTCTTGCCGGCGCCGTTGGGACCAAGAAGACCGGTGATGCCCGGAGGCACCGATACGGTGACGTCGTTGAGGCCGATGACCTGGCCGTACCACTTCGAGAGGTGGTCGGCGGCCACAATGGGCGCGCTCACGAGACCACCTCGACGCCTTTCACCCGCCGTTCGAGGACGGAGACCGACACCGCCACGAGGGCGAGCAGCACAAGGGCAGACACCAGCACCGGTGTTTCATATCTCGCCGGCATCCTGAACATGGCATCGATGACCTGCTGCAGGTTGGCCGTGATGGAGATCCAGGCGACGCGCGTGGAGCCGGTGATCATGCGCAGTGTGTTGAACAGCGCCTCGGTAAAGAAGATGGCGCCGGTGTAAAGCAGCGACACATACCGGGTGCTCTTCGAGAGCGACGAGAGCGCCAGCATGGTGAACGACGCCACGATGACCTGCACGAAGCACGCGAGCACCACGGCGGGAATGACGAAGAAGTTGTTGCGGACGAACTCCAGCGTGCCTGAGAACGCCACTTGCATCAGGATCAGCAGCAGCGCCGGAAGCAGCGTGACAGCCAGCAGGAACGAGACCAGCACCAGCAACTTCCCGCCGATGTACTCCATGCGCAGCAGTGGCTTCGACAGGTAGATCTGCAGGGCGTTGGCGCGCCGGTCGGCGGCGATGAGTCCCGCGCCAACATAGATGGTGGTGAAGAAGACAAACACACCCTGCTGGTCCAGGAACTCACGGAACATCGCAGGGTTCACGGAAATGATCGCGCCAGCCTGTGGGTAGTTCGCCACAATGTAGAGCTGCACCAGACGGACGATGAAGGGGATCCAGGCAAAGAGCATGAGCGCCAGAAATGGCCGCTTCTCGACCATGGCCCGGATGCCGTGACTGGCGATCACACCCCAGTTGCGCCCGACAGGCAGACGGGTGCCCGCATACCGGCGATAGGACTGGTCGTGAATGGGACTCATAGTTCACCTATCGCGCGCGCGAACACGTCTTCAAGCGTGGGCAGGCTGGTCTTGAGGTGCCGGACCTGCACGCGCACCTGCCCCGCCACGGCGCAGATATTCTGTTGGTCGCCGCCGGGGCGTGTGAGCGCGCCCGGCACAAAGACGCGCATCACGTCCTCGTCAGTCTCCCGGCATTCCATCCCGACGGCATGAAGCGCGACGATGAAGGGCGCGAGGTCGCCTTTGACGCGCACTTCGTAGACGCGGCCCGACGGGCCTTTGAGTTCCTCGATCGGCCCGAACGTCGCCACCGTGCCCTTGTCGAGCACCACCACGTGGTCGCAGGTGTATTCCACGTCGGGGAGGAGGTGCGACGACAGGATCAGGTTGATCCCCTTGTTGTGGGCAATGTCGCGAATCAGTTCGAGCATCTCCTCGCGGCCCTTGGGGTCCATGCCGTTGGTGGGCTCATCGAGGAAGACCAGGTCGGGGTCGTGCACCAGCGCCTGTGCCAGCTTGATGCGCTGCTTCATGCCTGTGGAATAGGTTTCGAGGTTGCGATAACGCGCCTCGCCCAGGCCGACATAAAACAGCGTTTCGTGGGCCCGCTGCATGGCGTCGGCTTTGGGCAGCCCGGCCAGTTGTGCGCAGTAGGCGACAAACGTCACCGCGTTCATGCCGGGAATGTGACCGTCGGTCTCGGGCATGTATCCCAGGCGCGCCCGCACCTCGAGCGGCTTCTCGGCCACGTTCATCCCGAGCACTTCGAGTCGGCCGCTGGTGGGTTCGATGAACCCCAGCAGCGCCTTGAGCATCGTGCTTTTGCCGGCCCCGTTTGGCCCCAGCAGTCCGACCGCGCCGGCCGGAAACACGGCGCTCACATCCCGCAGCGCGCGGTTCTTGCCGTAAATAACGGTGACGCGGTCAAGGATCACCGCTGGTGGAGTGTCGGCCATGAGTCAGTGTCGTATACGGACAGGCACCGCTGTCAGTTCGACAGCGGGCATCATAACGTGCCGCGCAGCCCGAGCGCGTCGGCCTGCGGTTTCAGAAACTCGATGACGTTTGTGATGTGGGTTTCAAGCGGCAGCCCGATCTCGGCGGCGCCTTTCACCAGGTCCTCACGCGGGACGGCCCGCGCGAAGGCTTTGTCCTTCATGCGCTTGATCACCGATTTGGCTTCAAGATCAAGCACGCTGCGGGAGGGACGCACGAGCGCCGCCGCGGTGATGAACCCGGCCATTTCGTCACAGGCGAACAACGTCTTTTCGAGCGCCGACTCGCGCGTGACGCCCGAATAGTCGGCGTGCGACAGGATGGCGCGTGTCACCCACTCCGGGTAACCGAGTCCCTGCAGGATCTCCACACCACGGTAGGGGTGATTCTCGCGGTCGGGGTATTTCTCGTAGTCGAAGTCGTGAACCAAAGCCACGAATCCCCAGGCGTCTTCGTCCTCACCTGCCGCGCGCGCATAGCCGCGCACGGCCGCTTCCACCGCCAGCAGGTGCTTGCGCAAACTCTCGCTCTGGACGTGCTCGGTGACCAGCGCCCAGGCGCGTGGCCGTGACAAGTCGCTCATCAGGTCAGGAAGTCTACTTGATGACCGACGTCGGCATCGGAATTTCCTTGAAGCCCGTCGGCAGGTCAAACACCGTGTCAGGCACGTCTTCCTCCGCCACGCGCGTCACGATCGTCTCCATTTCGTAGCCGGCGAGCATGCTCATCCGCATGACCTGGCGCACGGTGAATCCTTGGGTGTCTCCCATCAGCTTATCGAGACCCATGGCTGCCATCGGTCCCTGCGAAAGCGCCTTGGCCATGCCCTTGGTGTACTTGCCGTACACAGGGGCCTGCCACATGTCGCCCTCCATCCTGATTTCCTTCGGAATCATGGCCATGACCTCGGCAGGCAAGTTTTCGGCGCCAGGCGGCATCGGGATGGGCATGACCATGACCATGGTCACGCGTTCGGCCTTCAGGCCGGCCACGGTCGCAAACTCGCCGGTCTTCTTGGTGGTCACGTCGGGTTTCATCTGGGCCATCATGGCGGTCATCTCGGGGTTGGTTCCGGGGTCCGTCATCTTCCACCAGGTTTTCGCCGCGGCGTCGTACCCCACGGCCGTCCCATCGGCGCGCATCAGGACGACGGCGCCGGCAGGCATCCCCACAAACGACGCCGCGTAGTCGGTGCGCATCCGCCCGTCTTCGTGAATCGTGACGGTCATCTCCACGCCCTCTGCTCCGCCGTACATCTGCAGCAACATCGGGCCGACCATCGCGGCCATCATGTCGTTGCCGGCCGGCGCCCCCGCCACAGCCTTCGCGGTCATCTTGCTGGTGAACTTCAGCTCCGCGCTGAGCGGCGCCGACACCAGGGCCACAAACACACACGCAAACACATATCGACGCATCCCCCGCCCCCCCCCCACCCCCCCCCCGCCCCCCCCCCCCGCCCCCCCCCCCCGCCCCCCGGCCGGCCCCCCCCCCCCCCCCCCCCCGGCCCCCCCCCCCCCCCCCCCCCCCCCCCCGGCCCCCCCCCCCCCGGACCCCGGCGGCCCCCCCCCCCCCCCCCCCCCCGGGCCCCCCCGCCCGCCCCGGCCCCCGCCGCCCGGCGCCCCCCCCCCCGGCCCCCCCGGGGCCCCCGCCCCCCGCCCCCGCCCCCCGCCCGCCGCGCCCCCCCCCCCCCGGCGCCCCGCCCCCCGACCATCTCCTACTCTCCGAGCACTCGCATCACAATACAGGAACCTGCGGAACTGGGGAACTTAGGAACTGGGGAACTGGGGAATTGCCCAATTGGCTCATGGGCTCATTGCCAGGCCCGGGTCGGCGTTGAAGTCCAGCGACGAGACCGCGCCGCGCGAAATGCGCCTGAGCCCCGAGGCGGCGATCATCGCCGCGTTGTCCGTGGAAAGTGAGAGCGCGGGCACGTAGACGGGAATGCCTTCGGCCACGCCGCGCGCGGTGGCGTCGGCGCGCAGGCGGCTGTTCGCCGACACGCCGCCCGAAATGCCCACGCTCTTCGCGCCCATGGCCATGGCGGCCGCGAACGTGCGATCGATCAGCGTCTCAACCACCACGCGCTGAAAGCTTGCGCACACGTCCGCGATCTCCGCATCCGACAGCGGCCCGGACTTCAGCCGTTCCTGCAGCAAGCGAACGGTCGCGCTCTTGAGCCCGGAGAAGCTGAACTCGGTCATCCCCTCGAGGTGGGGCTTCGACCGCGAGGGCCCTGTGAACCGCGGGCGCGGCAGTGGAACGGCCTGATCGTTGCCCGTACGCGCCAGACGGTCCACCACGGGCCCGCCCGGATACCCAAGTCCCAGAAGCCGCGCCACCTTGTCGTACGCCTCACCCGCTGCGTCATCACGCGTGCGCCCAATCAGGCGATAGACGCCGCTCTCCCGCACCTCGTACAGCGATGTGTGACCGCCCGACACCACGAGCACCACGGCCGGCAACGGAATCTCCCCATGTTCGAGCCAGATGGACTCGATATGCCCCGACAGGTGATGCACCGGCACCACGGGCTTGCCGAGGGACACGGCCGCGGCTTTCGCAAACGACACACCCACCAGCAACGACCCCACCAGACCGGGCCCCTGGGTGACAGCGAACGCATCAACGTCCGGCCATCCGCACTGGGCGTCGGCGAGCGCGCGTTCCACCACACCGCAGATATCGCGCACGTGTTGTCGCGACGCCAACTCGGGCACCACACCGCCCCACTCGCGATGCACATCGGTCTGCGACGCGATGACGTTGGACCGCACACGCCACGGCCGTGCCGCATCGCCCGTGGTCTCCACCACGGCCGCCGCCGTCTCATCACACGACGTCTCGATGCCGAGAATTTTCATGTCGTCGTAAACAATGCGGGAAGGCTGGTGGCGTAGGGTGCGCGGGCGACGCCGCGCTCGGTGATGATCCCGGCCACCAGCTCGTTGGGGGTGACGTCGAACGCGGGGTTCCATACCGACGCGCCCTCCGGCGTCAGTTGAACCGGTCCAAGGTGAGTGATCTCGCGCGCGTCGCGTTGCTCAATCGGAATCCCGCTGCCGTCTGGCGTCGCCAGGTCAATCGTGGACAGCGGTGCCGCGACGTAAAACGGCACACCGTGCGCCTTTGCCATCATGGCCACGGTGTAGGTCCCGATCTTGTTGGCCACATCTCCATTCGCGGCAATCCGATCGGCGCCGACGACGATGAAGTCGAGGCCACCCTGGCGCATGAGCGGGCCCGCCATGCTCTCGGTGATCACGGTGGTGGCTATTCCATCGCGTACCAACTCCCAGGCCGTCAGCCTTGCGCCTTGCAGGAACGGCCGCGTCTCGTCGGCAAACACTGCGGCCACCTTCCCCTGCTCGGCCGCGGCGCGAATCACGCCCAGCGCGGTGCCGTAGCCGGCGGTCGCCAGTGCGCCGGCGTTGCAGTGCGTGAGGATGCGCGCGCCCATCGGCACCAGTGTCGCGCCGTGTGCCCCCATCGCGCGGCACGACGCCACGTCTTCATCGTGGATGGCGTGGGCTTCGCGCTCGAGTCGGTCCTTCAACTCGCCCACCGACCCGCCGGCCAGCACAGCCTCGCCGAACACCCGCTTCATCCGCTCGATGGCCCAGAACAAGTTCACCGCTGTCGGCCGTGTGGCCGCCATCAGGTCGCACGTCTGATTAAATTCAACGGCGAACTGGCGCGTGCCGGTGGACTTGCTCAGCCGCATCCCCAGCGCGATGCCCATGGCGGCGGCCACGCCAATGGCCGGCGCCCCACGAATGACCATGGTCGTGATCGCACGCGCCACATCCTTCGCATTCTTGCAGCGCACGTAAACTTCGCGGCCGGGCAGCTTTCGCTGATCGACCATCACGATGGAGTTGTCCTGCCACGCTACGGTCGGAAGCATTCGACCTGCATGATATCGCGGGCGTTACAGAAGCCGGCGGTCGAATGGCAGCGGAAACAATTCGGCGAGCGGCACGGTGGCCGTGACGGTGCTGAGGTTCGCCATCACCACGGGAATGTCGCCGCAGTACTCCCAGAGCAATTGCCGGCATGGGCCGCACGGCGGCGTGGGCGCCGCGGTATCGGCCACCACAACGATCCGCACAAACGCTCGATGCCCATCGGACAGCGCCTTGAGCAACGCCACCCGCTCCGCGCACATCGTCAAACCGTAGGTCGAGTTTTCGATGTTGCAACCGCCGACTACGCTTCCGTCGGCGGTTTCGATGGCAGCGCCAACACGAAACCCGGAGTACGGAGCGATGGCGTGTTCGCGCGCCTCACGCGCGGCCGCCACCAGAGCGTCAGAGGCGGCCAATGATGCCCTTCAACAGGGCGATGAAACCGCCCTTCACGCGTTGCGCGGTTTCCATCACTTCGTCGTGCACCAGCGCCTGGGGCAGTACGCCGGCCGCCATGTTCGTGATGCAGGAGATGCCAAGGACTTCCATCCCCATGTGGCGAGCGACGATCGACTCTGGTACCGTGGACATACCCACGGCATCGGCCCCGAGCACTCGGAAGGCTCGAATCTCGGCCGGGGTTTCGTAGCTCGGACCGTGGACGCCGACGTACACGCCGTGCTCAAGGGGTAGTCCCTGGTCACGGGCCACTTCGGTGGCCAAACTCCGAAGTCTGGCGGAGTAGATCTCGGACATGTCGGGAAACCGCACGCCGAACCGATCGTCGTTGGGGCCAATGAGCGGATTGGACCCCATGAAGTTCACATGGTCGTCTATCAGCATCAGGGCGCCGGATGAAAACCGCTGATTGATACCTCCGGCGGCGTTGGTCACGATGAGCGTCTTCACACCGAGCCGGCCCAGCACGCGCGTGGCGAATGTGACCACGCCCATGGGATGGCCCTCATAGAAATGCGAGCGCCCGGCGAGGGCCAGTACGCGCCGCCCGCCCACACCGCCCGCCACGAGCCGGCCGGCATGCCCCACCACTCGCGAAACCGGCCAGTTTGGAATCTGGCGGTATGCGACAGCCGTGGGATTGTCCAGAGTGTCAGCGAAATCTCCTAGACCGGAGCCGAGGACCACGGCGATCTCGGGCACCGGAACCAGCGCCTGGCGCAAAAACCCGGCAGCCTGCTCGATCAAATCAAAGTCTGACATTGCGGTTCCCGGCTATCACATCAACATCGACGCGATGGCCGCATTGATCATGGTGGCCAGGAAACCACCAAGCAGCGCACGTCCACCCAGTCGCGCCAGGTCGCCGCGCCGGGTCGGCGCCATGGCGCCAATGCCGCCGAGCAGAATCCCGATCGACGCGAAATTTGCGAACCCCGTCAACGCGTAGGTGGCCAGCACATAGCCTTCGGGGCTCAGCACATTGCGGTAGACCGTGGTCAGCTTCACGTACGCCACAAACTCGTTGGCCACGAGCTTGGTGCCCAGCAGGTCCGCCACGCCAGGCACGTCACCCATGGGCACACCCATGAGAATGGCCGCCGGCGCAAACACCTTGGCGAACACCATCGCCAGCGTCAGGCCCGGCCACGCGGCACCGAGCATGTAGTCGAACATGGCGATAAACGACAGGAACGCGATCAACATGGCGGCGACGTTGATGGCCAGCTGCGTGCCGTCGGACGCGCCCGCAGCCGCGGCATCGACTGCGTTCACGTGCAGGCGCTCCACTGCGGTGTTGGCGTTGCCCAGCGTCTCGGGCACCTCGGTCTCGGGCAGCAGAATCTTGGCCAGATACAACCCACACGGCGCAGCCATGACACTGGTCGTCAAGATCGCCACCGGGTCGGCGCCCAGCGTGATGTAGACCGCCATGACTCCACCCGAGATGGTCGCCATGCCGCCGATCATCATCGCGAGCAACTCAGACTGCGTCATTCGCGGCACGTACGGCTTCACGATGATGGGCGCTTCGGTCTGGCCCATGAAGACATTGGCCGCCGCCGACAGCGTCTCGGCGCCACTGGTGCGCATGAGATACATCATCCCGCGCGCCATCACGCGCACGATGAATTGCAGAACGCCGAAGTAATACAACACCGTGAAAAACGACGACACGAAGATGATCGTCGGCAATGCGGTAAACGCGAACACAAACCCGTTTGGCAACACACGGCCCAGCGCCTCGCCGTTCGCCAGGTCACCGAACACAAACTGCGATCCGGCGTTCGTAAAATCCAGGAAGCGTTTGACGACACCGGAGATTGCCGCGAACAAGTCGTACCCGGGCCGCCACCCGTTGATGTTGAGTTTCAGGATGAACAGCGCCATCAGCCACTGCAAGGCGATTCCCCAACCGACCGTGCGCCAACTCACCGCGCGCAGGTTGGTGGAACACGCGGCGATGATCAAGATAAACACCACGATCCCTATCCCCCCGCGCACCGTCGTCGACAGCATGTTGGCCATGAGCACGACGGCCACGCTGAGGGCCAACGCGACGCCGGCCACCATCAGACGAAGGGAACGATCGGAAGACACTGACTGGGATGAGGTCATAGGCGTTTCAGACTTTCGCGGTCCTGATGTCGATAGTCTCAATCACGAGCGGGCGAGGTGCTGGCGCAGTGTCTCCGACCTCGATGGCCAGACGCAAGTGCTCAAGGGCCGCTTCCAGGCGCCCACTGTCGCGGTAACACACGCGCAGGAGCGGTTCTCCGCGGCTGACGGTGTCGCCCTCGGCCGCCAGCAGGTCAATGCCGACACCCGGATCGACCACTGCCTCCACGTGATCGCGTCCCGCGCCCAGCACGACTGCCGCGCGTCCCACACGACCCGCATCGATCCGGGTGATGACACCCGTCCTGGGCGACACCACCAACGACTCGCGATCCGCCACGGGCAGGAGCGACGGGTCATCGATCACACGGGGGTCGCCACCCTGAGCCGCAATGACCTGACGGAATTTCTCAAGGCCGCGGCCACTGCCCAACGCGTCGCGAACAAGAGGTTCAGCCCCGTCCTCGTCTGCCAATCCGGCGAGCACCACCATGCGGGCGGCCAGCGTCACCGACAGATCTTCAAGGTCCTTCGGACCGTCACCTTTCAGGGTCTGGATGGCTTCCTGCACTTCGCTGGCATTGCCGACGCGCCGGCCCAGCGGCGTATCCATCCGGGTCAGTAACGCCTGCGTCCGCAAGCCGCTGCGCTCGGCGATACCGACGAGCCAGCGCGACAGTTCACGCGCGTCGTCCAGATTTTCCATGAATCCGCCGGACCCGACTTTGACATCGAGTACCAGCCCGCCAATCCCCTCAGTCACCTTCTTGCTCAGAATGGACGCGGCGATGAGCGGGATGCTTTCCACCGTACCGGTCGCATCGCGCAACGCATACATCCGTCGATCGGCTGGCGCGACTTCGGCCGTCTGGCGGATAAGCACACACCCGTTGGCCGCCAGGGCCTTACGCAGCTTTGCCACAGACAAATCCGTGCGGAAACCAGGAATGGCGTCAAGTTTGTCGAGTGTGCCGCCGGTGTGCCCCAGTCCCCGGCCAGACATCATCGGCACAAGACAGCCGCAGGCGGCCGCCAGTGGCGCAAGGATGAGCGAGGTCTTGTCGCCCACGCCGCCCGTGGAGTGTTTGTCCACCGCCATCAACCCGTTCTCAGGCCTGAGTAAATCAGACAGGTCCAGGCGGGTGCCCGAATCCACCATGGCCTGAGTGAGCGATGTCGCCTCGTCAAGGCTCATCCCCTTCAGGAAGATGGCCATGAGCAATGCGGTGACTTGATAGTCGGGCCAGGTGCCGTCGGTGACGCCGCTGACAAAGGCGTCGATGGCCTCTCGACTCAGAGGGTGGCCGTCGCGTTTGGTGCGAATGATGTCGAGCGCGCGCATCACACGCCAGTATATTGCCAGTATATTAAAACCGTGACCGAGACTGCGCGTGTCCTGCTGACCGCCGGCATCCTGTCAGCGGTGGGGCTTGCGGCCTTTGCCTGGAAACTGACGCGCGCCGGTCGTTCATCACACGAGTACCTGATCGATCAGCTGAAGCTGTCACAGTGGGCTGCGCTGCTGCTGGCGGCCGTAGGTGCAACCGGTATCGGCATGGCGGTGGCGTCCGCCGCAGCGCCAGGCGCTCTCGTGGAAGCGACCGCCGGCATTCTGGCCATGGCCGCAGCGGTTCTGGTGCTTCGCCTCGAACCACGCGACGCGCTCCTCGGGGCTGGACTGCTGTTCCTGGCGCACGCCTTTTTTGCGTGGGCCCATCGTCCCGCCATGCTCACGGCGGAATTCGTGCCGCAGTGGTTTACACTCGGCCTCACGTTATACGACGTTCACATCGGGGCCCTATGCTTGCTGGCAAGACGCGCGGGGACTCCTGATTGACGCGCGGGCCACTTGTGAACCCCATGACGATACTCCGCCCCCTGACTGCTTTTGTGTTGGCCATCGGCGGCGTCGGCGCGATGACCGACGCGCAGACGCCGCAGGCACCACCCGCTCCGCCGCGACTCGTCGTGATGCTCGTTGTGGATCAGATGCGCGCCGACTACATTTCGCTCTACGGCCACCAATGGACCAAGGGCCTTCGGCGACTGCTGGATACAGGCGCGGTGTTCCCACTCGCCGCGTATCCCTATGCCTACACGGTGACCTGCCCGGGACACGCCACCATTTCCACCGGCACGTTTCCCAACACGCACGGGATGATCGGCAACGAATGGTACGACCGCGAATTGGGCAAGTCGGTGGTCTGCACGGACGATGCCTCGCAGACGTCCGTGCCCTTCGGCGGACGGTCTGTCGTTGAACATCACAGCGTCGCGCGGCTCAACGCGCTCACATTTACTGATGAACTTCGGATCCACGCTGTGCGCCAACCGACGGTGGTTGCGGTCTCTCTGAAGGCCCGATCGGCAATCACGATGGCCGGCACGCCATCGTCGACGACGTACGCGGTCTGGGAAGCAGGCAACGGGACGTGGACCACATCGACCGCGTACACTTCAACGCCCTGGCCGGTGGTCGACGCGTTTGCGACGAAGCATCCGATCTCGGAGGACTACGGCCACGCGTGGACGCGAGCGCTGCCTCCGGCGTCGTACCTGTTCAGCGATAGCGGCGTCGCCGAAATCGCCCCGGCCGAGTTCCCGCACAAGCTCGAGAGCAAGACCGGCAAGCCCGACTCTGATTACGGCGTCTTGTGGCGCCGGTCGCCTCTGGCCGACCGCTATGTGGGGCGCTTGAGCCAGCACCTGGCTCGCGAACTCAAGCTCGGTCAATCGGCGGGCACCGATGTGCTGGCCGTCAGTTTCTCGGCGCTCGACATTGTCGGGCACGAGTATGGGCCGCACAGTCACGAAGTGCAGGACGTGCTGGTGCGCCTTGACGAAACGCTGGGGGAACTGCTCGACACGCTCGATACGCTCGTGGGGCGTGACCGGTACGTGCTCGGCATGAGTTCCGATCACGGCGTGGCGCAGATCCCTGAGCAGGATCAGAACGTGGTGCCTGGCAGCGGTCGCCACTCCTCCACTGCCCTGCGCAATGCGATCAGTGCGGCCATCGAAACCCATGTCGGACCAGGCGGACCATGGACGGCAGGATCAACAGTGACGAGCCGGCTGGGGCCGAATGTGTACCTGGCGCCCGGAGTGCTCGCGCGTGTGCTCTCGACTGCCGGCGCGCGCGAAGCCATCAACACGTCCCTCGTCGCCATCGAGGGCGTCGCGCGGATCTACTGGGCCGACGAACTGGGCTCCTTGGTGGCGACCGATGATCCCATCCTGCGCGCGGCCAGGCTGAGCTATATGCCGGGACGCAGCGGCGACATGATGCTGATCTTCGATCCGCAGTGGATGGCGCAGTCCACCGGCACCACTCACGGCACGCCGTACCTGTTCGACCAGCGAGTCCCGCTCATCTTCGCGGGCGCCGGCATCAAACCAGGGCGCTACCTCGCCTCCGCGACGCCTGCGGACCTCGCGCCGACGCTCGCCCACTTGGTCGGCCTGACTATGGGACAGGCCACTGGGCGTGTGCTCGTCGAAGCGCTACGCTAGGGGCTTCGCCAGGCGCTTCGCGTATTACGCTCGCTCGTAATGGCGAAATGCCACAAATGTCCGAAATGGCGAAGTGCGGACAAACCAATGCAGGAAAGAATGTGGGAATGTCCAAGGCGCACAATGAACGAATGACCTTGGAGCAGCAGATTCAACCATTAGTCACCAAGGACATTCGAACATTCTTCCCTGCAATGGTTGTCCGCATTGGTTTGTCCGACATTTCGCCATTACGCGCGGCGCCGCACCATACCCCACGTCTCAAGCCCGGCGCCGAACGTCTGGTGCGCAATGGCCGCAAAACCAAAATGGCGGTACAACGAAACGTTCCTTTCGCGCTCGGTGGTCAGCGATACGCCTGCTGAACCGGGATCGGCGTCACACATGCCGGCGACCGCGTCCAGCAACGGCCGCGCCAGCCCCCGGCCGGCGTGCGACGGACGGACGCCGATCATGTTCAAGTGGTGATGCGGCCCCAGCGCCGTAAAGAACTGTGACGTGGCCTGGGCGTAGGCCTCGTATCGCTGCTGGGCCGCCGTGCCCAGATCGTGCCACGCGCGTTCGGTCAGGATCGCGACGTCAGCCGGCGGTTCCGGCTCCACGGGGAGCGTGAGAATCGCCGCGCCGACCAGCCGCCCATCGTCGGTCACGCCCAGCATCGGCCCCCCGCGTCGCACCCGGCGTGTCACAAACAACGCGATCAACCGGCGCACCCGCGCCGGCACATCGCCGTCGGGCCCAACCACCCATCGCATGACCGGATAGTCGTGGAAGGCGTCGCTGAACACGTCAATCACGGCGTCGACGTCGGATGGAAAAAGCGGAGCTGCGGTGATCATGGCAATGGCAAAATGTCACAAATGTCCGAAATGGCGAAGTGCGGACAAATCAATGCAGGAAAGAATGTGGGAATGTCCAAGGCGCACAATGAACGAATGATCTTGGATCAGCAGATTCAACCATTGACCACCGAGGACATTCGGACATTCTTCCCTGCAATGGTTGTCCGCATTGGCTTGTCCGACATTTCGCCATTTCGGACATTTGTGACATTTCGCCATTACGAACGAAGCGCAATGGGCGAGGCGCAATGAAGCGCCCGACGCCATCGGCGTTCACGCGTAGAGTATTGCACGTGCTGCGCCGCGTGCCCCCTGGCTGCGTCGTCACCTACGGTGACGTCGCACGCCTCGCCGGCCGCGTCGGCGCGGCGCGCGCCGTCGGCCAGATCATGGCGCGCGCCGAGGAGCCCGGACTGCCCTACCATCGGGTGATTGCGGCGGGTGGACGGGTGGGCGGATTCGGCGGCAATCCGCAGATGAAGGCCAGCCTGCTGGCCGCCGAGGGCCACGTGATTCGCCGAGGCCGGATCGCGAACTTCGCCGCGCGCCGCTGGGACGGGTCTTAGCGCAGCACCTGGTCCAGGAACGTCGCGCGCTCGATGACGAACCACGGCCGCATGTGGCCACGATCGGCGTGGGTGGGTTCCCCACCCGGGCCCACCACAGCACAGGTGTCACCATCGCAGACCCAGGGCACCGGGTCCAGGATGACCGCGCCCGCCGACCCGGCAGCTTCTGACAAACGCGCAAGGACGGGGCCCACCTGCGCCCTCCATGCCCCGACGGGCACCGGAGCGTCGAGGCGTTTGCCTGTCAGCCTCGAGACGAGAAAACGCGGATCAAACGCCGGGTCTGTGGGGCTCGTCAGCAGCACAAAGACCTGCTTCCCCGCCGCGCGAAGCGATCGCACCATGTCCGCAAACGCGGCAAATACCTCGCGCTCAGTTTCGCTCCCTGGCTGAATCAACGGCCGGACTGCGGCCTCGCCCAGGCGGCCGGTGTCGAAGTACGACTCCCAGAATCCGCCAAACACCACGGTCTGCACATCGGGCTGCGCGGCAGCGCTGAGTGCCGCATCAAGGAAGTCGCCACACAATCGGCCCCGCGATTCACGATGGCGTAGCGGGGCGCATCCTCCTCGGGTAAAGAAGCGCACCGTTGGCGTGTCGAGTGGTGCGGCTTTCACCAGGTAGTCAACGCGGGGCCAGTACTGTTCGAGGTACGAGTCCCCGATGAAAATCACCGCGCGATCGCGGCCGCCGTTCACTTCCGCGCCCACGAACCCGGCCCGCTTCCTGAAGTTCGCCGTAAATGTGTACGACCAGTCCGACGTCGCTTTGATCAGCGTCGGCGCCGACACCATCAGTGTGGTCAACCGGCTGCGGACGCGTCCTTCTGCCACCGCGTCGCCAACGGCTGCCACGGCCACCAGAGCCGCAGCGAGCGCAACCGGGACGGTCCATCCGCGTGCGGTTCGCACGCGCAACTCCACGAGGCGGTAGGTCAGATACGCGAGCACCACCGACACCACCACCAGCAGAAGCGTGCCGGGCCAGAAGCGGCTGTCCATCCAGACAGCCCGGCCGAAGACCAGCAGCGGCCAGTGCCAGAGGTACAGCGGATAACTGATGAGACCGAGCCACACCATCGGACGCGCAGACAACCCCCACCGATTGACGGCGGCTTGCGGCCCCGCCGCAATCACCAGTGCCGCGCCCAGCGTCGGCAGCCACGCCCACCAGCCGGGAAACGTCGAATACCCGTCGAGCGACACACATGCGAACAGGATCAGCGCCAGGCCCGCCAAGGCGGCCACTTGCGCGGCCATCGGCTTCATGGCTCGCTGCCCTCCGGTCACGAAGACCAGCAGGGCCCCCACCAGCAGCTCCCACAATCGGCTGAACGGCAGGAAATACGCGTCAGCCGGCGTGTTGTAGACCCAGGCCAGATTCAGGACAAACGACCCGGCCAGAAGCACGACAATCGCCACCAAGGGCCGCCGAAACCAGCGCACGATGGCGGCGAACAGGATCGGCCAGGCCAGATAAAACTGTTCCTCAACACCAAGCGACCACAGGTGCAGCAACGGTGTGCGCCCGCCCAGCGCTGTGAAATAGCCGCCGGGCTCTCCGGCGGCCGCGATATTGGCGTGAAACAGCGCGCCCGCAAACGTCATGCGACCGAGAGATTCCCATTCGTCCACCAGCCAGAAGGCGTAACCCGCCGCGAGGCACGCCACCAGCACCACGAGTAACGCAGGCAGGATTCGGCGAAGCCGGCGGACATAGAAGTCCGTCAGTGAGAAGGTCCGCTGCTCGACGGCGCGGAGGATGATTCCTGAAATGAGGAAGCCGGAGATGACAAAAAACACGTCAACCCCGACAAAGCCCCCCGGCGCCATCCAGGGGAACGCGTGGAAGACGACCACCGCCGCCACCGCCAGCGCGCGCAGGCCGTCCACCTCAGGCCGGTACGCATGGGACCCGCGGGTTGCATCCAAACCGTTCGATTATTCCACGGCGTCTGACTGGACACTGTCCAGAGATGAACCGGAGGCCGGTTCCTGCCGTCTTCTCTAGCGCAAAGCAACGTCGCAGCCACATGTCCTCGTCAAACCCCCTGAAGACTCCCGCGCCGGCGCATTCCGACATGGCGCTTGCCCAACGGTGTGCGAGCGGCGATCCGGGAAGCTTCGAGGAGCTCTACCGCGTCTACTCGCCGCGGTTGTTCGGGTTGGCGTGCCGGATGGTGGGCCGAACCGAAGCCGAAGACCTGCTGCAGGAGATCTTCCTCAGCTCCTACCGGAAGATTCGGTTGTACAAGGGCGAGTCGGCCCTCGGCACGTGGTTGTTCAGGCTGGCCACCAACCTGTGCCTGGACCACTTGCGCAGCCGGGCCAACCGGTCGGCGCAAGTGACCGACTCGATTGACGCAGACGACGCGCAGCCCCGTGAAGGCGGACTGGGGCCCATCCTCGGCGTGATCGACCGAATCGATCTGGAACGCGCGCTGCTGGAGTTGCCGCAAGGCTGTCGAGAGGTGTTCGTCTTGTACGATGTGGAAGGGTTTGAACACCGGGAGGTGGGGGCGATGCTCGGTATTTCGGAAGGCACGTCGAAGTCGCAGTTGCACAAGGCGCGTATGCGCCTGCGCAGTGTGCTGGCACGGCGTACTCAGGATGGGGCGCGACGATGAACACCTGCACCCAACTGCGGCCCCGGCTGAGCGACTACCTCGACCGGCACCTCGATGAAGCCGGCACGCGCGAAATGCGCGCGCATCTGGCGTCGTGCGCCGACTGCCGGCACCTGGCCGACGATCTCGTCCGGGTGCGCGGCGCCGCGCAGAGTCTGGGCCCCATCACACCACCGGCGCACCTCTGGCTCGAAATCGCCGGCCGTGTCAGGCAGGACGGCGGAACGCCGATCGCCACCGCAGTAACACCAGCGCCACCCGTGGTCGCGCGGCGCGCTGACACCTGGCAGTGGCTCGGTCTGGCGGCAGCGCTTCTGCTCACCACACTCGCGGTGTATTCGCTGGCCACCCCCGAGTCGTCACCGGCGGTGGTCGCCGACGCTGCCGGCAACGCCACCGAAGTTCCCACCGTCGAAACGGTGGAAGAGACAATGCGGCGTGCCGAGGCGGAATATGAAAAGGCCATCGCTCAGCTCGAGCAGGTCGTCAAGAGTGGAGACGCCACAGTCTCGGCCGCGTCGGTCAGCACACTGCAGCGCAGCCTCTCCACGATTGACTCGGCCATCGCCGAAAGTCGCGCGGCATTGACCAGCAGTCCAGACAGCCAGCCCGCCCGCACCAGCCTGTTCGAAGCGCTGCGGAACAAGGTCACGCTGTTGCAGCACACCGTGGTGCTGATGAATGAAATGCGGAAGGGCGATGCCACCGGCGCCGCCCAGGCCGTCGCCGGGTTCGGCGGCAAGCCGTCGTAGACGAAAGAGACTCCATGTTGAAAATGACATCACACACATTGGCTGCGGTAATTCTCGTCGGCCTGACGGCGACCCCGGCGCTTGCGCAGGAAGTGGTCGTCAAAATGAAGGTGGACACCAAAGTCATCCAGGACACCGTGCAGGACGTGGTGCGCGACATCCGTGATTCGGTCCGTTCGGCGATGGGCCCGGACTTCCGCCAGGAATTGCGGCACGCCGCCCGGGACATTGCCGAGGCGTTCGGCGATCTCGGCAATTTCACCTGGGATGCAGACACCTGGGGCCAGGGTCAGTCCCAGCGCTTTCGGGCGACGCAAACCGACCGCGAGACGCGGCGGTTCAACATCGGCGCCACCGGGCAACTTGACCTCGAGACACTCTCGGGCGACGTCACGGTGCGGCGCGGCTCAGGACGCGAGCTCGTCGTCGAAATCGTCCGCGAATCGCGTGGCGCCACGGAGGCGGCCGCTCGCACCGGCCTGGCAGAAGTGAAGGCCGTGTCCGAAGAGCGCGGTGGACGCGTCACCATCAAGACGGTGTATCCCAACCAGCGCCGGGGGACGCAGCAGCACTCCGTCAGCGTCAGCTACGTGGTCTCAGCGCCCGCGGGCACCAGGATCGCCACCCACTCACTCTCGGGTGACGTCTCAATCGAGGGCATCGACGGCGAACTCTCGGTGAATACCATGAGCGGCGACGTGGTCATCACGGACGCGGCTCGCCTGACGTCCGCGAAAACCCTTTCAGGCGATCTCACACTCACCAACGTGGCAGCTGAAGGCCTGCTCGAAGCCTCCACCATGAGTGGAGAAATCGTGGCGGCCGGGGTCAAGGCCCGACGGGTGGACCTCGGCGCGGTCGCCGGCGGCGTGAGCGCACGCAACGTCCAGGCTGAAGAAGTGAAGCTCGGGTCGATGTCCGATGATGTCGTGTTCGAAGGTTCGCTGACGCCGCGGGGACGCTACGAATTCACGTCGCACTCCGGCGATGTGAGCATCACGCTCGTCGGCCAGACCGGGTTTTCATTTGACGCGTCCACCTTCTCGGGCAGCGTCCGCAGCGACGTGGCTCTTCAGGGCAGCCGCACTGCCGCGCGCGGCGTCGGTGCGCGCAGGAGCGACACACGCAGCCTCAACGGCACGTTTGGCGATGGCTCTGCGGTGATTGAAGCGCGCAGCTTCAGCGGAAGCGTCGTTGTCACCAGAAAATAAGTGCTAGGTGTGCTGTGCTAGGTGCTGCAGTGCTGGGTGCTGGGTGCTAGGTGCTGGGTGCTGCTGTGCTGAGCACACGAGCACTGAGCACTGAGCACGTCAGCACTGAGCACCCAGCACGGTAGGATCTAGCTGCCGACGAGCAGGTGAATCAGGTAGTGGCTGCCGCCACGGTTCGTCCAGACGCGCAGATATTCCCCACCCTTGAGCAGGTCCACGCGTGAGGTGTTGGCGCCCGGCGCCCGGCCCTTGATGACGGTCTTCGCTTCAGCCGAAGGCACTACGCTCGCCAGCTCACGGCCCTTGACCTGACCGCCCTGGAGGAACTCCACCCAGGTGGCATGGTCCGGCCCCTGGCCCACAACGGGCGTCACGGGGTCTGCGGAGCGGCGAAGTGAATACGTTCCTGCGGGCAAGGCCTTGCCGTCGGCCATCACCGCGCGGCTCAGCCGCACACTGCCGAGTGCCGGTGACGGGGTTTGCGCCTGCAATACGCCGAACTGCCCGACAGCTATCGCGCCAGCCAGTACCAATCCAATCGCGTTGCGTGTCATCGTCATGGGTCCCAATATTAGCCTACATCGCCATCAAGTCGAACTGCTCGTGATGGAGCTGATCGTCCGGACGGACGGTCACGGGACGGCCCACAGCCGCCTCCAGTTCCTTGAAGACGCCCCGGCCCTCTTCGCGCAGAGCCCGGGCCACTTCTGGGTTCACGCGCAGGACGAGGCTATACCCGTCGAGATCGGCGCTCACCTTCTTCACTTCGGTCAGGATGTCGTAACAGATGGTCGGGCTGGCCTTGATAGCACCCGTTCCTGAACAGTAGGGACACGGCTCGGTCAGCAGGCGTTCGAGGCTGCTCTTCACGCGCTTGCGCGTGATGATGACCAGACCGAAGTCACTGACCTGCACCGCCTTGGACGGCGCGCGGTCGCGGCGCAGTTCCTGCTCGATCGCCTGGAAGACCTTCTGGCGGTTCTTCTTGTCTTCCATGTCGATGAAGTCGAGCACGATGATGCCACCGAGATCGCGCAGACGCATCTGCCGCACAATCTCCTTGGCCGCCTCGAGGTTGGTCTTGACGATGGTGTCTTCCAGGCGGCTGCCGGCGGTTTTCTTGCCCACATACCGGCCGGTGTTCACGTCGATGGCCACCAGCGCCTCGGTCTGGTTGACGACGATGTAGCCGCCGGACTTGAGCCAGACCTTGCTGCGGAGCGCCTTGTCGATTTCGCCCTGCACGCCGTACTCGTCGAAGATGGGATAGTCCTTCGAGTACTTCTTCACGCGCGCGGCCATGTTCGGCATGATGCGGCCGACCAGCGTCACCACCCGCTGATACTCGGTTTCGTCGTCGATGCGGATGGCCGTGAACTGCTCGGTCAGAAAATCGCGAAGCAACTTGGCGACGAGGCTTTCCTCGCGATACAGCACCGCCGGCGGACGCTGCGTCTCGCGACGGCGTTGCACCTCGGTCCACACCGTCTGGAAGTACTGCAAGTCGCTGAGGATGTCTTCCTCGGGGCGGTTGACCGCCGCCGTCCGGATGATGACGCCGCCAGGAAGGCCGGTGTCTTCCTTGAACTTCTGCACGATGGCTCGCACACGACGCCGTTCGTCGCGCGACTCAATTTTTCGCGACACGCCGATGTGGTTCACCGTGGGCATGTAGACGAGGAAGCGGCCCGGCAGCGAGATGTGCGACGTGATGCGCGCGCCCTTGGTGCCCAGCGGTTCCTTGACGACCTGGACGACCACTTCCTGGCCTTCCTTCAGCAGGTCTTCGATCCTGGCTGTGGACGGCGTGCGATCGCGATCGCGGCCGCGGCGCGCGTCTTTGCTTGGAGCGGCCTGTCCGGCCCCGTTTGTCCCCGCCTGGCCGGCCTGTGCCGGTATGGCGGCGCTCTTCTGAGCGTCTGGCGCTCCCGCATCGGGTGCTGGCTCCGCGCCCGCCTCGTCGCCGTTGGTCGGGCCTTCCGCGAAGAGCGCTTCGGGGTCTGGCACCGGGGCCACCGGCTGGTCTTCGTCTTCCTCGAGACTCTCTTCGGTCGGGTCGATGACATCGGTGACGTAGAGAAACGCGTCACGCTCGAGTCCAAGGTCCACAAAAGCCGACTGCATGCCGGGCAACACCTTGGAGACGCGGCCTTTGTAGATATTGCCGACCACGCCCCGCGACTGTTCCCGTTCAATGAATACTTCGACGACCTGATCGTCCTCGAGAATCGCCACGCGTGTTTCGTGGGTCGTCGAGGAGACCACCATCTCCTTGTTCATGTGTGACCGTCATCCGTTCAATTCGTGAAACGCCTCATCCGCACGTTGAGAATGAGGCCAAAACCGGCGAGCGTCGCCACGAGCGACGACCCGCCATAACTCATCAGCGGCAAAGTCAGCCCCTTCACGGGCACCAACCCGGCCTGCATAGTGATGTTGTACACCACTTGGCACAAAAACCAGGACACCAGCCCCACCACCAAAAAGGCCCCCACCCGGTCCCGGGCCAGCCTGGCGGCTTCGAGGCTGCGCCAGATCACAAAGAGGTACAGGCCCAGCACGGTAATCACGCCCACAAAGCCCTGTTCCTCGGCCAGCACGGCGAACACAAAATCGTTGTGACCCTCGGGCAGGAACCGATAGGCCCCCTGGGTCCCCTGTTTGAACCCCTTCCCCAGCATGCCGCCGGATCCCACCGTGACGCGGGCCTGAATCTGCTGGTATCCCTTGCCCTTCTCGTCTTTGTAGGGGTCCAGGAAGGTCCTCACGCGATCCTTCTGGTAGTCCTGGAGGCCGTACGCCCACACCACGGGTGACAGCATGGCCGCCACAACGACGGCACCAACAACCCATCGCATACGCAACCCGGCCACGTAGGCGATTCCGAAGTAGACCGGCAGCAACATCGACGCCGTGCCCAGGTCCGGCTGCAGGAAGATGAGGATGAATGCCGGCGCCAGGACCAGTGCGCCGACCATCAGTTCGCCCATCGACCGCGCGCCGCGGCGCGCATCGCCGTAGACCATCGCCAGAATCAAGGCGAGCGCGAGGCGTGCAAATTCAGAGGGCTGCAGGGACCCGACGCCGAGACTCATCCACCGCCGGGACCCTTTCGCTTCGACGCCGAAGACCATCACGGCTACGAGCGCCAGAATCATGGCCACATAGAAGAACGGCGAGCGTTGCGCCAGGGTCCGGTAATCCACCAACACGCAGGCGATCAGTGCGACCAGTCCCACCGGTACCGCGTAGGCCTGCCGCCAGAACTCGCCGCCTGGCGCACCTGTGGCGAGGTTCCAGGTGACGCTGTAGATCGTGGCGAGGCCGACGCAGGTCAGCGCCATCACGGCCAGCAACAACGGCCAATCGAGGTGCTGCCACAGACGGCGCTCCACGACTATCGCCCTCCGCCCTGCGCGGGCGCGCCCGCGATGACCGGCCCGACCACGCTCTTCACCGGAGCCGCCGGCGATTGATAGACCGGCAGCGGCCGGCCTTCCTTCTTGGCGAAGTACGTCTCCATCACGTGTTTCGCGATGGGCGCCGACAGATAGCCGTGTTCGGAGTGTTCCGTAAAGACCACGCCGGCCACTTCGGGTTTGTCGCGCGGCGCGAAGAACACGAACCACCCGTGGTCGTCGAAGACCGCGGGGTTGCGGCCCGCGGCCCGGGCCGCTGCTTTGGCGGCGGATTTGTTGTCGTTGGAAATCACCTGCGCGGTTCCCGTCTTGCCGGACACGTCCTTGCCGTCGATCTTGCCGCGTCTGGTCGCCGTGCCCATCGGCGTGTTGACGGCCATCCAGAGTCCCTCGCGCACGGCCGCCAGATGGTCTGGCGCCATCACGAACGTGGATCGCGGGTTCGGCGGCGGTACCGGCTCCCAGCCCTTGCCCTGACCGCGGTCGACCGCCTTCACCAGATGAGGCGTCTGCAGCGTACCGCCGTTGCCCACCGTCGCCATCATCATCGCCATGGCCATGGGTGACACGGTGACCGCGCCCTGACCAATCGCGACCGAGATGGTTTCGCCCGGGTACCAGCGGCCGTCCGATCGGGTGCGGGCGGCCCACTCGGTGCTGGGCATGAAGCTCGCGTTCTCCTGCGGCAGGTCGATTCCGGTCTTGCCGACCAGCCCGAGCTTCGCCGCCCACTTGTTGATCGTGTCGATGTTCATCCGCTCGCCGAGGGTGTAGAAGAACACGTTGCACGACTGTTCCAGCGCATGGCGCAACGTCATGGCACCATGGCCTTTGGTGTTCCAGCACTTGAACGACCGGCCGTAGAACACGCCGCTGCCCCGGCACCCGATCACGGAATCGGGCGTGATGATGCCCTCTTCCAGCGCCGCGATCGCCATCACGATTTTGAACGTAGACCCCGGCATGTAGAGGCCCTGAATGAGGCGGTTGCCCAGCGGTCTTAACGGGTCGGCGTTCAACGCCTGCCAGACCGAACTGCTGATCCCGGCCGCGAAGTCGTTCGGGTCGTAGGCCGGCAGACTGGTGAGCGCCAGCACTTCCCCGGTGGCGGGATCGATAAAGGCCGCGGCACCGTTGTATCCGTCGGCCCGGAACGCCTCTTCGAGCGCGCGCTGCATGTCGGCATCGATGGTCAACTGCACGCGTTGTCCATCCACCGGCTCCTGACGCTGCAACTCCTCGACCTCGCGACCGCGGCTGTCGACGTTGACGAAGCGATTGCCGTCGGTGCCCATCAGCAGGGTGTTGTAGACCTGCTCCACGCCGGCCTGGCCGACGATCGCTCCCTGGCTCAACCCTGCGAATTCGGCCCTGAGCAGTTGCGACGGTTGGACCTCGCCCACATAACCGAACAGGTGCGCGGCCAGACCACCCTCGGGATACGTGCGTGTCGGTACCTGCTCAACCACCACCTCGGGCAGTTCAAGTTGTTGCGCGACCACGGCCGCCACTTGCGCGTCAGTCGCATGTTCGATCACAGCGATCGGCCGGAAGATCGGATCACTTTTCCGGCGCTGAAGAATCGCCAGCATGTGGGCTTCGTCCGCATGGGTGATGGCGGCAAGACGGCGAATACTGGCCAGCACGTCAGGGGCCTGTTCCCGTACGATGGCGATGCGGAACGACCGGCGACTCTGCACGAGGACTTCGCCGTGCCGGTCGAACAACACGCCGCGCGGCGCGAGCAACGGCAACGTGCGCGTGTGATTGCGCTCGGCCCGTTCGCGGTGTTCGGCATACTGCAGCACCTGCAGGACCCAGAACGCCACCGCAAGAAACACGAAGAGCACAAGGCTGATGGCGCGCAGGCCAATCAGCCGGCTTTCGGTGCTCTGTCGATCGCCGAATGCGCCGCTCGCGCCAGGACTCACCATCGTGTTACCACCTGCGCCGGCTCAGCGGCGAGCGGCGCCCTTCTCGCGTGTGCCGGACCGCCCCGGGCAGCATCTGCGCCAGGTGAAACGCGGCCAGGCCGGCCGCCGCATTGAGTCCGGTCTCCATCAGCATAGCGGCCCAGGCCACGCCCTTCCAATCCTGATCGGCAATCGCCCACAACGCGACCACAATCAGCCGATGCACCACCGTTGCCGCCGCCACCGCCGCGGCGCGCGCCAGAGGCCGGGCCACCAGGAACTGCAGGCCCAGCAGGCCCACACCAAAACCCACCACCGTCTTGGCAAACCCGCCGACACCAATCACATCTTCGCTCAGCGCGTCCTGCATCAGTCCGCCGAGGGTGCCAATCCACATTCCGGAGACGGGCCCCCACAACAAGGCGCCATAGACCACGGCCACCAGCACAAAATCGAACACCCACCGGCCCCCGACCGCGAACCGGGCCAGCGCCATCTGCAGCGTCAACGCCACCAGTACGGTCAGAAGAACGCGCCCGAACTTCACGAGCCCCCTTCCGCACGCGCCGGACGAGTCAACATCACCAGCACCATCGAGATATTCGAAAAATCCACGGCCGGTCGTACGGCGATTTCGCTGTAGACGCCACTGCCTTTGACGACACGTTCGATCGTGCCGATCACAAACCCTCTGGGGAAAATGCCGTCAAGTCCTGAGGTCAGCACCCGCTCACCGACCCGCACGTCTTTGAGCAGGTCCACGTAGGCCATCTCCAGCGGCGGATCGCCCGCTCCGCCTTTGACGGGCCCAACCGCTTCCGACATCTCCGTGACGCCGCCGACGCCCGCGTTGTGGCCGATGAGCAGTTGCACCTGCGCGGCGTGTGCCGTGGGGCGGTTGATCACCCGGCCGATCACACCCGCATGCCCGAGCACCGCCATGTTGGGTTCCACGCCATCCGCGCTGCCCCGGTCGATGGTGATCACGAAGGCGCCCGGCGCGGGATCGCCGGCGATGACGCGCGCGGCGAGCGTCTGGGCCACCAGGCTCTGCTGCAGGTTCAGCAACTGCTCCAGCGCACGCGTCTGACTGACGATGGCCGCCTGCGTCTGCACTTGCCCTTCAAGCGACAACACTTTTTTTTGCAGCGCGTCGTTGTCGGCGACGACTCCCTGCAGGGCGACGTAGTTGGACCAGCCCGATCGAATCGTGTCGGAGCCACCGGCGATGACGCGCTGGATGGCCGCGAACACGCCGAAGGCGCCCGCCTGGAACAACGGCACGCCACTGCGCGCCTGCATCTGCACTGACATCAGCAGCAGATGGGCGAAGCTCAGCACCAGGAACAGGAGAAGGGTGCGGCGCGTGCTGCCCAACAGATCAATCCAGCGAAATTTTTCTCAGGAGTTCGAAGTTCGACAGCATCTTGCCGGCGCCGAGCACAACCGTGGACAGCGGATCTTCAGCCATCGCCACAGGCAACCCGGTCTCTTCACGCAAGCGCCGATCGAGGTTCTTCAACAGGGCGCCGCCGCCGGTGACCACGATGCCGCGATCGACGATGTCGGCCGAGAGTTCGGGCGGCGTCCGTTCAAGGGCCACGCGCACGGCGTCCACAATCACATTGATCGTTTCGGCCAGCGCTTCGCGCACTTCCTCGTCGGTGATGGTGATGGTCTTGGGCACGCCCTCAATCAGGTGGCGCCCCTTGATCTCCATCGTGATGCGCTCTTCGAGCGGGAAGGCCGACCCCAGCTGCATCTTGATCTGTTCGGCGGTGCGCTCGCCAATGAGGAGGTTGTACGACTTCTTGATGTACTGGATGATCGCTTCGTCCATCTCATTCCCGGCCACGCGGATGGCCTTCGAATAGACGATGCCCGCCAGCGAAATCACGGCGATGTCGGTGGTGCCGCCGCCAATATCCACCACCATGTTGCCCGACGCCTCTTCGATCGGCATCCCGGCGCCGATGGCCGCCGCCATCGCTTCTTCAACCAGATACACCTCGCTGGCCTTCGCGCGATACGCGCTGTCCTTGACCGCGCGTTTTTCCACCTGTGTGATTTCCGACGGCACCCCGATGACAATGCGCGGCCGCACCCACATTGTGCGGTTGTGCGCCTTCTTGATGAAGTGCGCCAGCATCTTTTCGGTGACTTCGAAGTCGGCGATGACGCCGTCCTTCATGGGTTTGATGGCGACGATGTTGCCGGGCGTGCGCCCGAGCATTTCCTTTGCCTCGCGCCCCACGGCTTCAATACGCCCCGAGATCTTGTTAATGGCCACGATGGACGGCTCGTTGACCACGATGCCCCTGCCGCGCGCGTAGACGCACGTGTTCGCCGTGCCAAGGTCAATAGCAAGATCGCTGGAAAACAGCGAAAACAGCGACCGTAAATTCAACGAATTTCTCCCTCTTCACTATCGTCGATCATCATGGGCGGCACGGGCAATTCCACCCGGTCCACCGCCACCTGCACGCCATCGCGGCCTGCTTCCTTCACCCGGTACATCGCCGCATCCGCCGCGTGCAACAACCCATCGGCGTTCTCGGCCACGGTGGGCAACGTCGCCACGCCGATCGACACCGTCAGCCGGCTGCCGTTGCCACGATCCGCCAGAAACACATACCGCGCGACATGCTCCCGAAGGCGCGTCGCCACACCGAGCGCGCCCTCGTCGTCTGTCTCCGGCAACACGATGGCGAACTCATCGCCGCCGAATCGCGCCACCACATCCGTCTCCCTGGCCGCGCCGCGAATCACCGCCGCCGCTTCCACCAGGGCCCGGCTGCCCAGCACATGTCCGTGGGCGTCGTTGATCTTCTTGAACCCGTCCAGGTCCACAAAAATCATCGACAACGCGCGGCCGCTTCGCACAGCCCGTTTGACTTCCTTCCGCAGCACGTCGTGCAGGTACCGCGAATTAAACAACTGCGTCAGGTCGTCCGTGACCGACAAGGCCTC
The DNA here is from genome assembly GCA_016716905.1 of Acidobacteriota bacterium. Lineage (NCBI taxonomy): Bacteria > Pseudomonadati > Acidobacteriota > Acidobacteriota bacterium. The sequence goes on along the minus strand of JADJUS010000003.1, from coordinate 341,709 downwards.
GGCCCTCACAACCCGGAGGGCATGCCCAAGTGCGTACGCGGCCGGCTGCACCAGCCGTGACAATGCCACCTTCACGGCAACCGGCCAGACCGGCTCCCGCCGTGCTCGGCCGTGATCAAACCCGACCAACACACCGACGATGGCGCCGTTGGCCATCAGCGGAAACCCCACGGCCGCCGCCTCCACGGCCTCACCTATGCGCCGGTCACCGGCCACGCGCGCCGTCGCGAACGGTTCGCCACTCTGCACGACGAGGTCCGCGATCGCCTCGGCCGGCGCCTTGAGCGTTCGCTCCACCTCGCGGCCCGCAAGCCAATGCACCTGCCCGTCGGCCTCCACCGCCACCACCGACCATGTGGCCATCGGCAGCCACGTGGCCACACGCGCCACCAGTGCAGAAGCCACCGCATGCGGCGCCGTGGACTCGTTCACCGCGGCCAGCAGGTCGCTGAGCACTTCGGCACGTTCGGCCAGTCGCCGCAAACTCGTGGCTGCCCGCTCAAGTCGATCCGCCAGGTCCACCGCGCCGGGAAGGCCCAACGCCCGTTCGACTTCCGGCCACCTGAGCGGCACCGTCAGGTGGTGCAAAAAGCCGAGCGATCGCGACAAGTCACCCAGGTGCTTGTCGGTGGTCGCCGAATACGACGCCGTGGGCGCCCGCTCGAGCAACGACGACACTCGACGCCGATCGAGCCCGGCATCGGCCGTAATTTCCCACAAGATCCCCGTGGCAGACCGGGGCGGTACGGCCGAAGCCGTCTGCCGTGTGATGACCAGCGATACCCGGCGTGTACGCCGCAACGGGGCCACGTGTCGTTCCACGCTCTCCCCTTTTGCGGCACGGTGAAACACGGCCAGTGTCACCGCGTTTGGAGGGGGGGGCGTTCGGCGTGTGGAAGGTGCCCGCAGTCGTCGTCCCGGCATGGTATCGCGTTGTCGAATGTTACCATGCCAATCTCCTGATTTTTCTATCACTTCGGGCGATCGCCCCCCCTGCCGTGGCATAATGCAAACTTTGCGCGGGGTCGTCCCGCGCACGCTTGGAGACAGTTCCGTCATGACAATGCTCGACCGGATGCGGCGCCATAAGGCCTGGCTGAAATGGAGCCTTGGCTTGGTGGTCGTCACTTTTGTTCTTCTCTACGTGCCCAGCTTCCTCGGCCCCGTGGCGGGCGTGGGCACGAACCCGAACGACGCCATCGTCACCGTGGAAGGCCGGCCGCTGACGGTGGGCACCTACCAGCGGCTGTATCAGCAGCAGTTGATGAGCGTGCGGCAGAGCTACGGCGGCCAGATTACCGAAGAGATGATTCGGCAGTTGCAGATCCCGCAGAGCGTGGTGCAGCGGATGGTGGATGAAGAAGCCATCGTCGCCACGGCGGAGCGTCTGGGAATGACGGTCAGTGATGCTGAATTGAAGGAACGCATCGTCCGCATGCCCGGGTTCCAGGAAAACGGCGTGTTCATCGGGGACGTGCGGTATAAGCAAGTCCTGGCGTTTCAGCGGCCGCCCATCCGCGCGGCGGATTTCGAAGAGCAGATGCGCAAGGGATTGCTGTCGGAGAAGCTGCAGGCGGCGGTCACGTCGTGGGTGCATGTGACGGATGCCGAGGCTGAGAGCGAATTCCGGCGGCAGAACGAAAAAGTGAAACTGGAGATGGCGGTCTTCACGGCCGGCAATTTCAGCGCCGGGATCACCCCAACCGACGCCCAGATCGCCGCGCATTTTGCCGGCAACCAGGAGACGTACCGGACGCCTGAAAAACGCCGCGTCCGTTATCTCCTGATCGACGCCGAGGCCCTGCGTGCCACCCGCGTGGTGACACCAGCCGAAGTGGAGACCCGTTACCGCGACAATCTCGCGCAGTTCACGACGCCCGAACAGGTGCGGGCGAGCCACATCCTGTTCAAGACCGGCGAAGGCAAGGACGAGGCGAAGCAGAAGGCCGCCGCCGATGCGATGCTGGTGAGAGCCAAGGCCGGCGAGGACTTTGCCGCGTTGGCGAAGCAGTATTCAGAAGACGGGTCAGCCCCCATGGGCGGCGACCTGAACTTCTTCGCGCGCGAGGGCATGGTCAAGCCGTTCTCGGACGCGGCGTTTGCGATGCAGCCGGGACAGATCAGCGACGTGGTGAAGTCGGAGTTCGGCTTCCACATCATCAAGACCACAGAGCGCCGTGCGGCGGGCACACAGCAGCTGGCCGAAGTGCGGGCTCAACTCGAAGATCAGATGAAGTTCGAAAAGGCGCAGGCCGAAGCGCAGACCATCGCCGACGCGGCCGCGAAGGAAATTGACGACCCGAGCGACCTGGACCGCGTGGCGGCGGCGCGCAAACTCACGGTTTCCGACTCTGGACTGTTCTCGCGTGAGGAGCCGCTGGCCGGACTCGGTTATGCCCCGGCCGTGGCATCGGCGGCGTTCACGATGGAACTGAACAAGGTCAGCGGGCAGTTGCGGACGAGCCAGGGTATCGCGTTCATCACGATGACCGAGATCAAGCCCCCGGCCATCCCGACGCTTGACGAAGTGAAGACCAAGGTGCGCGAGGACGTCATTCGCGTCAGCGCAGTGGCGCTCGCGGCAACCAAGGCGGCGGCCATGGCCCAGGCGTCGGCGCGCGGGTCATTCGCGGCGGCGGCAAAGGCGGCCGGTGTGGAAGTCAAGACCACCGAACTCATCACGCGCGGCACGGCCTACCCGGAGGTGGGCATGAACACGGCCGTTGACAACGCGGTGTTTGCCCTGGCCAAGGGTGCCACGTCGGGCACCATCCAGACCGACTCGGCGGTGGTCGTCGCGCGCGTCGTTGACCGCACGGACGTCACGCCGGAAGCCCTCGCCGCAGGCAAGCCGCAGTCATCCGATCAACTGCTGCAGCAGCGCCGCCAGGACTTCTTCGCGGCCTACATGACCAAGGCGAAGCAGAAGATGCGCATCACCTTCAACGAGGCCGCTCTCAGGACCATCTTCGGTAGTTAGGGGAACTGGCGGAACTGACGGAACTGACGGAACTGCAATCCCGCCAGTTCAGCCAGTTCAGTCACTTCCGACAGTTCCTAACTGCGCGCTGTCCCATACTGCTGCGTGGCATACCCCACAATGAGGCCCAGCACGGCGCCTGGCAGGATGATCTCGAGGTAGTAATAGACGCCGTTGGTGGGTTGCATGGCCACCAGGTACGCGAAGAAGCCTGAAATCAGCACCCCGGCAACAATCCCCGCCCCGAGCGACCGGACGCGATAGGCGAACCACCCGATCAACACGCCGGCCACAAGGCCCTTGAACGTGGACCCGATCACGATGCCGGTCATCTGATCCCGCAACTCCGGCGCCGAGACCAGGGCCGTCAGCCCGTCGAACACGCCCAACACTCCACCCAGTACCATTCCCAAAATCGGTTTCTTCATCGACTGTCTCCTTCAGAATCCTGTTAACCGTACTGCAGGTCGCCCATTTTCCAAGATGTCCCGGGCTGAAGCCCGGGACCTCCGTACCCCCAGACCCCGGGACTCCGGGACCCCGGGACCCCGGGACCCCGGCGCGTGGCCGCCCTATCTCAAGAAGGCCACCAGCGCCCGCATCACCAGATACGCCGCAATCAGCAGGATGATGGTCGCGTGTTTGGCCGTGAAGCGAATCGCCCGATCGATCGGCGTTTCGGGCAGTGCGTGCACCGCGTCTCCCGCGCGGTACCGCGCCAGGTCCGCGACCACGGCGGACGCGTCAGGATACCGATGGGCCGGGTCCGAGGCCAGACACATCGTGATGATGGCGCGGAGCCGGCGTGGCACCCGTGCCGGTTGTCCCTTCAGCATCGACACCATCGACGCCAGATCGCGCGGCGGCACCACACCGCGCAGGAGCCAGAACAGCAGCGCGCCCAAGGCATAAACGTCGCTCGCCGGCCCAACAGCACCACCGGCCGCCTGTTCAGGCGCCATGAACCCGGGCGTTCCGACGACCTGGGGAACCGGGGAACTGGCGGAACTGGGCGGAACTGGCGGAACTGGCGGAACTGGCGGAACTGGGGAATTGAGGAGCCAGCACTTTCGCTACGCCCCAGTCCATCACCAGCACTTCGCCGAACGCGCCCACCATGATGTTCGATGGTTTGAGATCCAGGTGGATAACGTCGCGGGCGTGAGCAAACGCCACGGCGTCCGCCACTCGCTCGAACACCGACAGCGCCGCGCTCTCGGTGGCCGGCGCCTGCCGCTGGACGAGCGTCTCGCCCCGCACCAGTTTCATCACATAAAACACGCGTCCGTCGCCGAGCAGCCCAAGGTCGTGCACCGGCACAATACCCGGATGCTCGAGTTGCGCCAGCACACGAGCCTCCTGGCGCAGGCGTGCATCGAGGTCGCTTCCCAGCACAGGAGCATGCGAGATCTTGATCGCCACCTCGCGTCCCAGGGGTTCGTCGAGCGCGGCAAACACGCGTCCCATGCCGCCCGAACCAAGGGGACGGACGTTGGTGTATCGCCCGTCGCCCAGATCCGGCCACGTAGCCACGTCACGCAGGTGCCCGACGATGGCGTTGGACAGGAACACTTACACCTCGACGCCGAATAACTCGCGCGCTTCGGCGCGGAACTCCTCGTCGCTTCCGACGAGGTTTCGAAGGTGGACCAGGGCCAGCTCCCGGAATCTCCGTCGGGCGGCGTGAAGGTCATTGGTCAGCGTCGTGACGGGCACACCCATGGCGGCCGCCACCGACGCATACGTCCGCGCCTGGCCATCATCTCGATCCGCCAGATCGTGACGTTCGAAGCCTTCGAAGATCCGCGACTTCCCTTCCCGCGTGTAGGCCTCGCGCATGTCCGCGACCGTCCGCGCAAACAGCGCGCGGATGGTTTCGTCGCGAAAGAACCGGTCGGGGTCCTGCACGTCGCTGGAAACGAGCGCCAATTCGCGCTCGGCGCCTGGAAAATCCAGGGAGCGGATTTCCACCGCGCCGCCGCGTTTGACTGCCGTGCTGGCCTTGCGCTGGTTCTGCAGATAGCGGTCGAGGCAGGTGCGCAGGAACGTCCGGAACCGCGCTTTCGCCGGATCGAATCTTTCGAGGTAGCCCTTTTCGAAGGCCACGGCAAAAAACCCCTGGACGATGTCCTCAGCCTCCTCCGGTGACAGGCGCCACTGGCGCCTGAGGTAGTGGTAGCTGGGCCGCCAGTAGCCTTCGGCAAGGTCGCCGAACGCCCCAAGGCGGGTCGTGGGGTCAGCGGCGCGGATACGCTCGAGCACCGTGAGGTGCGTCAGCGGAAACCCCTCCACCGGGAATCACCGTCCCTGAGTGAAAAACAGATTCGGCATCAGCGCAAGTGTCTCGCCCCGACGGAACAACTGCAACCGGTCGGCGACCGCGTCCACCAGGCGTGCCTCCGGTCGGTGGGTCGCAAGTCCCAGCGAGGCGCCCAGGCTGAGGCCAAGGGGGTTCGAGAACAGGTCCGCGAAGGAGGGCTTCTGCGGATAGATGACCAGCGTCACCGGCTTGGCGGCGTCGAGCTTTGCGTGCTCCTTGGCCAACGCGATGGCGCGGTCGAGCCCACCCAACTCATCAACGAGACCAAGTTCGTGGGCCTGCTGCCCCGTCCAGACGCGCCCTTTGGCGATGGCGTCGATCTTGTCGGCCGACGACCGGCGCCCCTCTGCGACACGCGAGACAAACAGCTCGTACGTGGCCTGCATCTGCGCTTCCACCTTCGCGCGCTCCTCTGGTGTGAACGCGCGGAAGGGAGAGTAGATCTCGGCGAACTTGCCGTCGCTCACGCTGTCGGTGCCGATCCCGAGTTTGTCGAACGCCCCCTTGAGCACGTACTTGCCGGTCACCACGCCAATCGACCCCGTGATCGTGCCCGGCTGCGCCACGATGGCGGTGGCGGGCACGGCCATGTAGTAACCACCCGACGCGGCAACATCTCCCATGGAGACGATGATGGGTTTCACCTGGCGGGCCAGCATGAGTTCGCGCCAGATCACTTCCGACGCGATGGCCGAACCGCCCGGGCTGTCGATGCGAATCACGATGGCCTTGATCGAGCTGTCGGCCCGTACTTTGCGAATCCACTCCACGAACGTATCGGAACCCAGCACCGCGCCGGTCGGTCCGTCGAAGCTGCTCCGGCCGCTGGCAATGGTGCCGACGCCGTACAGCAGGGCGACCCGTGGCCCCGATCCGGTGCTCGCAATGAAGCCGCGTGTGTAGTCGTCGCCTTCGAGCCGCCGTGTCCCCTGCACGGGCGGGGCATCATCTATCTGGTCGTCGTAGGCCAGATCATCAATCAGGCCGGCGGCCTTCGCCTCTTCGGGCAGGAACGGGCCCTGGTCGAGTGCGCGCCGGACGTCCTCGACGCTCCGTTTGCGTCCAGCCGCAATGGCGCTGACCAGCTGGTCGTAGGCATCACGATTCAGCGACCGCGTCATCTCGCGATGGGCGGGCGTAAAGCCGCGTTCGGTGAACGTGTTCGAGGCCGACTTGAACTCCCCCATGTGGAGCAAGTCGGGATAGACCCCGAGTTTGTCGAACGCGCCACGCAGGAACACTTCGTAGGTGGCCAGCCCGGAGACATCAAGGGAACCGGCCGGCATCATCAGCACGCGCTCGGCGGCCGATGCCAGATAGTAGTCGGCGGCTCCCCCGTATTCCATGAACACGACGAGCGACTTGCCCGAGGCCCGGAACGCCGCCATGGCGTCGCGCACTTCCTGCACCTGTGCCCAGAGTGCACCGTTGGTGTTCGGGATGACGACCATGCCGCGAATGCGGTCGTCGCGTTTGGCCTTGTCGATGACGGCCAGGACGGTCCGCAGCGTCGGCGGCGCCGCCATAAACGGCGACAGGACGCTGACGGAGTCGATTTCCGGGAATGGGGCCTGCACGCGCAGAAACAAGGTGGAATTGGACGCCACCACGTGCGTGGTCTGCCCGCCGCCAAACATGAGCGCCAGAATCAGCAGGCCCGCGGCCGAAGCCATCATGGCGAGAAAGATCAGGAACAGGACGACAGCAACACCGCGGCGAGCACTCAAAGCAGGGGGATCTCCTGCTTGCAGTATATGAGGAACTGGGTTGGGATATAATTGCGGCTTCCGTCTCACGTGGACGGGCCTGCCTGTAAGACCCCTTCGTGCGGAAGTGGCGGAATTGGCAGACGCGCTAGCCTCAGGAGCTAGTCCTAGCAATAGGGTGGAGGTTCGAGTCCTCTCTTCCGCACCAACCTTCGCTTATCGCTCGCTCCGCTGGCAGCTTCGGCTGGCGAGCCAGCCAGTGGCCCGCGAAGGTTGCCCACCGTAGCCAGAAGCGAAGCGACTGCCTGGCGAAGGCGGGCGTTCAACAACAGGCCAACATCTGTTGGCCTTTCGGGTATCCCTTAACGACCTTCGCGAACGTGGGCCAGTGGCGTCACAGTGGCGGGGATACGCCCGTCCGAACTGGTGCGAGTGAACAGGAACGGCGTCCGGTCTGGGTAACGCCGTATCAGCTCGGCATTTTGGTCACCACGGTCGCGGGCCACAAGCACGTCTCCCGACTCGCCGTCGCCGTTGTACACCATCAACCGATCGCGCAGTGGCGCGAAGCCGGGCCCCGGTTCTTTCGCGAAGATGAGCAACTTCCCGTGCTTCGCCCGCAGTTGCTCGACGGCCTGGAAGTTGACGAGGGTTGCCGTGCCCTGCCGGTACGACATCCAGGGACGATCCCCATACGGCGCGCCCCCCTCACCCGTGAACCCGATCGCCACTTGTCCAGCCAACGCGATCCCGACGAGTTGCCGGCCTAACGTCGGAGCCCGATCGGAAACACGAATCAGCAGCCATGCCACGCCGAGGGTGAAGTACGGGAGTGCCTCGCTCCAGAAACGCAGGCCTCTGAAGAAGTAGAAGTAGTACGCGACCGGCAGCAGCAGAAGCGGCAGCCACGAACGCGCGTGCCATCGGACACCGACGTGCCGTGCCGCAAGCAGGAGCGGCGCGAGTCCGAACACGGGAAGCCACGTCATCGCGGCGTTCGCCAGCGTCATCGCGAACTTCATGGCCGCGATCTGCGGGGTGAACGCTTCGGCAGACGCGACCCGTGTCAGGGTCTCGTCGTACACGAGCCAGCCACGTTGTCCAAAGCCGAGATTCTGCATGGAACCATACACAGCGTTGTACCCAAACAGCAGGGCCGATCCGGTCGTGCTGGCGTTGTAGTACAGCAGGAAGGCCAGTCCAGGCAGCGCGCCGACGAGGAGGCACACCGCCGGGCGCATCCGTTGGACGAGCGGCGCCTGGCCCCTGAGCCAGACCCAGAGAACCAGCCCGGCCCCCAGCGCCGCGCCCGTCAAAGGACGCGAGGCCACGGTGAAGGAGAGCAGCGCTCCCGCAGCGCACCAGAGGACAATCCCCTGCCTGCCTACCCGCTTGTCGGCTTCGAGCATGGCCAGCATCGCAGCCGCCGCGAACAACATCGTGACCCCGTGTGACATGTACGACGCGAACGTGGCGAGAAACCACTGCGAGCACGCCAGCAACACGACTGCCAGCGCTGCGACCCGGTGCTCGTGGAGCAGCACTCCTATGCGGTAGGTACAGAGCAGTGTCAGACTCCCCACGAACAGCCCCCACTGAGCTCGAAGGCCGACAGCGTCGAAGAGCGCGAGCATCGCCGGCCACCCGGGCGGATACAACGTCGCGAGTTGGCCGGGACGGTCGATCAGGTGACGTTCAGTGAAGAAGTCCTTGAGCGACGGGTCGAAGTGCCAGGAGAACCCAGGCATCCGCATCCACTTCGCCTGCAGCATGTAGCTCGCCTCATCGGTAGCCTCCGGAAAGTCGCCAACAAACACGCGGTTGGCAACCGTGACCAGCACCACAAACACGATCAGGGCGACGTACAGCCACGCGCCCGATGAAGCGAGGCGCGCCTCCGCTGGAATCGATACCGGCTCAGCCTCGTCCCAGCGAAGCCAGAGCAGACTCCCGATCATGGCCAACACCGGAAGCACGGCGGTGGTGATCGAGCTGAAAACCGGCGAGCCCAGTCCCCATGGCGCCAAGGCAATCGCCAAAGAGGCCAGGGCGGTCACGCCGACGTCGCGCAGGAGCGACGTGCGCCTCGGGGACGAACTTCGTGACAATCTCCAGAGGCCAAGCGCAATCACCGTGCCCACGAAGGCCTGCAACGCGCGCGGATCGACGCCGCGTATGCGCGCGATCTCAAGGCCCGCGAGCAAGACGGCGGGACCAAGGAGCACGAGGAGTGAGGGTGGAGCCTTCGGTCGATCCGGCCCGGACTGTGCGGCGCGCATGGCGTCAGAGCTGGCGGGAGAGCCAGAACCCGGCGAAGACCGCAGCCAGCGACCCAGTCACCTGAAGCGTCACGTTGAGCGCCGCAGACGCCAGGTCTCCGCGCTGAACCAGTTGATAGGTATCAGCCGAAAAGGCGGAAAAGGTGGTGAACCCGCCGCACACTCCGACGATCAGGAACAGCTGCAGCAGATGGTCACGTGTCTCGGCGCGAGCCGCAAACACACCGGCGGCAAACCCCACCACCAGGCTACCCACCACATTCACTGTCAACGTGCCGTACGGGAACGCGGGCGACATGGCCCGATGCACGAAACCCGTGACCAGGTATCTCAACACCGCGCCAACGGCGCCGCCTGCGGCAACGGCGGCGAGCGCAGACACTAGGATGCCGCCTTGACCGCGCCGCCGTCCACCTGGAGAGACGCGCCCGTGATGTAGCGGGAGGCATCTGAGAACAGAAATACCGCGGCGTTCGCATACTCGGCCGGCGTGCCGTAGCGGCCCAGGGGGATGGCCTTCGAAAACCCCGCCTTCACCTCATCGGCCGAGGTGCCCGTGGCTGTTGCCCGAAGGGTGTCGAGCTCGCGGATGCGGTCGGTGTCGATACGGCCCGGCAGCAGGTGGTTCACGCGAATACCGTCCGCGGCCAGTTCGTTCGCGAGTGTCTTCGACAGCGCCGCCACCGAGGAACGCACGACGTTCGACAGGGCCAGATTCGGAATCGGTTCCTTCACCGCAGACGAGGTGGAGACGACGATGGCGCCGCCGCCGCGCTGTTTCATTGAAGGCACGGCCAGCCGCACCATGCGAACGGCGCTGAGCACCAGCAGTTCAAACGCGCCCTGCCACGCCCCATCGTCAAACGAGAGCGCCGTTCCGGCGGGCGGTCCGCCGGCGTTCACAAAGAGGAGATCGACGCCTCCGAACTTCGCCGTGGTCGCATCGAACCAGGCGTGAATCGACTCGCCAGACCGCACATCAAGGGCATAGGCAAGTGTCGGTACACCCATGTCCTCTGTGATCGCAGCCGCGGCCGCGGTGATCGAGTCGGTGTTGCGCGACGCCATCGAGACGCTCACGCCTTCGGCGGCCAGCCCGCGCGCCACGGCCAATCCGAGACCACGGCTTGCGCCGGCGACCATCGCGACTTTGCCCTTCAGCCCAGATTCCATGATGCCCTTTCCCCCCGCGCTCACGCATCTTACAATGACCGCGTCGCCCGGAGGCGGCTGTTGATGCGCATCCGTGTTGGAACTGCCCTGTTTGTGTTTGCGTCGGTCGCCGTATTCACCGCGACTCAGGCGCCCCCTGTGCCACCTGCGACGACGGCTGCCGCCGAGTGGCGTCACTACCATCGCGACCTGGCTGGAACACGGTACTCGCCGCTCGAAGCCATTACGCCGGCGAACGTGACGAGCCTTGCGGTGGCCTGGCGCTGGAAGTCGGATAACTTCAGCGCGCCGCCCGAATACAAAAACGAGAGCACGCCGCTGATGATTGGCGGCACGCTGTACTTCACCACCGGATCGTCGCGGTGGGTCATTGCCGCAGATGCTGCCACCGGCGCCACCCGGTGGACATGGCGCCTGGATGAGTCCGACCGCGCAGCGGCAGCGCCCAGGCGCGATGCCGGGCGCGGCGTGTCGTACTGGACCAACGGCACGGAGGAGCGCATCTTCACCGTCACCCCTGGCTTTCGCCTGGTCGCGCTCGATGCCCGCACCGGCCGGCCCGTTTCGAATTTCGGCCGTGACGGGGTCGTGGACCTGAAGTCGCTGCTGGGCGTTGAGGTGGACGCAAAGACGGCGGCCATCGGAAATTCGTCGCCGCCGTTAGTGTTCGAGGACATCGTGGTGATCGGGCCTGCGCTCGAAGTGGGCACGCGCCCGCCCTCGTACAAGAACGTCCCGGGCCGCATTCTGGCTGTTGATGCCAGGACCGGGGCCCTGAAGTGGCGCTTCAACACCATTCCGCAGAAAGGTGAAGAGGGCTACGAAACATGGGAGGCCGGTTCCGCTGAATATACGGGCAACGCCGGCGCCTGGGCGCCACTGTCGCTCGACGAGAAGCGCGGCTACCTGTACTTGCCTCTTGAGGCGGCCACCGGCGATTACTACGGCGGCCATCGGCTGGGCGCCAATCTGTTTTCCTCGACGCTTGCCTGCCTCGACGTGCGCACAGGCCGACGCCTGTGGCATTTCCAGACCGTCCATCACGACATTTGGGATTGGGACAATCCAACGGCGCCGATTCTGGCCGACGTGACGGTTGATGGCCAGCCGCGCGAGATCGTGGTCCAGTTGACGAAGCAGTCGTTTGCGTACGTGCTGGACCGCGTCACTGGTAAACCCATCTGGCCGATCGATGAACGGCCGGTGCCTGCCTCTGATGTGCCGGGAGAGCGCGCGGCCGCCACGCAGCCCTTCCCTTCCAAACCCAAAGCCTACGACCGCCAGGGCGTGACCGAGAACGACCTCATCGATTTCACACCGGAGCTGCGGGCCGAGGCGCTGAAGCTCATCGCAGACGGCAAGCTGCGTATGGGCGCCTTCTTTGCACCGCCGTCGCTGGCGGACGCGCCTGACGGCACCAAAGGCACGCTGAGCCTGCCTGGCAACCTTGGCGGCACCAACTGGGAACACGGAGCGTTTGATCCAGAGACCGGCATGCTCTATGTCGGCTCGTGGACCAACCCCACCGTGCACGCGCTCATCAAGGACACGCAGCGGTCAGACATGAACTATGTCGGCGGCGGCGGCCGCCTGCCCAACGTTCGCGGGTTGCCGATCATCAAGCCTCCGCATCCCGCATCACCGCCATCAACCTGCGCACGGGCGAACACGCGTGGATGGTGGCCAACGGCAACACGCCTGCGGCCATCGCCAACAACCCCGCGCTCAAGGGACTCACCATTCCGGCGACCGGCGCGCAGACACGACCTGTACTGCTCGCGACAAAGACACTGCTCTTCACCGCGGACGGCTATCGCGGCGAAGCCATGCTGCGCGCGCTCGACAAAACGACGGGCGCCCGCGTGTGGGAGGGCGCGCTGCCGGGCTCGGCCAGCAGCTCCCCGATGACCTACATGGTGAATGGACGCCAGTTCGTACTGCTCTGGACCAGCCAGCAGGCGTCGGGCCAGCCATCTGAACTCGTGGCGTTCGCCATTCCGCAACCACGCGCCGGGCGCGGCGGCGGCGCGGGCGCGCGATGAGCCGGCCGCGACTCCCGTTCGTCATTGGCGTGGCCGGAGGCTCTGGTTCCGGCAAGACCACGGTCGTCCGCAATATTGTGGAAGCCCTGGGCAACACACAGGTCTCGGTCATCGAACACGACCGCTACTACCGCGACCATCCGACGCTGCGCCTCGAAGAACGTGCCGCACTCAACTACGACCATCCGGATTCGCTTGAGACGGACCTGCTCGTACAACACGTCAAGGCCCTGCGCGCCGGCCACCCGGTGGAAGTGCCCGTCTACGACTTCGCGCGGCACGCCAGACAGCCGGACACCGTGACGGTGACGCCGCGCACGGCCGTCATTGTCGAGGGCATTCTCATCTTCACGGATCCCGCGCTCCGCGCACTCATGGACGTGAAAGTGTTTGTGGATACCGACGATGACACGCGGTTCATCCGGCGGTTGCAGCGCGACATCACCGAGCGCGGGCGCACGGTGGAGTCGGTGATCGATCAGTATCTGGGCACGGTCAAGCCCATGCACCTGGAGTTTGCGGTGCCGTCAAAGCGCTACGCCGACATCATCATTCCGCTCGGCGGACACAATAGTGTCGCGATCGACATGCTCCTGACGCTCATTCGGAGCTTGGCGGCAAATTAGGGGGACGGGTGTCCCCCTATGGAAAACTCCAGGGCGGCGACTGCGTTTCCTCGCCCGGAGTTTTCCACAGGGGGACACCCGTCCCCGCCACTACTCGATCTCGAGGACTCGAAACGTCTGCATCGGCCCCACAGGCGTGACCGTGTCGCCCACCTGTTTGCCGAGCTGAGCGTGATACGTGCCGGCAGCGACGAGTGCGCCGCCTGCCCCACCGCCGCGACCGGCAAACTGTGGCGGTGCGCCGCCACCCGGTGCGCCGCCGCGGCCCGCGCCCGGCCCGCCGCCTGCTGCCTGGTCCGCCCGCATGTTCCAGAGCACGCGACGCAGGCCCTGCGCCTTGTCCACCTGCATGCGGCGCACTTGCTGGCCGCGCGCGTCCGTGATGGTCAACACCAGGTTGGTGCCGTCGGGAATGGCCTGGCCCACCGAGTACGCGAAGTTCGCGCCCACCGGCGTATTCGGGCTCGCGAAGTTACCGCCCATGGTGGCAAGACCGGCTGAACCGTCCTGCGCAATCCCGCCCAGCGTGACGAGCCAGGGGTTCTTCACGGGATACAGCCGCGCGTCTTCGGCCAGGGCCTCCGGAGTGATTTCACGCAGCGGACTGTAGTCGTCGAGGATGTAGAAGCTCCGGCCAAACGTGCCGAGCACCAGATCGTTCTCGCGCTTCTGCACCTGCATGTCGCGCACCTGCGTGGTCGGCAGTCCACCCTTGAGCTGCACCCACTGTGCGCCGCCATTCACCGACGTGAACACGCCGAACTCTGTGCCCACAAAGAGCAGGTTCGGATTCACGTGATCCTGAATCACGGCCCACAGATTGTTCTTGGCCGGGAGGTTCGCCGAAATGTTCGTGAACGTCTGCCCGCGGTCGGTGCTCTTGACGATGTACGGCTTGTAGTCGCCGGTCTGCCAGTTATTGAGCGTGACAAACACCGTATTGACGTCGAGGGGCGACGCGAAGACGTCGCTCACGTAGGTCCACTTCGGCACGCCCGGGAACGTCTCCACCCTGCGCCAGGTCTTGCCACCGTTTTCGCTGACCTGAAAGAGCCCGTCGTCGGTCCCGACATAAAGCAGGCCAGCCAGCAACGGTGACTCATCCACCGCCACAATCGTGCTCAGCGTGGTCGTCGACTCGAGGAATGCGATGGAATCTGCGGGCCACTGCTTGCCCATGATCGGGATTTCCCGCGCATCCAGGTTCCGGGTCAGATCAGGACTGACACGCGCCCAGCTCGCGCCGCGATCGTCGGTCCGATAGAGGAAGTTGCTGCCCCAATAGAGCCGCGTGCTCAGGTGAGGGCTGATCATGTAGGGCGCATCCCAGTTGGTCCGGTCGCCGCCTGCCCCCCCGCGCCCGCCTCCGGCTCCGCCACCGGCGCCTGCCGCCAGTGTGCCGCCCGCCGGAGGACGAATGCTCTGTCCGCGTCCGGTGCGCCGGTCGTAGCGCGACAACCCACCGTTCTGGGACTGGGCGTAGACGAAGTTCGGGTTTTCCGGATCGGGCCACGCCTGGAAGCCGTCGCCGCCGGCGATGTGATACCAGTCGCTCGTGCGGATGCCCAGGACGTGGAACGTACCCGACGGGCCGCACATGGAGAAGTTATCCTGCGTGCCGCCGCAGACCGAGTAAAACGGCTTCTCGTTGCCAATGCCGACTTTGTAGAACTGCGTGACGGGCAGGTTCGTGAACATGCGCCACGACTGGCCATCGTCGTACGTTTCGTAGACACCACCGTCGTTGCCGATGATGATGTGATTGCGGTCGGTCGGGTCGAAGACCACCTCGTGATGGTCGACGTGCACGGCAAAGGCACCCGAGCCGCGCTCGATGCCCACGTTGGTGAACGTCTTGCCGGCGTCCTTGGTCCACTGCATGTTGGTGTTGATCATCCACACGGTGTCGGCGTGACGCGGATCGACGTAGATCTCCGAGTAGTACGCCGGTCCACCGCCGCGTTCGCGCGACATGCGCTCCCAGGTCACGCCGTTGTCGTCGGACTTGTAAAAGCCGCGACCATCGGCTTCGGTCGCCGGATTCAGCGGCGGCTCCGGCGGCGGTGCCGGAGCGGCGACCGGCGGCTGGGCGCCAGCGGCCCCCGCTGCCCCGGCCGCGCCCTGAGCACCTGCCGGGTCACCACCACGTCCACCGCGCCCGCCGCGGCCTCCGGCGGGCGTAAAGACCTTGGCATCGATGAGCGCGTAGACGCGTCCCGGCTTCTTCGGGTCGGTCGCGAGCGCGATGCGGCCCACTTCGCCAGGCGGCAGGCCCTTGGTCAGTTTGTTCCAGGTCCGGCCACCGTCGGTGGTCTTGAACACGCCACCATCCGGTCCGCCGCCAATCATCTGGCCGACATGACGCATGCGCTGGTACGTGCCGGCGAACAGGGTGTTGGGATTTCTCGGATCAAACGCGAGGTCGGTGAACCCCGTCGTGTCGTTCACGTGGAGCGAACGGGTCCATGTGGCCCCACCGTCCGTGGTCTTGTAGACGCCGCGCTCGCCCCCCGCAGAGAACAGCGGTCCCTGTGCTGCGACCCAGACGATGTTGGAGTTAGTGGGATCCACCAGAATCTTGCCGATGTGCTCGGAGGCTGCGAGCCCCGACCGCGCCCAGGTCTTTCCGGCGTCGGTAGACTTGTAGAGGCCATCGCCAAAGTGGGCGGAACGCTGGCTGGCGTTTTCGCCCGTGCCCAACCACACCACATTGGAATCCTTCGGGTCCACCACCACGCAGCACATGTTGTGCGCCGGGTAGTTATCGAAGATCGGCTCAAACGTGATGCCCCGGTTGACCGTCTTCCACAGCCCACCAAACGCGGTGGCGACGTACCAGACGCTGGGATTCTTCGGGTCGATCTCAATATCCTGAACGCGGCCGGTGACCACGTTCGTGGGCAGACTGCGGAACGCGAGCGCGCTGAGGGCATCGGCGGACAGGCCCGGCGCCTGTGCCTGACCGGCGCCGGCCGCAGGTACGCCGGTGCTCCAAAACACGGCCACGAATGCTGCTGTGGCAACACATCCCAAAAGTCGTTTCATCATTGTGAATTCTCCGATTGCAGTGCCCCGGGGCTCCAAGGCCCGGTCATTCTCGCACTCTCTGCGAAGACGGCGCAATACTGCCCGGCAGCGACCCGTTCTTGATACCCTGAGCACATGAAGCCTGCCACCGTTCAGACCCTCGCCCTGCTGGTCGCGTTCTCAGCACTCGCCGCATGCTCGACCCCACAGGCCAGCAATGCGACCACCGCCGCCGGCACGCAGGCGGCTTCGACGCCGGCCCCGGCCGCGCCGGCCACCCCCGGCACCGTCACGGGCACCGTGGCCGAGACGATGAACTCGGGCGGCTACACCTACATGCGCCTGCAGACCGGTCAGAAGGATGTATGGATCGCCGCCAATGAATTCCCTGTGACCAAGGGTGAGAGCGTGACCGCGCCGCTCGAAATGCCGATGGAAAACTTCCACAGCACCACGCTGAACCGGGACTTTCCGCTGATCTACTTCGTCACACAAGTGGCGCGGGCCGGACAGCCGCTGCAGGGCGCATCAGGCGCCGCCGCTGCGCCTGGTCTGATGCCGATGGCCAGCCACGGGGTCGCCACCGCGTCTCCGGCGCCTCAGGCTGCGGCCGCGGTCGCGGTTCAGCCCAACGCGGCGCCTGCGGGCGGACTCTCCATTGCCGACACGTGGGCGAAGCGCGATTCGCTGTCGGGCAAGACCGTGATCGTGCGCGGCACGGTCGTCAAGGTCAACAACGGGATTCTCGGGTTCAACTGGCTTCACTTGCAGGACGGGTCCGGCAAGGCCTCGGACGGTACGAACGACCTGACGGTGACGACCGATGCGCTCGCGAAGGTTGGTGACGTGGTCACCGTATCCGGGACGCTGGCCGTCAAGAAGGACTTCGGCGCCGGTTATGCGTACGAAGCCATTCTCGAGAAGGCCACGATCAAGTAGCTGGGATCTACTGGTCGCGCGCTTCGCGGATGAGCTCGCGGAGTTGCTGGGCAGCGATGCGATGGCCGGCTGGGTTCCAGTGCCAGTCGCCAGCCAGATAGACGTTGTCGATGCCCGCGCCGTGAATCGCTGCGGTCAGGTCACGGAAAAGCACGTGGCGTGTCGCCGCCCAGTTCATGAGAAAGGTTCGTCGGCGCTTGTCTTCCGGCGTATCTGATCGGCCTGGAAAAAAGGCCACGACGGGCACCGCCCCGAGGCGCGCCACGTCATCGAGGTACCGATTCAGCAATGCCCGATTCAGATCGAAGCGATTGCTGTTCACCTTCCACCACGCTTGATAGCCCGCCTGGACAAGGCGCATCCGGCCCCAGAATCCCGGATACGGAAAAGGCACGCTGACCACACCGTCTCCGGCACGTTCAAACTTCTCGAATGGAATGCCGGAAGCGTCGAAATACGGATGGAGCCTCCGAAAGTCGTCCGTATACACGGCGAGCACGACCACGTCGGGATCGGCCTTCGGGCCGAGGTGCTCCAGCGCGCGAACCATCAGGTCGATCCCCCACCCGGTCATGCCCATGTTGTCCACCCGCCAGCCGGGCTCCAACGCTTCGAGCTGTTCGGTCAGCCGGTCGCTGACCTGTACACCCCACCCGCAGACAAATGAATCGCCAAGCACCAGGACGCGCCTGCGGGCGTCAGGCTCATCAAACTCACGAGTGCTGCGAAAGCCGTCAGAGTTGGAGGCAATCACCATCGGCGCCGGGCTGCCCGCGGAGCGGTACGTCACGGTGTGTGATCGCCGGAATCGATACCCGACATGGGGATCAGCCTCGTAGAGTTGCGGCTGAGTCGGCCGCAGTGGATTGTCGGGCGGCAAATAGCGTCCAGACAGGCGCAAGGCGCCCTCGCCGAGCAGTGTCGCCGTCAGAACGGACGCCACCACCAGCAGGATATTTTTGCTTCGCTCGAGCATGCGCCTGCCTATCGGACCTCGAAGCGGGCGAGCTGGCCGCGCCCCCCGGCGGCGAATCCCACACCGCTGCTGCGTGCGTGGCTGTAGGTATGCAGGCCTCGCGCGGGTGTGGGGATGGCGGTCCACGTCCGGCCATCATCGGTGGACCAGTCCGACCCTGACGGCCCCACGGCCAGCAGTGCAAGACCGTTCGCCGCCGGCACGTACGTCACTACCGAACGGAAACCTCCCACGCCCGGAGCCAGCCGCCACGTCTTCCCGCCGTCGTCGGTCACGGCCACGTTGTCGAGGGCGAGGTCCTCTTTCGCATAGTCGCCGCCGACCACGATGCCGTGAAGCGCGTCGCGAAACGCGATGGAGTAGATACCCGCCGACGTGCCGCCGGGAATCGGCGTGTCGGCCACAGTCCACGTCTTGCCGCGATCGGAGGAATGAAGCACGCGCGCTTTCGCTGCGGCTCCGGTGCCGATCCACACATGGCGGTCGCCCCAGACAGCGACGTTCGTGCCGCTGGCGGCAAACGCGCCCTCGTTGTCGAGCGCGGGGGGCAACCCGCCAAGGCGCGTCCACGTGCGGCCCCCGTCGCCGGTGCTGATGATCCGGAACTGGCCGTTGGCCGAGTCGCTGAAGGCGATGCCGTTGTCCTTGTCCCAGAACGCCATGGCGTCAAAGAAGGCATCAGCGTCGGGGCTCGTGAACTGCGTGACCCATGTGGAGCCACCGTCGGTCGTCTTGAGGATGCGCGACGCGTCACCGTTGCCGATGCTCAGGATATAGGCGGTCATTCGATCGATGGCGTCCACGTCACGAAAATCCAGCGCGAGCGGTGGCTGTGGCGACACGTTCTGCCACGACGCGCCGGCGTCGAGCGTGCGCATCACCGTGCCGCGCGACCCACTCGCCCACGCGACTTCCGCGTTGACGGCGCTGACTCCCCGAAACGTCACGTTGACGCCGCTGGTCAGCGGCGTCCATGTCCCCTGCGCCGCTATTGCCACCACCGCCACGACTACTGCACCAAGAACGATTGCCGACTTCATCAGTACCTCACGATCACGACGGACCAACAGGGAGACGCGGAGACACGGAGGACACAGCCTGGCGTGACCGGCGGGCTTGCCCGCCGGTCGCCGCGTGGCGGCCCGGTGGCGCGATGGTGACACAGAGAAAACGACCTCTGAGGTAGTTTTTCGGGGTGAGAACAAAAACTACCTCAGAGGTCGTTTTCTCTGTGTCACCATCGCGCCGCCGGCCTCACGCCAGGCTACTGCTCACAGCCCTACCCTCTGTGCCTCTGAGCCTCCTGTAATCCGGCGTGATCTGCAATGCAGCGTGCTCAGCGCCCAATGTGTTTCATCAGGAACTGCTCCATCCGTTCGAAGGTGTAGATCCAGCGCCGGTGCAGCAGCGAATCGTGCACGTCGTCGGGGAACACCACCAGCTCGTAGTCCACGTTGCGCTGACGCAGCAGTTGCACCAGTCCGCCCGTTTGCGTGAACGCGACGTTGCGGTCGTCATCGCCGTGGAACAACAGCACCGGCGATCGCCATCCGTCGATCGCACCGATGACCGATGACTTGAAGGACACCGCCTCCGGATCGAGCAGGCTGCCCCAGAGATGCACGCCGGCCAGGTCAATGCCGGCGGCGAACAGGTCGGAGTTGCGCGCCAGGGCCTGGCCGGTCAACACGCCGCCGTACGAAAGGCCCCAGATGGCCACGCGTGAGGTATCCACATCGGGCCGCGCGTGGAGATATTTGCCGGCCGCCAGTACATCCTGGTATTCCGCGTTGCCGCGCCCACCTGTATTCGGGGCCTGCCGAAATGCGCGGCCGTACCCCACCCCGCTGCGATAGTTCACCGACAGCACGATGTAGCCCTTGCTCGCCAGCCACTGATTGATGCCATAGAACATGTGGTACACGTGGCGATAGTGATACCCGAGCAACATCTGGCGCTGCGGGCCACCATGGACGAAGATCATCGCCGGCCGCTTCTCACCAGGTTTGATGTCTGCCGGCATGAACAACTGGTTGTTGAACTTCACGCCGTCCTCGGCCGTGAGCGTGACGTTGGTGGGCACCACGTGTGCCGCTGTCGGGAAGCGCGGCGTGAGCACCGGATACACCACGCGCGCCTTTTCGCCGTACGCCGGCACCACCGCCACGGACTGGGGACGAGTGGCCTCGGCGTACAACAGCGCCACCTGACGGCCTGACGCGAGCGGCGCCGGGTACATCTCAATGGCATCGCCCGAGGTCACCTGCCGCGGCGCGCCACCGGCCGTGGGCACGGCCCACACGTCGCGGTGATCGATGTCACCCGCATTGGTGGCGTAGTACAGCGTCTTGCCGTCGGGCGACAGATTGACCGATGCCGCATCCTCGATGATGCCGTCTGTGGTGGTCAGCAGCACCGGCTTGGGCGTTGAGCCGTTCACGGCCACCGAGAAGTACCGATCGAAGTCGTCGCCCGGCACGACACTGGTGAACACCACGTGTTCCCCGGCCCACTCGATGCCGTTGACGTTCGTCACCACTCGGTCGTTGGCGGGTTGGCGCCAGAACTCCTTGCCCTGTCCAGACGCCACATCCGCCACCCAGAACGACAACGTGCCGCCTCCCTTGAACTCGGCACGCATCAGACCTGGCACAGTTCCTCCGGCCTCAGCCACCGACACGCCAGGGGCGGGCGCGCCTCCCTGCCGACCTGCTCCGCCCTGACGGCCACCCGCGCCGCCTTGTCTGGCGAATGCCGGCCCGGCGGGGTTGCCCACGCCGCCGCTCCCCTCGTGCGCTTGTTGCCCAAAGGCCAGGCCCGGCCGACGGATGAATGCGATGCGAGCGCTGTCGTGCGACCAGGTCGGGCTGCTGTCGCGATCCACGTCGGGCGCCAGATACGACACCGCGCGGGTCGCCACGTCATAAACACCGATGTAACCGTGGTCGACGCGATTGCTGACAAACGCGATCTTCTTCCCGTCGGGTGACCATCGCGGCCCGCTGTTCTGTCCCCACGCTTTGATGAACGGCTGCTCGCCTTTGTCGATCGGCGTCAGCCTCGGCGCCGTCGACACGCGCATGCGATAGATCTGTCCGTCCTTCACATAGAGGACAAACCGGCCATCCGGGGAAATCACCGGGGCACCCGACGGCAATTCCGCCAGCCGCATCGCCGGGCCGGCGCCATTCGTACGAACGGCCCAGATCGCGCGCTCGGTGCCGTCGGGATTGCTGGCGGGATTGGCCACCCACCCGTCGCGATTCTGATCGTGGCCGCGCACGAAGACCGCAACTGATCCGTCAGCCGACACACTCAGATTCGTGACATCCACGCCATCGTCATTCATGAACGACGTCAGGCGCACGGGGGTGAAAGCAGGCGCGACGGCAGTGAAGACGTTGCGTTTGCCTTCGTCGTAGGTGATCCATGCCAGTCGATCAACCCGACGGGCCGACACCAGATCATGGGGATACGGCGCACTGACAAAGTCAGCCGCCGAGGGCGCCTGCCCCTGGACGACCGGCACCGCCACGGCAAGCAACACTGCTGCAATCAGTCGTTTCATCGTCGTCACCTCATTGCCTCCCCTCGTAGGGCGGCCTGGGTCTCAAGGCCGCCAAAGCTCCGCGGCGTTGAGCCCCACGCCGCGCTACGAAATGCATTGGCTCATTGCCCATGAGGGCACAAATACCACCCGCCCACCTGCGTCCCTCCCGCGCACGGCTCCTCGCGGATACGCACCACTCGGTCGCCTGCGGCTTCCGCGCGCCGTTGGTACTCGGTAATCCGGATCACATCCGTGGAGGCCACCGTGATGCGCTCTTCACTGAGAAAGGACAGCTTGTACGCGCGCCAGTATGGCGCTTCGGCGATCGTAATCCCCCTGGCGTCCAGCGCGACCACCAGTTCCCGCATCGGATCAGGCACCCGGCCGGAGGCGTATCGATCGAACTGGCGCCAGTTGTCGATACCCGCCAGCAACGCCCACCCCAGTACGAACGTCATCACAGCAGCCCGGACGAGCCGCCGGGGTTCCAGCATGAGCCACACCGCCGACAGCCCCACGGGCATCAGCAGAGCGAGCAACAAATACCGGCGAACCACATCTTCTGCAGGCCGTGTTGCCGAATACGCCAGTACGGCCATCACGCCCAGGCCCAATACGTACCACCCGAACGACATCGCGTGAAGGGTGGACCGAGACCGTGCGGCCAGGACACCGACACGTGCGATCGCAGCGAGCAGCGCGATCGCCAGGACATACCCAAACCAGCCGCGGCCCTGCGGCGCGACGGCGTCAACCAGGGAACGGCCACCCAGAAGTCCGGCGACATCTCTCGTGACGATCGTCCAGGCCCTGGCGGGAAGCCCCCACACATCCACCTGCAGGCGCTGCGAGAGGTTCTCGATCTGCGACCCGCGCGCCGCCATGGCCGCAGCTCCACGTGTGCCCGGCCCCATCACATCCGAAAGTGGTTCCAGTGCGCGTATGCCCTGCCAGACCGCGAGGAAGGCGACCAATGCGAACAACCACGCGCGGATGCTGCCGCTCTTCAAAAGCGTGCCCGACCAGGCCTGGCCGGCCAGCAGGACCGGGACGGCGTACAACACAAATTCGCGATTCAGGAATCCAACGGCGAGAAGGGACCCCAGCCAGAAGGGCCGTTCGCGCACAAACCACAGCAACAGAATCCACAGGAACGGCTCAATGTTTCCACCCTGGGCTTCCACCAGGAAGGCTGCCGTGTCGGGAGGCGGAAACACCAGAAACAAGGCGGGCACCAGCGCATGGAACGGACGAAGACCGCACCGATGGAGGCCCATGATAACCATCGTCACAACCGCGAGATTCGTCGCGACGATCGACGCGCGCAACGCGGCGACGGTGGCGCCGGCCACCCAGAAAAACGGCACCGCCCACCAGGCTTCGACGCCAAGCATGTAGGACTGCCCGTAGAAGAACAGTGGAAACGCGCGCCCTTCGCTCAGGTGTTTGGCCATCAGGCCGACGATGGCCTGGTCGGAGTCGAAGTGCGCATGTTCGTAGACCACGAACACCAGGCTTCGCGCGATGACAAGAAGCCAGCTCACGACAAGCGCGGCGCGAAGTTCTGGCGCGCGGAGGAGCGAGCGCATCGTTGGGCGCATGCTAACATGCCGCGGTCGTGCGAAGTTCCCTCGCAGGCTGGTCCGCCGTCTCGATCGCGGCAGGCATCGGAAGCCTGCTGGTGCTTCGGCAGCCGGTCACACTGGCCGATCCCAGCACCTGTGCCAACCTCTTCGACCTGATCGCGATCGTCGCGGCTCGCACCTGGCGCGACGCCGCGCTGGGCTCGATGCTGGCGATGGCCAACGCTGCGGTGCTCGTCCTCGCGTTGCTGTGCCTCGCGCGCGCGGTCTACCGCATCACCGCAGCGGTCGGCGTCACGCTGGCCATCACCGTGGCGGCATCGGTCTCGCCGGTGTTTGCTGTGGCGCTGGCGCCTTCGCAGGCCGCGCAGGTGCTGGCCGTCATCGCGGCATGGGCGTGTGTCCTTCGCGCGAATGCGCGGCGTCACGAGCCGGCCGCGCTCGTGGTTGCCGTGGCGCTCCTGGCCACGCTCGCGGCCACCGCGCCTCCCCTCACCCTGCCTGCAGCGCTTGTCGGGGCGTGGCTGGCGTGGCGACATCGCACCTCGGCGCCCTCGGCATTGCGGCTCACCCGGGTGGTCGTGACGATGGGCGCCGTGGTGGCCGGCGCGCTCCTCATGCAGATGGTGGTGCCGCGTGAAATGTCCTGCGTTCTGCCAGCGCGCGGCGTGACCGCGATAGGGGGTGCGACCTGGGCTCTCGCGGATGTTGTGGCCCAGAGTCCACTGACAGGTGCGCTCGCGATGCTGGGGCTGCTCTCGATGTCGCGCCTGGCACCGGGCATCGGCTGGTCATTGATGGCCCTGGCCGTGGCGTCGTTCTCAGGCGCGATCATCGAGCCCACGCCGCAACCTGGGACGATGGCCGCGTTTGTGGTTGCGTTCTGGCTGCTCGCCGCCACAGGTCTGCGTGACGTGTGGGAGGCGGTGCGCCACACCACCGGCGGAAGGGTGGGTGCCGTCGCACTTTCACTGACGCTCGTGGTGCTACAGATGCTGCACGTCACCACGCGCGATCCGAAGGGCCGGATGCCCGATGGGCATGAGCGCTTGACGACGTCCGCGATGGGCACACTCGTGGGAGAGATGCCCCGGGGCGCCGCCCTGGTGGAGGAAGACGCCGCCACCGACCTGTTGTTGCGCGCGCTGCCCGGCAGGTTACGGTCAGCCGACCGCCTGCACATTGTGGCGCGTGACAGCGCGGCCGTCGCCGCCGGGATGGCTGCGGGCCGCGTCTTTGCATTGCCGCGATCTCAGCGGGTGCTCCAGCATCTGGGCCTCGAACTCATGCATGTAGGTCGCGATGGCGCGACCGGCCTTGCCGAGGTACGCCAGGCGCACGCGTGCACCCCCACACTGACCGAGCGGCCGTCGCCCCTGCCGCAACTTGACGGTCACACTCAACTGGCGCTCGTCGCAGGGGATGAACTGTCACGTGGGCCAGTGGTGATTCTGCTGCCGGCGGCTATGGCACTGTCGATGCTGCCGTTGGACTGGCCACCAGCGGCCACCCGGGGCTTTCACGGACGAACGTTTGATCTCACGCGCCCAGACGACGTGCGCGACCTGGGGGACGAGCTCCGCACCTATGGGTTGCCGCCCTACACGCAGCCGCCGCCCTCACGTTTTGTCAGCCGAATCGAAGCGTGGAGAACGCCTGGGGCACCCCTCGTTCTCCCGGTGTCGCTCGGCGGCGCGACCGGCACGGGAACGGCGCGGCTCCTGACCGCCACGCCAGGTCAGCACCTCCGCCTCTGCCCGTCGTTTCCGTTCGACGTCCAGCCTCTGGTCCGGCGCCGCTGACGCGAGGCCTCGGGCTTGAGAAACAGCCCGAGCTACGTACCGGCTCAAGGCGTTTCCGTACGCAGCTCGGCCTGAATTTCAGGGCCGATGCCACGCCTCCTGATCCACAATCGGCGCATGCGTATTCGTTTCGTGATCACCACTTTAGGGATTGGCGCACTGGCGGTGTGGCTCGCGGGTTCGTCGCCAGTCCGTGCCGCTTCGCAAGCAACCGTCACCTTCGAACCCGGGCTCTTCAAAGCCATGACCTGGCGCAACATTGGGCCACAGCGCGGCAGCCGAACAAAAGCCGCGGCTGGTGTGCCCTCGCAGCCGCACACGTTTTATGTCGGCGTGGTCAACGGCGGTGTGTGGAAAACCAACGATGCCGGCCGTACCTGGAATCCGATCTTCGACGACCAGCCCACCGGCTCCATCGGCGCCATCGCGGTGGCCGAGTCCGATCCAAACATCATCTATGTCGGCAGCGGCGAAGGCATGCCGCGGCCGGACCTGTCCACCGGCGACGGGATGTACAAGTCCACAGACGCGGGCCGCACGTGGACACACCTGGGCTTGCGGGACGGTCAGCAGATTCCGCAGATCGTGGTGGATCCGAAAAATCCGAACCGGCTGTTTGTGGCCGTGCTGGGTCATCCGTACGGTCCCAACACCGAGCGGGGCATCTATCGTTCGACCAACGGCGGCACATCGTTCGAACGTGTGCTCTACAAGGACGAAAATACCGGCGGCATCGACATCGCCATGGATCCGGCGGACCCGAACACGATCTACGCGGTGATGTGGGAGACACGCCAGGGGCCCTGGGAAAACGGCGTGTGGACCGGGCCCGGCAGCGGGCTGTTCAAGTCTGTGGATGGCGGCACCACCTGGCGGCCGCTCACGCAGGGCCTGCCGTCGTTTGCCGACGGCCTGGGCCGCATCGGCGTGACCGTCGCGCCCAGTGATCCGCGCCGCCTCTACGCGGCCGTTGACGCAGGACGCAACGGCGGCATCTTCAGGTCCGACGATGCGGGTGAGACCTGGACGCGGTCGAACACCGACTCACGCGTTGTGGCGAGGCCAGCGGACGCCGCAGACGTGCGCGTGCACCCGACCAACCCCGACATTGTGTACGTGCCGACGATCGTCGCCTGGAAGTCGGTGGATGGTGGTCGCACGTTCACTGCATGGCGCGGCGCGCCCGGTGGCGATGACTATCAGCGGATGTGGATTCACCCGACCATGCCCGACGTCATGCTGATGACAGCCGACCAGGGCGCCATCGTGACACTCAACGGCGGCAGCACCTGGAGTTCCTGGTACAACCAGTCCACCGCGCAGTTCTACCACGTCAATACGGACAACGCGTTTCCGTATCGCGTGTGCGGCGGCCAGCAGGAGAGCGGTTCCGCCTGCGTGCAGAGCCGCGGCGACGACGGCCAGATCACGTTCCGCGAATGGCATCCGGTGGCGGTGGAGGAATACGGCTACGTGGCGCCCGATCCGCTGGACCCCGACATCGTGTACGGCGGCAAAGTCACGCGGTACGATCGGCGAACCGGGCAGGTGCAGAACGTCAGCCCGCCGCGCGACGCCGACTATCGGACACTCCGCACCGCGCCGATCCTCTTCTCGCCGCTCGACCCACGGACCCTGTATTTCGCGTCCAACACGTTGTGGAAAACCGTCAACGGCGGCCGCGACTGGACACAAATCAGCGGAGACCTGACGCGACCCACCTGGGATGTTCCGGCGAGTGTCGGAGCCTATCGCGATCGGCCGAATGCGCGCCCAACACAGCGCGGCGTCATCTACACCATCGGCCCGTCCTATGTAGACATCAACACGATCTGGGTCGGCACCGACGACGGCTTGATTCATGTGACGCGCACCGGGGGCAAGACCTGGGTTGATGTCACGCCGCCCGACCTGAAGGCGTGGGAGAAAGTATCAATCATCGAAGCGTCACACTTCGATGTGAACACGGCATACGCGGCGATCAATACGCTGCGGCTCGACGACCTGCGGCCCCGGATCTATCGCACGCGCGATGGCGGAAAGACCTGGACCAACATCACGAAGGGGCTGCCCAACGGAGCCACGATCAACGCCGTGAAGGAAGATCGCGCGCGACGAGGCCTGCTGTTCGCGGCCAGCGAACTGAATGTGTCGGTATCGTTTGACGACGGCGACTCCTGGCAGTCGTTGCGGCTGAACATGCCGGCCACCTCCATTCGCGATCTGGTCATCAAAGACGATGACCTGGTGGTGGGCACACATGGCCGTGGGTTCTGGATCCTTGACGACATCACGCCGCTGCGACAGATCACGCCGGCCATCCTGCAAACCAACGCCTATCTCTTCCGGCCTCCCGTGGCGTGGCGGTTCAGGTGGAACAAGAACACCGATACACCACTGCCGCCCGACGAGCCCGCCATGCCGAATCCGCCCGATGGCGTCACCATCAGTTACTTCCTTGGGCCGAATGTGCAGGGACCGGTCACGCTGGAAATCACGAATGTCGATGGCACGGTGATCCGCCGCTACTCGAGCACGGATCCTGACGAGCCACCGGTGAACGCGCCGAACCTGCCCGACTACTGGATTCGGCCGGCGCAGAAACTGCCCGCCACACCTGGGCTGCATCGATTCGTGTGGGATGTCCGCTACGCCCCGCCCGCGGTGTCCGGCTTCAGTTACCCCATCGCGGCAATTCTGCGAAATACGCCGAAGACGCCGCAGGGCATCTGGCCGCTGCCGGGCCAGTACCAGGTGCGGCTCACCGTTGGTGGCGAGACGTTTCGCCAGCCGGTGCAGGTGCGCCTCGACCCGCGCGTGCGCACCCCGATCGCCGACCTGACGCTGCAGTTCAAATTGTCAAAGGCCGTCGACGACGCGCTCCGGAAGATTGAGGCGGCCCGTTCGGGAGCCTCGGCGGAGCGGCTCCAGGCGCTGAACGCGGCCGCTTCGCCGCTCGCGGGCCTGCTCGCTACACTGCAGCAGGCCGACGCGCGGCCGACTACCGCGACGGAAGCGGCGGTCACGGCTGCGTTGGAGCGCGTGGCCGCCGTGTTAATGGCGAAATGACCGAAATGTCCGAAATAGCGAAATGCGGACCGTCCTCGTAGGGCGGCCTGGGTTTCAAGGCCGCCGTGGATCGCGGCGTTGAGACCCACGCCGCGCTACGAAATGCATTTTCGCCATTACGCGGGCTTACATCACCCCTTAGCCGAATGTAATGCCCTGCGCGAGCGGCAGATGGTCGGACCAGTTGACGGTGTTGGTCTGCCGGCGCATGTAAGCCTTCCACGCGTCCGAGCCTGACTCGCGGCCACCGCCGGTTTCCTTTTCGCCGCCAAAGGCGCCGCCGATTTCGGCGCCCGACGTGCCGATGTTGACGTTCGCGATCCCGCAGTCCGACCCGCGGGCCGACAGGAACTCTTCCGCCCGCCGCATGCTCTCGGTGAAGATCGCGCTCGACAGCCCCTGAGGCACATCGTTGTGCATCGTCAACGCGTCGGAGAACTGGTCGTACTCCATGACGTACAGAATGGGCGCGAACGTCTCCTGCTTGACGATCGCCGTTTGTGCCGGCATCCGGATGATGGTGGGCTCCACGAAGAACGGCCCCAGGTCAAGACGCCGCGTGGCCCCGCAGACCACCTGGCCGCCCTGCGCTTTTGCGCTCTCGATGGCTTCAAACATCTGATCGACCGCCGGCATGTTGACGAGCGGCCCCATCAGCGTGCCCGGCGCCAGCGCGTCACCAATCGGCACCTGGGCATACGCGGCCACCAACCGGTTGACCAACTCGTCGGCGATGCCCTTCTGCACCAGGATGCGGCGCGTTGAAGTGCAGCGCTGTCCCGCAGTGCCCACAGCGCCGAACACAATGGCCCGCGTGGCGAGGGCCAGGTCGGCATCTTCGGCCACGATGATGGCGTTGTTGCCGCCCAGTTCAAGAATGCTCCGCCCGAATCGTCCGGCCACCGCCTCGGCGACGTGACGACCGACGGCCGTTGAGCCGGTGAAAGAAATCAGCGGCACACGCGCATCGCGCACCAGGCGCTCACCCACGAGACTGCCCTGGCCGACGACGAGCGAAAAAATCCCGGATACGCCATGGTCGGCCATCACGCGATTCGCGATGTGCTGCACCGCCACGCCGCACAGGGGCGCCGGCTCGGCCGGCTTCCAAATCACGGTGTCTCCGCAGACTGCGGCCAGCGCTGCGTTCCAGGCCCACACCGCGACCGGGAAATTAAACGCCGAGATGACTCCCACCGGGCCCAGGGGATGCCACTGCTCCATCATCCGGTGCCCCGGACGTTCTGAGGCCATCGTGAGTCCATACAGTTGCCGTGAGAGACCGACCGCGAAATCGCAGATGTCGATCATCTCCTGCACTTCACCGTGACCCTCGCCGCGGATCTTCCCCATCTCGAGGCTGACCAGATCGCCCAGGGGTTCTTTCATGTCACGCAACGCGTTACCGAGATCCCTGACGAGTTCTCCGCGTTTAGGCGCCGGCACCTCACGCCAACTGCGAAACGCCTCGGCCGACGCGGCCACCACGCGGTCGCACGTGGCGGCTGAGGCCAGTGACACGCTCCCCAGTGGCTCCCCCGTCGAAGGGTTGATGGAGACCACGCGCCCAGTCTCGTCACCATTGCGATACCACTGGTCGTGGCCGGAACTTGCGCCCGCATTCACGTCGTCGATCCGGAGTTTCTCGAGCAGCGCTTTGATCTCAGCCATTGGTCCCCTTCCGCTTGCCTAACCCAACCACTAAGAATACCTCATTCGGAAATGAGACAATGGGGGCTTATGCGTGTGGTTCTGCTTCGCTTTCTTGCGTCGGTTGTTTTCCTGTCTTTCGCATCGCCCGCGTCGGCTCAGTGGTACGGGGCGTTGTATATGGGCGCCAATACGACACGGGCGGCTGATGTCACCGTCAAGGGTGACGGGTACGACCTGACCTTCCCGAAGGTGAGCTTTGAAGCGCAGCCCTTCACGTCGCCGCAGTACTACGGATGGCGGCTGGGCCGCTTCCTGAACGACACGCGGCGCGTGGGCCTGGAACTGGAGTTCATCCACCTGAAGGTCATCGGCAATCCGAACCAACTGCAGCCCGACGTCCAGCGCTACCAGATGACCCACGGCCTCAACTTCCTGGTGGCCAACGTAGTCTCACGCATTCCGCTGGGCCGCTCGGCGTATGGCGAGGCGCCCTTCGCGCTGGTGAGCCGCCTTGGCGGGGGCATCACGCTGCCGCACGCCGAAACCACCGTACGCGGCGAAGCCCGGGAGCAGTACGAATACGCGGGCCCGGGCGCCCACGCGGCGATCGGCCTGGACGTGCGGCTGAAGGGCCGGCTGTCGCTCGTGACCGAATACAAACTCACCTACGCCAAGCCGAAGATCACGACGGCAAACAACGGCTACGGGCAGACGACGACGCTGTCGCACCATGTTGCGGTGGGCTTCGCCTTCGGCTTGTCGCGCTGATATCCTGCGCGCGTGCCGCACTTCGCCTGGATCGTTCCCGTTGTCATGGCCGCGAGCGCGGCCGCGCCACCGCCGGTTTTGCAGGCGCCCCCCGCGCCGCCGCCTGACCGTCCGTTCGCACGGCTCTTCCAAAACCTCGGCTCAGACTTCGTCAGTCTCGGCAAGGTCGACACCATCGGCATCCTCGGGGGCGGTGGGTTCGCAGCGGTGATCGCGTCCTACTCGGACGACCGCGTGGACCGCTGGACGCTTGACCACCCAGCGCCATCGGTGACGGCTATCGGTC
This sequence comes from Acidobacteriota bacterium, assembly GCA_016716905.1. Taxonomy (NCBI): domain Bacteria; kingdom Pseudomonadati; phylum Acidobacteriota; species Acidobacteriota bacterium. The sequence goes on along the minus strand of JADJUS010000003.1, from coordinate 310,930 downwards.
GCGTCGGTGGCGATGGATGGACGATGGCGGGAGCGGCGGTAGGCACGTGGGCCGTGGGCCGGGCGCTTGAACGACCGCTGCTGACCCACGTGGGCAGCGACCTGATCCGCACGCAGGTGCTGAACGGCGTGATCACACGCGCCCTGAAAGTTGCCGTAAACCGGCAGCGGCCCAGTGACGGCGGCCATGCGTTTCCGTCGGGTCACTCTTCCGCGAGCTTCGCGTCTGCGGGCGTCTTGCAGCAACACTTTGGCTGGAAGGCCGGCGCGCCCGCCTACGCCGTCGCGGGGTTTGTCGCGTGGACGCGCGTGCGGGACCGCGCGCATTGGGTGAGCGACGTCGTGTTCGGCGCAGCGCTTGGCCTGGCATCTGCCCGTGCGGTCACGCGCGGTCATGATTCGCGCGCATGGACAGTCACGCCGGTGGCGATTCCCGGCGGCGGAGGGTTCCAGTTCTCCACACGTTGGTAGGCGCGCACCGCGCGCGTGCCTGATGTACCATCTCCGGTGCGCGCGCCGTTCCCTCGGTTGCCGCAGGAGGCCTCATGTCCAGATTCTCTACCGTTACACTCCGGGCCGCGCTGGCTCTGGTGGTGGTTGCCGCCATGGCACCACTCGCCACGCCGGCCGCCCAATCCGCGGCACCGCCACAGCGCCTGTCGACGCAGAAGGTTGATGAGCAGTACACGGCGCTCATCAAGCAACACCTGACCGACGCGCGCATCAACACCGAGTTGGTGGACCACCTGCCGGCGTCCGATAAAGTCCCGACCCCGCTGAAGTTCCCGGCGGTCGGCCACATCGCGGGCCAGCCCGGCGTGCTCACCTACGCCAAGGACATTCATGCGTACATGAAGGCCATCGCAGATTCAGGCACGGGCCGCGCGAAGTTCTGGACCATCGGCCAGACCGAAGAGGGCCGCGACCAGATCGTGCTGGCCATCGCCAACGAAGACACGATCAAGAACCTCGACAAGTACAAGGGCTACCTGCAGTCGCTGACCGACCCGCGCAAGACCACCGAGACCCAGGCGCGCCAGATCATCACGCAGGCCAAGCCGATCTACTGGCTTACGAGCGGCGTGCATTCCACCGAACGCGGCGGTCCCGAGATGCTGATGGAACTGGCCTATCGCCTTGTGGTGGAGGAATCACCCTTCATCCAGCAGATTCGCAACAACGTCATCACGTTCATCACACCCGTCGTTGAAGTGGACGGCCGCGAGCGCATCGTGGACACGTATTACTACAACGCCAAACGCGCCGCCGAAGGCCTGACGGGCCAGCTCGGGCTTCCCTACTGGGGCAAGTACGTCGCACACGACAACAACCGCGACGGCATGGGCCAGTTCCTTTCGATGACCAAGAACGTGATGAAGGTGGCCACCGAATGGAAGCCCACCGTCCTGCACGACCTGCACGAGCAGGCGCAGTTGCTGTACGCCTCCACCGGCACGGGCCCCTACAACGAGCAGCTTGACCCGATCACCATTGGTGAGTGGTGGATGTTCGCGCAGAACGACGTCATGGAGATGACCAAACGCGGCGTGCCCGGTGTGTGGACCTACGGGTTCTACGACGGCTGGACGCCCAACTACATGTTCTATGCCGTGCACACGCACAACGCGACCGGACGCTTCTACGAGGTGGGCGGCTACAACGTCGGCAACCCGACGACGTATCCCGGCGCGCCAGCAGTGCCGCCAGGGGCATCGGCTGCAGCAGCGGTCGCGGCACCGGGCGCGGGTCGCGGCGCGCGTGGCGCGGGACCAGGCGCAGCGCCTGCAGGCGCACCACAGGCTGGTCGCGGTGGGCGCGGCAACAGCCGCGAGTGGTTCCGCCCAAATCCCGATCCGGGCAACGTCAACTGGGGTCCGCGCGCGCACGTGAACATGAGCCAGTCGGCCGTGCTGTTTGCGCTGAGCTTTACCGGCAAGGACAAAGAGCGGTGGCTCGAGAACTACTGGATCAAGAACAAGAACGCCGTGGCGAAGGGCACCAACGGTCCCTCGTTCGGCTGGGTCGTTCCTGCCACGCAAACGAGCAAGGCCAACGCCGCTGAAGCGGTGAACGGCCTTATGGCGCAGGGCATGGAAGTGCACACTGCCACGGCCGCCTTCACAGCGGGCAACGTGCAGGTCAAACCCGGCGACTGGATTCTGCGCGGCGACCAGCCGTACCGCACCGTGGCCGACATCTACTTCGAGGTGCAGGACTATTCGATGTCCAACCCCAGCCCGTATGACGACCTGGGCTGGACGTATCCGATGATGCGCAACCTCGTGATGACCGCCGTCACCGACAAGGCGCTGCTGTCGGCGCCGATGGCGCCGGTGACCTCGCCCGTTCGCGCGCCCGGCGGCGTCACCGGCACCGGCTCCACGATCGTCGTCGAACACTCGGGCGACAACCTGCTGGCGCAGTTCCGCTTCCAGTTCGCGAGCGTGAAGATGGCCGCGGCAGAAACGGCGTTTGAAGCCGATGGGCACAAGTTCAGCGCCGGGTCATTCATCATCCCCGGGGCCAATCGTGCGCAACTCGAACCCGTGCTGCGCGATCTGGGTCTGTCAGGCTACGCGGTGGCGTCGGTGCCCACCACGGTGAAGACCCACGACCTTGATGTGCCGCGCATCGGCTACATCCACAGTTGGGGCAACACCCAGGACGAAGGCTGGGTGCGCGCCGCGCTGGACTACTACAAGATTCCGTACACGTACTTCGGCGAGAACGAAGTGGTGAAGCGCGATCTGCGCGCGCAGTTCGACGTGATCCTCTGGCCGCACGGCGGTGGCGTCGGCCAGGAAGCGCCGACGACCGGGACACCCGTGCCCTTCAAGAAGACGCCGGAGTTCCAGTCGCTCGGGTATCCCGATTCCTCTGAAGACACCCGCGGCGGCCTCGGCCAGGCAGGGCTCCGGAAGCTCTACGAGTTTGCACAGGCCGGCGGCACGATCATCACCGAAGGCGGCACCTCATCGATCTTCCCGACCAACTACCTGACGCCAGGCATCACGGTGGATCAGGCGGCGGGTCTGGTGGCGCCGGGCTCGATCTATCGCGGCGTGGTGGCCGACCGCACGAGCCCCATCGTGTATGGCGTTCCCCGCAACAACCTGCCCGTCTACTACAAAGCCGCCGGCGGGCCGCTGTTCAGCGTCGCCGGTCAGCCTGGTCCGCTCGCGGAAGCGCCGGCGGCCGCGGCGGGTCGCGGTGGACGCGGTGGCGGCGGAGGCAACTACCAGAACACGGCGCCGATGGGCGCCAGCACGAACGTGTTCGGCACCTGGAATCCGCTGGTGGACTGGGCCGCCACGGCGGCGCCGGCGGCCGCGGCACCCGCAGGCGGCGCGGCCTTCGGTGGTCGTGGGGGCGGCCGCGGTGGCGCGGGCGGTGGCGCGGCGCTGATGGACTTCATGCGACCACGGGTCATCCTCGCGTTCCCGCCAAGCGCCAGCGACATGCTGCTGTCAGGCGGCGTACTCGGCGCTGAGAATCTTCAGAGCCGTCCGCAGGTCATTGATGCGCCCCTCGGCAAGGGCCACGTCGTCATGTTCGCCATCCGTCCCTTCTGGCGGTGGCAGACACAGGGCACCTTCATCCTGGGCTTCAACACCCTGATGCACTGGAACGACCTGGACGCGGGCAAGTAACAACGTACGAAAGTTGGGAACTTGGGAACTGAGGAATTGAGGAACTCCTCAGTTCCCCAGTTCCTCAGTTCCTAACTTCCTGTGATCCGTCGTGATCTGGCCGGCGAGTGCGCGTCCGCACGTGTCACACGTGCCGTCTGTGCCGGTACAGGGCACCCCATCTCCCTGGGATTCCGCGCACAGGCCCGTGCCCGTCCACACCCGGATCGGCGTTCGGTCGTCAGTCGGTTCTGCCATGGCGTTTACCCTCGCGCGGATTTGAGCGGCCACCTGATCGGGCGATGGCACCAAGCCACCGGCCATACCATAGAAGTCCACGTTCCTGGAACCTGCGGCGGCGTAGCGCACGTCGTGCACCATCTGCCCCATGTTCATCTCCACCGTCAGCACCTGGCCCGCGGCCCCCATCGCGTCCATCGCCGCGCGGCATGCTGCCATCGGGTACGGGTTTAAGGTAATTGGCCTGAACAGCGCCACCCGCAGCCCCTCTCGCCGCACATCGTCAATCGCCGTCTTGCAGATGCGGGCCATGGTGCCGAATGCGACCAGCAGCAAATCGTACGGCTCGTCGCCACCGTAGAGTTCCCACCGCACCTCGTCGCGATGAATGCGGTCGTACTTTTCCTTCAGATGCACGTTGTGCTGGAAGAGGGTCTCCGGAGAGAGGAACAGCGAGTTCACGATCCGGCGCGCGCGGCCCTTTCGGCCCGTCAACTCCCAGTCGTTCTCCTTGAACGGCGCTCCCCTGCCCTCACTTGCAAATTCAACCGGCTCCATCATCTGGCCGATCATTCCGTCGGCGCACACCATCACCGGGTTGCGATACTGTTCGGCCAGCTCAAACGCCAGCGTCATGAGATCGACGGCTTCCTGCACGGAGGCCGGCGCCAGCACAATCAGTTGATAGTCGCCGTGGCCGTGTCCGCGCGTGGCCTGGAAGTAATCACTCTGCGCCGGGAGGATGCCACCCAGTCCCGGACCTGCACGCATGATGTTGATGACCACGCACGGCAATTCACAGGCGGCAAGGTAGCTCATGCCCTCGGCCATCAGGCTGATGCCGGGCGAGGATGACGAGGTCATGCACTTGATGCCCACGCCGGCCGCGCCGTACACCATGTGAATGGCCGCCACTTCACTCTCGGCCTGCACAAACGCACCGCCCACTTCCGGCAGCCGTTTCACCAGGTACTCCGGCACTTCGGTCTGGGGCGTGATCGGATACCCGAAAAAATGGACGCACCCTGCACGGATGGCCGCTTCGCCGAGCGCCTCGTTCCCCTTCATCAGGACTTTGGACATACCGCCTCCACACCCGCGCGAAACGCCGCCACTGACGACGGAATGAACTTCTCTTTGCCGCCGGCAAACTCCTCGGCAATCGCGTGTTCGATGGCCTCGGGCGAGACGGCGCCCGTGGCGCCGATGTACGCGCCCAGCATGACGAAGTTCGCCGCCCGGGCCGACCCGGCCGCCTGCGCCAGTTCGCGCGACGGCACGCGAATCACCACGCAATCATCCCGGTGCGGATCCTTCTCGATGAGCGACTGATTGATGACAATCACGCCGCCCGGCTTCACCTTCGGCGCGAACTTGTCCATCGACGGCAGGTTCATCACGATGAGCCCGCGGGGACGTTCAATGAGCGGCGACCCGATCGGTTTCGACGCGATACAGACGATGACGTTGGCCGTGCCACCGCGCATCTCGGGTCCGTACGATGGCAGCCAACTCACCTCCCGGCCTTCCTCCATGCTCGCCTGGGCCAGCACCTTGCCGGCCAGCAACGTGCCCTGGCCGCCAAAGCCGGCCATCAGCACTTCGGTGTCCACGCGTGTCGCGGTGTCAGTGGCCATGGCTCGCTCCTGCCGGCGCGGTTGGTGCCGGCGCCTCCGGCTGCTTGAAGACGCCCAGCGGGTAGTAGGGCATCATCGTGCTCTCCACCCACGCGTCTGATTCATCGGGCGACAGGCCCCAGTTGGTGGGACACGTCGACAACACTTCGATAAACGAGAAGCAGGTGTTGTCGCGCTGGTACTCGAAGGCCTGCTTGATGAGTTTCTTCAGCTTCATCGAGTGCTTGCCGTCGTGGGCCGAGCCCCGCGCAATAAACGCCGGCGTGGCCAGCGTGGCCAGCAGCTCCGAGACGCGCATCGGGTACCCTGTCGTCTCCACGTCCCGGCCCAGCGGTGATGTGGTCGTTTTCTGCTGGGGCATGGTCGTCGGCGCCATCTGGCCACCGGTCATGCCGTAGATCGCGTTGTTGACGAAGATGACGGTGATCTTTTCGCCGCGATTGGCCGCATGGAGGATTTCATTGCCGCCGATCGACGCCAGATCACCGTCACCCTGGTAGGTGAACACAATCAACTCCGGCCGCGCGCGCTTGGCGCCGGTCGCCACAGCCGGAGCCCGGCCGTGCGCCGCCTCGAACATGTCAACGTTGAAGTACTCGTAGGCCAGCACCGAACAGCCGACGGGTGCAATCCCGACCGTGCGGTCGAGCAGGCCGAGTTCTTCGAGGACCTCGGCCACCAGGCGATGCACCACGCCGTGCGTACAACCCGGGCAGTAGTGCGACATGTTCTCGGTGAGGCCGGCCGTATTGACGAAGGTCTGCTTCTCCTTGAAGTTCCATACCTCGATGCCCTGGTCTGGACACACGACTGCGCACAGGGTGCAACCGGTGCAGTCCTCCGCGTGCCCCCCGAAATCCACGTAGGTGTAGCCGCGATCGTTGAGCTCGTGGGAAAACGAGATGAGGTCCTTCGGACACGCGGTGATGCAACGGCCGCATCCCTTGCAGCGAATACTGTCGATGGCAATCCGGCTCACGGGCGTACTCCTTGAAGACGGGAGAGAGAGGCGGGACGCGGCACCAGCCATGGCGGCGTCATCAGGCGGGTCATGCGCAGCACGGGCGCACCGATTTCTGCGAGCTCAGGGGCGTCAGCCAGAGTGTCCATCACGGCCACGAGGCGAATGGGCAGGCCCGTCTCCTTCGCCACGGCCTGGCCGAGTGTCCATCCGTCCAGCACCACCTGCGGCGTGGTCTGGTCGACAAGATGTGAGTTGACCAGGAGACCGGTGATCGACCAGCGAGAGGCGGTCTCGATGGCTCGGCGCATCGCCAGGCAGCCGGCCACCGTGTCGGTGAACGGCCGCTTCGCATTGATGACCTGCCACAGCTGATAGTCGCCCTCCGCGATGCTGGTGCGGAACGACGCCAGTGACCGGGCGCCGACGTCATCACCTCCGACATCGAGGATGGACAGCGTGCCTGCGGGCGGGTGCAGCATCCCGCGAATTTCCGGCAGCACGATCGGCAAATCGGCCCACGCCTGCGCCCCCGGCGGCACGACGACACGGATGCCGTGGGCCTCCATCAGGGTGGACGCCTCGCGGCAACGGAAGTAGGGATTGACGATGTCGAGATCAGCGATTTGGACGTGGGAGCCGTGCCGGGCGAGCTGCAGAGACAGATTCACCGAGACTTCGGTCTTGCCGGAGCCGTAATTCCCGACGATCGCGATCAGGCGATCGCCGGGCTGCAGAAAGTCGCCACTGATGGCGTCCATAGCACCCAATCAGCATCATACGCCCATTGGACGACCCGCGCTGGCCCCACGGCCCCCAGCGCATCCCACGCAGGATCAAAGGAGAAAAGGAGACTCCGAGCCTCAGCGTCTCCCAGTGATCCGTCGTGGCGGGGGCCCCGCGCGGGGCCGGGGGGGGGGGGGGGGGCGCGGGCCCCTGGTTTGGGGAGACCGGAACCCCCGATCAGGGATGCAGCGTGATCTCTCAGCCGGTGGAGCCGAAGCCGCCGCGTGACGGCGCGGTCGCACCGTCACCATCCTCGAGCTCCACACGCGCGTACGGCATCACCACGCCTTGCGCGAGGCGGTCCCCCACCTTCACTTCGACGACGGCGGAGGTGACGTTCATCACCTGGATCTTGAGTTCGTCGGTGGGGCCACAGTAGTCACTGTCGAGGACTCCGACCCCATTGGCCACGACCAGGCCCTTCTTGAGCGGCGTGCTGCTGCGCGCGAAGATGCCGAGAAAATGACCGGGTGGAACTTCAACCACGAGACCGGTCGGCACCAGCACAATGGCGCCGGGCGCCACGGTCACGTCGGCGCTGGCGGCGAGGTCGAACCCCGCCGCGCCGGCCGTCTGGTACGACGGCATCGGCACGGCGGGCGACAGACGATGGATGCGCACTACTTGCCGGCGGCGGCCGGTGCCGGCTTCTCGCGCTTGAACAGCCCAAGGACATCGCGCGTGCCACGCTCGAGGAACGGCACGCCCTTGTCCATCCACTCCGGCTTCGGCTTGCCAAGCAGGTAGTGGTCGAAGAACTCGTCCTGATGCACCGTCCAGTGCTTCATGTTGTCGCGGTTGCGCAGGCCGTGGAGCTCGCCGTTGTAGTTGAAGAAGTACGCTTCCTTCCCAAGCCGACGCAGGGCGGTGAAGAACTCAATCCCCTGATACCACGGCACCGCGTCGTCGGCATCGTTGTGGATCGTGAGGTACGGCGTGTTGACCTTCTCGACCCAGAAGATCGGCGAGTTCTCGATGAACTCCAGCGTTTTGTCCCAGGGCGGCGCGCCGATGCGGCTCTGCGTCTTTTCGTACTGGAACTGCCGCACCATGCCGGTGCCCCAGCGAATGCCGCCGTACGCGCTGACCATGTTCGACACGGACGCGCCGGCCTGAACCGCGGCGAACATGTTCGTCCGCGTGATCAGGTGGGTGATCTGGTAACCGCCCCACGAGTGGCCCTGGATGCCGATGCGCTTCGGATCGATGTAACCCTGCGCGACGATCGTGTTCACGGCCGGGATGACGCACTTTTCAGCGGCCTCACCGGGGAAGCCGGTGTTGTAGATGATGTCTGGGCGAAGCACCACGTAGCCGTTGCTGGCATACCGGGTGACGTTGACGCTCGTGCCCACGTTGGGCGCCGAGTAGCCGTGCAGGCCCGCCGTCAATCCCTCGTAGATGTAAACCATCATCGGGTATTTCTTCGTCGGGTCGAAGCCCTCGGGCTTCGTCAGGATCGCGCGCAGCTTGATGCCGTCGGCATTGATGTACTCGACCAGCTCAGAGGTGCCCCACACGAACTCCGCCTGCTGGGGATTTGCATCCGACACCTTCTGCATGCCGCCGAAGTTGCCGTCGCTCACCCAGAGGTTCGGGAACTCCTCGAAACGCGACAGCGTGAACACAAGGCGGTCCGAGTTCTTCGCCTTGGTCACTGCACCGAACGACTTGTCGAGCATCACCACTTTTTCGGGTGCGGCGGTACCGGTCAGGCTGGTGCGATAGAACCCCGATGCTTTGGTCGCATCGTTGGTGGTGGCCAGCAGCACGGGGCCGGTGCTGGGAATCGTGCGCAGTTCCGGGTCAAGCGAACGGTAGCGGTACACCAGCCCCTGCTTGCGCCCTTCGCCGCCGGTGATCATGCGTGCGTTCGTGCCGTCGGGACGCATCTCCCAGATGTCGAACTGGTCGTACAGCAGCAGGGTCTTGTCACCCTCTGTCCACCCGGCGGAGCCGTAGGCTCCCGGCATGTCCGGCGTGTCGTGGTCTTCCTGGTAGAACTTCACAGGGAGCCGTTCGGTCAGGTTGACCTTCAGCCCGTCGGAAATGCGGTAGCTGGACCAGTGTCCGGTGAACTCATCAAACGACAGCAGGTAGTTGCCCGCGGGCGAAAGCGAGGCGGCTTGCGGCGCCTTCTCCATGATCTTCCGCCGCTGGCCCGTCTTCAGATCCACCAGGTAGACGTCGTTGTAACTCTGGTCCCACGAAACAAGCTGCTGATACGGCAGGTCCGACGTGCCCACCGCGCGCTCGGGATGGGTACCGGGATTCACCGTGGGCATGTCTGCCGTAGCGAGTTGCACGAACCGCTTGTCGCCCACATGGAACACCGCGCGATAGCTGCGGTTGCGATCCTGCGTGGCCCGCACGCGCTGCATCGGCTGCAACTGCGCATCCTGGTAGTTCCAGACGTCCACATTGATCGGGCGCTTCGCGTTGGGCTCTGCCGGCGCGGCTGGAGGCGGGGCGGTGTTCAGGAAGAGCTGCTTGCCGTCTTCAGAAAACCGCGGCGCACTGTCGTGGACCACCCGGCCCTGCGGCACACCGCGTGTCGTCGCCGAGACAATCTCAGCGGCGGCCGAGTCGTTGGCCTTCCAGTAGTACAGGCGGTACGGCGCAACGGGCTTCTCGTATTCCGCCTGGTCGCTGAGGAACGCGAGCTGCGTGCCCGCCTCGTCGAACGCGAAGCTCTTGTAGTGGCCCTTGCCGGTGTGCAGGGTCTTGACGGCGTTGTCCGACATCTGGCGCGCGAACGCGCCGTCCTTCGCGGCGTCGGTGGACGACACGGCATACGCCAGCCACGATCCACCCTTGTTCCACGCGAACTCGTTCACTTCATTGAGGGTGAATTCCGCGCCGGTTGCGAGGTTCCTGATGATGAGGTCACTGCCGGCGTCCTTGCGCTTCTCTGCAGGTGCCGCAGGAGTGCCGGGGGCCGTCGCAGTCGCGGGTGTGGCCGCAGGCGGTGTCGCCGGAGGCTCGGTGGCCGCGCCACCCGCTCGTCCACCACCAGCACGTCCGCCGCCCGCTCCGCCTCGTCCACCACGGCCACCGGCCGCAGGCGCGCGGCCTTTGTGCAGCGCAAGCCACACACTTGAGTCCTCGGCAAGACGGATGGTGCTGATCTGTTCCACAACCGTGACCTGCCCCGATGGCAACGCCATAATGCCCGCGGAGTTGCGCGCCGCGGCTGCGGCCCCGGCGCCTTCGGCCGCCTCGCCACCAGCGCCACCCGCGCGACCGGCCGCCGCGTCATCGTCTCCGTTGGTCTTCACCGGAACAATCGTGAAAAGGACGAACTTGCCGTCAGGTGTGAAGACTGGGTTGGTCCCTCTTGGGTGTTTCAGTTCCTTGCCCGATGTCAGGTTCCGTACGATGAGTTCGCCGTCTTCGCCCTGTGACGAAACACCGTAGGCCAGCCACTGGCCGTCATCAGACAGGCGTTGACCGCCAATCGAACGCCAATAGTCCATCGTGTCGTACGAGATCGGTCGCTTGGCGGGCGCCTGCGCATCCACCGGCAGGCCCGACCAGGCCGCCACCAGGGTCATCACACACACCACGCTCAGTACTTGCCGCCGCATCCGCAATCTCATAGGAACTCCTCCGGAGGGAAACCGCGAGTATTATCGGGGTCTCTGGGGTCCAGAGTCCACAGGGGACTGGGGGACTGGGGAACTGGGGAACTGGGGAACTGGGGAACTGGGGAACTGGGGAACTGGGGAACTGGGGAACTGGGGAACTGTTTTCGTAGCGCGGCCTGGATCTCAAGGCCGAGGATGTTTCGTAGCTCGGCCTGGATCTCAAGGCCGAGGATGTTTCGTAGCTCGGCCTGTTCCTCAAGGCCGAGGAGGCACAAATGCAGCGAGCACTGGTGAATGTGTTGGCGGTTCTCGCGATGGCCGGGGCGCTATCCGCGCAGATGCGGCCCAGGGCGCGGGATATCGGCATCACGCCCGGTGCCGGCACGCCGGGCGCCCTCAACGCCATCACCGACGTCTCGGGCGTACGGGTGGGCCAGACGACGGTGATCAGTGGAGAGAATGTGCGTACGGGCGTCACGGCCATCCTCCCGCACGAAGGGAATCTCTTTCGCGAAAAGGTGCCTGGCGGCGTGTTTGTAGGGAACGCGTTCGGCAAACTCGCCGGGTCCACTCAGGTGCGGGAACTTGGGACGATTGAAACGCCGATTGTGCTGACCAACACACTCGCGGTCGGCACGGCCCTGGACGCCGTGGTGCGGTGGACGCTCGAACAGCCCGGCAACGCCAACGTACGTTCAGTGAACGCGCTGGTCGGCGAAACCAACGATGGCGGCTTGAATGACATCCGCGGCTTGCACGTCACGCGTGAGCACGTCATGGAGGCCTTGACGAATGCGCGTGGCGGCGCGGTGAGTGAAGGCGCCGTCGGCGCGGGCACGGGCACGATTGCGTTCGGCTGGAAGGGCGGCATTGGAACGTCGTCTCGTGTGGTCCGCAGGAACGCAACGGATGGCGGCGGTGGCGAGGTGCCGGTGTGGACCGTCGGGGTGCTCGTGCAGAGCAACTACGGCGGCCGGTTGACGATCGCGGGCATTCCCGTGTGGCAGCGCGTATCGCCCGCGCCGGGCGCCAGTGACGCGGACGGGTCGTGCATGATCGTGATTGCCACGGACGCGCCGCTCGACGCACGCGACCTGGAACGGCTGGCCGCGCGCGGCATCTTCGCGCTGGCACGCACGGGATCGACGTATTCAAACGGCAGCGGCGACTTCGCGATTGCGTTTTCCACCGCGCGCGAAAATCGCGTCACCGCCACCAATGGCCCGCAAGCGCGGACCTTCCTGCCCACCGACGCAGTGTCTGGATTGTTCGAGGCCGTGATGGACGCGACCGAGGAAGCGGTCTACAACTCGCTCCTGCGCGCTACCGACATGACGGGCAATGGGCGCACGGTTCGCGCGCTGCCGCTGGACTGGCTCAGCGCGCGAAAATGAAGGGGACGGGTGTCGATCTGTGGAAAACTCAGGACCGAAAACGACCTCTGAGGTAGTTTTCGGTACCCACCACTACGAAAACTACCTCAGAGGTCGTTTTCGCAGTCGGAGTTTTCCACAGATCGACACCCGTCCCCCTATTGTCTCGGTCCCCCTACCTGATCTCGACCGTCTGAGTCGCCACGCCGCCGCGCGTTGACCCCACCGTCACCGTCACGGGTCCTGCGCCGCGCACGGTCCACGCCACGGTCTTCGTTTCGCCGGGCTTGAGCCAGCCGATGCCTTCGGCCGTGCGCCGGCGAGCGTTGGGATCCGGCGCCGCGCCGCCGCGACCTCCGAAGCCGCCGCGTCCGCGACCGCCGCCTGGTGCCGCCGCAGCGCCGACGCGTGACACCGTCTGTGTTGCCGCGTGGTCAACGGCGACGGTATCTTCCTGTACGATCTTCACGCGCTTGGCGATCTCGAGCGCGGTCGGCAGCCCGCCTTCGTTGGTGACAACCACGGTCAGCTCCGTGGCGCCGTCAGCCGCGGGCTTCGTGGTGGCCGAGACAATCTTCACCTGCGCCATTTGCTGCGCCAGGTAGATATTGAACATCGCCTCATTGCGCGCCCACTTCTCGAGCATTTCCGGCGGCGGATTCTGGCTCCAGAACTTCGGGTTCCATCCACCAACTTCAACCTCGCCCTGGGTTGGATGCGAGGTTTTCGTCCACGGCTGGAAGATGCTGGTGTCTTTGGAGTTCTTGTCGAACCACATCAGCTTCTCGAGGTCGGTCGACTGGCCGTCTCCGTTCGCATCGGCTTCAAGCAACCGGCCGCCATCCCAGATCTCGTTGCCGTACCAAATCGCGCCGTAATACAGGTAGCCGAAGTCCGGTCCGTGCCCGAAGAGCGGCGACCCCGGCGCGTCCGGGTTGGGCGCGGCGCCTCCCCGACCACGGTTGGAGTACTGCCAGTACGTGTCACCCGCCCAGGGATAACCGGTGATCCTGATCCCTTCGGCATCAAACTTCTTCAGATACACGAGGTCCTCGGGGAACACTGATTCCTCGGACTTCGAGGTGGACGGCCCGCGCAGGATCATCGGCACCGACGTATCGAGCGACTGCACCACGCCGATGTGCGGGTGCCGCATCAGGAACGAAAACACCGCCATCGTCTCGGGTTCCGACAGCGGATACTCACCGGCGCCGCCCTGCGTCTGGCCGCGGCTGGTCTCTTCGGTCATCGGCCGCCAGTTTTCCGGGTAGTTGCGGTGCAGATCGAGGCCGCCGATGCCGTCCTCGTTCACGCGGCCGTCGCCGTCGTTGTCATAGCCCTCACTGCCCAGCATCAGATACTCGCCCTGGCCCATGGGCACGTTCTGCATGATCCGGCCCTTGGGATCCGCCTTGTCCACATTGGCGTTGCCCTTGCCGGGGCCCACGTACTTCCGCATCTGACGGACGAACCCGTCACCATCCAGGTCTTCGCCGGAATCCTCGTCCACGAGGCCATCGTTGTCGCTGTCGTACGGCCGCACGGTGGAGCGCAGCGCCTGCGCCGTGTAGTGATACACCGACGCGCCGTCGGGGTTGTTGTGCGGCTTGGCGTAGAACGTCTTGGTGTCCACCAGCTTCGTCATTGCGGCGTCTTTGCCGTAGCTGGTCAGCAGGTGATTGGCGAAATACAAGGTGGCTTCGATGCCGGAAATTTCGCCGGCGTGCCGTCCGCCCTCAATGAACATCGCGGGCTTGTCGGTGTGCCGTCCTGTCTTCTTGTTGGTGATCGTGATCTGCCAGATCTCGCGGCCTTCAAGCGAACGGCCCACCGAGTAGAGATCCACCAGGTCGGGATACTGGCGCGCCCACATGCGCAGGATGTCGCTGGCTTCCTCGTAACTATGGAAGTGCTTGAAGTCCACCTGCCCCGGCACGAGCGGCTTCATCTGCTCGTACCTCACCAGCGGGAACGCCGACGCCCCGTCGCGCGTGCCACCACCGACGCGGTACGTCTTGCCGTCCGGCCCGGTCTGCCCGGCGGTCACCGACGCCTGCTGCGCCCCCGCGCGCGCCCCAGCCGCCCACACCACAACCGCCGTCACGGCCAGACTTCCGACAATCGTCACTACTCGCTTCATCGCCGATCACCCTTTCACTCGCCACACTTGACAATTCCGAACGTAGGGCGCGCTGGTCCTCAAGCGCGCCGACCACCGCGGCCTTGAGAACCAGGCCGCGCTACGAAATACCAGCCTAAGCGGCGCCGGGAAGCAGCGCTTCGATCTGTTCGAGCCGCGCGCCCTTCTCGTCACAGACCGCGTAAGTGCTGCCCGCGTTTGCGTAGAGCGCCACGCCGGCGTGGTCGCCCTTCGCATTGAGGACATAGAAGTTCACGTTGAAGTTCGGGGTGCCGCGGTCGTTCAGCAGCCGTTTCTCGATCGTATTGCGCTGGATGCGGCGGCACGCTTCCAGGCCGGCATCTTTCGGACTCTTGCCGCGCCGCATTTCCTCGACGATCAGCATGGAGCACTGACTGAACAGATTGGCTTCACCGCGGCCGGTCGATCCGGCAGCGCCCACTTCGCCGTCCACATAGAGGCCCGCGCCAAGAATCGGCGAGTCGCCGAGCCGGCCCGGGATCTTCCATGCGAGTCCGCTCGTGGTGGTCACGCCGCAGATTTCACCCTTGGCGCTCACACCATTGCAATTGATGGTGCCGTAGATGTGGTTCTCATTGATGAACCCATCCGCCACCATGCTCATCATCACGTCACGCAGCGCGGCCTCGCGGCGATTCGGGTCCAGATAGTGCAGTGGATCGCTGCGCCGCTTCCATTCCTGCCAGGCCTTGCGCGACACGTCGCTGTTAATGTCCGCCTCAATCGTGAAGCCCATGTTCCGGGCAAACGTCTGCGCGTCTTTGCCCACGATGAGGTGATGGTCGGTCATGTCCATGACCGCCTTGGCCACGAGCGACGGTGTCCGTACACCTTCGAGCGCACCAACCGCGCCCGCGCGCTTCTTCGGACCATGCATCACCGACGCGTCGAGTTGCACGACGCCATCGGCATTCGGCAACCCGCCGTACCCGACACTGGTATCAAGCGGGTCCAGTTCCACGATGTTGACGCCGGCGATGAGCGCGTCGAGCACATCGCTGCCCTTCATCATCATTTCGAACGCGGTCTCGACACAGGTCTTTGTGCCGCCGTTCTTGTACCGCTGTCCGTTCGACGAAGAGATGATGACGGGACGTACGCTGCTCTGCACCTTCACCCCCGGAGCCCGCTCAGGACTTTCACGATGGGAGGCCGCCACCAATGGTTCGGCTGCCGCCGCAAGACCCGCCACTGCCGTACTGGCCATGAAATCGCGCCTGCTGATTCTGCTCATTCCGGGAGCATAGAAGAGAATGAGCCAATGAGGCAATGAAAACGACCTCTGAGGTCGTTTTCACTGGTCGTTTTCGCGTAGTGATACGATTTCCGTTTCCTATGGACGTAACCAACCGCGCCATTTCCCTGGAAGCCGTTCGTGCGGCCGCATCCCGGGTCTACTCGGTCGCCATCCGCACCCCGATCATCCGGCTGGATCCGATCGATCACAGCGCCCCGGAAATCTTCCTCAAACTCGAGATCTTCCAGCCCATCGGCTCCTTCAAACTCCGCGGAGCGGCGAACGCCATTGCCCGACTCCCGAAGTCCGCCCTGGCCGAAGGTGTCTGGACGGTGAGCGCGGGCAACGCGGCACAAGGTGTGGCCCTGGCAGCCCGTGAAGCTGGCGCCCACGCCTCGGTCCTGGTCATGGACACGGCGCCCGCGACAAAAATCGCCAACATCGAGCGGCTGGGCGCCACGATTCATCGCGCCACCTACGATGAGTGCTGGAAAACCGTCGAAGAGCATCGCTCGTCGCGCATGACCGGCCACTTCGTCCATCCGTTTGACGATGATGATTTCATTTGCGGGAACGGCACAGTGGCCCTCGAGATTCTCGATGAGGTGCCCGATGTGGACGCCGTCATCGCCGCCATCGGTGGCGGCGGCCTGCTGGCCGGCATCGGCTGCGTGATGCGTGCGCTGAAACCCGAGGCCAAGGTCTACGCCGCCGAACCGGAAACTGCCGCGCCTCTCGCGGCCTCGCTCGCCGCCGGACGCCCGATGCGGTTCGAGCAGTGGACGCCATCGTTTGTGGATGGCGCCGGCGGTCGCTCAGTGCTGCCGTCGATGTGGCCCCTGCTCAAGGACGCCGTGGATGCGTCGGTGGTGGTGTCACTCGCCGACACCGCCGCTGCCATGCGCCTGGCCGCCCAGCGTTGCCACATCATCGCGGAGGGCGCGGGCGCATGCGCCATCGCCGCCGCACTTTCTCCCAAGGTTCGCGCGGCCGGCCACAAACGCATTGTCGTGGTGGTGTCGGGCGGCAACATTGATCTCTCCCGCTTCGCCGCGGTTGTGACGGAATGACTGTTACGGAATGACTCCACCAGACCTGACCCTGCTCCCCGAACGTCTCTCACGGCTCCCCGAACTTGCGCACGACCTGTCATGGACCTGGAACGCCGGCCGGGAAGTGTTCCGGCGGCTCGACTACCTGCGCTGGAAACAATCCGCGCACAACCCGGTGCTCATGCTCCGGCAGATGGACGTGGCCGTGCTTGAACGCGCGGCCAACGACCCGGATTTCCTTGCCGCCTACGATCGCGCGCTGCTGACGATGGATGCGTGGCGCGCACCGGCCAACGGCCACGCGCGGACGTACTGGCAGACTCGCGTAGGCGCGCCATCAGAACGTCCCGGCGGGGCCCCCGATCGCGTCGTCGCCTACTTTTCGGCGGAGTTCGCGCTGCATCAGTCACTGCCGATTTACGCCGGCGGACTTGGTGTGCTGGCAGGCGACCACTGCAAGGAAGCAAGCGACCTGGGCATCCCGTTTGTCGGGGTGGGCTTCATGTATCCGCAGGGCTACTTCCGCCAGCGCGTCTCGGCCGATGGCTGGCAGCAGGAAGTGTACGAGCGGCTGAATTGGGCCGATGCCCCGATCGCCAAGGCCCAGACCCACGATCGCAAACCGTGTGTGGTGGCCGTGCCGCTGGGCACCCGAACCGTGCTGGTGCAGGTGTGGGAAGTGCGCTTGGGGCGTGTGCGACTGCTGTTGCTCGACACCGACCTGGAGCAGAACCAGCCGTGGGACCGCGAATTGTCGGCGCGCCTGTACAGCGGCGGTCAGGACATGCGCCTGCAGCAGGAAGTCATACTCGGCCTCGGCGGCGTCCTGGCGCTGCGAGCCCTCGGACTCGCGCCCGCGGTCTGGCACCTGAACGAAGGCCACGCGGCGTTTGTTGTATTGCAGCGGTTGCGCGATGAACTGGCGACCGGCGCCACGTGGGAAACCGCCCTCGTTGAAGTGCGGCGCACCACGGTGTTCACCACCCACACGCCGGTGCCGGCCGGCCACGATGCGTTCCCCTTCAACCTGGTCGAACAGCAACTCGCCAACTGCTGGGGCTCGATGGGCGAAGAGCGCGATCACTTCCTGGCGCTCGGCACCTACGACAACGGCGCGGGACCGCAGTTCAACATGACGGCGCTTGCGATGCGATCGGCCGGCGCCATCAACGCCGTGAGCCAATTGCACGGCGACGTGACGCGCGAGATGTTCGCGCCGTTGTGGCCGGACCTGGCCACCGGCGACCGACCTGTGGGCGCCATCACCAACGGCGTGCACGTGCCCACGTGGGTGGCCGGAGACCTGGGCAAGCTGTTCGACCGGCACATGGGTGCGCAATGGCGCGACCGATACGATGAACCGGCCTTCTGGACCGCAGTCTTCGACATTCCCGACGAGGAACTCTGGGCGGTTCGCAGGTCCCTGCGCGAGTCCTTGTTTGAGTTCGTGCGCGAACGCGCACGCGTGCGGTTCGCCGAAGAAAACGCCGGCACCGCGCGAGTGGTGGCCGGGGGCGCGATGCTCGATCCCCACGCGCTGACAATTGGTTTCGCGCGACGCTTCACCGGCTACAAGCGGCCCGACCTGATCTTCCGCGACCCGGCGCGGCTCGCGCGTCTCATCAACAACCCCAAGCACCCGATGCAACTGGTGTTTGCCGGCAAGGCGCATCCCGCTGATGACGGCGGCAAGCATCATCTGCAGAACATCTTCCGTCAGGCGCTGGACCCGATGTTCGGCGGACGCGTGGCGTTTGTCGACGACTACGACCTGCACGTGGCGCACAAGCTGGTGCAGGGCTGCGACGTGTGGCTCAACAACCCGCGCAAGCCGCTCGAAGCCAGTGGCACCAGCGGCATGAAGGCGGCCATGAACGGCGTGCCCCACCTCTCGATTGGCGACGGTTGGTGGGCCGAAGGCTATACCGGCGACAACGGGTGGCTCATCGACGGCGGAATCACCGGCGCGGACCACGGCGCGGTGGACGACGCGGATGCGGATGCGCTGTATCGATTGCTCGAAACCGAGGTCGTTCCGCGCTTCTACGAACGGTCCACCAAGGGGGTACCGACCCGTTGGATGTCCACCGTGAAACAGTCGATTGCCACGGTGACGCCCAGGTTCAGCACCAGGCGCATGCTGAAGGACTACATCGAACGCGCCTACGCGCCTTCGTTCCGGAAGTAGGAAGGTACAATCAGGCGATGGCCCGAAAGAGCGCGGATGTGGTGCGGTGCGCGTTGTGCAACGCGAAAGACGTGGTGGAGCCCCGGGGCGACGAGCGCTACTGCCGCGAATGCTGGGAGAAGAAGATCGCGGTCGAAGACATCGTGGCCCGCGAGTTCACGCTCAAGCGGTATATCCGTGCGCAAAGCGCCGAAAAGTATCTCGTCTACCATTCCACTCAGAAGCGGCCTGTCGGGCTCATCACGGTCATCGATGACGGATTCGACCTCTTTCTGACCCTGCTGCTCTACCCCAGCTTCGTCTGGGACGATCCGGCGTACCACCTGGAGAAGGATCCCGAGCAGCGGTCGTTCGCCGAAATCCTGGTGGACGTCATTGCGGCCGACATCATCGAACCCTGGGGCGGCGGCAAGTGGCACCTGGAAGTCTTCCGGTCAACGGCAGCTGAGCCCGACGACTGGAACGGCGAAATGTAAAGAATCTGTAGCTCCCGCCCGGGCCGAAACTTTCAGTCGGGGGGCGGCGTCCTAGCTGTATGTATACTGCCGGAATACCTGGGGTATTCAGGAACACTTTTTTGAGGAGTTAACAACAGTCATGTCAAATCGCAAGGCGACCTTTTTTTACGGGCTCCTGATTGCTTTGGCGTCGGTTGTGGCCGGCATGGT
The DNA here is from genome assembly GCA_016716905.1 of Acidobacteriota bacterium. Taxonomy (NCBI): domain Bacteria; kingdom Pseudomonadati; phylum Acidobacteriota; species Acidobacteriota bacterium. The sequence goes on along the minus strand of JADJUS010000003.1, from coordinate 291,412 downwards.
GATCGCGGCGCGCTTCGATTTCACGCCGGCCTCGTTCGCCGGCACCATCAACGTGCCCGAGACCAACAGCGCACCGCTTGATGGTCCCATCGACGCCGCCACGTTCCGCAATATCGCGCACGACCAGAACCCGGTGGTCGTGAGCATCCGCACCACCACACCGCGCCGCATGCGCACGGCGCCTGGTCAGGGTGGCGGCCTGCTCGAAGAATTCCTGCAGCGGCAGCCCCGCGGGCGCCAGCAGGAACTGCCCGACGCCCAGGGCGCCGGCAGCGGGTTCATCATCGACAAGACGGGCTTCATCCTCACCAACAACCACGTCGTCGAAGACGCCACGGGCATCGAAGTGTTCCTGTTCGGCATGGACGTGGCGCAAACCGGCACCGGACTGAAGGCCAAGGTGGTCGGCCGCGACAAGTTGACCGACAGTGCCCTGCTGCAGATCACGGACATGCCGAAGACGCCCCTGTCCGAGGCCAAGTTTGGTGACTCGCAGCAGATTCAGCCCGGCGATTGGGTGATGGCCATTGGCAACCCCTTCGGCTTCTCGAACACGGTGACGGTGGGCGTGGTGAGCGCGGTCGGTCGCACCGACACGCAGTTGCGTCCCGTGCGCGGCCGCGACCTCGAGATGATTCAGACCGACGCCGCGATCAACCGTGGCAACTCGGGTGGCCCGCTCTTGAACGTCCGCGGTGAAGTGGTGGGTATCAACACTGCCATCATTTCAGACGATGCCGGCGGCAACATCGGCATCGGCTTCGCGGTTCCGATCAACACCGTGAAAGAGATTCTGCCGGGTCTGCGCAACGGGAAAGTCGTGCGCGGCCGGATTGGCGTTGAGGTGTTCCCCGGCATGATGAGTGAGGCGGACGCCAAGGAGTTCGGCCTCGCCAAACCTGGCGGCGCGATCATCGTGGACCTGACCAAAGGCGGTCCTGCGGATAGCGCTGGCATGAAGGCGGACGACATCGTGGTGGCGTTCGGTGGCAAGCCCGTCACCCGCAGCGAAGACCTGATCGCCATGGTCACGCGCACCATGCCTGGCACATCCGTGCCGGTAAAGGTCATGCGAGGCGGCAAGGAACTGACGCTCAACGTGAAGGTCGAGGAACTCGATCTGGCGACCGAGGCCGGCGAAACCGAAGTGGTTGAAGAGGCGGCGCCTGATGCGCCGATTGAGACCGGCATTGGCGTCTCGATCGAGCCCATCACTCCTGAAATCTCGCGCCGTTTGCGGGTGCCCGATGGCCGTGGAGGCGCAGTGGTCGCCGAGGTATCGCCGCGCAGCGCAGCTCTTGGTGTGCTGGCGCCCGGTGATGTGATTCTCGCGATTAACGGCGCGGCCGTTTCGACACCCGCCGACGTGACCACCCGGCTCTCGCGTGCCACGGTCGGCACGCTCATCCGCGTGCTCGTGTGGCGCGGTGGCCAGGAACAGGTCGCGGTCGTCCGCAAGCGGTAACGCCGGGGCCTCGGGCTTGAGGAACAGCCCGAGCTACGTTCGGAGAGTCTCAGTCCGGTACGTAGCTCGGGCTGTTCCTCAAGCCCGAGTGCTGGCCGGAAATGGCTCAGCGCTTCCCGAACAGAGCGTCGGCCTCGTCGAACATGACCTTCCCAGGCGAGGTGCCCTTCGCGCCTTCGATCTCGATCTTGAACGTGGGGGTCTTGATAGTTCCGGCACCCGACGCCGAGAGGCCGCCAGCTACCGCTTCCAGGTCGCTGTCCTTCAGTTCCTCGGTCTCGGAGGGTGTGGCCTTGCCGACGCTCTTTCCTGCTGTCATGACGAAACTCCTTTTTACCGAGAGTCCGGATGCGGAAGACGGTAACACGGGGCTGCCGGCGCGGCTAAAGCCACGCCCTACACTCCCTCGAACACTCTGCGGGCCGCCACGGTGCCGGCAGGCACGTGCGCACCGGTGAGGACGACACAGTCGGTGAGCGTCGCGCCGGGGCCGACTGTCGCCCCGTCCCACACAACGCAACGAGTCAGTACGGCTGACGAATCCACAACGCTCGTGCCTTCGACGACGAACGTCTCCGTACCGGCTGTGTGGAGTACGGCCGCAATGTAGTCGGCCGCAGTGCCGACGTCCAGGAACGGCGCCTCCACCGTCCACACGTGAACGGCGCCCGGCTCAGTGCGCACCAGATCGCGATACACGCCGGCCACGGTCTCGGCAGGGGCTCCAGCCGGGAGGGTGTCGAACACATCCGCATTCACGATCTGCACGCCGACGAAGTGCCACGTCTGATCGGTGTGCCCCTTCGCCACGAAGTCCGTCACGCGAAGATTCGCATCCACGCGAATACCGTTGTAGTGGTCAGGGCGCGTGTTGGGCACGACGGCCATGGTGACGCGAGCGCCAGACGCGCGATGGGCCTCGATCAGCGGCGTCAGCGGCACATCCGTCAGGGTGTCGCCGTTGACAATCAGGCACGGGCCCGTCAGGCCAGGCCACAAAGTCAGCGCCTGCTTCGGTCCACCCGCAGATCCGAGAATCACCGGCTCCCAGGAATACCGCACCCGCACCCCAAGCGCGCCGCCATCACCAACAACCGACGTGATGCTCTCTGGCAAGTGGTGCAGATTCAGCACGACGTCATTGATCCCTTCGCGGTGCAGCCACTCGAGCACTCGCTCGATCAGCGTCTTCCCCGCCATCGGCACGGCCGGCTTCGCCACGTAGCGCGTGATCGGATCAAGGCGCGTTCCTAAACCGGCGGTGAGTACGACCGTTGGAAGCATGGAGGGTGATCGTATCCTCAATTTCCCGGTAGACTCAGATCGTGGCATCTCCCGCTCTTCCCGCTCCTGTACAGATCTATTTGGACCGTTCGAAACAGTCGTCCGCGCGCGTGGTGCCGCTGACCGGTGATGCGTCAGATCGGCGGTACTTCCGTGTGTTGCCGCCGGGAGGACAGTCGTTTGTGCTTGCGGTCAGTGCCGGGCCATTCGACTACAAGACGTTGCCCTTCGTGAACGTGTCCGAGCTGTTTGGCGCCATGCCGGTGCCGGTGCCGAAGATCCTGGGGGAGGCCGCAGACCACGGTGTGCTGGCGCTTGAGGATCTGGGCGATGTGACGCTGCAGGCGCATGTGGGCGCCGCGCCCGCCCTGGCCCATGCGGCACTCTACCGCCAGGCCGTCGGCCTGATTGAAGTGATGCAACGGCGCGGTCGGGAATTGCAGGACCCGAAGTACATCCCCTACGGCATTGCCTTTGACGAGGACAAGCTCACGTGGGAAACGGACTTCTTCATCAAGCACTTCCTGGAAGGCTATCGCGGCGTGGTGTTCGCGCCCGGTGACCGCGATGCCCTGCGGGTGGAGTTGCTCGCCCTCGTGCAGTCGCTGGCCGCCGAACCCCGGGTGCTGTGCCACCGCGACTATCACAGCCGGAACCTGATGCTCTCTGGCGGTCAGTTGTGGATTATCGATTTCCAGGACGCGCGCATGGGACCGGATACCTACGACCTCGTGTCGCTGTTGCGCGACTCGTACGTGGACATCTCGGACAAGGACGTGGACGACCTGCTCGCGTACTTCCTGGCTCTGGCCGGGCGCCCCGGCGAAGCGGAAGACTTCCGCCGCCGGTTCGACGAGATGGCCCTGCAGCGCAACCTCAAGGCGCTCGGCACCTTCGGCTACCAGACCACCGCCCGTGGGAACACGGTCTACATCCAATACATCCCCCGGACGTTGCGTTACGCCCGCCAGCAATTGCACAAATACCCGCGGTTCGCCGCCCTGCGGGAGTTACTCGCCCGCTACGTCGAGGAATTCCGGTAGGGACCTGACTTTCCGATAAGATCAGGGGATGCACGTCTACATAGAAGACATTGCCAAGCACGTCGGGACCCCGGTCACGCTCAAGGGCTGGTTGGCCGGCAAACGCTCAAGCGGCAAGATCCACTTCCTGCAGGTCAGAGACGGGTCGGGCTTTATTCAGGCCGTGATGTCCAAAGCCGCGGTGGGCGACGAGATCTTCGCCACGGCCGACCACCTCTCACAGGAGTCCGCGATCATCGTGCACGGTACGCCACGCGCGGATTCGCGAGCACCCAGCGGGTTCGAGATCGAGGCCACGGGCCTTGAGGTCGTCGGCGCGTCACACGAATTCCCGATCACGCCCAAGGAACACGGCGTGGACTTCCTGATGGACCGGCGCCACCTGTGGATTCGCTCCCAGCGGCAGCAGGCCATTCTTCGTGTGCGCCACGAAGTGATCGACGCCGTGCGCGACTATTTCAACAGCCGGGGCTTCATCCTGGCCGACGGCCCCATCTTCACGCCGTCCGCGTGTGAAGGTACGACCACGCTGTTTCCGGTTCAGTACTTTGACGACACGACGGCGTATCTGACGCAGAGCGGCCAGCTCTACAACGAAGCGAACGCGATGGCGCTGGGACGCACCTATTGTTTTGGCCCGACGTTCCGCGCGGAGAAATCAAAAACGCGCCGCCATCTCACCGAGTTCTGGATGGTGGAACCTGAGGTGGCGTATGCCGACCTCAACGATGTCATCACGCTCGCCGAGGGCCTGGTCACGCATGTCATCGGCCGCGTGCTCGACCGCCGGGAGCGTGAACTCAAAGTCCTCGAGCGCGATACCGCGAAGCTCTCTCGCATCACCGCGCCGTTCGCGCGCATCACGTATGACGAAGCCGTCACGGTGCTCAAGAGCAAAGGCCTGCCGTTTGAGTGGGGCGGCGACTTCGGCAGCCCGGATGAAACTGCGCTGTCGGAACACTTCGACGGCCCCGTGGCCGTCACAGGCTACCCGAGCGAAATCAAGGCCTTCTACTTCAAGCCGATGGACGGGCGCCCCGAAGTATCGATGTCCGTAGACGTGCTGGCGCCGGAGGGCTACGGCGAGATCATCGGTGGCGGCCAGCGCCTGGAGGACCTCGACCTCCTGCTGCAGCGCATCAAGGAGCACAACCTCCCGCAGGAGGCGTTCGAGTGGTACCTCGATCTGCGCCGCTTCGGCAGCGTGCCCCACGGCGGGTTCGGCATGGGCATCGAGCGCGTGGTGTCGTGGATCTGCGGTCTCGACCACCTGCGCGAAGCGATTCCGTATCCCCGTATGCTCTACAGAATTTACCCATAATGAAAATTGGTTTCGTTTCGCTGGGTTGTCCGAAGAACCTCGTGGACGGCGAGGTCATGCTCGGCATGGCGAAACACGCCGGACATGAGCTGACCGCCGACGCCTCCACCGCCGAGGTCATCGTCGTCAACACCTGTGCCTTCATCGACAACGCGAAGGAAGAGTCGGTCAACGCGATCCTCGAGATGGCGCAATTCAAGCGCGACGGGTCGTGCAAGAAACTGATCGTGACCGGCTGCCTGGCTGAGCGATATCGCGAGCAGCTCCAGGCCGAGATTCCAGAAATTGATGTGTGCCTGGGTACAGGCGAAGTGCCCGAGATCGTCGGTGCCATTGCGGGCACGGTGACGCCGATGACCCTGTTCCGCTCGAGGGCCGATCTAGCACCCAGCACTAGAGCACATCAGCACCACAGCACCCCAGCACCCCATCCAGGCGCCCATATCACCTACCTCTACGGCAGCGACACGCCGCGGGTGCTCACCACGCCTTCGCACTTCGCCTACGTGAAGATCGCCGAAGGTTGCGACTACACCTGCGCGTTCTGCATCATTCCAACGCTGCGAGGTAAGTACCGCAGTCGCGAAGTGGACGCGGTGGTGCGCGAGGCGGAACAGCTCGCGTCGCAGGGCGTGAAGGAACTCCTGCTGATTTCACAGGACACCACGTTTTTCGGTATCGACCGTGGGGAACGAGGCGCGTTGGCCACACTGCTCCGTCGTCTGAATGACGTGGACGGGCTCGAGTGGATCCGCCTGTTGTATCTCTATCCGACGACGATTACAGACGACGTGCTGCTGGCGATGGCGGAGTGCCCGAAGGTCTGCAAGTACATCGACCTGCCGCTGCAACATGCGTCGGCGGATGTGTTGCGGCGGATGCGGCGTCCGGGTAATCGCGCGACCTACGACAAGCTGCTGACGCGGATTCGCCGCCTGGTGCCGGGAGTAACTCTGCGCACCACCTTCATCGTGGGATTCCCCGGCGAGACCGAAGATGACTTCGCGCAACTGATGGACTTTGTGCGCGACACGGAATTCGACCACGTGGGTGTGTTTACGTACTCGCACGAGGAAGGCACTCGCGCGCACGAGTTCGAAGACGATGTGCCGGCGAAGGTGAAGCAGGCCCGCCGCGGCGCGGTGATGAAGCTGCAGAAGCAGATCGTGGCCAGGCGCCTGAAGGCCCGCAAGGGCGACGCCGTGCGCGTCATGGTGGACGGCCCGTCACCCGAGTCTGACCTGGTGGTACTGGGCCGGCTCGAAGGCCAGGCGCCCGACATCGACGCCATGGTGTATTTCGACCAGTGCGACCCCACCACGCTGGTGCGAGGCACGGTCGTAGACGCCACCATCTCTGGCTCCCGCGGGTATGATTTGGTCGTCGTCCCAAATTAGCACCCGCAACCTGAGTTAAAAAAGACGTCGGGTGTCTTTTTGCACGAAAAAGACACCCGACGTCTTTTTCAGCGGCACTGTCGGCCGGGCCTGAACGGACCGATACTCTCACGTATGCGACTTTTCCCCCTTCGGCCCGGGACCGGGCGATTGGCGCTGGCCGGAGCCGCCCTGATGCTGGTCTCGGCCGGCTGCGACATGCTCTCCAAGCCGACCGAACCCGGCCCGATAGTGACCGGCGGCGTCAGTTACACCGCCCTGGGAGCGAGTGACGCCATCGGCTACGGCAGCAGCTCGCCCTGCATCCCGTTTTCAGCCTGTCCGGACGGGGCCGGCTACGTCCAGATCGTCGCGCGCCGCCTGCGGGCGACAAACCCCAGTCTGGCGTTCCTGAACCTCGGGGTGCCCGGTGCCGTGCTGAGCCGCGAAATCATGACCATCGGCAACAGCCTGGGCCGTGGGATTCCGGCAAACATGATTGACGGCCAACTGCCCTTTGTGCCGAACGGGTCCACGATTGTGACCGTGTTTTCCGACGCCAATGGCGTCAACGCCATCGGTGCCGCCCTCAAACCTCTGGCCCCGGGCGCGCGCGCGGCCTATGGCAACACCCAGATCCAGAATTTTGCCCGCGATTTTTCGGGGTTCATCTCCGGGATTTCGGGACGTGCCGCCGGCGCCACCATCATCGTCCTGAACCTGCCCAACCTGGCCCGCCTGCCCTACGCTGCGGGTTACACCGAAGAGGAACGCGGTTACCTGCGGACCCTCTCGGCAGGATTTACGGCCGGCATGAACGCCACCCGCTCGGCCAAGGTCCGCGTCGTGGACCTCATGTGCCACGCCCAGGTCTATCAGCCGGCGTTTTATTCAAGCGACGGCTTCCACCCCAGTGACTTCGGCTATTCGGTGATGGCCGACCTGGTGTCGGCCGCCATCGCCGCCCCACCCTCCCCGCCCGCCACCACCTGCTCGTTCATGTAGGTCTTGTCCGTGTAGCGCGGCCTGGGCGTCAAGGCCGCGGCCGACCGCTGAGGCAGCGTGCTATACTCTCGGGTGGTCGTAACGGGAATGTACTGGTAAGTGGGCCCGTGCCCACTTTTTGTCTTTTTAGGACCAGTTTTTAAAGAGCCATGTCGCGCGAAGCCGCTGTTGAACGGGTACGTGAAGCGGCGGTCCGCGTGACCGCGAGTCATGGGTTGGAGCTGTTTGACCTGCAGTTCCGGCGCGAATCGATCGGTTGGGTCCTGCGGGTGATGGTGGATCGCCCGTGGCAGGAATCGGACGGCCCGGACCGGCCGGATCAGGCAGTGGGCATTGGCGACTGCCAGCGCGTGAGCCACGACCTGGGAACGTTGCTCGACGTGGAAGATGATTTGGGTGCGGCGCTTGGACAGGCCTACACCCTTGAGGTGTCCTCACCCGGCCTCGATCGGCCGCTGCGTCACGAAGCCGACTATCGTCGGTTCACGGGGCGTCTGGCCAAGATCGTGACGTCTGAGCCGGTGGAGGGACAGACAAGTTTCGCGGGCCGGCTGTCTGGCTTCGACGAGGGGCACATCCTCCTCACCGAAGGCCGGCGGGTCCATCGAGTGCCGCTTGGCGGGGTTCGCCGGGCGCGCCTGGAAGTTGAGTTCTGATTATGGCGACTGAACTGCAGCAAATGATTGACATGGTGGCGAAGGACAAGGGCATTGACCCGACCATCGTCGTGAGCGCGATCGAGGACGCGTACCTGGCGGCCGCGCGCAAGGTGTTCAAGGAAGACGACGACCTCCGGTCGCGGTTCAACATGGAAACCGGGCAGGTGGAACTCTACGCCGTCCGGCAGATCGTCGAGACCGTGGTGGACCCCGCCAAGGAGATCCTGCTCAGCGAGGCGCAGGAGCTGTACGGCGAAGAAGCCGAGACGGGGATGGAAATCGAGTTCCCGAAAGAAACGGCCAAGCTCGGCCGCATTGCTGCGCAGACGGCCAAGCAGGTCATTGCCCAGCGCGTGCGTGAAGCCGAGCGCGAGAAGATTCACAACGAGTTCAGCCAGCGCGTGGGCGAAGTGGTCAACGCCATGGTCAAGCGCTTCGAGAGCGGCGACCTGATCGTGGAAATTGGCCGAATCGAAGCGCAGATTCCGCGCCGCGAACAGTCGCGCGCCGAAAACTACGCCATTGGCGACCGTGTGCGCGCCGTCATCAAGGCCGTCACGCTCAACGCCAAGGGGCCGCAGGTGGTGCTCTCGCGCACCGACCCGGCGCTGCTCGTCAAACTGTTCGAGCAGGAAGTGCCGGAGATTTACGACGGCACGGTCATGATTCGCGGCTGCGTGCGCGAAGCCGGTGACCGCGCGAAGGTCGCGGTCTTCTCGCGCGAGCGCGATGTGGACCCGGTGGGCGCGTGCGTCGGCATGCGCGGCACCCGCGTGCAGGCCATCATCCGCGAACTGCGCGGAGAAAAAATCGACATCGTCGAATGGTCGGAAGATCAGGTGGACTTTGTCACCAAGGCGCTCAGTCCGGCCCGCGTGCAGCGCGTGACGATCATCGATGACGAAGCGCGCGTGATGGAAGTGCTGGTCGAAGATCGGCAGCTGTCGCTCGCCATCGGCAAGAAGGGCCAGAACGTGCGCCTGGCGGCCAAGCTCACTGGCTGGAAGATCGACATCAAGAGCGACGAAGACAAGAAGAAAGAAGTTGAGCTGACGATGGCTGGGCTGGAGTTTGGCGAAGCCACGGAAAGCGCGGCGCCGCTCGTGTTGCCCGACATCCACGTGGAAGTCATCAGCGCCCTGACGGCGGGTGGTTTCACGACGGTGGAGCAGGTGCGCGCGGCCAGCACCGAGGCACTCCTGGCACTCCCCGGCTTCGACGCCGAGACGGTTGCAGCCGTTCAGGCCGCCGCCAATTCTAGTTTGTAGATTCTCCGAGGTTCCTTTTGGCCACTGTCCGGATTTATAAAGTCGCTGAACTGCTGGGCCTCTCAAGCCCGGAAGCCATCGCGCTGCTCAAGAAAGAAACGGGCATCGAGGCCAAGAGCGCGTCAAGTTCGATCGAGGAGATCGTCGCCCGCCAGTTCGTCGAACGCCAGGCGCGCGCGCGCAAGATCACGCTGCCCGGCGGCGCGATGTTCGCCGAGACACCAGCGGCGCCTGCCAAAAAAACGCCGGCTAAGGGCGCCAAGGCGCCTGAACCCGTCAAGCCTGCGGCGCCCGTATTGCGGCCGCGTCTGGTCAAGACGGTCAAGCCGGCCACTGCCACCGATGAGGCGGCGGTCGATACACCCGAGGCCGTTGTGGCGCCGGCGCCAGAGCCTCCCGCTACACCGGCTCCCGAGCCTCCGGCCGCGCCTGTTGTGCGCGGACTCAGGGTCGAGCCTGAACCGGTCGCCCCCCCGGTGGTTGAGGTCGTGGTGCCCGAACCGCCGCCCCCGGCCCCGGTCGTGGAACCCGCCGCGCCCCCAGTGGTCGTCGCGCAGGTCGCGCAGGTCGCGCCGGCGGTACCGCCCCCGGTGGCGCCGGCCGTGCCGCCTGTCGTTGTGCCGGAACCGCGCGTGGCCAAGCCAGCCGCGCCGCCCGTTCCGCCCGTTCCCGTCGTGTCATCCCCGGCCGCGCTGCGTCCGTCGGGACGCGTGGTGCCGCCCACGCGTCGCCTGCGCATTGAAGACCCGCTGACCGGCGAAGCGCCGGCCGCGCGGCCCATTCCGCAGCGTCCGGTTGTGCGGCCGCAGCAGTCTGCCCCGGCCCCGACACGACCGGCCGATCCAAGCATGCAGGCGCGTCAGGGAGGCCCGATGGGCCGTCCGATGCCCACCGGCCCGCGGCCGCCACTTGGTGGTCCGCGTCCGCTGCCCTCGCAACCCGTGCGTCCCGGCCAGCCAGGCAGCCCAGGCGGGCCGCTCGGCCAGCGTCCGCCGCTCGGCCAGTATCGTCCGGGTCAAACCGGCTATCGCCCGTCGTACTCGGGCCCCCGCACAAAGGGACCGCGTCGCGACGACCGCCCCAACATGCCGATGATGCAAGAGGCGCCGCCGCCCATCACCAAGCTCATCACGCTCGCAGAAGGCATGTCGGTGAAGGACCTGGCTGACAAACTCGAGGTCAAGGCCAAGGACGTCATGAAGAAGCTGATGGATCGTCGCATGATGATGACCATCAACTCCACGCTCGATGCCGAAACGGCGCAGCTGGTGGCACGCGACTTCGGCGCGGAAGTGCTCATCCGTTCGTTCGAAGAGGAAGTGGTGGATGTGGAAACCACTGCCTCGAAGCCGGAGGACATGGTTGAGCGCGCGCCGGTGGTCACGGTCATGGGTCACGTCGACCACGGCAAGACCACGCTGCTCGACGCCATCCGCAAGGCCAAGGTTGCCCAGGGCGAAGCCGGCGGCATCACGCAGCACATCGGCGCCTACTCGGTGGAAGTCAACAACCGACGCGTCGTGTTCCTCGATACGCCCGGTCACGCGGCGTTCACGATGATGCGCGCCCGCGGCGCCAAAGTCACCGACATCGTCATCCTCGTGGTGGCGGCCGATGACGGTGTCATGCCGCAGACCAAGGAAGCCATCGACCACGCGAAGGCGGCGAACGTGCCGATCATCGTGGCGGTGAACAAGATCGACGTGCCCGGAGCGAACCCCGAGCGCGTCAAGCGTGAGCTCTCGGAACTCGGGTTGCAGCCGGAAGAGTGGGGCGGCACCACGGTCACCGTGGAAGTGTCCGCCAAGCAACAGACCAATCTGGACCAGTTGCTCGAGATGGTTCTGCTCGTGGCAGACATCGGCAGTCACAAGGCGAATCCCACGCGCATGGCGCAGGGCACTGTGCTTGAAGCCAAACTCGATCGGGGCCGTGGCCCGGTGGCCACCGTCCTGGTGCAGGACGGCACCATTCACGAAGGCGATCTCTTCATCGCCGGCACGGTGGACGGCAAGGTGCGTGCGCTGTTCGACCACATGGGCCGCAAGATCAAGTCGGCGGGGCCGTCTACGCCGGTCGAAATTCTCGGCCTGTCGGCGCTGCCCTCCCCGGGCGATCTGCTGCAGGTGGTGGACGACTCGCTCAAGGCGCGCCAGATCGTGACCTACCGCCAGACGCAGGCCAAGGCCAAGGCGCTTGGTGCGCGTGGCTCACGCATGACGCTGGAATCGCTGCAGCAGCAGATGGCCGAAGGCCAGCTGAAGGAACTGGCGATCATCATCAAGGCCGACGTGCAGGGCTCGGCTGAAGTGTTGTCGGACACGCTGGCGAAGCTCAGTGAGGAGCGCGTGAAAGTGCGCATCATTCACACGGGCGTCGGCGCCATCAACGAATCCGACGTGTTGCTGGCCACGGCGTCGAAGGCCATCATCATCGGCTTCAACGTGAAGCCCGACCGCTCGGCGGCCGAAGTGGCTGAGCGCGAGGACGTCGAGATCCGGCACCACACGATCATCTACAACGTCACCGACGAGATTAAGAAGGCCATGACGGGCCTGCTCGAACCGACGCTGCGGGAAGCCCGCATCGGCGCGGCGGCCGTGCAGCAGATCTTCAGTTCGCCCAAGGCCGGCACCGTGGCCGGCTGCATGGTCACCGAAGGTCGCATCACCCGCGCAGGCGACGCGCAGGCGCGCCTCTCGCGTGGCGGCAAGGTCCTCTGGACCGGCCGCATCAGCTCGCTCCGCCGTTTCAAGGACGACGTGAGCGAGGTCAAGTCGGGGATGGAGTGCGGCATCAGCCTCGACAAGTACAACGACGTCGAGGTGGGTGACATGATCGAAGTGTTCCACGTCGAGAAAATCGCGCAGACCCTGTAATGGCCCAGGGTGCCCGCGCGGACCGGGTCGGCGAACAAATCCGGCAGGAGCTGAGCCAGATCCTGTCGCAGCAGGCGCACGATCCTGGCATCGGCTTTCTCACGCTCACGCGCGTCAAGGTCACGCCCGACCTGCAACTGGCGCGGGTGCTCTACACCGTCTTCGGCGACGAGAAGCAGAAGAAGGAAACGCAGAAGGCGCTCGAACGCGCCCTGCCCTACTTGCGCCGCCAAATCGGCTCGCGCCTCAGTCTGCGCCGAGTGCCCGAGCTGCAGTTCTTCTACGACCAGGCCGTGGAACACCAGGACCGCATCGAGCAGATCCTCATTGACCTCAAGCGCGAGCGGGAAGAGAACCCGCTGCCGCAGGATATGGACGAATTGCCGTCCTCGGAGGCCGGGTCTTCAGACCCGGCGAACGCCCCGCCCGCCGGCCGGCCGGATGACGCAGACGAGTCATGACCGGTTCCGCGGCTGACGTCGCTGCGGCGATTCGCCGCCACGATGCGTTTCTGATCACCTCTCACGCGCGACCTGATGGCGATGCCATCGGCTCACAGCTCGCGATGGCCTTTGCCCTCGACGCGCTGGGCAAACGCGTGCGCCTGGTCAACCACGACCCGGTACCAGGCCCGTATCGCAGTTTCCCCGGTGCCGATCGCATCGTGGTGTCACCCGAGGCGCCGCCTCTTCCCGACCTGCCAGCCGACGCTGAAGCCACCATCGTGATGGAATGCGGCGACCTGTCGCGCCCCGAGGTGGCTGGCCTGGAGCGGCCAACCGTGATCAACATCGACCACCACATCGGCAACACGATGTTTGGTTCGGTGAACTGGTTCGACGGATCGGCCGCGTCGTGTGCAGAGATGGTGGCCGATGTCATCGACGCGCTCGGCGTCGGCTGGACTCAGGAGATTGCCGCGCACCTCTACCTCGGCATCGTCACAGACACCGGCGGCTTCCGCCATGGCCCGATTTCAGCGCGGACCTTCCATGCGTCTGCCCGCATCGCGGCCACCGGGGTTTCGCCGGCGCTGCTCTCGCGCGAGATCTTCGACAGCTTCGGTGTCGGCCGCATTCGCCTGACCGGCGCACTGCTCAACTCGATGGAGTTGCACTACGACAACCGCCTCGCGGTGCTGTATTACGACGACGAGATTTTGGCAGCGTGTGGCGCGACCAGCGACGATACGGACGGTTTGGTGAACCTGCCACTCGGCGCGAAGGACGTGCTCGCCGTCGCGCTCGTGCGCAAGCAATCCGACACGCAATACCGCGTCAGCATGAGGTCGAAAGGTAGCGTCAGTGTGCGCGATGTTGCCGTTCAGCACGGGGGCGGTGGGCACGTCAACGCGGCCGCTTGCAGCATTGCAGGGTCGCGCACGTCTGTGACCACCGCCATCGTCGATGCCATCGCTACCGCGCTCCCTGCCGCCGTGTAAATGGCGAAATGTCACAAATGTCCGAAATGGCGAACTGCGGAAAGACCAATGAAGACAGGAATGCGGGAATGTCCAAGGCGCGCAGTGAGGGAATGACCTTGGAGCAGCAGATTCAACCATTGACGACCAAGGACATTCGAACATTCTTCCCTGCAATGGTTGTCCGCATTGGTTTGTCCGCAGTTCGCCATTTCGGACATTTGTGACATTTCGCCATTACGAATGACTGGGATACTTCTGATTGATAAGCCCAGCGGTCCCACCTCGCATGACGTAGTTGCACGCCTACGCCAGGTGACCCGCGAACGAAGCATCGGTCACGCCGGGACCTTGGATCCGCGCGCGACGGGCTTGCTTGTGATGCTGTTAGGTAAAGCCACGCGCCTGGCATCGTTGCTGAGCGGGCACGACAAAGTGTACGAAGCCACGGTTCGCCTCGGCTGGGCGACGACGACAGACGACGCGGCTGGGGAGCGATTGGGTGGTGACGAGCCGGCCGGACCTCTGCCGTCAGACGACGCACTGGCGGCAGCGCTGGACCAGTTTCGCGGCACGTTCGACCAGATGCCGCCGCAGCACTCGGCCAAGAAGGTCGACGGCCACAAGGCCTACGACATGGCCCGCAAGGACCAGCACGTGCCGCTCAAGACCGCGTCCGTCACGGTTCGCAGCCTGGACCTGGTGGCGCGGACCGGTGACCTGGTCCAACTGACCATGACGGTGACCGCGGGTTTTTACGTGCGATCGCTCGCCCGCGACCTGGGCGAACGCCTGGGCTGCGGCGCCCATCTGCACGCTCTCCGGCGCACCCGGTCGGGCGCATTCCAGGTGGAATCGGCCACGTCCCTGGACGATGCCGACCGCCTGGGGCCCCTTCTGGAACCCCGCCTGATCTCCCTGGCCGACGCCCTGCCCGACCTGCCCGCCGTCCGGGTGTCTGAAGGGGGCCTGGTCCGGGTCAGGCACGGCAACCCGATCGGCCCCCAGTTTGCGGAGGGTTCCTGGGCTCCCATGGGCTCTTCCCTCACCAAGATTCGCTTGCTGGACGAGTCAGGCGCCCTGATCGCCCTGGCCGACCTGCGCGGCGGCCAACTCCACCCGTCTGTGGTCTTGGGGTAGGACATTCCCCCATTCAGCCACTCGGAAATTGCAGACATTTCGCCATTTCGGGCATTTGTGGCATTTCGCCATTACGCGTTGCGCCCCGCGTCAGATACAATTAATCCCTTGTAGGCGCAACAATTACGGCCGATCTGGTCATGCGCATTTCGCGCACTCTGGGCGGCCCGTGGAAGGTACTCATCGTGTTGAGCAAGGACCGTAAGACCGAAGTTATCAGTACGTACAAAACGCACGAAGGCGACACCGGCTCGCCGGAAGTGCAGGTGGCGATTCTCAGCGAACGCATCACCTACCTCACCGAACATTTCAAGACCCACGCCAAAGATCACCACTCGCGCCGCGGCCTGCTCAAGATGGTTGGCCAGCGACGCCGGCTTCTCGACTACGTGCGTCGGGAAGATCCCGCCCGCTACACGGATCTGATCAAGCGTCTCGGCATCCGCAAGTAGCACCCAGCACAACAGCACCAAGCACAAAAGCACAGCGCACAGAAGGATTCGAAAAATCATGTTCCGAAGAGAATTGACGATTGGCTCATCGACCCTGTCGATCGAGACCGGCAAGCTGGCCAAACAGGCCGATGGCGCGGTCATCATCCGCCAGGGTGACACGATGGTGCTGGTCACCGCGTGCCGCTCCGCGAGCGCGCGCGAGGGCATCGACTTCCTGCCCCTCACCGTGGACTACCGCGAATCCGCCTACGCCTCGGGACGCATCCCCGGGGGTTTCTTCAAGCGTGAGGGCAAGCCGGCCGACAAGGAGACACTCACCTGCCGCCTGATCGACCGTCCGATTCGTCCCCTCTTCCCGAGCGGCTGGTTCTACGAGACGCAGATCATCGGCATGTTGATCTCGGCCGACGCCGAAAACGACTCCGACGTGCTCGCCATCACCGGCGCCTCTGCCGCACTCGCCATCTCGACCATTCCGTTCGAACAGACCATTGCCGCCGTGCGCATCGGCCTGATCGACGGCCAGTTCATCGTCAATCCGACCTATCCGCAGCGTAAGACCAGCAAGATTGACCTGGTCGTGGCCGGCAGCGCGACGGCCATCATGATGGTGGAGTCGGGCGCCGAGGAAGCCACCGAAGAAGAGATGATCACGGCGCTTGAGACGGCCCACGCCGCCATCAAGCAGATCGTGGCCATGATCGACGACCTCCAGAAGGAAGTCGGCAAGGCCAAGACCGTGGTCGCAGCCAAGGCCGTTGACGCCGACCTCAAGAAGGCTGTGGAGGCCAAGGCGTACGAGCCGCTGGCCGCCGCCATGCGCATCCGCGAGAAGCTCGAGAACTACGCAACGGTGGACAAGGTCATCGGCGAAATCGTCAAGAGCTTCCCCGAAGACCAGCAGTCCGCTGCGAAGGGCTTCATCGGCGGTCTCAAGGAGCGCATCCTCCGCGAGGAAATCCTCGACCGCGGTCAGCGCCTCGACGGCCGCCGCTTCGACGAGATTCGTTCCATCTGGACCGAAGTCGGCGTCCTCCCCCGCGCGCACGGTTCGTGCGTGTTCACGCGCGGCGAGACGCAGGCCCTGGTCACCGCCACGCTCGGCACGGATGACGATGCGCAGAAGATTGAGAAGGTGGACGGCGAGAGCTACAAGCGCTTCATGCTCCACTACAACTTCCCGCCGTTCTCGGTGGGCGAAGTGAAGTTCCTGCGCGGCCCCGGCCGGCGGGAAATTGGTCACGGCGCATTGGCCGAGCGCGCGCTCGCGCCGGTGATGCCCAGCCAGGAAGCGTTCCCCTACACCGTTCGTGTCGTGTCCGACATTCTCGAATCCAACGGGTCTTCATCCATGGCGTCGGTGTGTGGCGGCGCGATGTCGATGATGGATGCCGGCGTGCCGCTCAAGGCGCCGGTGGCTGGTGTGGCGATGGGCCTCGTGATGGACGAGCAGACCGGCAAGTGGGCCGTGCTGAGCGACATCGCGGGCGCTGAGGACCACTACGGCGACATGGACTTCAAGGTGGCCGGCACCGCGACGGGCATCACCGCCCTGCAGATGGACATCAAGGTGGGCGGCATCACCATGGACATCATGCGCAAGGCGCTCGAACAGGCGCGCCAGGGTCGCATGCACATCCTCGGCAAGATGGCTGAGACGCTGGGCACGTCGCGCAAGGACATTTCGACCTACGCGCCGCGCATCATCACCATCAAGATCCCCGTCGAGAAGATTCGCGACGTCATCGGACCGGGCGGCAAGGTCATCCGCTCCATCGTCGAGCGCACGGGCGTGAAGATCGATGTCGAAGACGACGGCCGTATCAACATCGCGAGTTCAGACGACGTGGCGGCACAGAAGGCCATCGCGATCATCCAGGAACTCACCGCAACGCCGGAACAGGACAAGGTCTACATGGGCCGCGTCGAGCGCATCACGGACTTCGGTGCGTTCATCGAATTAATGCCCGGCGTGGACGGCCTGCTCCACGTCTCCGAGATGGCCAACTACCGCGTGGCCAACGTCCGCGACGAGCTCAAGGAAGGCGAGCAGATCGAGGTCAAGGTCATCAACATCGATCCGAGCGGCAAGGTGCGGCTGAGCCGCAAGGTGCTGCTGAAGGAAGGCGAGGGCATGACGCCGCGGTATCCCGGTGGCGGCGACGCTCACGGGGGCGGCAGCGGTGGCGGTGACGACCGGGGTGGCCGTGGCGGCGACCGTGGTGACCGTGGCCCGCGCCGGGATCGCGACCGCGGCCCGAGGCGCTGAGGGGCGATTACGACGGATCACAGGGAGACTCCGAGGCTCAGAGGACTTCTGGGCTACGGCGGATCACACCGAGACGCTCTCCGAACGTAGCGCGGCCTGAGCTTGCCTCGCCATAGCGCAAAGCGCGAAGGCGGGCCTCAAGACGGAGAAGACATCAAAGCCGGGCAACCCTGAGCAACGTCGAAGGGTGCCCGGCTTTTCCGTTCCCCCCTCGCGCACTGCGCCCCTACGTGTTCTTCATCGCCAGCACGTGTTTCTGGCCCGTGGCACCGATCCCCAGCGCGACCACCAGGCAATGGTCACGGACATGCAGCCCATCGATCAACAACGCGGCCAGTTCGAGATCCGCCAACGATCATGAACCGCCCCGTTGGTACTAGAACTTCATGAAGACTGCTTTAGCCTCATCACACCCGCCAAAGACCGACCGACACCCTCGGCGGATCCAGGCTCCTACTTCACTTGGAACTGCACCACATGATCAGTGGGGTCGTTGCCGGCCTTGTAGACCAGCGCATACGTGCCCACCGAAAAGCCCTTCAGACTGAGATTGAAGATGTAGCTTCCGCCGGTGAACCGGAATTGGTTGTCGGGGTTTGCGTTTCCGGCGTCGGCCAAGGGGCCGGGCGCGCTCGTTGATACGAGATACACGGCCTGCGCCACCACCGGCACGGATGAGTCTGACACATTGACGCCCGCGGCATCGCAGAGCGCGAGTTTGATCGGAACCGTCGAGCCGGCCCTGTGTGCCACCGTCTGGTCATAGAGCACGCATTGGTTGTATACCACGACGTATGTCACGGCCGAGGTCGCCGTGTTACCAACAGCGTCGGTCGTAGTGACGGAAAAGTCCTTGGAGCCCACCGAACTGGTGTCGATAGGCGCCCCATCTCCAACTGGGCCGGCACAGCCGGTCACTCCGGATCCACCATCCGTGCACGCGTAGGTGGCGACTGCTGTCTGGCCGAGTAAGTACGCGGTGGCAGTTGGCGCCGAGATGGAGACGCTGGGTGCACGCCTGTCCACCTTGTTCCCGACGACTGGGCCCGCAGTCGCGCAATTGCCCACGTTGTCACACACACTGAGCGAAACGGTCGCGGCAACGGCAGTCTCAGCACCGACCGAAACACTTGTCTCCAGACTGAACGACGCACCAGCACTGTTCATGAGGCCGGCCCCACCGTCGGCCGCAGTGCAGGCGATGCCGACGTTGGCCCCGTGCCACAGTCCATCAGCCGCCGCGCAACTAGTCGTGGGCGGTCGTCGGTCAACCTTGATACCGGAAATGGGGCCAGCCGTTGCACAATTGCCCGCGACATCGCAGACCGTGCGCGAGTCAGTCGCCGCGTCCGCTGTTTCGCTTCCAGCGGCAACGCTCGTAGTCAAATCGAAAACCGCATCGGCACCGATCGCAAGTCCCGAGTCACTGTCAACAGCCGTGCAGCTAAGCGTCGCGTTCGACGGATGCCAGGATCCGTCAGGTGCTTCACACGAGATGCTCGGCGCCTCCGTGTCAGGGAATGGCGTCGGATCGCAGGCATCGCCGACTCCGTCGTCGTCGGAGTCCTGCTGATCTGGATTGGCCGCAGTTGGGCAGTTATCCACCGCGTCAACAATGCCGTCACCATCACTGTCCGGCGGAATAACTATGCCGGTGCCAACACGCAGAGTCAGAAAGTCAAAATCTGACGAACCGTTTCCGCTGATCCCAGTCACCAGAAGCCTGCCATCGGGCTGCAGGACTGCAAACGTCGGTTCGTCGAGGGTACGCTCATCGACCACAAGGGCACCTGCGTCGCCGAACGCTGAGTTGGCGGAACCGTCGCTGTTAAACGCACAGACACCAAAATCGGACCAGCCTCCTCCGAGAACCGCCGCCGCCACAAATACTTGACCATTGTTATGGACTGCGACGCCGCGGCCAAATGACCGACGGTTAGCGCACTGCGACACTACTAGGCCGTTCACGCCGAACGTACTGTCAAGCAGGCCGCTGGTTGAATAACGGGCGATGAAGAGTGCGTCATCCTCGGCGAGATTCGTAGTATGACCGGCGACTATCACCTTCCCATCGGGCAGCATCGCCAAGCCGCCGAAACCGTCAATTAGCCTAAGGTCTGTCAGTACATATCCGCCATTACCGAAAGAGGAATCTAGGATCCCGTCTTCGCTATATCTAGCAACGAAAACGTCGTTGCCTTCGCCAATGCCCGACGTCCCGGCGACCAATAACTTGCCGTCAGGTTGCAGAAGGATGTCGCCTTGAGACATGTCCGGGCCGCCGCCGATGTCAGTTATCACAATCCCGTCCGTGCCAAATGATGTGTCCAAGCTGCCATCGGCCGTGTACCCGACGAGAGCGACATCGGACGACCGACTGTGGCCGGCCAGGATTATCCGGCCACTTGGCTGCAGCGCTATACCTAGCGCAACGTCCTGCCCTGTCGAAAGCCTGGTAATGACGCGACCACCATCACCAAACGACAAGTCCAGTGAACCGTCAGCTTGGAAGCGAAGCATCGCGAAGTCGCGGTCGCCGAAATTTGGATCACCCGCATGTGAAGTGCCTGCTACAACGATCTTGGCGTCGGGCTGGATGACGACGCTCAAAGCGAGGTCGTCGCCATCCCCCAAGTCGACCGTCACTCGCCCACCGATGCCAAAAGTAGAATCCAACGTGCCGTCTGCGTGGTACCGTGCCGCCGCAAAAGCAAAATTGCGGTCCCCATCAAAGGGCGAAGCTGCTGAAGCTGCTCCTACTACCACAATTCGGCCGTCAGGTTGCAGAGCGAGAGCATAGGCGAAATCGGTTCCACCCAGCAGGTCCGTTCTAACAATTCCTCCATTGCCGAAATCTGGATCGAGGCTTCCGGATACCGCTATCAAGGCTGAGGACGCGATGATACCGACAAAGCCAACCGATGCTAACCATCGATGCCGCGCCCGACACCATGAGGGAAAGAGATCTGGAAGTCTTCGCATTTCAACCTCGGTTTCGACCGTGTGTAAGATCTCAGGAAGCGAAAGTCAGAGACGTCTTGAATACTCGGAGACTCAGAATGCGCTGCGTCGGCACCGAAGTCAACATTTCCGGTAGTGGGGTAACGCCGGCGTTACCCCGATGCGAGACGAAAGCCGACGAATGCGAATGGGTCAGGCGACCTCAGCCACAACTTGATTGACTGCGCCATCCACGACGCTCACCGAACCGCGGTGGCCCCCGCTGAATCATGCGGTCGACCAGCAGGTTGACGAGTTGATGTGGTGGCGCCTCGGTATTCCGTGCCGGGAGCAGGCGCCGGGCCAATTTGTACCGTAGAACATAACTCAGGATCGACCGTGGACCGAGTTCTGCCCAACGGCTCGGCTCACCGAGGATGTCGTCGCCATCGGCGCGCTTTCTTCGAAAAGTCCAGCGCCGAGTTCTCGAAGATGGAGATGAGGTCCGTGAGCCGCTCGACCAGCTCCTTGCCGCTACCCAGCTTGGCGGCGTCGTTGAAGTCCGGGAAATCCGAGAGTTTGTTGGCGGCCGCCGGCGGCGCCAGGACCTGCCTATTGATCAGGTCGCCGATGTTCTTGTTGCCCTTCAAGGCGACCATGTCCTTGAAGCCGGCCCCCTTCGGGATTGTGAACGGCGCGTACGGCTGCTCGGCGTACTTGTCGCAGATGTACTTGATGAACAGGAGCACCAGGACGTAGTCCTTGTACTGGTTGGCGTCCATGCCGCCACGGAGCGCGTCGCAGCTCTGCCAGAGGGAGCTGTCAGTGCCATGTGTTGGTAATCGCGGGGTCAGTCTACCAGCAGCGTGGACAGGCTGCGGCCTGTCGGACTGCGTAGCGGGATTCACCCGGTCCACGCAAATCCGAGGGCGCCGAGCCCGAGCCGGACTCCGTGAAGGCCAGGATCGTTGTCGCGGTGGCCCAGCCATGCTAGGGCAATGCCCGTAGGGCCGGCGAGGCCAGTGACCGTGACTGTGGCGGGATCGAGCCGCTGCGCGAAATGGCGATGGGTGGCGTACAGGACCGAGCGGATCCGAAAGGACCAGGCGTGGATTCAGCCGGGCCGCAGACACTGACAAATCCCGGAAAGGGGCATGTCTTTTTTCTTCGCTTGAACCCCTGCTCCGATTATGCTCCGGCAGTCAGGGAGACGGGCGATGTGACACATTTGAACGAACCGAGCGACTCGCTGAGGCATTCCTTCGTTGAGATGCTGTTTGCCCTAGTTGTTGGCCAGCTTGCTGTTAGCGTTGGCTACCTCGTCGCAGCGCCGGGCACAATTGGCGAAAAGTCGCCAGCACTGTCCCACTTGGCGCTGTGCCTCCTGACGATTGCAATGAGTTGGCTGGGCTGGAAGCGTTCTCAGTCCGCTGGTACCAAGAAGGCTCTCGAGCACATAAGGTCAATTGCCTTCGTCGTCTTGCTTTCAGACGTCGTCCTGGTGATCTTGTACTACCTGCTCGTTCTCGGTGCTGAGGTGAAGGTCCGGAGTGACTCGGCTCAGTTGGAGCCGGCCAGCGCCGTCCCGGAGGCGATTGTCCTCGTCGTCGTTTTCGTTGTTTTCCTGTGTTGGGATCTGATTGTCGATATTCTGTCACCATGCAGAAGCCCTAGACAAAAGCACTGGCTGGCGGGAGACATCATCAGGGCGTCACTTGTATGTGGTGCATCCTCAGCCGTCGGCCTCCTGCTTGTTGTCGTTGTCGCCTTGATGGCCACAACACAGGGCTCAGCCGTGAAGGTGATGGCACTCGATGCCTGCCTGCTGACTGCGTTGGTCTTGCATCGCACGTCGAAGGTCTTTGAACACGACGCCGCAAAGGCCATCGGCATCGATTGCTGGCCTGGCCTGACGACCGCCCGGCCGGCGCTAGGGTACGAACGAGGGTGGACGCGCAACGCCGTGCTTTTTGCGTGCTACATCATCGCCTTCTATTGGTCACGGTCCGAGCCGGGTGCAGCTGCGCGAAAGTCTCCCGGAGCTCTCCCTGAGCACTGTCAGTTATCTGTCCAGAATCTGCTCAACCGCGGAGGTCAATGTCCCGGCTGTTAGGAATGAAAGTCCGGGAGGAGCGACATAATCGCGCTCGTATTCCCAAGTGTGCGCGTCGAGCCGAATCGCATGAAGACCAGCGCTCACTGCAGGGACAATGTCCGACCGAAGGCTATTGCCCACGAGCCACGACGACCGTGGCTCAGATCCGAGGTCCCGGACAAGCTGACTTATGACCTCGGGCGATTTATCGCCTACTATTTCGATCCTGTCAAACCACCGCGCCAGACCGCTTGATTCAATTCTGCGCTGCTGCACCTCTTGGTTGCCTTTGGTGAGAAGACCGAGGTTAAAGCCATTGGCTCGCAAGAGCGCAAGCGCTGCTTCAGCATCTGACCTGACCGGCGCACGGCCGTCAAACACCTGCATGGCAACTGCGTTGATTCGCTGAACTACCTCGCCGGGTACGGCCCAGCCGGTCAATTCAAATAGTTTCTCGCAAGCTGTAACGCACGACAGCGGGAACCGACTTGCTGAAAACCCATGAACATCGACATTCTTGACGTCAATTTCTCTCTGCAAGCGTTCCCACAGCGAGCCGTTGCCACCACTGGCTTCAACCAATCCCCTGGCCTCACTCCGGGCCTCGTCGTAAAGCGGCTCGGTCTCCCACAAGGTGTCATCGCCGTCAAAGATCACCGCGCCCATTCTGAACCGCTCTAGAGGCATCGAGAGAGGATATCCCGAGACTTGCACTTCGGCCCCGTGCGGCGCCGAGGTCCCAAATGGAACTTCCGACGACGGCCGTATCAACATCGCGTGGTCAGACGACGTGGCGGCGCAGAAGGCGATCGCCATCATCCAGGAACTGACCGCGACGCCCGAACAGGACAAGGTCTACATGGGCCGCGTCGAGCGCATCACGGACTTCGGCGCGTTCATCGAAGTGATGCCTGGTGTGGACGGCCTGCTCCACCTCTCGGAGATGGCCAACTACCGCGTGGCCAACGTCCGCGACGAGTTCAAGGAAGGCGAGCAGATCGAGGTCAAGGTCATCAACATCGACCCGAGCGGCAAGGTGCGGCTCAGCCGCAAGGTGCTGCTGAAAGAGGGCGAGGGCATGACGCCGCGGTATCCCGGTGGCGGGGACGCCCACGGGGTCGGCAGCGGTGGTGGTGACGATCGTGGTGGCCGAGGCGGCGACCGTGACCGTGGGCCGCGCCGGGATCGCGACCGCGGCCCGCGCCGCTGAGGGCGATCACGACGGATCACACGGAGACTCCGAGGCTCAGAGGACTTCTGAGCTGCGGCGGCTCACACGGAGACGCACTCCGAACGTAGCTCGGTCTGGTCTTCAAGACCGAGAAGACAATGGTCCGAACGTAGCTCGGTCTGGTCTTCAAGACCGAGAAGACAATCAAGCCGGGCAGCCGTGAGCAACGTCGAAGGGTGCCCGGCTTTCTTCTTTTGCTCCATCCACCGACACTGCGCTCTAAACGGAGGCCCCTTGAGGGCCAGGGTTATGGGCGAACTTCCGTCAGAGGGTAAGCAGGGTGCCACTCTTCAGAACGGCGGCGCGACCTTGAAGCGTGGCTACGCTAGGGCCGACCGGTGATCACGGACCCGCCAGGAATCATGGTCCATAGGTCCAGACTTCCTGACCGGTCTGAAGTGAACACCAGTTCGTGCCGCTTTGGTGTCCACCGCGGCCATCCGTCAAACCCTTTTGAACGGGTTAGCTGAGTACTACTGCGGCCCGGGCTCATGATGTCCTTGATCCAGATTTCGAAGTTGGCTTTGCTCCTCAAATCGCTGGTGACTTCTCGGCCGCTACGCCCAAATGTCAGTCTGCCTTTGTAAGACACGTATACGAGCCACCTACCGTCAGGACTCCAGTCGGGTTGAAATTCGTTGGAATCATCCGACGTGATTTGGGAAATCGCATTGGATGCAATTTCTATTGTGTAAATGTCATAGCTCCGGCTTTGAGCTTGTGTGATTGCGGCGTACACGAGCCGTTTCCCGTCGGGAGACCAGCGTGGCTGAGTGCCTTGGGTGAGTTGCCGTTGGTTGCTGCCGTCGGCGTTGGTAATCCACACAAACACGTTTCCATTCTTGTCGCGCGCAGAGAACGCGATCTCCTTGCCATCCGGAGACCATGAAGGAAAACTGGCCCCAAAAGGCGCGTTCGTCAACTGCGTCAGGCCGCGCGCCTTCGGATTGACCGTCCAGATCTGTAGGATTCCTCGCGAGCGGTTTGAGGCGAACGCAATCTCTCCATTCAACGGATTCACGTCGGGGTAAACGTCCACCTCGTCGTAGGCAGGCTGCGTAACCGCCGATACTCCTCCCCCGCCGCCCCGTTCGATTCGGCAAATCCCAAGGCCGCCGAATCGATCACTTACGAAGTAGAGGAACTGGCCGTCCGGACTCCAAGTTGGGGTCGTTTCCAACGTACGGTCCGTCGTGACCTGCGTTTTCTGACCAATATCTGGCTCCTGATTCTGCACATAGAATCCCCCCGTCGCGACGACCAGCGACGAGCAGGCATATCCGACAGCGACAAGGGTCAAACTTAACCTTAAGATCGGGTTCATGAAACCGCCTCCTGGCAGGCGTCACAAGTATTACCGAATCCGTCTTACAGTTCACAATCCCTTCGTGACTCGTGTGACCGGCATAGCGAATCAAGCGCTCGACTCGAAACCGCCCCAAGTCGCCCCGTGTCGGCACCGCTGGGATGAGCGCGACTACAACAGGTGCCGTCTCTTGAGATGTGAGGACAAATGAAGAAGTGCCCGTTCTGCGCTGAGGAAATTCAAGACGCCGCGATTGTCTGCAAGCACTGCAAGCGTGACATCGTGTCCCGCAGCGCCCTGTCGACACGGGCATGCCCATTCTGCAATGCCTCTATTTCGCTCGAGACAAAGGTCTGCCCGTCGTGCGGCGACGACGTGAGCGGCGCTTCGATTCGCCTGTGTCCATCTTGCAGGACCACCATTTCGCTTGATGCGCCAACGTGTCCGTCCTGCGGCGAGGCCGTGAGAAGCGGGACAGAGCCAAGCTCGGCTCCAGCGTCGTCGAAGGAGTCGGCAAATCCGATCGTGGTTCTGCTATTTCTAGTCGTTCTCGCCCTCGCGCTCTACTGGACGGCGAATGGCTCGCCGTTCAGCGGACCCGCCAATTCCTACCTTCAAACCGGGTCCACTACTTCACCTGGCGTGACTCTGGCGCAATTTCAGCGCCTGAGTGATGGCATCACCTACTCAGAAGCGGTCAGAGTCCTCGGCGGCGCGGGGACTGAGCAGAGCCGGTCAAACATAGGCGGTCTGGTGACGGTCATGTATTCGTGGCCTGGCTCCGGGACTCTAGGCGCGAACATGAATGCCATGTTCCAGGACGACAAACTGGTCACGAAGGCTCAATTTGGCCTTAGGTGAGCGTCAGTTTCTCCGTTAGTGCCATCCTGCTCTCGCCGAATCTGCGACCGGCATTACTCCCGC
This sequence comes from Acidobacteriota bacterium, assembly GCA_016716905.1. Lineage (NCBI taxonomy): Bacteria > Pseudomonadati > Acidobacteriota > Acidobacteriota bacterium. The sequence continues at coordinate 265,332 of JADJUS010000003.1, read as the reverse complement.
ACGAATGCGGGATCGCATCGCCAAGTACAGCGGGAACACCACAATCCAGAGCAACAGCGTTCCAAGGCACGCCGCCACCGGACCGCCGATTCCGTTCTTATACTGTGCGAGCTTGTGCGTACTGGCATCGGCCGCGACCCACAGGGCTGAACCCAACACCAAGAAGATCGTACCGTATGGCCCGAGAAACAGGGAGAGGAAGACAAGGACTATCGCGAGCAGGAAGAAGACGACTCCGGAGGTGGGAGTGGCGCCTGGAATTGGCGCAAAAGGGAGGGCCGGGCTCACGGCGGCCGCAGAGGCCGCAAGCACCGACGATGCGGCGAGGAGGCTCCCACAATGCTTGCATTTGATGGCCTCGTCCTGAATTTCCTCAGCACAGTAGGGGCATTTCTTCATTTCGTCACCTCGAGGCTCCATCGCGGTCTCGTGTTGAGTCGCCCGCTGAATTGCCTGCAGTACGCCCCGCGTTATTGGATTTTTTTTGGAACGGTGGGCCTGTCCCTATTTGAGTTCCTTACCTGTCGTACCGTTTTCCGCCTGTCGAAATCAGAAATAGCCTTTCCGAATACGGCAGTCTGAGATGGATAGTGGCATTCTGTCCGATCTGGCCGAGGACCACCGCCCGGCAAAGCAGGTTAACACCGCCCTGAATCCTCTCGCACATTGCGTCCGCCGAATCGATGAACTTGCCCTTGTTCATGCGCGAGATTACTAGCGTTCGGCCACCCGGCACCGCGCCGATTGGCTGGACGATGAACAATGTAACTTGCGTCGAGGCCACGGCACCGACCGTGAGCAATACGAGGAGAAGAAGCACGATCTTCTTGCGCTTGGTCATGGTCACTACCCCAACTAGTCTCTCAGGCGACCGAGGCTACGCCCGTTCCTTGAGAAGCGCAAGTAACGGAGACGCCGAGACTCAGAGAAGGCCAACACACTGGCCGGGCAACCCTGAGCAGCGTCGAGGAGCCCGGCTTCTTCTTTGCTTGGTAAAGAAGACCAGCCACCCGGAAGGCGAGCAAAAGCGCCGAGGCGCCGGCCGACCGGAATAGGGCCACTCGCCGCCAATCTGTGTGTGCTCGACGGCCGAGCCCGACGCTCTCAAAGAGCGCCGTAAGCCTACCATTGCTAGCAGGCTGCATTCGGCACGACGAGTGGCCCCAAAGACATGCTAGACGAACGCGTACACCGGCCGCAACTGCCGGCGCTCAAGCGTGTGTTCGATTTGGGTGCCGCTCCAATCGACAAAGCCAACCAAGTCTGCGAGACGCGAACACGATTCGTTCGAGGGGTTTCCCTTGAGAACTGCCACGACGAGGTCTCGGCGCAATCTGTGGGACAGATCAGGCGAACTCACAAGATCGCAAAAAAGCAGATACCGGTCGGCATCTTCAAACAATCGATGCCCATCTGCCACTTTGTCGATGGCATTCCTGTTGAGGTCATCTAAGTACCTCTGGTTCGCGGCGCGATCTTTGAGCAGACAGAACTTCGCGGTGACATACGCAAAGTACGTCGGCCGCTTCTGCGCGGCCAGCGTATACAGCGCCTCCCGTGATGGCCCGCCGGAGAAGAACTCCGGTCCTATGTATTGCGCGCCGCAGATGAGGAGATTATAAAGCTCAACGCTGTCGTGGTCTGATGAGAGCTCTTTCGAAAGAGATGAAATAAGCCCATGCAGCCCCTCTGCTGCGACGTGCCGCAACCGATCTAGGTGATCAGGCTCCACGACTCCGCCCCCGCCTCCTCCAAACGTGCGAACGACAGACAGCATCTGACAGAGGCTATAGCTGGTCCGAACTCTTGTATCCAACGCACACACGTAGAACACAAAGGTCAGCACATCGGCCGCCACCTCCGTAAGCAGTTCCGCTCTCTCTGGATTCTCGGCCTCTTTGCCTACGGCCTCAGATGCGCGTCCCAGCAGTCCGCGCAAGGACGACAACAGCCAACCGCTTAGGGTGTGAAATCCGACTTGATGTTGTGCCGCGATGAACCTCACATCCTTGATTTTTTGCCGAAACACTCGCGACCGTCGCCGGAGCTTGTCGATAACCTGCAGATCAGGCAGGTCGTCGAAGAAGGCTCTCAACTCTGCCAACGCCGCTGCTAACTCCTTGCGGGCCATTGAGATTCCAGAAACGAAGGGTCGTGAGAACGATACGACCTTGCTTTCGTTCAGGTAAAGCTTATGGCGCTGCAACTGCGCCCTTATCACCTCTTCCACTCTGGCCAAGACAGCTGTGTCCCTGGCGAACACATAGAAATCATCCACGTACCGTCTAACCGCGTAGTGCTTGCCGTGATCCAGCTTCTCTTCTCTAAGCTGGAGCATTACGCATCGATCGATGTCCTGGAGAATGATCTCTGCAAAGATACGAGAAATCTCCGGACCAACCACAATACCGTGTGTCTCCTTGTGGTTGGCTCCCTGCATTAGAGAGTCAAATCGGGCCTCGAACGAATAGGCGTTGCTGTACTGCTTGGCGTAGTCTCGCCCCTTCACTGCCCAACTGATCGTATGAGTGTAGATGCTGAAGAAGCACTTCGAGACGTCTAGCGTCCTTAGGAGCTCAAACCTCTTCTCAAGCTCGACAAACTCACTCGACTCAATGAACTTGCTCAGGAGACTGTAACGTCCGTACGAAAAGTAGGACACGACGTGAGAGACGTCAATCTCCCCGTCTTGGGCAGCCACATGGGGAATGCCCAGCTTGAAAGTCTTCTCCCCAGACATTTCATCGGCAGACAAAAGCATGGTCGGCGAAACCGGCGCACGCAGCGTAAATTCGCTCCTGCTGCAATAGTCGACCATCGTCTGGCTGTACGCCTCGTAAAACTCCGCGATCCGCATTTGCGAGACCGGATGGACTATCGACAGAGTCGTCCTCTTTCCGGTTTCTTTCGAAATCGAATAGTCGTACGGAATAGTGCCACGCGCCGAATCGGGAACAAGCTTCTCAAAGAGGATGGCCGACGGATCGGCATCAAGGTCACTAACTAAGGCGGCGAACCGGCGGTCGTTAGAAAAAATGACCGGCACTTCGTAAGGAAGTGTGTCCGTCAGAAGAGCACGCCACCTGGCGCGTTTAGCCTTTTGATTATGCATTTCGCCAGACTGCTCTTATTCGGTGCAAGCGTTTGGCAGCAAAGCGGACCGTCAGCCTCCGCGAGAATCCCTGAAGAAATGAGATCCGAGCCAACACTGCGCGATGCCGCGGAGAGAGCGTAGCAATTCTCGCTGCAAACTGACTATTTCCACCTTTGCGAAGTGCGTGGTAAAAACCGTCCAACTGCCGGAGTTCGGTAGAGGCGGACGGCGACGCTGCAACCTTGAAGTCAGCTCCCGTGTAAACTCCACAAAATCGGTAGCTGTAGAAGATACCCGACCGCACGTGAGTAGGGCCACCTGCTGTAGCCATCGCGTTACGACGCACTCGGTAGTTGCAAGATATGAATCTGAGCCGATCTAACAAAAGGCGAAAGTCTCCAGTTTTGTTGAAATCTTTGAAAGTAAGTACCGTTCGCGTCATTATTCGAGAAATTTTCTTGGCAGCGATCGAAATCTCGACCCTCCGGGCCGACTTATCGCCAACATGACCCCGTATGCGAAATCGGTAGCCTAAGTACTCGAACTCAGGCGCGGGGACCTGAATCGAAGTCTGAGTCAAGTCCAGACTGACAGTCTTGCTGTGACTAAACGCCATCCCGTCTGGCAAAAGGTTCTTGAGGTCCGCATCGATACTGTCGAACCGGTCAAAGCAAAAGATCACGATGTCATCCGAAAAGCGGTAGCACTTGTGCACTCCTGGAACTTCCCTTACACGACGATCAAAGTCCTTCATCGCCAGTTCAGCGAGAATCGCGCTCAGACCGACGCCTCGAGGAATGCCCTTATCGCTGGAGGAACAATGCTGTTCGAAGTATCGACGGAGAACACGCCGCATCTTTTCTGAACTCGCCGAGTCGTAGAGCAGCTGGTCCTTCAAAGGCTTAGTGGGAATGGACTCGTAGAACGAAGTAATATCCCGACGCAGCACGTACATTGGCGTAGAGTCCATTAAGGATTCAATAACGCCCTTGATAATTTTCTCTCGACTGGGCAGAGTTAGTCGCAACCGGCGACGGAGGTGGCGACATACCACTCGGAGTATCAGGTGGTCCCTATATCGACGGTATGAGACACATTCCTTGCCACGCACCATCGAACGATCGAATGGAGCCAACTGCGGATCTGAATTGACCTCCGACATCGCCAGATCGATGACTTGTTGTCGATCGAATTTGAGGTCGATTCCAAAGCGTTGCGAGTCGCCAACACGCAAAACCGATGCGAAGGTCTCCTGAGAAAATACCGAATAACTCATCTATTCCCCCGCGGAGCAAAACCGTGCCAAACGCCCGTTCACGCGATAGGCCCAGCGCAGTGTAATGCAACCCCCGGGACATCGGGAGAACGGCAGCGCACTCTTGTGGAGATGGATCGGCGAACAGTGTGACGCCAAGAGCACACGGGGGTGGCAGCGGGCTGGCCGCCAGTTCGCCGAGCCCCAAGAACCGCAGCACATCAGAACGTCAGACCAGGGCTTAGGGCCCTGAATCCCGAACCACAGGGCGTAGCTCCACAGGGTGGGGGCGGGGGGATGCCGCCAACGGGTGGGCCCCTCCCGCCGACGGCCCCACGCTTACACGGGTTGACCGCCACCTCGGTGCTGGGCGCGGGGCCGCGGGCCCGACGGACGCCGCGCGGCGCAGCGATGTGAGCATTAACCCGGTGATTTTCGGCACAATGGTAGCGGCGCCGCGCGCAAGGAGATCTCGATCTACGCGCCCCGCATCATCACGCTGGGTCTAAAGTCCGCTCTACGAAGACGAGACACGCTGGCCGAACGTGGCAAGCTGTCCGGCGCTTCTTCTGTCAGCGTAAAGTGACCGTCAGCACACCGGACAGCACGTGATTCAGCCGATGGGCGCCCAGGCTCGAATACACAAACTGATTCTGATAGCCGAACTCCACCCGCGCTCTGGGATTGAACACCAGTCCCATACCTACAAACGCGCGGTTCTGATCGAAGCCTCGTGCCGTGCGCCGGGTCTGGTTCAAGTGCGCCGAGAACTCATCCCACACCACGACTGACCAATCAGCGCGTGGCCGGACCGGGCGCGAGAACCGGAGCTGTTGCCGAAGGCGCCACGACGTGTGGTCGTTGCCCTCCAGGTTGCGCTGCTCGAGGCGCGATCGAGATGAGAACGTGCCCCCCGCGGCCGGATGGCTCCAAAGGAACTGCTGCCATAACCGATGCTCAGTGAGCGCTCCTCCCGAGACCGGCGTGGTCCTGAAGAAGGCGTAGCCCATCCACACGCTGGAATGCGTGGACACGTCGTAGGCCACGGACGGTCGGACGTACCACTGCTCCAACGCGTCTACGCCATCACGCGAGCGCACCTGCGACTCGAACACACCCCGCCATGGCGACGTCGCCTCCGGTCGCACCTGCAATGAGAGACCAACCCATATCCGCTCATCTGTGGTGGTCTGCGCTTCAACGGGTGACGCGCCGCTGCAGATCAGCGCGAGCGCGAGAACGGGTGAACACCATTGGATCAACGACACGCGGGATGGCACGGTGCATCGTAGTGTCTCGGCGCGCCTCGTCGCAATGCGAAGGACTCTCGCCCACAGCATCGTCGAATCCACCGGCGTAAAGGCCACTATGGAAGGCGACGGCGGAAGCCATCGCGATCATCCAGGAACGGAGAGGGTGATCACAAGTGGCGCCAAAACCACAGCTGATCTCATCAGCATGTGCAAGACCCAGGCGGCTCGCGATCCAAGCCAAAAGCAGACGAACACACCCAACCATCCGAGTGGGCCACCTGCCACGGCTGAGCCAATCCCACCGAGTACGCTGGCCAGGACGGCCCCACCGGCCCACCAGCGAATGGCCGCCTCCGGCCCGAAACGAGGTGGGGCAAGATATCGAATCGCCGAGGCATAACTCCAGCAAACAAACGCGGCCCGCAGCCACAAGTTGCCGGCATCAAGAAACAGCAGCAACGTGCCCCCCGCGAGGTAAAGAAGGCCGCCCAGCATTTGGGCACCATCATGACACCATCAAGTTCCCGTCGAGAAGATTCGCGAGCGTATCGGCCCCGGCGGCAAGGTCATCCGCTCCATCGTCGAGCGCACCGGCGTGAAGATCGATGTGGAAGACGACGGCCGCATCAACATCGCGAGTTCAGACGACGTGGCGGCGCAGAAGGCCATTGCGATCATCCAGGAACTGACCGCGACGCCCGAGCAGGACAAGGTCGAGTGCAGGGGTCACGAAGTCCCTCGCGCACCGAGGGTGGCGATGCGTTCGGGCTGCAAGGCGCGACGACTGAGAATACCGAGTGTATTTGAGGGAGGAGCAACGCCGCAGAGCGGGATGCAGCGGCAGCCGAATGCCGAAGGACTTCGTGATCCCTGCACTACATGGGCCGCGTCGAGCGCATCACGGACTTCGGTGCATTCATTGAAGTGATGCCCGAGACGCAGGTGTTTCTTCCGTGCGATACGCCCGAAATCCACGCGACTGGTAGTTCGCAAGGGCGTTCGGGTGATCGAGCGTGCACGTGTGGACCCACACGCGCGCCGCCCCTCTGTCCCAGGCTCGAGTGGCCGCGGCCGTCAGGAGCGGACCGCCGAGGCCCTTGCCGATGAAGGATGGCAGAAGGCCGAAGTACGCGATCTCAATGTCACCGCCCGCCTGCCGATCGAGTTCGTAGTACCCGGCCGGGGTTCCCGAGACGTAGGCCACCCAGGTCTCGAGTTCGGGTCGTTGCAGATACGCCCTCCAGCGCGTGTCGTCCCATCCTTGTCTGTCGTGCCAACCGTAGGCGGCACCCACGACGGTGTAGAGGAACCGGCTGAACTCAGGAGATGGGATCTCAACCTGCACCAGGCCAAACGGCGCCGCGGCCATACGTGCAGGCCGGAGTTCCGAGCGCTGCCGCATCTCCAGGTAGGTAGTGGTGACCACAATCAGCGCCTCCGCATCAACGCCGTCGCCGAATATTAGCAAGAGCCGTGCCCGGCCGGCCTGGGCCGCGCGCGTTACACTATCGCGATTGCCTTCTTCCCTCACCGTCACGTCCGGGAGCCGGAGCTGATGCCCGGCATGCGAAGAGGCCCCACCCGCCGGGAGTTCCTGGGCACAGGCGCGATCGCCGGCGCCGGCTTGGCCCTGGGCTGGCCCGCCACGCACCTCATCGCGCAACCGGTGGCGCCCGCCGACGGGCTCGCGTTTTTTGTCATCTCCGACACACACATGCTTGCGGACAGCAAGTCGCCCGGCATGATTGATGGAGCACGCTGGGCTCTGAACGAACGCCTCGTTGGCGTCCTGAACACGCTTCCGGGCCAGCCGTTGCCGGCGGCGATCGGTGGCGGGCGTGTCGCCCAGCCTCGCGCCGTGTTGCACCTGGGCGACATCGCGGATTCGGGCGACAAGCTCGGCGCCGCCCATGAGCAGATGACGGCCACCGAGTGGGCGGCACACACCCGCCTCTACGGACTGACGGGCAACGAGGGGCCGCTCCGCTACCCCATGTACGAAGTGCACGGAAATCACGACACGCCGCGCGCGGCCAACGTGGTCCTTCAGGGCCTGATTGCGCGCAACGCCCGGCGCCGTGGACTTACGGCCATCTCCTCCAACGGCCTGCACTATTCATGGGACTGGGACGGCATCCACTTCGTCGCGCTCGGGATCGTTGTCGGCGCCAATCTGGACGACCTGCCGATCAGCCGGTACGGTTCCTACGACAGCCTCGCGTTTCTGGTCGAGGATCTGCACACGCACGTCGCCGGCAGCGGCCGGCCGGTGATCGTGCTGCAGCACGTGGATCTGCAGCGGTACAGCGTGGCGTGTGACGATGCCGTCAAGGGCGGCAGCAGGGCCATGTGTTGCGAGGGCATGGCCAAGATCGCCTGGCACAGCAAGGACTGCCCCAAACATGCCGACGGCATCAGCATGAGCGAGTGGAGTGCCTGCGACGTGCGCGCGTATCATCGCGCCCTCGCGCCCTACAACGTGGCCGCCATCTTCCACGGGCACCTCCACGCGCGCAGAACGGACGTGTGGGATGGCCTCGCCGTCGGTGCGTCGCAGGGGATTCCCGTGTTCGGCGCCAAGAACGCCGGCGCAGGCGGTGTCAATCGCGCCTTCTTCTACTGTCGGATCGAGGGAGCCGAGCTGGTGGTCCGCGAATACCAGTCCAGCGGCGAGGAGGGCTGGAGTCGCGATCGATCCGAGATCCGCTGGGAGCCGCGTCTTTGGCGCGTCCCGCTTCAGCGGACGGCGGCCATGGCGCAGGCACGCGCAGGTAGTTTTTGATGACCGGCTTTTCAGGACGGGCGCTGACCCGGACGACTCGGACCAGCAAATACAGGATGCCAGCCACCCGGTGACGGGCGTACAGGGAAGAACATGGCGTATCGACGGTTTGTGAGTGGACGGGTCGCGGCGGTGCTGGTCGCGGCTCTCGTGATGATGGCGGCATCCGCTACGGCGGCTACAACCACTCGATTGGCCTGGCGACGCATGACGTCAACTGGCACGTTTGCCGGTCCCGATGAAGTGCCGAAGCCCGGCTTCGTCTTCGCCTGCGACATTCAGCTCTTCCGGTTCGACGAACAGTTTGGCATCCGCATCGAGGATACCGTGGCGATCACCGCAACGGGCCGTGAGGTGCTCTCGGCCGGTGCGCCGCGGACGGTGACGGAGATCGAAGCCCTGATGACGGAAGACGGCATCCTGCAGATGATCCGGCGGTAGTCCGCGATGAGCTACGCCCGAATCGCAGAACAACTACGGCTTGGTGACCGCATCATCCTCGATGGTGGCACGGGCACCGATCTGCAGCGCCGTGGCGCGCCGATGAGTGGCGACACCTGGTGCGCCGATGCCAACCTGACACACCCTGATGTCGTCCGCGCGGTCCATCACGGCTACATCGATGCGGGAGCCGACATCATCACGGCCAACACGTTCGCGACCAGCCCGCTGCTATTCCGTCATCTCGGGCGCATCGACGACATGGTGGGCATCGATACCGTCGCCGTGGCACTCGCGAAGGAGTGCGCGGCGGGCACCGAAGTCTGTGTCGCTGGATCCATGTCGACGATGCGTCCCGTGGTGCCGGGCGGCGATCGTAACGTTGAAGTCGACATCGATGAGGGCACGGCTCGGGCCCTGTTTCAGCGCAAGGCTGACGTGCTCAGATCCGCCGGCTGCGACTTGCTGATGATGGAGATGATGCGCGACACGGACTATGCGGTCTGGGCCTGCGAGGCTGCGCTCGCGACGAGCCTGCCGGTCTGGATCGGTATTTCCACCGAGCGCGGCAAGAACGGGCAGTTGCAAGGCTGGGGCCGTGACGACTGCGCGCTCGAAGACATCGTGCGCGCGCTCACGGCATTGCGGCCGGCGGTCATGATGATCATGCACACGTCGGTCAACGAGACCGAGGAAGCGCTGGCGGTGCTGCGCACGCACTGGTCCGGACCGATCGCGACCTATCCGGAATGCGGCTATTTCGAATCGCCGGACTGGCGATTCGTCGAGGTGATTCCTCCTGCGGAACTGGTGCGCACGTCGCGCCGCTGGCAGGCGTTTGGCGTAACGGCTTTTGGTGGGTGTTGCGGTATCGGACCCGAGCACATTGCTGCGCTGAGCGGCGCGCTGCCGGGCCACGCGGATTCGATCCGTCGCATGACCTGAGGGAGCTGCCGGTTCAAAGGCCATCGCAACGCGTCTCGGTCCATACCGCCGACGAAGATGTTGTTGAGGAGCGGGCAGCCAAGGCGACGTATGTCATCAAGTAGGCGTGTCTCTGGTCGCACCCTACTTCGTAATCTGTCTCAATTCGGTGCCATCGATCTTGACCGTCCACACTTCCCAGCGCCCAGTGCGGGTGCTTTGAAACGCGAGACGCTGACCGTCGGGGAACCAGACGGGCGTTTCGTCGAGAAACACCTCGGCGTGATCAAGCACCCTCGTGGTTGTGCCAGTCCTCACTTCCACCCGCCAGAGGTGCGACGAACGGTCCGGCGTGTCCGATTGAAAGACGATCGACCTGCCGTCAGGTGACCAGGCGGGCACCTGCGCCCGGCCGTCCCCAGGCGGCAGGTGGGTCAACGGTGCCGACTTCGATCCGTCCGAGTTCATCGTCCAGATTTGCAACTGTGGATTCCCGGGTGCGCGCCCGGTGAACGCGAGGCGTGCGCCATCCGGTGACCACTTGGCATTCCAGGCAATTGACGAGGCCTCGTCGTTGATTCGTCGGGGATGGCTCAGCGTCGCGCCGTCGACCTCGGCGAGCATCAAGGCCGTCGCGTTGAAGGGGCCGGCGGCGTAGACAACCCGGCGACCGTCAGGCGACAGCTGAGGATCGCGCCCAGATACCGAAAGCACCTCACGCTCGGCCGTACCGTCAACGCCAACGGCAAACAGGTACCCGGTGTTGTTTGTGAATGACGTGAACAATAACTCGCGTCCATCAGCCGACCAACGCACGCCACTCTTGGGCGTGGGTGACCGGGTGACCAGGCGTTCATCCGATCCATCCGCACGAATCACAAAGATCTGAGACGAGCCGTCACGATCCGCATGGAACGCAATCCACCTGCCATCGGGCGATACGGCAGGCCGAGCCGCGTGATTCTGTGGCGGGACAGGCGCTGGACTTTGCGCAGGCCTGGACACTGCGGCGCGCGTCCCCCCGTCAAGCAGGCGCTCAGTTCCCGAGGCCTGATCCCGAAGAAGGAGTCCGCTGACACCGTCGACGGCCTTGGCATACAGCAGCCACTTGCCATCGGGCGACAGCCCACGGTCTCGAGTGAGACGACTCGCCTCCTCGGGCTCCAGGATGCGCGTCTCACGTCCGTCTGGTGTGACACTGACCAGCCGTTGTGCCTGTGTCCGTCTGCGGACGAAGTCTCTTGGCGCTTCGTCCGGCAACCTCTCGAGCAGCGGCACTTCGTTGAACACCACGCGTGCACCGTCGGTGGTCCACCGCGGGTCTTCATTGCTCTTCGCCATGTCGCCAAGCGACCGCCGGTCCGATCCGTCCGGGCGCATGACATAGACGCGATACTGGATCGAAGGGATTCGATCCTGGGCCGCGAAGAGGAGCCAACGGCCATCGGGTGAGAAGGCCGCGAGGAATCCATTTGTCGTGCCCGGTACAGGCACCACATTCCGGCCGTCAGGTGTCATCCGGTGCAATTGCTTCACGCCGTCTTTGGCTGATGAGTAGACGAGAAATCGACCATCCGCCGACCAATTGGGCTGTTCTCCTCTGGTCCCGGCGGGAGTCAGCCTCCTCAGGTTGGAGCCATCCGGCCGGATGGAATAGACGGCTGCTTCGCCATCCCTGTTGGATTCGAACGTGATCGTGTTGCCGTCTGGCGCCCACGACGGAACGGAATAGTAGGTGGAGCGCGCCGGCACCTGCGCAACGAGCGGCGATGCCAAGGCGCCCGCCAACAGAAATGCAGACACGGCATTGGTGGCTACACTGATCGATTGAAATATCCCGAACGGGCTCATTGCAGTCCTTTCTGAGTGTGTCCCGCCAAGCGGGTCCCCTAGTTCCCTTAACCGATGAGGTCGCGTTCCTTTTTCAGAGACGCGTGTCTTTGCCCAAGCAGGCACACGGTCAAGAGAAGGACGGTCGTCAACATGACACGGATTGTGCGGGACTGTGCAGGGAGGCGGCAACCGTTCGGAATCGGCCGTCGTTGACATTTTTCCTACAGCGTAGTTGACTAGTCGTCGGAGTCTTTTCCAATGCCTGAAGTCCTCGGAGAGTTCGAACAACTCGTCATGTTGACCGTCCTGCGCCTGGATGAGGGCGCGTACAGTGCCGCAGTCCGATTGGAACTGCAGGAGCGTGCCGGCCGCGATGTCTCACCCGGTGCGGTCTTCACCACACTCGAACGGCTCGAAGGCCGGGGCCTGGTCGCGTCCCGCTACGGAGAGCCCACACCTGAGCGCGGGGGGCGTCGCAAACGTTATTACCGGCTGCGACCCCAGGGCCGGCGCGCGCTGGCACACGCGCTTGACACCGTGCGTCGGGTCGCCGAGGGACTCGACGCCAAGCTGGAGCGATCGTGATGCGGCGCCCACCGTCGTTCGCCGTCCGCCTGCTGCGCGCCTGTCTCGGCCCCACGGCCTTTGAAGTCGTGGCCGGCGACCTCGACGAGGAGTTCGCCCGTGGGCGTAGCGGCGCGTGGTACTGGCGCCAGGCCTTCAAGTCGGCGTGTGCGCACCTTGTCGGCCGAGCGCTCTCGGGCCTCGCCGCGTTCGCCCACGATGTACGACTCGCGGCACGCACGCTCGCCCGCCAGCGCCGACTGGCACTGGTGGCGACGACCACACTCGGCTTCGGCGTTGCCCTGAGTCTGTCAGTGCTTGCCGGTGTCAACGCCTACCTGATTCGCGGACTGCCCTATCCGGACAGCGACCGCCTCCACAACGTGAACCTCTTCAGGCCCGGCGTAGACATGCCGCAGGGACTCGAGGAGCTCGACTGGTCGTCGCTCAACGACCTGCTCGATCTGCAGATCTCCTGGGATCTCGATTTGTTCAACCTTCGCGGCGCACCCTACACCGAAGCGGCACAGGGCACGTGGGTCACACCCGGCTACATGGAGGGGTTCGGCATCCGCACGGCGCTCGGCCGGGTCTTTCGGCCGGACGACTACGCGCCCGGGAGCCAGGCCGTGGCCATCATCAGTCACCGGCTCTGGCAGAGCCGCTTCGGCGGAGACGTCAACATTGTCGGACGCCACTTCGAGTCGTACTCAAACGACCGGCCCGACGATATTGGCGTCTTCACGATCGTCGGCGTGCTGCCTGAGGGACACTGGCACATCCAACAGGCCTTCACAGAGGTTCTGGCGCCGCTGCGAGCGCCGTCCTACCCGTACGTCGTGCGGGCCCGAACCGGCGTGACATCCGCGATGATCGCCGGCCGCGTCACGGCTCTGGTCAGGGCCAGGCACAACCTGCCCGACACATGGAGCGCTGACGTGGTCTCGGCGCGGGAGGGATACGTCACGACCGTCAAACCCCTGCTGCTCACCCTCGCTGCCGGCGCGGCACTCGTGTTGCTCATTGCCGCCGCCAACGTCGCCGTGCTCCTTCTGGTGCGCGCCAACGAACGCCGTCAGGAAATGGCGGTACGCAAGGCGCTGGGCGCCACCGCCGCGCGGATCGTGCGCGTCATCGTCGCCGAGGCGGTCGTCCTTGGCGTTGCGGCAGGAGCCGTGGGCCTCGCCGCCGCGTACGCGCTGATTGGCGCAATGGCGCCGATGGTGGGACGTCAGCTCGGTCGCGCGGTGCCTGGAGGCGTGTCTGCGCTGCAGATTGATGGCGTGGTCTGGGCCGGCGCACTGGCCGCCGCCGTGTTTATTGTGCTCGTGTGTTCAGTGTTCCCCGCATGGGCCGCGGCCCGCGGCATGGGCGCGTTGTCACTCTCCGCAGGCCAGAAGGGATCAACGGGCGGACACGCACAGCAGCGCGCGCGGCTGGCACTGGTGGCCGCCGAGGTGGGTGCGTGCCTGGCCCTGCTCATCGCCGCCACATTGATGGTGCAAAGCAGCTTGCGCATCCTCAACACCGACGTGGGGCTTTCGATGCAAGACATCTTGACTAGTCGCATCAGCGTGCGACAGGCGTCATATCCCGACGCGGTGAGCCGGATGGCGCTGCTCCAACGGATCGCCGATGAGACCGAGGGCCTCTCAGACCTGCAGGGTCTGGCGTTCACCAGCTCGTGGCCCCTTCAGGCAGCACCCGAGCGCGGAGTGCGAGGCGCAGACCAGACCCAGGCCGCGCGCACGCGGTCGGGCCTGATGTCTGTGAGCGCGAACTACTTCGACCTGCTCGGTATTCCAGTCGTCGACGGACGCCGATTCACGTCGGCCGATCGAGTCGGACAGCCCCCGGTGATTGTCGCCAGCCGCACGCTCGCCGAGCGACTGTGGCCCGGGCAGCGCGCAGTCGGTCAGCGACTCGAAGTATCACCGTCACCACAGGCGCCGGCCGGCACGGCGCCGACGATCTACGAGGTCGTCGGGGTGGCGGCCGACACCCGATTCAGCCATTCGGATACGGATATGGCTGACCTGTACACGCCGATGTCGCAATCAGGATCGCTGTCGCCATTCGTGTACTTGCGCAGCGCACGGCCGGAAATCGCGTTTGATCAGCTCCGCCGTGCGTTGAAACGGATCGACGAGGGCCTCGTGGCCGGAAGTTGGCGGCCGCTCGCCGACATCCTCGACCAGCAGCGGGCCGGCGCGCGTTTTCTCGCGCAGTTGCTCGCCGTCTTCTCTGGGCTGGCCGTGGTGCTCGCCCTGGTCGGCATCCACGGGGTGACGGCCTATGCCGCCGGCCAGCGGCGGCGCGAGGTGGCCATTCGGCTGGCGATAGGCGCCACGCGTGGACAGATCACGGCCCTCTTCCTGCGTCAGGGACTCGTGATGATCGGCCTTGGTCTCACGGCTGGACTCGCCGGTGCATTGGCGCTCGGACGCCTCTTGCGGTCGCAACTATTCGGGGTTGAACCCAACGATCCCGTCGTCATGTTCGGCGCGCTGACCGCCTTCGGCGTGTGTGCGCTGCTCGCCTCACTCGGTCCGGCGCGCCGGGCCGCACAGGGCGATCCGTCGGAGGCCCTCAAGTCCTGACAACCAGTGACGAGAAGGCCAATGGTCCCAACCCTGCGACTCATCCCAAACCAATCGACAGGCGTCAGAGGTTCTGTTAGATCATCATGGTGATTCGATTCGCCGAACTTGCTCTCATCCTTGCCGTGGTCTCAGGCGTTTCACCGCAGGCGGCCGAAACTCCGGAGCAGATGGCTGACCGGCTGCTGGGCGCGATCGGCGGTCGCGCCAGGTGGGCCACCGTCACCAACACGGTGAATGACTCCCAGCAGAACCTCGTCGCAGACCCCACCGTGCTGCGTGTCGTCATCACGATGGACTTCACGCGTCCACGATTCCGAATCGATACGACGGGTCCCAATCTCAAGGTCGTGCGCGTCATCGACGGCCCTCGGAGCTGGATGCTGACCCGAGCCGGCGTCGTCCAGGACGTGCCCGACAACATCATGAAGACCGACATGGAGTGGTATGCCGGGCATGTCTATCGGACGTTGCACCGCGTGGCCGCGCGGGATGCCGCGCTGTCGTTGTCGATCAATGCGCAGCGCCGGCTGGAGATTCATGAAAACGGCGCCCGCATCCTGTGGTTTGCCCTCGATGCCAAAGGCGAGCCGTATGCGTTTGGCGCGCACACCAATGATGCCGGCACCGCGTCGGGCCCGTGGGAGTACGTGCACGACGGTATTCATCACCCGCTCTGGGTGTCGTCACCCGACGGCACCTGGCGCGCGATGATCAAGACGCTGGCCGTGAACGTGCCGCTCAACGACGGAATGTTCGCCCGGCCGCGCTGAGAGGCCCCGTCACACCAGCTCCCAAGAAATCGGCGTTCGACTTGCCTTGGGCGAATCGCCACGGCAGGTTGGCCGCCAAATTCTGTCTGGGGCATTCATCTTGGCTGCGGTGGGTATCGCCGCCGGAATCGCCCTCTCCCTCTTGCTCGCGCCACACTTGCAGGCGTTTCTGACAGTGGGAATTAGTGCCAGTGACCCGCTGACGCTGACCGCGCTGGCGGCGACGCTGCTACTCGTGGCCGTCGGTTCGGCGCTGGTGCCGGCCAGGCGAGCGAGCCGGATTAATCCGCTTGCGGCGTTGCGTGACTAGCGGTCGTCGGGAACCCGCGCGATGATCACGACGCTGGCCGCAACTGCGCCCGGAGTCTGCTGATATGGCGCCTCACTTCGGAGTCACCGTCAGTGTCAAGAAGCGCCCGGCGCGTTGCAGGGTCAATTCACACGGGGCAACCCGCTCCAGGCGCCTGATCACGTCGAGCATCGTGACAGTGGAGGCCGGCTTTCCGTCGATGGCGGTGAGCACATCGCCCTGCTGAATTCCCGCGAGTGCGCCAGGCCCATCCTCGAGTACGTCGATCACGCGGACGGTGCGATATTCGGGTCCGTCGGCCTCGAACGCGATCCCTGCGGAGGCGACGTCGAACGACGTGTTCGTCGTCGCATGCGGCTCCAGGATCAACTGGCCGCGGGTGAAGTCCAGAAACACGCGGAAGCGGCTGGCGATTTTGGCGCCGACGCGACCAGCCACCAGGGGATTGGCGTTCGCGCCAGACGTGTCTGCGGAGAACACGACCGTCGGGCGTTTTAGGGTGACGCCGGCCACCTGGAGTGAGGCGAGGCGACCCAATCGGCCTGATGACCGGCCGCCCATCCCGGTGACACCGATCACGCGCGTGGTCGTCAGGTTCGGCCCGGGCAGGCCATGTTGCTGGACGAACGGCGAGTGAAGCGTGACCGCACCCGACGCGCCGATATCCAGCTTCACGGTCGCCTCAATGGCCGGCCTGCCGACTGGCGTGACGATGGCCGTGAACGTGGGATGGCCGTTCGAGTCGACGGTCATCGGCAGCGCGGTGCCGGGGCCGTGGTAGCTGAATGTGCGCGCATCGTGCAGCGTCAGGATCTGTTTCTCATAGTCGAGCTCGACAACAAATGCGCGCATGAAGTCGGTGCCGACGATGCCGTCGAGACGTCGCCCGGTCCGGCGGGCGATGGCGTCGAGGGAGATCGCGAGGGTGACGGGGTGCGAAAACCCGGGCAACGCGTCGAGTGTGAGCGTGGCGTTCTTGACGAACGCCCCGGTCGACGAGCCAGCCCCTGTGCCCCCCACACTCACCGATGCGCCCAGGTCGAGTGCCAGCGCCTTGGCGCGTTCGAGGCTGACAATGGAGGGCTTGGCGCCGGAATCGAGGATGACCGTGAGCGGTTCGGAACCATTGACGCGGATCGGGAACAGGATCAGGCCGTTGAGCGACTCGAACGGGATGGCGACCGGCGCCGCGAGGTGGGCGGGCGTGGCCTGATCGCTGCGCGCAGCGAAGGTCACGGCCGCGACGACTCCCGCCGCAAGAATGAGGCCCGTGAGCGTCTTTCGAATCAGGCTCATCCCCGCAGAATAGCGGCGCGCGGCTGAACGCTCGCTGAACGGGGGTGGTCACTATCAGCGGCGCGGACCACGCCTTTCACGGCCGCCTGATCTTCTTCGTGGCCGCGCCTGCCGAAGTCGAGGCCCTGAACGTCAGCGTGGCCTCACCGAGCCGAATGGTCTGGCCGTCCGCGAGCGTGACAGGCGAACTGACGGGTCGATCGTTCACCAACGTCCCATTGGTGCTCGCGAGGTCCTCGAGCACCGCTGTTGATGACACGAGGCGAATCGAGGCATGCCGGCGAGAGACGCCAGGCACATCGATCCAGATGCCACACTTCGGGTCGCGGCCGATGATGGTCTCGGGCTGCTCCAGCACAATCGAACGGCCATCAAAGACCAGCCAGAGCCGGCTGTCGGCGTGTTCTTGAGCAACCGCGCGGTTCTCCTCGGCCTGGCCGCAAAAGGCATAACCCACACCGTGCGCCGTTCGCACGAAACGCGGCTGCTGCGGATCGTCACCCAGGGCCGCACGGACTTCGGACGCGAGATTGTTCAGATTGGCGGCGACAACGTTTGTGCCGGCCCAGAGACGATCCCGAAGTGATTCCTTGGTGACGACGCCGGGCCGGTTGGCGACGAGGACCGCAAGCAGGTCGAATGCCTTCGGGGAGAGATGGACCTCGGCATGCTCCCCGCCTCGCAGAAGCTGACGCGTGCCCGTATCGAGCGTGAAGTCGCCGAAGGTGAGCTTCATCTTAGGAAATACGTAGGAAAACCCTGAACTCCCCTGCCGGCCCTTTGCGTCATAGTCAGCGACAGCATTTCGACAGGGACATTATGACGAACGTTCGACGACCGGCGGGAGCACTCATCGACGCGATTGTGGACAACATGCGGCAGAACCTGGAGGAGCTGAAGTATTCCACGCTCGCCCCGAGCCGCTACACCGTCTATCTGTCGTCGGCGGAGCTCACACGCCTCGAGGGAATCATTCCGCGGCTGCAGGCCGAAGCCACACGCGCGCTCGATGAGGAACTGGCGCGGCACAATCGGCCATCGTGGCTGCGGCGGCAGGCGTCATCCCTGGGACTGCCGGCGTGGCCCGGGCGGCGGCGGGCCCCTCTCGAAAATGCGGCGCCGCGCTGGCACATCGAGTTTCTCCCCGACACCGACGGCGACCTCGCCGCCGAGGGCGACATCATCGTGCACTCGGACCTGATGCTCGCACCCGACCTGGAACTGGGCGTCGGCGAGCGAACGCGACGCATCACCACCGTGCGCATGGGAGAGCACAAGACCACCCGAGCGCAGGTCGTGGCCGCGAAGGCCCCGGCATCGGGAGGCGCTCATGCGCGACTGGTCTTTGAGGACAATCTGGGCCGGCACGAACATGAAGTCGTGCGTGGTGAGACGACGATCGGGCGAGGAGGACAGGCGTTCCCGGTAGACGTTCGGGTGTCGACGTCTGAAGACGTGTCGCGTGAGCACGCGCGCATTCGCCGCGACGAGCAGACCGGACAGTTCTTCCTCATCGACGTCAGCACGCTCGGCACCACACTGAACGGCCGTCACATCCCCCGTGGTGCGGAAGCCGTTACTCCGCTGCCGCCACAGGCGCGCATCGGCCTGGCCGACACGGTGTTCCTGGACTTTGAACAGGTGCAAGCGCGCGCGACAGGCGCGCCTGATAAATGACGCTCCTGCTCTGGGCACGCTTCGGGCTGCTGGCGGTGCTGGCGGCAACCGTGCTGACGCTCGGATGGGCCGTCTGGAGGGGCCGCGAGTGAGGTTCCGCTCGGCCGGCCTGACGGATGTCGGCTCTCAGCGCCTCGTCAACGAGGATCGCTTTCACGCCGACTCCACTCGCGGCCTCTTCATCGTCGTGGACGGCGTCGGCGGACAGGCCGCCGGTGGCCGCGCCGCCGACCTGGCGCTCGATGTCATTCGTGGGCGGTTGACGTCAGTCCGGGCGCCCAGCGCCGCCGGGATTCGGGAAGCGATTACCGCCGCCAACAACGAAGTGCTCCGTCAGGCGGACGCGCGACCGGAGTGGAATGGCATGGCGTGTGTCCTTACGGTGGCCATGATTGATGGCGACCGCGCGCTCGCGGGCCATGTTGGCGACACACGCCTCTACAAAGTGCATGCCGGTAAACTCCAGAAGATTACTGCAGACCATTCACCCGTCGGCGAGCGCGAAGACGCGGGAGAGCTTTCCGAAGTTGAAGCCATGCAGCACCCGCGGCGCAACGAGGTGTATCGAGACGTCGGATCGGAACAGCATGAACCCGGCGACACCGACTTCGTGGAGGTCCACGAAACGACCTGGGAACCCGATGCGGCCCTGCTCCTCTGCAGCGATGGGTTGACTGACCTGGTCGCCTCGGACGCGATCCTGGGCGTCATCCGAAGGTATGCCGGCCATCCCGATCAGGTTGCGCACCAACTGGTCAAGGCTGCCAATGACGCCGGTGGCAAAGACAACATCACGGTGGTGTACGTCGAAGGCGACCAGTTTGCGCAAGCGGGATCGGCAGTTCCGTCCCGATCCCGAAGACGACTGCTCCACCTGACCTCGTGGCTGCTCATCGTCATCGCCCTTGCGGCTGCCTGGCGATCAGCGGGGTATCCCGTACCCGCCGCGCTCGAACACGCGCTCGCGCCTTCGTCTGCGAATCTGATTCTGGTCAGGGCTGGTGAATCGATCGGAGCAGCGCTTGCCGACGCCGTGCCTGGAACCACGGTGATGGTTGAACCGGGAGAATACCGCGAGCGTCTCACCTTGAAGAATGGCGTTCGCCTTCTCAGCCGCGACTCAAGGGGGGCCACCCTGCGTCTGCCCAGCACCGCAACGGATGAGGACGTGGCGGTCACGGCAGCCGACGTGACAGACGCTGAGTTCACAGGTTTCCGGATCGTCGGCGATGCGGCTTCCCCTCTGGGCGTTGGCGTGCTGGTTCGATCGGCCGGCGTCAGGCTTATCGACATTGAAGTGGTGGGCGCCGCAAGAGTCGCGGTGGACATCGGGGCCGGGGATAACGTCATGCTGCTCACCAGCGAGATTCACGACAATCCCGGAGCCGGACTGGCGCTGCGACGGGATTCGTCGCCTCTGATTGCTCACAACGAGTTTTCCGGGAACGGGTCCTCCGAGCAGGCATCGTCCGCGCTGGTGATCGAATCGGGCGCGCGGCCGCTCCTTCAGCGTAACGTCTTCCGCCAACTGGATCCGCTGTCGATTGCCGGCATCGACACCGCCTTTCGCGCGCAGATCAGGAAATCGAATGTCTTTCCGGATGCGCCTCCCATAGCGACCGGCAGAGCTGGCGGCCGAGGACGCGGCGCCAAATGAGCTCCACGCTTTATCGCCAGATCGGTCCCTTCACGATCGAGCGGCCCATCGGCCACGGTGGCATGGCGTCCGTGTTTCTTGCACGCGACACCAGGAATGGCGCCGTGGCTGCGCTGAAGGTCGTTCACGTCTCGAGCGACGAAGAAGCGCAGGAGGTGCTGCAGTCCGAACAACGTGGGGCGGAGCTTCAGCAGCGGTTTGCCTCGATGAGCCGGTTTGTCCCAAAGGTCTACGACTCAGGATTCGCCTCCGACTATTTCTACATTTCGATGGAATACATCGAGGGAGAGGACCTGTCGCAGGCGATCCACCGCGGGCCGCTGCCCTGGAAACGCGCCGTCGCGATCACGAGTCAACTCTGTGAGTTCCTGGAGGAAGCGGATCGGTTTGAGACGGACGCCTCGTCTCGTCGCGTGCTGCTGCACAACGACCTCAAGCCGCGCAATATCAGGCTTGTGCCTGGCGATGGCATCAAAGTCCTGGACTTTGGCGCCGCGAAATCCCTGTCCCTGAGCCGCAAGGTGACCCGAAACGACTTCGGCAGCACCGCGTACTTGTCGCCGGAGTGCCTGGAGAGCGGCGACCGCGATCTGCATTCCGATGCGTGGGCTCTTGGAGTCTTGCTCTACGAAATGATCCGCGGCCGCCAGCCCTTCCGCGCGGACGACACGCGGCGCCTGGAGCAACTGATTCGCTCCAAGCGGCCACCTGAAACCATCGGCGGCGATTGCCCCGAGGCGCTTGAGGCGGTGGTCACCAAACTGCTCGCGCCGGAACCGTCGGATCGGTACTACAGCCCCGCCGACATTCGTGCCGATCTCGCCAGGGCCGATGCCGGCGAGCCGACCGTGGCTCTGCAGGAAGGCTGGCTCACCAAGGTGCATGACGAGCCGCCGACCAGGCGGACGCGTCGCGAGCCTGAAGGAGACGAGCCGCCCACCAGGCGGACGAATCCTGCGATTCCGGTCGCGCCTGTTCCAGTTGTCGCAGCCGCCGAGCCGGCCGTCCGGCCCCGCCGGCGGTTTCGTCGGACCCTCGCCAGGGCGCTGGTCGTGCTGGCCATCGTCATGGCGGTGAATGAGAGTTGCGTGTCGTCAAAAGCCAGTCGCCTGGCCAACACCGTTCCGTTGCATGATTTTGCCGGGCTTGCCGCCGTCTGGCCCAGGTACGAATCACTGCGGAGTTCGAGTTTCCTTGGCGGCGCAGGCACGAACCGCCTTCGAGCCGCGCTGGTGAGCCAGACGATGGTGCTGGCGGAGCGGGTGATGTCGAACTATCGAACGCCGGTGCCGACGGTTCGCGAGACGCAGTGGAAGGCCGCACGTGAAGCGCTGGCGCGTGCCGTGGCTGTGGCGCCTGGCGAACGGTCCCTTCGTGCCGCGTTGCAGTACTGCGACGGACATCTGCTCCGGATCAACGGTGAAGCCCACAAGGCACGAGGACGCACAGACAGCGCGCAGCGGGATTTCACTGGCGCGATCGTGGCATTCAGGGAGGCCGCGGCCATTCGATCGAATTGGCCGGACCCCTTCCTGGGGCTCGCGCGCACATTCATCTATGGCCTCGAAGATGTGGACCGCGGAGCCGATGCCCTGAAGCAAGCTGAGAAACTCGGTCATCACCCTGGGGAGCGCGAAACCACCCAGCTCGCCGATGGCTACCGCGCGCGTGCCGAATCGTTTTCCCGGACGGCGCAGACGCTCAAGGGCATGCCGCAGGAACGTGACTATCTCTCACGGGCGTCGGACGCGTTCCGTGAAGCGCTCACGCGGTACGGCACGGTGGCGGGATTTGCCAATGTCGCACAAAGCCTGCGCGACACGCAGAGGCGTCTGGACCGTGTCGAAGAGCGACTGGCCGAACTGTCGAAGTTTGAGGGAGGCTGGACGTGGGAGTAACTTACACCCGCGCGGGAGATCTGCAACGGGTCCGGAACAGGTCCACCAGCATCACGCTTGGCGAACGCCTTCTGCTTCTGACGTCGGCGGCGGTGGTTCTCGCGATCCTGCTCGCCTACGCGGGCCGAATTCGGGCCGAGCAGTTCGGTGAACCACACGCCCCGCTGCCCATCAACCTCAACACGCAGACGAAGACTGATGCGCTCGAGGTCCCGCTCGCCACCGTCTTCACCTACCCAGCCGATCGCCGCTTTGCGGCGCGAGTGGTCGCGGCTCACCTGCAACCGGCCGGAGCACCCCGAAGAGCCCTGCCCAACGTGGGCGCGCTCGCGCGGATCGACGTGCCGGTGGAGGCTCTGGAACGAGACAGGAGCCTGGTGGTCCTGCGTGAGCGGCTCGAATCAGCCCGACTGGCTGCCGTCGCTGCCAAGCGGGACCCGCCCCAGACCATCGCCCTCCTGAACAGCAACGATCTCTCGTCGCTGAAGCCATTCCTGTCCGTGCGCACCCAGGATGAGTTTCGATCCGCCGTGCTCTGGTGCGGCCTGGTCATACTCGTGAGCTTTCATCTGGTGTCGCTGCTCTGGCGCTTGCGGGGAATGACTGGCGATCGCGTCCTGCTCTCACTGGCTCTCCTTCTCGTCGGCATCGGGTTCGCCTTGATGTTGTCGCGGCCCGATCCGATCCGGGACACGCTGCTTCTCACCAGGTACACGCAAGGGATTGTCATTGGCGTCCTACTGTTCGGAGCGGTCTCCATGATCAACGTGGAGCGAGCGGCCTTCCGCGACTGGAGCTATGTCCCGCTGGTGGGCGCGTTGATCCTGTCGGTGCTCCTGCTCGTCTTCGGAAGCGGCCCAGGCTCAAGCAGCGCCAAAGTGAACCTGGGGCCGATTCAGCCCATTGAAGCGATCCGATTCCTCCTGGTGCTGTTTCTCGCGGGCTACTTCGCGCGGCGGTGGGAACTGTTGAGGCAGGCAGGGGCGCCCAGGCTGCACCACGTGCTCCCAGTGCTCGCCGGTGTCGCAGCCGCATTGATGCTGTTCTTCGTCCAGAAGGATCTGGGTCCCGCATTGCTGCTGTCGCTCATGTTTCTTGCGATGTTCGCGGTGGCGCGAGGCGGCGCGTGGCTCGCGGGTGCCGGATGCGCGGGGCTGGCCGCTGGTTTTGCCATCGGATTTTTCCTCAACATCTCAGCCACGCTGGCTGCGAGGCTGCAGATGTGGCAGTCGCCGTGGGACAACGCCGTTCGAGGCGGCGATCAGGTGGCGCAGGCCTTGTGGGCACTCTCGGCCGGCGCCCTGACCGGCACGGGGGCCGGGTTTGGACACTCACGGTTCGTCCCCGAGGGACACACCGATATGGTGCTCGCGGCTGTGGGCGAGGAATTCGGTTTGCTCGGACTGGTGATCGTCGGCGCGGCCTTTCTGCTGGTGGCCTGGCGCGGGTTTACCATCGCGAAGCGCGCGTCCACTGACCACCAGTTCTTTCTCGCGCTGGGAATGACGCTGTCGCTCACGATTCCGGTCCTGGTCATGGGCGCAGGCATTCTCGGGCTGCTGCCGCTGACCGGAGTGGTGACGCCCTTTCTGAGCTACGGCGGATCCGCCATGGCCGCCAACTTTGCCGCGCTCGGGTTTCTGGCGGCGATTCGCCGCAAGGGCAGTGAATCCACAGACCTGACGCCGTTCCAGGCGCCGGTGCGGTGGCTTGCCAGAACCGCCGCCGCCTGCGCCGCAGGAATGCTCCTGTTCGCGGCATCTGTACAAACCTTGCGCGCCGACGAATACCTGGTGCGGCCGCAACTCAGCGTTCAGGCCGACGGCGGCCGCAGGTTCCAATACAACCCCCGCGTCCTCGACGCGCTGCGTTCCATCCCACGGGGCACCATCTACGATCGCCGTGGGCTGCCCATCGCGAGCAGTGATGCGGGAGTCTTGCAGAAGGCAGCCGGCGCCTACGAACAGATCGGCCGCAAGCTGGGCGACGTCTGTGCGCCGGCGCCGAACGGCGCCGCTCAATTAACACACCGCTGCTATCCGGCTGGTCCGGCTCTCCAGCATGTGCTCGGCGACGCGAACACAAGGGATAGTTGGACCGCCGCGAACACGTCGTACGTCGAGCGCGATGCCGAGGACCTCTTGCGCGGCTTCGACGACCGCGCAGCCACGGTTTCCACGACCGGCCGTGATGGGCAGCCGTCGCTCGCCGTTCGCCGCGATTACACCTCGCTGATTCCGCTCGTGCGTCATCGCTACGAACCAGACCACGCCGATGTGAAGGCCTTACGTGCGCGGCCGCGGGATGTGCGAATTACGATCGACGCGCGGTTCCAGCTCGCCGTCGCCTCGATTGTCGAGCGCGCAGCCAGGCAATCCGGCAGCGGCAAAGGCGCGGCAGTGATTCTCGACGCTGACACTGGAGAACTGCTTGCCAGTGTCAGTTATCCCTTTGGGAACCAGGACGACGTGGTCCTCGACCGCGCTCGGTATGGCCTGTATCCGCCTGGCTCAACGTTCAAGATCATCACGGCCGCCGCAGCGCTTCGAGAGGATGCGGGCTTGATCGACCGGACCCTCACCTGTCAGCGGCTCCCGAACAATCGCGTCGGTGTCTCTCTCCCCGGCCATGGACCGATACATGACGACGACCGCGACCGGAGTGCGCATGGAGCCATCGCCATGCACGAAGCCATTGTGAAGTCGTGCAATGCGTATTTCGCTCAGCTCGCGGTTGCCCTCGGTTCGGACGCACTCGCGCACACGGCGGCGGCCGCCGGAATCACGCTGAACACGTCGCGCTCCCCCGAACGGATTCTGGCCAATCTCCCCCACGCAGGATACGGTCAGGGCGAAGTCCTCGTGACTCCGCAGCGGCTCGCTCGCGTGGCAGCGGCGATTGGTACCGACGGCATCATTCACGAATCACCCATCGTCACCTCCGGCACCGCGGTTCACACGACCTTCGTCACGCCAGGGGCTGCCCGCACGCTTGCCGGGTACCTTCGGGATGCGGTTGTTGACGGTACCGGCCGGCTGCTCAAGGCACATCCGGCCCGGATCGCTGGGAAGACGGGCACCGCTGAAGTTGACGATGCTCCCTCGCACGCCTGGTTCGTTGGATTTGCACCACAAGGACCGGCAAAGCGGCGCATCGCCTTTGCCGTGATTCTGGAAAATGCGGGATACGGCGGAGTGGCGGCCGCCAACGCGGCCGGCCAGATTGCAACCGCCGCGATGTCAATGGGGTTGTTGAAATGAACGACAAGCTTCAACGCGTCCTCACGGGCGCACGCGAACTCGAATCACGGATGACGGAAGTGTTCGAGCAGGCGGCACACACGGTGGCGCGTCCTGTGGCGTTACAGCCGCTGGAGCTCATCTCGCTCGCGTGCGATCACATTGCGCGGCACGTCCATCCGGCAGGGCGCGGACGTTATGCATTTCCATTCAACAGCGTCACCGTGACTTTCCCTGCACCAACCGTTGAGCATCAGGCGCCCTTCACCGCGATTTGCGGTGGGCCGCCTACCCTGCAGGAACGGGTGATCAAGCGACTGGCGTCGGCACGCTGTCATGACGCGGACGTTGAAGTGCATCTGCACTTTGCCGAAGTGTCCGACCCTGCTTGGCCACGGCCCGACTTCCACATCGCGCTCGCTCGCGTCGAAAAGGCCGCTGCGCCCGTGCCTGAGGCGGCGCCCCGGATCGACATCCTCGTCACAGGTGGAACGGCCGACCGTGCCGAGTATTCATTCGGCACGTTGCCCATCGCGATTGGGCGCGGCGCAGAGGTGCGGGATGGGCGCCGGCAACTCGTGCGAATCAATCATGTGGCGTTCGTCGAGAACGGTGACGAGGTGAACCAGAGCGTGTCACGGCGGCACGCGCGCATCGAACTCGACGAACAGACGAAACGCCCACGAGTCATCGACGACAACAGCGCGCAGGGCACCGCGATCATTCGCGGCGGACGCGGCATCGCGGTGCCGCGCGGGTCGCGAGGCCTGACGCTTCAGTCAGGCGATGAACTGGCCTTCGGACAGGCCCGCCTGCGGATCACGCTCGGCTAGGGTCTTCGAATTCACACGAGGCGTGAAGGACTGAAGGGGCTACACCTACTTCGACACCTTGAGCACAGCCGCCTGCGCTTTCAGTCGCGCCGCAATCTGGTCCGCGCGACTACGCTGCGCGGGGTCCAGCGTAGTGGTTCCAAGGCCGAGTGATTCAGGGTGTTGGCCGGCGAAGCGGTAGGCCGGGTCGGTGCCGGTCTTCTGCTGCAGCAGCATTTTGTAGACGCTGGGGCCGGCAAAACTCGTGGCCCAGCTCTGGAATTCGGCCGCGTTCCCCTCGTTCTCGCGTGCGCTCGGGACGGTGTCGAGCGACACGGAGGTGCCCGCCTGCAAGGCGCGCTGCGCGCCGTAGTAAATCGCCTTCAGCCCCACCAACTCGCCCTCGGCCGCCAGCAGAGTGAAGTTGGCGTCCGTCGTGAAGTCGTTGAGCGTGGGCCCCACATACGGCGCGAAGGTGTCGACCTGGTTGGGCGCCAGGTTCGCCCTGTTTCGCGATGCCGGTCCATAAGTGCGGAACCGCGGATACGAGTGCTGGTTCAGCATCTCCTCGAAGTTGCCGCCGTAGTCGATGGTCAGCATGTATCCCGCACTCAGCACTTGAGCGGCATCACGGATGAAGCGCTCAGCGCCTGGATTGACATAAGTGACCAGGCCGCGTGAATCCCTGGCAAGCACACCGGCATACATTTCTGCGTAGCGGCCCAAATGCTCTGCCACAATCGGCACGGTCGTCGCAGGCGCGTACAACTCGCGGAACTGCATCGCATTGGCCGTCGCTTCGTAAGTCGGCGCCGAACGCAGGTGCTCCAGCAGCGCGACAAATGATGCCTTCGAGAGATAGACCGCGCCCTCCCGCTGGCCGCCGAGGAATCGATCCTCGATCGCCTTGTCGTCAGCCTCAATGGCCTGCGCCGCGGTCGCCGACAGAAGCGGCTGCACGGTTCGCCAGGTCTCTGCTGGAAGGGCCGGGACCACAAACGCCACCTCAGCCGTCCCATCGGCCGAGAGGATGGTCTTGTGCACACTGAAAGCGTCTGGAAGCTCATTGGACAGCACCACGCCTTTCAGGCTGCCCTTGGCAATTGTGGCCGTCATGTTGGTGGCATCAGCCACACGCGCCTCGAAGCGCTTGCCGAAGCGGGCATTCCTCTCCTGCTGCACCTTGTTGAGCGAGGGTGAGCGGTCGTAACAGACGTAAAGGAC
Organism: Acidobacteriota bacterium; assembly: GCA_016716905.1. Taxonomy (NCBI): domain Bacteria; kingdom Pseudomonadati; phylum Acidobacteriota; species Acidobacteriota bacterium. The sequence continues at coordinate 237,700 of JADJUS010000003.1, read as the reverse complement.
CTGGTCGGCGAACGTCCGCCAGGCCGCATCCTCGGCGGCCCTGCGCACGAGGTAGTCGAGAATCGCCTCGGCCAGCGCGCCATCCCCTGGCCCGAACTCCGCGATCGTAAAGCGGTCGCGCTCGCTGAGCGTCCCCGCCCGGCGCATGCCGTTCCACATGGCGAAGATCTGCTCCGCCACCATGTGGCCGAACAGAGGCGCCAGGACGACGGGATAGGTGCGGTAGTGATCGACGAAGTCCACGCGGCCGCTCGCGTAATACCCGACGGTGGGGTGAAACATCACCATGTCGTGGTACTCGAAGAAACTCGGGAAGTACTTCGGCGCCTCGGCATGGGCCTGCGGCGAGACAACCAGCTCGCGGTGCACTTCCCAACCATTGCGCAGGTCCCGCTGTGGCGAGGGCTGTGCGGAAAACGGTCCGGTCGCCGCCCCCGTCGCAGCGAAGCACAGCAATCCAAGGGCGGCAATCTGGACGGAGAGGGCGTGTCTGAACGAGCGCATCCAATCAGTCTAATGCGGTCCTGACGCTCCCCCTACGACGGATCACACGGAGGCGCAGAGACGCAGAGGTTTCGGGTCGCCGATCCGGAGCGCGGAGAGCGGAGACGCGGAGGACGATCGCGAACGTGGCGGCCTGGCTCCGGCGCGGAGACCCTTTCAGGTCAATTCCTTTGAACAAGGGGACACGCGGATGACCTCCCCCTTCGCGCGGCGGATGCTGAAAAGCCTCAGGCTGGCACGAAGGGTGTTGGGCGCGGCAGGCCTCTGTCCTTAATGGGACAGACACCGGCCGGCACCTGCGTCATCGTGGCAACGGAGCTTTCCATGAAATTCATCAACATGTACCTGGTCGGCTACGTGATCCTCGTGATTGGCGTGGCCCTCGCCCTGTTCCAGAGCGGCATGCTGGCACGCATTTCGGGCATGTGGATATTCATTGGCGCCATCGTGGCCGTGGGCCTGGGCATCATGATGTCGGTGTCGTCGGGCAAACCGGATATCACTCGAGAACGGTAAAGCCGACTTCCCGCCCTACCTGATGACCCAGAGCTCACTCTGCGGACCTGCGTTGTAGCGCGCGGGACCTGATGCGGGAACGATCATGTCCTCCTCACGCTGCATCGCCACCAGCTGGTTGTTCCACTCGGGCACTTCTGTGCGCGTGCGGAACTCCAGAGAGAACCACACGCCCGGATGGAGCGGCGTGCGTGGATGGGCGCCGTAGCGCTCCGGCCAGTCAAAGACCGTCCATGTGCCGGCATCATGCACCCAGTAACCCTGCACATGTGAGTAGACCAGCAGGTCGATGCCTTCCGCCTTCGCTGCGGCTTCGGATCGCGTCTTGATGTCGATGCCGGTGCGGCCGGGAATCAGCTCGGCGGCGTGGATCGCGGCCGCGCGATGGGAGTCGGCAAAGGCCTTGACCAAGCCGGCCGGCGCTGCCGTTTCACCGGTCCTGAGGACGTACGCCATCTTCTGCTGATCAGTCACGAGACCCGCCAGCCGCACGCCGAAGTCCACATGCAGGACGTCACCGCGCTCAATGGTTGGATCATCCGAATCATCGAGCGATAGGACCTTGCCATCAACCAGCCGCTGGATGTCGAGGCTCGCATTAAAGTTGAACTCGAAGTTCTGGCGCTTGCGTTCGGCGGTAATCCAGTAATACACGTCCATCAGCGTCGTGGTGCCCGGCGTGATGACTTCATTGGAAAACGCCCGGCGCAGGATGTCGTACGTCGCCTTCGCCGCCCGTTCCTGAACGGCATCCTCTTCAGGCGTATGCACCGAGACATAGTCCACCAGCAATGGCTCTGAGGACACCGTGCGGGCCGCGTATGCCGGCCCGAGAGCATCCACCAAATACTGCTTCAGCTCGGCAGTCAGGCCGTCCGCCATGCTGATCGTCCGCGACTGATTGATGGCGATGCGTGAGGGTTTCCGCTCGGCGATGTACTGCTGAAGCAGTGGCTTCAGCCCGGCTTCGCCGTAACTCTGGACCGTGTCGTAGAACCGCCGCAGGTGGCCCGACAGATGGGTGCCGTACACCGTGGCCTCAAGGGCCGTCGCTGCGTCACCGCCGCGGTCGTAAAGGAGGTATGCGTTGCGATGACCGTACCACCCGGTGATTCCACTGCCGCCGAACAGCTCAAGCGCCGGGTCCACGGCGTTCTCGCGGCTCATGATGACCCACAACGTCACCCCATGGGCACGCATCGCCGGTATCAGGTGCCGGCGCATCTTGTCGGCTTTGAGCGTCCACTCACGCTCGGTGTGTTCGCGCACACTCGCAGGGGTAATGGTGTCGACCAGCGGGGCGGAGGCAGGTGCTGGGGTCCCGCATGCAGCGAGCAGGGTGACAGCGGCAAGGAACAGGGATCGGCGCATGCGCGGTAGCATACGCGAGGTGACTAGGACGAGGCGGTGTCCCCGACGCGGGCCACATCCACGAACGCGTCGTAGAGCCCGCTCCCGCCGCCCCAATCAGTGGGCTCTTCGGCGGTCAGCACGTTGACAGACTGTTGCGCACCAGCGGCGTCCGTGAGTCCGCCAAACGGCATGAACGCAACCCCTGGGCGCACCCGCTCCGACACCCGGCACATCGCGCGCACTTCGCCCAGCGCGTTCCAGACGCGCACCGGGTCGCCCACAGCCAAGCCCCGCTGCCCGGCATCGTCCGGGTGGAGTTCCACGAACAGCGGGCCCTCGCCGCGTTGATGCCGAGCCATGTGGCTGTAGCCGGAATTAAGGAAGTGCAGGGTCTTGCCGGTAATGAGCTGCAGCCCCTTGCCCCTGGCGATATCCCCACCCGATGGCAGAGGGTCGTCCCCAAGCGCTTCGCGCGACGTCGAGTACAGCTCAGCTTTCCCAGACGACGTCGCGAAACCGCCTGTCGCGAACGGCCGCCAGTCGTCCGGACAGTTGAGCCGCGCGTGCCCTTCGCCCCACAGCCGCTCATACGTGATGCCCTCGAGCCACGGATGTCCGCTCGCCAGAGCCGCGCGCAACATCGCCTCGTCGCTTTCGAACAGATACGGCTCGGTGCGGCCCAGCGCGTGAGCCAGCCGCCGGAACAGTTCGGTATTTGAGACCGATTCCCCTCTCGGCGCAATGGCCGGCCGGTTCAGCGCCAGATACAAATGCCCCCAGGCCGGCGCCAGATCCAGGTGCTCGATCTGACTCGTGGCCGGCAAGACGTAGTCGGCGTAGCGCGCGGTCTCGGTCACAAACAAATCGTGCACCACCGTAAACAGATCGTCGCGGAGAAGTCCCTCGCGAATGCGATTCTGGTTCGGCATCGAGACCATGGGGTTGGCGCCGTAGACCATGAGCGATCGGACGCGCGGCTGCAGTGCATCACTGCACAGATCCTCGCCGAGGTCTCGCATGTTCAGGGTGCGCGCACCAGGCAGGTAGACCTCGGGCATCAGCACACGGTCCATGTCGAGCGCCGCGAACTGCAGGGCGTGCGTCGAACGCGCCAGGCCGCCGCCGCGGTACTTCCACGCGCCAGAGAGCACGGGCAGGCAGGCGATCGTGCGGAATTGCATCGCGCCGTTGCGATGATGTTCCAGCCCAATCAACGGCCGCAGCAGCGACGGCTGCGTGGTGGCGTACGCGTGGGCGAAGCGTTCGATCTCCTCGGCCGGCAGGCCGACCACTCCGGCGACCTGGGCCGGGGCGTAGTCCGCCACCCGTGCCGCAAGCGCCTCGTAGCCCACGGCGTGCGCCGCCACATACTCGTGGTCCACCAGCCCGTCACGGATCATCACGTGCATCATCGCGAGCGCCAGGACGGCATCGCTCCCGGGCTGCACCTGCAGAAACCAGTCGGCCTCTTCGGCGGTGCGCGTCCGCACAGGATCGATCACCACAAGCGTCGCGCCCCGCCGCCTCGCTTCGCGCACCAGAGGCCAGTAGTGCAAGTTGGTGACGATGGTGTTGGTGCCCCAGAGGACGATGAACCGGCTATGGACGATCTGCTCCGGATCGATGCCCGCACCGGTGCCGATCGTGGTCGAGAGGCCCGCCGACGCGACGGCGCCGCAGATGTTGCGATCGAGATTGCTGCAGCCCATCGATCCAAACAGGCGACGGTCCAATGAGTGCAGCTGAATCAGCCCCTGCACGCCGGCGGAGCTGTACGGCAGGATGGCCTCCGCGCCAGACTCCACGATGATGCCCTGCCATCGGGCCGCGATGCCGGCGAGTGCTTCGTCCCAACTCACCCGTGTGAACTGTGAGCTTCCCTTGGGGCCGACGCGTTTCAACGGGTGCAGCACCCGGTCCGGGTGATACACACGCTCGAGGTAGTGGTTCACCTTGGCGCAGAGCGTGCCGCGAGAGAAGGGATGCGACGGGTCGCCCGCCAGCCGTTGGGCTACACCGTCCACGACATCGACCACCCAGCCGCAGGTGTCGGGGCAGTCGTGCCCGCACGCGCCGCGGATGGAGGTCACGGCCGCACCCTCACCAGGGTGTCCACCAGGCGCGCGAGTGACGCGGCCGGGTCGGCGGTGCGGCCAGTGTGCACCGGCGACATCTGAATGACGGTGCTGCGCGGAGAGACCAGCCAGTGGAAACGGGCCCGCTGCGGAAGTTCGCCGACCGGGCCCGCGTCGTGGCCACCGCGGCAGATCCGGACAATGGCATCGAGATGTCCCTGGATGGCCTGGAGGTCTGCGGAAGGGTCGAGCACGGCAATCCGCGCGGGGTCCAACGCAACGCACGCTTCCAGGAAGTCCAATCCCGGGCATGACAGCACCACGCCTGCATTGATGCACTCGCCTCGATCGACGCGCGGAACGACCCGTATCAGGGCGTAGTCGTAGGTGTGTTCAACGGACACCGATAGCCTCCTCCACGAACAACCGCGGCGGCGCCAGCCGGGCACTCAGGTACCGTGCATAATCCTCGGGTCGCACGCCTGAGGGCTCAGCCCCCTCTGGGTCAATCCATTGCAGCGGGATCTGGGACACGATGGCCTCGATCACGTCTGCCGTCAGCCGCGATGCCATGTCTTCGTCAATCGTCCGCAATCGTGACGCCTTTCGCACCAACACGTGTTTGCTGATGAGGGGAAAGGCCGCGGTCGGCCTGGCCGGGTCCGAGGCCCAGCCCGGCGTGTGATGCGCGAATAGCGATGCGCCGTGATCGATCAGCCACAGGCGCTTGTGCCACATCAGTAGATTGGTGTTGCGCACGGTTCGATCCATGTTCGAGACCAGGGCGTCGAACCAGACGATGCGCGACGCGAGGTCTGGGTCAATGGTATCCACCAGCGGATCAAACGTGATGGAACCCGGAAGGTAGTCAAGCGCCAGGTTCAGGCCGTGACTGGCGCGAATCAGCGCAGAGATTTCAGGATCGGGCTCGGTGCGCGCAAGGTCCGCGTGCAGCTCCGCAAACACCAGATCGGGCACCGGGAGACCAAGCGCCCGCGCCAGTTCACCCGAGACCAGTTCGGCAATCAGCGCGCGAGTCCCCTGCCCCGCACCCCGGAACTTCAGCACATAGGTGCCTTCGTCATCCGCCTCCACGATGGCGGGCAGGGAGCCGCCTTCGCGCAAGGGAGTGACGTAGTGAGTCACCCGGACGGTTCGGAGCGGTGCCACGCGCCATTGTGCCACGGCGGCATTGAGCTACGATCGCCCCGGCGGCGGCAATGCCTTCATCACCTGAGTCGATCACCATCGTCACCTTTCGCCCGGAGCATGCCGAGGCGTTCTACCGCCTCAATCGCGCATGGCTCGACGAGCATGGTCTGTACGAACCCGCAGATGAAGTGCAACTGGCCGATCCCCAGGGGGCGGTGATTGACGCTGGCGGGACCGTCTTTATTGCCGAACGCGGTGGCATGGTTGTGGGCACCGCGGCGATTGCGCCGCATGGCCCTGGCGAAGTGGAGTTGCTGAAGGTCACGGTGGCCGACGCGGCTCGTGGTGCGGGCCTGGGGCGCAGCCTTGTGGACGTGTGTATCGCTCGCGCGAGAGAGATGGGGGCGCACACGGTGATCCTGGTCTCCAGTTCGCGTCTGCAGCCGGCGTTGCGCCTCTACGAACGCATGGGTTTCACGCACCGACCGATGCCGTCACCGATGCCGTACGCCACAGCGGATGTCTGCATGGAGCTGCACATTCCGGTCTCTTGACACGTTTTCACCGACCGCCTATCGTCTTCCCCCTAAAACCATTCGAGAGGGTCTGAGGATGTCCCAGCTGATTGTCGGGCACGTGACTGCGTCCACGGCGCGTATCTGGACACGCGGCGAGAAGGACTCGAAGGAAGCCCGTCTGAAGTATCGAAAAGCCGGAACGACCGCCTGGCAGGCGGAGCCCCCACGGCCGCTTGTCGCACATCGCGGCTTTGTTGAAGTGTTCGAGCTGTCGGGCCTGGCGCCACAGACGGCCTACGAGTGTCAGCTCAGTTTCAAAGCAGGCAAGGCGCCGCAGGTCAACTCCGGCACGTTCACGACGGCGCCGGCTGGTCCGGGCGCCTGCTCATTCCTCTTCGGATCCTGCAACTGGTCCAGAGGCGGGTTGATCAGCCGCAAGATCGGCAACGCCCGGAAGTCCTGGGAGGGCATACAGGCGCTCGTGGAACAGCTCGAACCAGATTTCATGGTGCACTGCGGCGATCAGGTTTATGCCGACATCTTCGTCCATCCGCTTCCGGAGTTCATGGACCTGAGGTACTACCGATCCCTCTATCAGGATGCGTGGAAGGTCCGGCCCACAGCAGAGGTCCTGGCCTCACTGCCCCACTACATGATCCTGGACGACCATGAAATTTTCGATGACTTCTACAATGGAAAGCCATTTCTCCAGCGCCCCTCTGACTCGATCCGGGACGTCGCCAAGGTGGTGTATCAGGAATGCCAGGACTCGCATAATCCCCAGAACTACTGGCCGGCGTATCACTACTCCTTTGAATGGGCGGCCGCGAAGTTTTTTGTGGTTGACGTGCGATCAGAACGTCACAAGGGGCAACACGCCACCATCGTGAGTCCGCAACAGATGGCCCGCTTGAAGGACTGGCTCAAGACGAATCGAGATGAGGTCAAGTTCGTCGCCACCGCCGTGCCATTCGTGGGGGAAGCCAGAAGCGGCAGCGACAAGTGGTGCGGTGATGACTTTCGCCATCAGCGCGACGAACTCATCGAATTTCTGGCCGCCGAGCGGGTCGGCAAACTGGTCTTCCTGACAGGTGACATGCATTGCTCGTATCACGCCACCATGACACTTCCGCACCCCACTGGTGACCTGGTGATCCACGAGCTCATGTCGAGCCCGATCAACCAGGTTCCAAACGGCATCCATGCGCTGAGGACTTCCGTCGTCGCCACAACCTCCGGAGGTGTCGACTACTCCGTGAATCTGGACGAGGGCGAATTTTACGGAGAGCACTCCAACGTCATGCATGTCGAGGCCACGGCAGGCGGCCAGATCTCATGGAGCGTCTATCGCACCAAGGCCGCCGAGGCCATTCCCACCGCCGTCCGGTCCGGCATGTTCCACCTCTGATTCTCGGGCGCCTTCGCGACCACGACCATGGTGAACCCGCCGTACTTGCAGTCCTTGCGCCAACTGGTTTCGGTGACCGTCAGCTCGGTCGTGCCATCAAGGGGAAGCCAGTGCTCCTTCTCGGGCGGCTGCGGCCCTGCTGCCGCAATTCGGGTGCGCTGGTATTTGACGCGGATGCCGGGACGACCATCGGCTGATGCCGCCAACTCCGTCCTGAACGTCCAGTACTGATCGACCCCTGGGGCCGCCGCCACGGCGTTCGCGCGAGCGCCCAGGGTGCACTCCGACTCCCAGACGATCGCCGAACGCACTTCGCCGGCCTTCACCGTCAGCGTGACTGAACCGCCATTTGAGGGGTTGTCGCGACCCGACTCCGCATACCTCACCTCAACCGTGGCGGGCGCCGGCGGCGGCGCGCCCTGCCACGTCGTCGCGAACACGCCGATGAGAGCGGTGATCATGCGAATGGTCATCGCGCTACCTCGACCGGCCAAGCACCTGGGAACTATCTCGACTGTAGTAGCTGCCAATCGATTCGAGCACCTCGCACGCCTGGCCGCCAGGCGCCGCGCCGCCGACGACCAACGCCACGTGCGCGAGTCCGTCGGCCGACCGCCACACGCGAGAGAGCACGGTATTGGGTTCAATCGGCTTGTCGCAGCCCTGGAATCGATCCACGGCCGCGTGGAACGCCTCGTCATTCGGCGGCGATGTGGACAGGCGTTTCATCAGCGTCCATGCGCGTTCGATTGACTGCCGCTCAAAGTCGCCTCCATCTCTGGCCGTGAAGAGCGTGAACAGGTACAGCGCGGCGCGCCCTTGCGCGTTGGAGAACGCCTGCACAAGGTGGCGGCTCTCGCCAGACCCTCGGATGGACGAACGCGTCCAGTCGCCCGGCACACATAGAGCCACATCGAGCTCGCGCGATCGATAGTCCTTGAACCCGCGGATGTCCATCTCGATGCTCCTTTCGGTCTCCACCCGTTCTCCGTTGAGATAGAACTCCGCCCGGTACCGCCCTTCGGGCAGGCAGTACGACGGGCCGGCGGTGTACAGCGAGGTCTGCTGGGGATAGTTGAGCGTGGCGAGTTGTTTCGACTCAAGTCGATTGAGCAGCGGTTGCACCACGCGCCATGTCTTCCATTCGTCCGAGTACGCCGACCAGACAATAGCCAGCGCGTCGGCCGACCCATCGAAGCCCGCGAGTTTTGCCGTCCACCCCACCCTGGAGGCGCGAGCCCAGGCCTCCAGGTTTGTGAGCGTGGGACCGTTTGCACGCGGGGATGACGTGCGTCCGACAAGGAGCAGCCGGCGCGCGTCTTTGATGCCGGCGGCCACGACACCACACGTGGCGGACCCGTCGCCGTGCAGCGTCACGCAATGCGACTCCAGGATGTTGAGGTCGCTCAGTGTGCCGGCAACAAGCGCCCGATTCTCCGACAGCCGAAGGCCGTCCACGGCCGCGTGGTAGGCCTTCATCGCCGATTCCCGTTCCCCACGCGCCAGTCGCGCGAGGCCCAGGTTGGTGTAGAGCATCTGATTCACATCCAGCTCGGCCGCCGGCGCGGCCTTGAGCTTCACGGCATCAATGACGCCCTCCGGCGTTCCGATGCCGCTGCCGACAATCGCGCGTTCGAGCGCGGCGATGGCCTCGTCGAGGAGCGGAAGATTAGCGTCGATGAGCGCTGCCAGGATCGTGTTGAACCCGTGCCCATTGAGCAACCGCGGGGTGGGCGTCCAGTGGCTGCGCTCAAATTCGCGAAGTGTCTCCGCCTGCGACGCCCGGATCTCGGCCACTCGGCTCCGGGTCGGAAAGTTCGTGTACGAGCTGTCGGCGTCACCCTGGCTGATAAGTGATGCGGCACGGGCCCGGTCATATTGGGCGCGACCAAAACCCGGTCGTGCCTCCAGTGCGCAGCCGAAGGCGTCCGCCGCCTTCTGGTAATCGGCGCCGGTCGTCGCCATATCCAACAACGCCCGGCCGCGCCCGTAGTACATAGCGGCCACTTCCACGGCTGCCCCTTCGGTCTGGCAACTTTCCGAAAGCGTCATCTCGGGCATCACCGGGCGCCAGTAGGCAGTCGCCGCATACCCAAACGTTCCAAGGGCGAGGAGCGATCCACAGACGGCCAACACTGATGACGCGGCTCCCTCGCCCATGCCCATCGCCTGGCCCAGCAGGTATAACGAAATGGCGAACAGCGTCAGGCCCAGCACATAGGTGACGGCCTTGCGTTCCCACAATTCGGCCTCACTGATGTATCCATCACCCAGGGCATAAAGGCTGGCCGGGTTAAACGGCCCGCGGTTGCGCACCTCCGCGAACAACGCCGTTCCCGGATAGCCTGCGGAATCAAAGTCCACCCGCTCCACCACCTCGGCCTTGGCCTTGTTCTCGGTCGTCGTCAGCGCACCGCAATCGCGTTCGCGGTCGCGGGCGTAGACGGCCTGGGTGTTCTGGCTGAATCCGTCCGGCGGAAGCGCAGCTAATTGCGTGGCATACGCGCAGCGCATGCGCGCATGAAACAACTCCAGCGTTGGCGTGATGAGATTGGCGCTGGCGTCCAGCCACCGCTCGGCATCGAGATTGTTGATCTGGACCTCGGTGGCAAACGCGCGATGCGTCGATTCGTTCGCGTGGGTCTGGGCCTCGGCAAACCACCAGCCGACCACCGAACTCAGCAGCACCGTGACCGCGACCAGGCCGAGCATGATCTGCTCACGGAGGTGTGCGGCGTGCTTGAGCGTGACGTGTACCCCTCCGAAATGTCTGGGTTCAAACTCCGGCGGATGCGCAGTTTCGCCGTCGGCGCTGTGCGCGAACGTCCCGGTGGCGCGAAATATCATCCCCAGCACGACCGCAAACACCCCGGCAACCAGGAGCGGCCGCCACGCGCTCAGATCCCACGCCAGCACCGCCACGACCGCGCCGCTTGCGGTCACGCCCCCAAGCAGCAGCGCCGCGTTCGCCACCCGGGGCGAGCGACTGAACAGGTCCGCGCTCGTCAGGCAGACGAGCGACAGTACAAAGAGCACCACGCCCAGCGCCAGGCGCGGCACATGGTGATGCAGGTGGTGGATTTCCTCGGAGAAGGGCCGCCACACCGGCAGCTCTCTGGCAGTCACCACCGACTCAAATGTTGGCGCGCGCGTCGCGTCCGCGGGAGCGTCAGCGACGACGGAAGGTCCGGCCTCCGAAGAACCTTCGGGCAGCGAGGACTTACTGAATCCCAGGCGCGAGAGTTCATCCGCCACCTGAAGATCAACGCGGGCACGCACATCGGGTCCCGCCGCCATATCGCGAAACGGCACCAGGAGCGTCCCTGTCAGGCGCGACAACATCCGTTCCTGCTGCGCCTGCATATCGAACTGTCCCGCCAATGCCTGGTCGACAGGCCGCACGCGCGTGGCGTTGTCCTGCAGCGCATCCACGCGGGCACCGTGCTCACGTTGCCGCGCTTCAAGCGCGGCCCTGAAACTCCAGTCGCCCACGATGGCCTGGCGCAGCGAGAGTTCGATCATCTGGCCGCGTGTGAGTTGCCGATGCATGGCCACGGACCGCTGCTCGGTACGCGCGATCCAGAACGCCACCGACGCCCCCAGCGCGCCAACCACGATCATCCAGAACGCAAGCGAAGTCCGGGTGAGCCAGAGTCGCGAGAAGCGTCCTCCTCGCGCGCCCGACTGGCCGCCGTGGGCTGCGGGCGAAGGGAGGTCAGGCCCGGTCATGTGGCGGAGATTACAGCAAGGCGGCGAGGTCGTGTCAACGGCGCTATTTCCAGAGCAGCGGAAACAGTTTGCCTGCGGCAACCGGGTCGAGTGTCGCGCCAAGGCTGGTCGCCGCGCGAGCCAGCACAGGGTCGCGTCCTGCCGCCAGGTCCTCTTGCGTCGGCACCAGCACATCATCAGGAACAACACCCACGCGCTCGAGGCTCTGGCCGTCTTTCATGATGATGTCCGCGACCGTGACGCTGAACCCGTACGGGAGGATGCTCAGCTCATCGGACGCCGACATGAGCTGGACCGCGCTCATCATCATCTCGCCCACCATCACGGAGCCGGCGGTACGATCCCCCATCACGACGGCGCGCTGCTCGAGTTGCAGCACTCTGGCCAGGATCTCGGCCGCAGACCCCGACTCTGAATCCACCAGCACCACAACGCGGCCCAGAAACGGGTTCTTGCGCTTCTTCGCCATCGACGGCTTGGTGGATTTGCGCCCCTTCATGTCGCCGAGCTTCACATCGCGATCAAACAGCTTTCCCGTCAACTGCTCGAGTGTCTTGACCAGTCCTCCTGGATTGCCGCGAAGGTCAATGATGAGGTCCGTGGCGCCTTTGACCACCGGATCGAACTCACGGTCCACCTGATCGGGCGGAAAGTCGAACGCTTCCAGCCGCCAGATGGCAACCCCGCCGACCCTGGCGACGCGATTGACCCGCCGGGCAGACATCTCGTCAAAATCCGACGTGATGCCGTTCATCACGCTCTCCATGTTGATGCGCACTTCTCTGGGCCGCGGCGTCACCTTGGTCTCGATCTCGAGCGGACGCGGCGCACCGCCGGGGGTCTGGACCATCAGGCGCACACGCCGCCGTGGGTTCAGCAGATTCAGGGAATACCGCATCTTCCACAGATCGGCCCGCGTCGGCGGCAACGTCTCCACCTGCAGGATGTGATCGCCGGCGCGAAGGCCCTTTGCCTCGGCATCACTCCCGGGCTTCACACCCAGCACCAGGCATCGATCACCCACGATGGCCATCTGCCAGCCGTACTCGAAGGTGGCCGGAATCTCTGGGGGGAGAAAGTAGGTGTGCGAATCGCCGAAGTCCACCAGCGCCTGGGCAATGACCGCGTAGGCGCGACCGACTGACTCGGCGGCGTCAAGCTTCTGTTCAGCCGTCTTGAAGTGCGCCACGACGTCGCGGCCGCCAAACGTGGGGTCGTAATACCGTTCGCGCACCGCCTCGCGCACCGTCCGCAGCATCTGCCGCGCCTGTGCCAACTGCATGGCGGAGATCTGGGTATGTGCGACGTCGGCCCAAGCAACACCACCTGCGGCAATCGTCAGCGCCAGGATCAGCTTCATCACCAGAGCCTATCGCGAGATCCGAGCCTTGACACCTGCGGAACGCCGGTGGAGCATAGGCACGTGCCCCAGCAGAACAACGGCCGCTCCGACGGGAGAATCGTTGCCGCGCGCGATGTTCAAGACCTGGCTGATGCGCTCAAGGAGGCGTTCCCCACCGTCAACGCCCTTGAAGCCCTGGTGCTGTCACTCGATCAGCGCTTCGACGATCTCACGGCGCGCTCGAAGCCGCAGGGGGAAAATGCCCGCGACATTGCCACGCGCGCGTTCGAGAAACGCTGGGCCGGCAGCCTGCTCGCCGCCGCACTGAGCCAGCAGCCCGACAATCCTGCGTTGCGCGCGCTCTGGCTCAGACTGCCCGCAGGCCCCGATCAGGCCCCGCCTGCCGACGACCCGCTCGGCGAACGCCCGTCGCTGCTGTGTGGCCGAAGCGACCAGTGGGGCGGCGTGATCGTGTGGGCCGCCTCGCGTCAACATCAGACCATCCTGGTGCACGGCGCCAGTGGCCAGGCGCCGGAACATTTCAAGGAGCGGGTGCGCTTCTGGCTCGACCCCAGACCCGACCGCAGCATCGTGCTTGTGGACTGGCCCAGCCGCCCGGCAAGCCGCGAGGCGTACTTTGAAGCGCTGGCCCGCGCGCTGAATCTGGCGGACGTGTCCAGACTGGCAGAGACCATCGCCGACCGCATCAGCTTCGAGAATCTCGTGCTGCTGCACCCGCTCGTCATGGCCAAGTTCAGGGATCCGGATTTGGTGAAGTACTACACCGAGTGGCTGCCCGAATTACTGAAAGACACCGCCAATACCTGCAAACTCAAGTGCGTGCAACCGATCGAATGGCAACCCGAACCGGCGCGGTCTCTCCTGTCATGGCTGCGAGGCGCACAGCCCCGCGACGGCGCGGAAGACAGCGCCCGCTGGCTCATCACTCAGCTGAAAGACGGCTTCTCCGCCTCAATGCCGATCGTTGAACTGAAGGAACTGGACAGCCTGGAAGCGCCGGAGTTGGACGGGTTCGTCCAAGGGAGTGGTCTCACGCAGAAACAACAGGCCCGGATGCTCGAGGAGGTCAAGTCAGTGCCCCCCGTGCCCGAGGTCATCTTCAAAACGATTGACGACGTCTGGCAACAAGTTGAGGAAATCCGATGAGCGCTGCACCACTTTCACGCCGTTATGCCGGTGACGGCAGCGTCCCCGAAGGGCAACCCCAATCTGCACGAGGCGAGAAGGGCCGGTACCTGGCAGACCCGCAGCTGGTGTCGGCCGTCAACACCGCGCTGGTCGTGGAGCAACCGTTGCTGGTGACCGGTGAGCCCGGCACAGGAAAGACGACCCTCGCCTGGTCAGTGGCCACCGAACTCGGGCTGGGCCCCGTGCTGCAGTTCCACACGAGAAGCGACCACCAGGCCAGCGATGCGTTCTACGAAATCGATCACCTCCTGCGCTTCTACCACGCGCAAACGGGTGACGCGCGGGCTTCCCAGCCCGAGAACTACCTGAAGTGGAACGCGCTGGGTGAAGCCATTCGCTCGCCAACACGTCGTCTTGTCCTGATTGACGAAGTGGACAAAGCGCCGCGCGACTTCCCCAACGATCTGCTCAACGAGATCGATCAGATGGAGTTCCGGGTGCCGGCGCTCGACCTGGTGTTCAAGGCCACCGAACGGCCCGTGGTGATCATCACGAGCAACAGCGAACGGCAACTGCCCGATCCGTTCCTGAGACGATGTGTGTTTCATCGCATCGAGTTCCCGGATGCCGATCGGCTGAAGCAGATCCTGCAGCAACGCCTGGGGCACCTGAACCTCTCGCAATCCCTGCTGGATGCCGCGGTCAAGCGGTTTGGGCAAATCCGCGATTTGCCGGGACTGGAAAAACGTCCGGCCACCGGTGAGTTGCTGGCGTGGGTGCGCGCGCTCGCCTCGGCCGGGGTGGATGCCCAGGCGCTGGAGCGCAGCATCGGAGAGACACCTGCGACGGCCGCGTTGCTCAAAACCGAGCCTGACGCTCGCCTGTTTCGTCAGACCAGCTAGTTAGGTAGACGATGCAGACACTGCCGTTCAGCGAGTTCCTCGACGCGCTGCGCGACAAGGACTTCGGCGTCGGCCTGCACGAATACATGGCCGCCGGCCGGCTCCTGCAGCATTGGGATCAAACCAACCGCGCGGAACTGCGCAACAGCCTGGCAGCGCTCATCGCCCGTCGCGAAGACGAAGTCGAGACCATTCGCAGGTTGTTCGACGAGTTCTACCCGGAAGCGCCGAAGACGATAGTCAAGCCGCCAGAAACACCGCCTGAGACGCGTGGAAACACCGGCCGACGTTGGCTCTGGGCGGCCGCGGCAGTCCTGGTGATTGTCGCGGCGGTGCTCGTCGACAGAACGGTTCTGAATCCGCCTATAAACTCTACGGTCAGCCCAACCGTCACAGACGGGCCGCCGACAGACCCCGCAGAAACGATCAGGCCGACGACGGTCGAACTGGTGGCGGATCCATTAGCCGCTCCACCGGCCGTTGACTTGCCTTCGCCGCCATCCCGGCGAAACCTCTCGGCGCTGGCTTTGATGGGCCTGGCGGTGTTTGCGCTCACGGCCCTCCCCCTCTGGTGGAGCCAGATGCGAGAGGCCACACGGCGCTGGACCACCGAGGCTTGGGGTGCATCGCTTGCGGCGCTGCCGGGTCCTTTCCACGCCGACTTCAAACTCAAGGATCTTGAAACACGGCTGCCTCGGGCGGACATTGAAGAGGCCGCCACCATCCTTGGACGGTCGTTCCACGCCAGGGACGAACAACGAAGCGGCACCCTCGACGTCATGCGTACGCTGCACGCCACCATCCGCGCCGGCATGCGGCCGCACCTCATCTTCAAGGCCCGCCGCCGGCTGCAGCCAATTCTGGTGTTGCAGGACGTCTCGCAATCCATGACCGTGCACACCCGCCGTGTTGATGGCTTGATCCACGACCTCAGCCGCCAGGGCATCGCCATTGAGCGCTGGTTTTTTGACGGCGATATCAGCCGGCCCGCCACTCGTCGTTATGGCCCGCCCATGCCGCTTGAGACGCTGCTCCGCAGACGCGACGATGGACCGGTGATGATTCTGGGGACCGGGCTTGGCCTGGCCGCCAGCTTGTCTGGGAATGACCTTGGCTGGCTCGACGCCCTTCGACAGCAGAGCCGCCGCGTATGGGTGAATCCTGTGTCCGATCCATCGCTGTGGCCCAAGGCCCTGCTGCGGCTCCCGGTGCCGGCCGTGGCGATGACTCGCGGCGGGCTGCTGCAGGCCTCGCGAAAGCTGACGCAGGATGATCGCACCGCGTTCAGGAGTGTGGATCGCGCACCGCGCGTGGTGACCGCCGCCCACGTCGAACAGCTGCGCCGACTCGCCAGCCTTGTGCCACATCCCACGGTGGACCTGCTTGAACTTCTGCGTCAGCGTTTTGCGCCCGAGATCCCGGAGAGCGCGGTGCTGCGCACGGCGGGTCCACTCGCCACCGCCGGCAACCAGCCACTGCGCCTGCCCGATGAAGAGATTCGCGACCTGTTGGCCGACGTCCGCGCACATCAGCCGGCGCTTGAAGCGCGCGTCCGCTCGTACCTGCTCAAGGTGCTGGCTGATTCCGAACCGGCGCCCGGTTCGGCAGCGCATATGCGATGGCAGGCCAGCGTGGCGCTGCAACGCGTGCAACTGGCCGACGTGCAGGGCGGCGACGCATCGGCGTCGATCGAGACACTTCGCGCACTCCACCAGGGACCTCTGTGGGAGGAAATCCGCGAGATGGTGGCGAGGCAACCGGCCAGAAGCGCCCCCTCCGCGCAACTGCGCGCCAGCGTTCGCGCCGACAAGGCGGCCGACGAGCCGCCGTCCATCGCATTCCGATGGACGCCCCCTGGATGGCGGGTGACGGCGCTCGCCACTGCCGCCGGCGTGCTGGTGGTGCTGGGCGCAATGGCCAGCGGGTCGTTCGTCAATGCCAGCGCGCATCTGGACGACGCGTATCAGCTCGAGTACGTGGACGCCTCGGCGGGCGGGCCGGGCGCCGTTCGGATTCGGCGGCTCGTCGACAACGGCGCCCCTGACACCGTGCGGCTCTATCGCGGCTCCTCGCCGGCAGGCGATGTGATCACGCTCAGCGGCCTCGCTCCGGTGACCGTGCCGATCGAGGCCGGCACGCCTGCCGCGATCTACCAGGTGCGCGCCTCTTTGCCGACAGGCGCGTTGGCCTTGAGCAACACGTTGTGGGCGCCGTCCGTGCTCGTGGTCATCGACGCGCGCCCCTGGGCAAACGTGACGATCACCTCGGCAGAGGCCGGCGTGAACTTCGCGCACTCACAGACCACGCCGTTCGGGGTACGGATTCCAGCCGGCGCCTACACCGTGGCCCTCGAGAATCAGGGTCTCAATCCCGCATCAACTGAGCGCCTGGTGGTGGCCCAGGACGGGTCTCGCAGTTTCACGTTCACGATGCCCGGGTTCAATCTCGACCAGACACTTCAGCAGCTGGGCGTCGTGACGACGCCCCCGCGCTCGTCCAAAAAAACACCATGAAGTTCCATGAAGTTCCATGAAGAAATGCGTGTCGCTATCTGAAAGCGCGGAGCTGGGGGCCCGGCTTTGCCGGGGCCGCGTGATTGGAGGGAAGGCGCGCACAAACACAGGCTCATGCAAAAACGACCTCTGAGGTAATTACCGTCGGCAGTGGTCGGTAATTACCTCAGAGGTCGTTTTGGTTCCAGCCTGTGCTTGTTCGCGCCTTCCCTCCAATCGCGCGTGCCGCCGGAGGCGGCACCCAGCTCCGCGCCTTCATGGAGCTTCATGCCCTTCATGGTAAAAGGCCTTTGTTGTTGCACGCCGCGAATCAGAAGCCGTAGCCGCACTGGGACTGCGGGAACAGACGCACGTTCTGGTTGGTCACTTCTTCGCTGACGCCGCCCGTCTTGCTCACGGTCAGCCTCACGATCATCTGGACCGAACCGGTCGTGCCAATCTGAGCGGCCTTCGTCGCGAAGAACCCGCACCCGGGAGTGGGCACAAACGTGGCCGTGCTCTGGTTTCCACTCGTTCCTGTCGCCGTGGCCACCACGAAGCTCCAGGCCCACGTGGTCGGATTGCCGAGCGAGGTGGATCCGTTGAAGGTGCAATCAAGGTTGCCACCCGATCCCGCGACAATCCTGCAGACGTCAGGTCCCGTGGCGTTCGAGACGGTGAACCGCGCGATCAGCGATTTGATCCCGACCAGGAGTGTGCCCAGCACATTCTGGTGCCGTGCGCCGATCGTGGCATCGCCCACTGCCCCGCCTGTCACCAGGCCGGTGGTCGAGACATTCGCAATCGTCGTGCTGCTCGTCGTCCACGTCGCCGAGTTCGTCACGTTCTGAGTTGAGCCGTTCGACAACGTGGCGATCGCCGTCAGTTGCAGCGTCTGGCCGGGCACCGTGTTGAGAGCGGCCCCCGAAACAGCCACGGACGAAACCGTCGGTGTAGGCGTGGTGGTGTCGCCACCGCCGCACGAGGGAAGCGCCATGGCCACGCACACACACAGAAGTCCCGACTTGGCCCATTCTCGCTGCTGACGTTTCATGACTGACTCCATTGGGCCGTGCCCCGGCCCGTTACTTCACATTGACGATGATCGACGAGGAGATAACCGTGGACCTGGGTGCAAAGTCTGCGCCAAGGTTCCAGGCCAGCCGGGAACTGATCGAAAGTCCCACGCCGGCGGTGAGGTGCGTAAGACGTTCGCCCGTGGAGAGCGCCGTGCGCATCAGTTCCTCCTTGAGACGGTCGGTGGGGAACGCGAGTGCGGCGTTGGAACGGAACCGCACGGTGTGGTTCGGGTCCGACCAGATGCCCACGCGGAACTTCGGCACCCAGGGACGCTCCCACGTGTACTGCGCGCCGAAGTGGTACTCGACGCCGTTGTCGACAAAAAACTGATCCTGCAACCCGCTGCCGAGCGCCTGATCCACCACATAGTCGCGTTCGAGGCGCGAGTACGTGATGTAGGTGACTTCAGTGGCAAACAGAAGCCTGCGACCCGGCTTCGCCATCTCCACGGCCGCCCCCACGGCGAGGGTGCTTGGTGAGCGGAACGTCTGTGTGCGCACCGGGTCCTGGCCGTCGCGCGTGTCGTATTTGAACGAGGGGCCCCTGCGGTACGCCGCGCCGAATCGCGCCGAGCGTCCGCTGCGGTCGTCGCAGGCCTTCACGCAGAACTGCACACCCAGGGCCGGCGCCACTGACACACCGCTGCCCTTCTGCGTTGACCGTCCGAGCACGGTGGTCAGGATCGGCGGCCCGAGGAATCCCTCAAAGTCGAATCGCGTGAACTCCGAGTCGAGCGCGAAGTGATACAGCGAAAGCGTGGCGCCCACCGACAGGCGCGGGCTCAGCTGCCGTGCGCCGGCCAGGCCGTAGTTGGTGAGCGAGATGCGGCGAATGCCCTCTTGCGGCGTGTCGCGGCGCGACGTGAATTCGACAGGGTCCTGCTGAAACACGCCTTGTGAGAGGAACGCCTGATCGACGCGGACCAATTCGTGGCGGAAGGCGGCCACAGTCCACTTCCTGCTGCTCGACGGCATGACGATCGAGATAAATCCGAGGCCGCCACTCTGGTCGCGGCTCTGGCCAAACACGGGCCCGGCGATGGTGTCGGTCAGTTGATTGGAGATCGCGCCCGACAACCGCCCGCGTTCGAGAAACAACGACTCGAGGCGGCGCGCGCGCAACTCCACGGACACCTGCATGCGATTGAGTTCCATCAGTCCAGCTGGATTCGCAAACCCTGCCGTGGCATCGTCGGCCAGCGCGACAAAGGCGCCGCCGATCGCGAGGCTTCTGGCGCCTGGATTGAGGAAGTCGAACTGCAGCGGAATCTGCAGGCTGGTCTGTGCTGACACCGGCGCGGCGGGCCACAAGAGGGCGACAATCGTGATCGCTGTCAACCGGCGACTGAACATTGCAGACCTCGTGCTGTTACTTACCGCTCGGGAGCGCCAACTTGCCGGTCAGATAGTCGAGGAGGCGCGGCGAGATCACCCGCCGGTCCTCTGCGCGCAAGTTTGCTCTCGGATCGGCCGCATTGTACTGCGCCTTCGCCGTTTCCATCAGCGCCACATCTGCACCACCCGTGAGCACCAGCGCGGCGTTGGCACACGCGAGGTAGAGCTTCGCGCGAGTTGGCCCGTACGGATCGTCGTCGGCAGCGCGCAGACTGTCGGCAGCCGCCTGATAGTTGCCCGAAAGAAACGCTCGAAGGCCGATGGCCAGAAGTTGGTCAGGGTCGGTCATTCCGGTGCTTGAGGCGGCATTGCCTGAAATGCGCGCGCCCTTGGTGTTGGCTGGGGGGGTACCGGTGGGCCGAGCCGTGGAGTTGGCCGCGGTGTTGCTGCTTGTCTTTGTGTTGGGCGGTGGGCTGCTACCTCCCGCCGGTGGTGCCGTCACAGGCCCAGGCGGCCGGTCGCCGAGCCCCACGGGCTGATTGGCCGTACTGATGGGCGCATTCATTGGAGTCCCGCCGCCGGATGGCAGCACCGGTGGCTTCATCGCCACATCAAGCTCCTCGCGCAGGTCCTTGGCGCCGGCGTCATTGGCGCGGCTGTCTGAGGCCTCGGCGATCGCCTTCTCGGCGCCGGTAAAGTCTTTCGCCGCGATCAGGCGCCTCGCGTCACTCGCGGCCCGAGTGTAGGTGGCCATCCTCGACTGGTCGACAAAGGTCCGGTAGAGGCTGTCCTTCTGGTCGATGATGTTCGCAGAGCGCACTCGCAGGAACGTCGACTCAGCGTCGGCCGCACGACCGGTGTTGAGGTAGACGACGCCCAGGTAGTAGTCGGGAATGAAGGGCTTGTAGATCTCGCCGGGGAATCCCACGCGCGGCCCCTGCGCCGGTCCGCGCATGCGCGCGGCGAGGAGCGCGGTTTCGGCGGTCGCCCAGTCTGCAGGTTTGGCCGCAATGGCTTTCAGCGCGCGATCGTACTCGTCGTACCACCGCGTGGACTGTGCGGCCGCGCCCGCGCAGAGACACAGCGCCGCCATCGACGTCACGATCCACTGCCGCATGAAGAGACTCTAACTCACATTTGACACCGCCCGGCACAAGGCCGGATGATCCCGTCAACTCACCTGAACGCCATGCCAGAACACTCCGATCAGAAGCCTGACCAGAAGCCGGAGCAGACGATTGTCACGCTCCGCAGTCTTGCGCTTCCGCCTGCCGGGGGCCTGGAGTCGTTCGGTCCCGCGCAGGGCGGCGTACAAACTGATGAAGAACGCCTGCTCATGGCGCGATATCGCCAGGTGCTCGAACGTGTGGGCCAGGAGACGGCGAAGGCGGGCACCGATCTGATGGTGGCCGTGTCCGATCGCGATGTTTCCCTCCTCCAGAGTGAAATCGCGCGACAGGCCCAGGTCGCCCGCACGCTTCCGTCTGGCGGACTGGAGGCCAAGTTCGGTACTGGTATCACCGGCGGCGACATCCTGGGCTGGATCAAGACGCTGTTTACGCACGTCGATCAGTCGAAAGCTCATCCGATCCTGCGGCCCACGACGACCACGGCGGCCGTCATCGCCGACAACGCGCGCATTGCCCTGACCGCCGACTGGGGCACGGGCCTGTACGGCGCTCCGCTCATCGCCACCGAGATCCGGAAACGTGCGCCGTTTGACCTTCTGCTCCACCTGGGCGACATCTACTATTCGGGCACCCCCGACGAAGTGCGGGAACGATTCCTGGCCCCATGGCCAAAGGACGCCGGCGCGATCAGCCGCACACTGAACTCCAATCACGAGATGTACTCGGGCGGTGAGGGTTACTTCACCGTAGCGCTCCCTGCGTTCGATCAGTCGTCGAGTTATTTCGCGTTCCAGAACACGCACTGGCTGCTCGTGGGCCTCGATACCGCGTACGTGGACCACGACATGGACACCGAACAGGTGGCGTGGCTGAATGTGGTGATCGATCGAGCGCGCGAGGAGAACGGCGGCATCGCAAAGAAGCTCATCCTGTTCTCGCATCAACAGCCGTTCTCGCGGCTTGAGACTCAGGGCCCCAAACTCCAGCAAGCCCTGCGGCATCTGCTGGACGCGCGAAAAGTGACGGCGTGGTACTGGGGCCACGAGCACCAGTGCGTGGTCTACGATCCACATCCGGTTTTCGGATTGCTGGGCCGATGCCTGGGGAACGGAGGCATTCCGGAACCGCGAAAAGGCCACGTCAAGGCGGCGCCCACCGAGCAGACGATAGGCACGGTGACCTGGAAACGCCTCACGGCAACTGCCGACAGTCCGTCGTGCCTGGTTCTGGACGGACCAAACGCTGCGATCAAGGGCGAAGAGGAGAAGTTCGTGCCGCACGGCTTCATGACGCTCGAGTTCAATGGCCCTGCGCTCGTCGAGCGCGTGTGGCTGGCGGATGGCACTGAGATTCTGAACCGCACTATCCAGTGACACTCGGACCATGTCGCAAGTTCCCATCGATCCACTCACGCTGAAAGTCTCTGGCGCCGATCAAAAGGCGCTGGCGGAAGCGCTCGCCGCGGCTTTTCCGGATCCGGCCCAGCTCAATCAGATGTTGGTTGCGCGCCTCGATCAGCCGCTCGCCGGAATCTCGGCGCCGTATCCGCTGACCCAGGCCACCTGGGATGTGGTGGCGTTTTATAAGGCCAAAGGCCATGTACTGCGTCTGATCGCGGCGGCGCGAGCCTCTCAGCCCGACAACCCGTTGCTCACACAAGTGGCCGGACGTTTCGGCCTGGCCGTCACTTCGCTGCCCACCCCGCAGCTAGAGAAAATCGTCAAGTCCACCAGTGTCCCCTTCCCGGTGGTCATCTGGCGCGAGCGGCTCGCGCAGCGCGAGGTCTGCGTGTGTCGCATCGAGCTGCCCACCAACAACGGCATGTCATTCGGCACTGGTTTTCTGGTGGGGCCGGACCTGGTGCTGACCAACCACCACGTGATGGCGCCGGCCATTGCCGGGCGCGACGGCACACATACACCCGGCGGCCTCACGGTGGACCCGGCCAAAGTCGTGTTCCGCTTCGACTACAAGGAGATGAGCGACAAGACGCCGGTGAACGAAGGCGTCGAGGTGCGGCTCGCCGCAGACTGGCTCGTGGACTCGAGCCCGCATAGCCCAGCCGACCTGCAGGCCATGCCGAAAGCCGCCACGCCGACCATGGACGAACTCGATTTCGCCCTTGTGCGGCTGGCTGATGCGATCGGCGACGCGCCGATCGCGCTCGGCAACGATGTGGACGCGCACGCGAAGTCCCGAGGGTGGGTGTCGCTTCCGGCAGCAGTGTGGCCCTTCGCTGAGCAATCGTCCCTGTTCATCCTGCAGCACCCCAAGGGTGCGCCCATGAACCTGGCGCTGGACCTCGAAGCAAAGATGACGCTCAACGCCAATGGCACACGCGTGATCTACCAGACCGGCACCGAGGCCGGCTCCTCGGGTTCCCCGTGTTTCAACCAGTTTTGGGACGTCATCGCCCTTCACCACGCGGGCGACCCTTCCTACCCCGACTTGTTCCCGGGAAGTTTCAACGAAGGCATTCCGATCAACCGCATCGTCGAACGCCTGCAGGCCAAAGGGCTCACCGCAGGACTGACCATCACGTAGGCTCGAGGCCGCCGATGAAACCACCTAGCGCCCGCGCGCTTGAAACCCAGCGCGCGCTACGAAGGACTGGCGGCATCGCCTTGCTGTGGCTCTGTCTGCTTCCGACGAGCGCGCTGGCGCAACGGCAACTGCACTGGGATCGCCTCGAGGTTTCCGCACACCTCAACGCCGACGGCACCCTGACCGTCACTGAGATTCAGGACATGGTGTTTACGGGTGAATGGAATGGCGGCGAGCGCCAGTTCAACATCCGCCCGCGGCAGCAGCTGTCGCTGACCAGCGTCTCTCGCGAGGTGGGCGGGGTCTGGCGGGACCTGAGTCAGGACTCAAGCCTGAACGATGTTGACGACTATTCGATGACCGATGCGCACACGCTGCGGTGGCGCAGCCGCATGCCGGACGATCCGCCGTTTTCGGCCACGCCGATGCGCTACCGGATTCGGTACGTCCTGTCGGGCATCCTGCTGAAAGACGACGAGGTCTATCTGCTCGACCACGAATTCGCGTTTCCTGACCGCGAAGGGCCGATCACGCGTTTTGAGTTGGCGCTGACCCTCGATCCGGCGTGGCGGCCGGAAGAGCCGGTGCGGCGGCTTTACACAGCTGGCCCGCTGCCACCAGGCGACAGCTTCGTGCTCACCCTGCCGCTCCGTTACTCCGGCGACGGTGTGCCCGAAGCGCGCGATACCAAACGGCCGCAGGAACTGGTCATCGCCGTCTCCGCAATATTGGGCGTGACACTCTTCGCGATTGCCGGGTGGTTCATCCGCGAGCAGCGCTACGGCCGTTTCGCCCCGCTCGCGCACAACGTTGACGAGGCCTGGCTGCGCGAACACATCCTGAAGCACCCGGCTGAGGTTGTGGCCGCAGCCTGGGATGAAAACGTCGGCACCGCGGAAGTGGTGGCCCTGCTTGCTCGCATGGAAGCTGAGGGCAAGCTGGAGAGTTCGGTCGGCAAGGGGAAGAAGAGCACGTCGATGACCATGCGCCTCATCGCCGATCGCTCGGACCTCAACGCCCACGAGCGCGCGCTCATCGACAAGCTGTTTTTTGATCACCGCAGCGACACCAGCACCAGCGCCGTCCGCGCGCACTATCGGACAAAGGGGTTCAATCCCGCCGACGAAATCAGACCCGCGCTTGAAGCGGCGGTGGATGCGCTGCTTCCGCCGGTGCCCAAACGGCGTCGCTTCAGCCCCCTCAGCATCCTGCTTCTGATCGCCGGAAGCGCGCTCGTCATCTACAAGTGGACGCAGGGGTACCCCGGTGGCTTTCCCGTGTTGCTCCCGATGTTCGTGGTTGCCGGAGCAGGCTGGGTCACAGGCCTCAAGTTCCGCAGCTACCTCCACTGGGGCCTCAACGCCGCGATCCTGTGTCTGCTGCCGACGATGGTCATCGCGCTCGGCACTGCGGCGTATCTCTGGTACCGCGCCGGCACCGGCCTCGTCGAACTCGCGCCACACACGGCGTATGGCATCGCCGCTGTGGCGCTCGCGTACATCCTCTCCTGCGTCAACGCGATGAAGTCCCGGCGGTCGCCAGAGGCCATCGCATTTCGCAAGAGACTGACTGCTGGCCGGGCCTATTTCATGGAGCAGCTCAAGACCGCGGAGCCGGCGCTGCGCGACGAGTGGTATCCCTGGCTCCTCGGCTTGGAACTCAATAAACAAGTAGACGCGTGGTCCATCGAGCGCGCGCCCTCCCCCTCCAGCAGTACATCGCGAAGCACCGCGAGCCACTCGACGTCGTTCGGCTCATCAGGTGCGAGCACCCCCTCGTTTGCCGGGTTCACCGGTGGCCGCGCAGGCGGCGCGGGCGCGTCCGGGGCTTGGCATGCCGCCGCAGTCGGCATGGCTGCCACCGTCTCTCCCCCATCGTCGAGCGGATCGGGCGGCGGGTCCAGCAGTGGCGGATCGAGCAGCGGTGGTTCTTCTGGCGGAGGTGGTGGCGGCGGGTGGTGATGTGCTCGCCATCGCCTCATTGGCTCATTTCTGAATCGCCAATGACGTCCAATTGACCACCACCGCGATCGGGGGCGAGGCGCCGGTGGTGACCGGGTCGATGAACAGGAAGCGCTGTCCGTCCTTCGTCACGGCGTACTGGTCGACACCCAGTACCGGAGCGACGATCGGCGACTGGAACAGCTCGGCAGGCGCGCTGAATGACAGTCCGCCGGTCGTGCCG
Source organism: Acidobacteriota bacterium (assembly GCA_016716905.1). NCBI lineage: Bacteria > Pseudomonadati > Acidobacteriota > Acidobacteriota bacterium. The sequence continues at coordinate 212,288 of JADJUS010000003.1, read as the reverse complement.
TCGCGCGTGACGCGGGCGGACATCAACTTGCCATCCGGCGTCAGGTAGAACAGCTCGTTGCTGTCCCCACGCCAGAACGGCTGGATACCATCTCGTGGCGAGACGCGGCGTCGCTGATCGAACGCCGGAAACGAGGCCACCCACACCTGATACGTGCCGTTCTCAGTGATCTGATACGCCACCCACTTGCCGTCGGGCGAAAAATGCGCACCGTCAATGGTCTCGGTCGTGTCCAGAATCAGCAGCGGCTTGGTGGGCTCACTCACCTTCACGGCGAACAACTTGCTGGGCCGCGGCAAGTGGAAGAGCATGTAGGCGCCGTCCGCGGACCAATCGTCAAGCCACTTCGGATGGTCCGCCGAGGCGAACACCTGCGTGGCGGCCGACTGGCCAATGTTCTGGCGATAGATCTGTCGTCGACCGTCTTGAGTGGCGCCGTACGCCAGCGTGACACTGTCTGGCAACCACACCGGATCACCCACTGTCGAATTTGTGCCCTGGAGCTTGCTGGTGACTCCATTGGCCAGGTCGAGAACCGAGAGCCCGTAGAGTTGACTGGCCAACCCTCCAAGCGAAAGCACTACGCGTTTGCCATCCGGTGAGAGCCGAATCTGGTAATGCTCGGCCGGGTCCGCCACCGAATCGAGACGCTTGCCGGCACGGTCAAACCAGGTCAATCGTGAGCGGCTGTTGACACCACCGCCGGATCGGTAGGCCAGCACGCCGTTGGTGGACACGGAGAAGACCGCCCGGCCATTGTTGGCGCGCACATCGACCCCGTCAGCCACGCGGACCGCTTCTCCCGTCAACGCCAACGTGTCCGGATCAAAGGCCTGTGCGAACAACGTGCTCGCGCGCGTAAACAGGAGTCTGCCTGGCGCGGCGTATCGTGCTTGCGACTCCGACAACATGAGGCGCACCGGGGCCCCTCCATCGAGCGAACCGACATACACGGCCCGTTCGCCCGCTGCCGTGGTCTGCGCCATGTAGATGAACCGTCGTCCATCGGGCAGCATCGACGGCCACAAATACGCCGTCTCGTTCTTCTCTGGATCCGGCTTCGCAATTTCTGTGGGCACGCCCCCGACGGCGTTCACGCGATACATCCGGCCGCCTGCGCCTGGTCCCGTGCCAAAGACGATGGTGTTGTCGGGCGCCCAGGCGGCACCCGTCGCCATGAGGACTTCTGCAATCGTCTGGGCCGGCCCGCCGGACACCGCCACGCGCTGCAGCTTACCCGAGGCCATGAACCCGAGCGATTGGCTGTCATGCGACCAGAACACTCCGGTGGCCCCTTCCGTGCCGGCCACGGGATAGGCATCGCGCGCGGCCAGGGGACGAATCCAGACCACCCCAGCGCCTGCATTCGGGCCGCGGTTGATGAACGCCAGCATTCGACCGTCTGGCGACACCTCGAGGGCGGGCACGCTGGATTCGGTGGCCACAGTGAACTCGACCACTGGCGGCCGTGTGGCCTGCTCTTCTGGCATCCACATCGCACCGAGCGTCACGAGCAGGAGCACCGATGTGAGGCCGGCCAGAATCCAAGGCAGCCGCGCGCTCCGTGCCGGTGGGGCGGGTGCGGCCTGCGCGGTCGCTTCGACTGACGATGGGTGCAGCGCGTCGTCTATTTCGATGCGGGCATCGCCGATCGAACTGAGCCGGCGTTTCGGATCTTTCTCCAGACACCGGCGCAACAGTCGGACGATCGGCACGGGCAAACCCGCGGGCAGCGAATCCCAGCTCACGTCTTCTTTCAGTACGCTCGCGAGCGTGATCGAGATGTCTTCGCCGTGAAACGCGCGACGGCCCGTGAGCATTTCGTACAGGACGACACCGAACGCCCAGATATCCGCGCGGCGATCGACGGGCTTGCCGCGCGCCTGCTCGGGCGCCATGTAGGCCGCGGTGCCGATGATCATGCCCATCTGGGTCGCCCTGGCGGTCAGTGTGGGCGAGTTGTTGGAGTCCTGGGGTCCCGAGGTCCCGGAGTCCATCGCCTTCGCGAGCCCGAAGTCCAGCACCTTTACGGTTCCATCTGGGCGCACCTTGATGTTCTGCGGCTTGAGGTCGCGATGGATGATGCCCTGCTCGTGCGCGGCCTCCAGCGCGTCGGCGATCTGCCGCGCGATCTTCAGCGCATCGTCGAGCGGGATCCCGGAGGTGCGTTGGGCTCCGGATGTTCGTAGGGCGGCCTGGGTCTCAAGGCCGCCGATCATCTCCGACAGATCCTGCCCCTCGACCAGTTCCATCACGAGCGCGCGGGAAACGACCTCAGAGGTCGGTCCGGCACCACTCACACCGCGACCGACCTCTGAGGTCGTTTCCTCTATCCCGTAAATCCCCGCGATGTTGGGGTGATTGAGCGACGCCAGCACTTGCGCCTCGCGCGTGAACCGCGCGAGCCGATCGGCGTCGAGCGCAAATGCCTCGGGCAGCACCTTGATCGCCACGTCGCGATTGAGCTTGGTATCGCGCGCGCGATACACCTCGCCCATTCCGCCTTCGCCGAGTTTGGCCACAACCTCGTACGATCCAATCGTTCGCCCGATCATGGTCGTGGCCTCGCCTGGGCTACGGCGAGGACCTGACAGGGGCCGATCGCTGGCCGGTCATGACAAACATTCATATTCGACACGGCGACATTATGGGCTGGATCGGCTCAGGGCCGGCCCAGCGACTCAGATGTGCAGCCGAATCCAGTCGGCCAACTGGGCCTCGGTGAGTGCACCCGATGCCAGCGCGAGCATGGTGGTGACCACACTGGCCTCGGCCGCGTCCAACGGACGTCCATTGGCGAGCAGGAACGTCGACAGCGCCATGAACGCGATGCGTTTGTTGCCATCGCGATAGGGATGGTTCATGGCCAAGCCATACCCGTAGGCGGCGGCCAGTGCGGCAAGATCGACATCTGGTTCGTAGTGTCGCCGCTGCTGCGGTCGGGCCAACGCCGATTCAAGGGCATTCTCGTCGCGCACACCTGGCAGGCCACCGTGTTCGCGCAGTTGGTCGAGGTGCATCGCATCGACCACCGTCCTCGAGAGCCATACCGGCTCCCGGCTCATGCGGCGCGCCACCTACTTCGCGAGCTCCCTCAGCGCGTTGCGGTATTTCTTGGCGACCTTGCTCGCGGCTTCAAGGACCCGCGCGTCGGCCGGCGAATACGGCGTCAACAGAATGCCCTGCTCGGTTTCCACGGCCAGCAGGGTGTCTCCCGCTTCCAGGTGCAGACGGTCGGCCATCTCTTTTGGGAGCGTCGCGGAGACCGAACCGCCGTTTTGCCGCAGCGTGAGTGTCTTGGTCATGGTCCATCTTCACTGTAGCACAATTATACTACTGACCATCCTGGTTCACCCCATTCCCCCATTGCCTCATTTCTTAATCACCAATGACGGCCAATTGGCAATGACCGTCAGAGGCGTCCCCGAAGCGCCGGTCGCCTGACTGGGCGGCACCACCAGCAGGAAGCGCTCGGCGCGGCCATCCATCGTGAAGCCAAAGGTACCGGTGCGTGTGACCTTCGTGAACAGCTGGCGCGGGGCACTGACGCGCAGCTTGTCACCAGTCGGCGTCACGTCCGCGATCATGACCGCGATAATGGCCGCACCTTGGGGCCCGTGAAAGGCAATCTGCCGCCCGTCATCTGTCCACACCGGGTTGCTGCCTCCTGCTGCGGAGATCTGCTCCCGGTATCCGGTTGGTGGGAACGGCTGGACGAACACGTTGGCCGACGCCCCGGCCTGGTAGGCCAGCCACTTCCCATCCGGCGAGAACCTCGCAACACTGTGGCTCTCAGCTTCGTCGGGAAACACGCGGTACGGCTTGGTATCGCCGGCAAGGGGCAGCGCCCAGATACGCCGTGCACCATTCGGGCCCGCGTGGAACACGACGTCCTTCCCGTCGGGCGTAAACGCGCTGGCGTGCTTGTCATCCGGCGACTCGAAGAGCGGGCGCTCAGGTGTCGCGCCACCGGCGTTCTTGATGTAGAGGTCGAATGCCCCCTTTCGGTTCGAACTGAAGATCACCGATTCGCCATCGTTCGTCCACACAGGGGACGTCTCAATGGCGGCCGACGTGAATGCCGAGGTGATGTTGCGAAGGAGGTCGATCATCACCAGGTCGCGTCCTGCAGTGGAATTTGCGACGGGCACCACGTAGCGTCGGCCATCCGGAGACAAGGCGCCGCTGTAATAGGGGCCGGGCTGGCCGATCGCCCCCACTATTTTCCCTGACCGGTCGAGCCAGGTCAGCGTCGACTGGTCATTCGACTCGCCCGTGCGATAGACGAGCAGCCCCGTGCGCGAGGTCGCAGACGCGGCCCGGCCGTTGACCGCGTTGATCTGGACGCCCTCGACGATGGGCACGGGGTCGCCCGAGAGGCGGCCCGAGGTCTCGTCGAACGGATGCGCGTACACGGTGCCGTCGCGGTGATACAGCATGTACCCGGGCACCAGTTCCGCCATCGAGTGCACGTTGACGAGGTGCGTTCGTTCCAGCGAATCAAGCGAAGCCAGAAACAAAGCGCTCTTCGATCGGTCCTCGTTGCGCGCGAGGAAAATGAACCGCTTGCCGTCGGCCAGGAACACCGGCCACGCGTGCGAGACTTCACCGGCCGCGGCGTTGAGTTCGGTGGCCGGTGTCGCCGGGCCGCCCGCAGCAGACACACGCATCAGTGGCTGAGGTGCCGTACGTGGCGTGAAGAGGATGACACCCTCGCGGCTCCAGGCTGACCGCTCAGAGGCGGCCTCAGCCAGGGACCGCGCAGGCCCACCGGCCAGATCGACCCGCCGGAGTCCGTTGTCGCCGCTGAGGTTGAAGACGATCGACTGCGAGTCTGGCGACCACGCCACTTGAGTGGCGCCGATTGCCGCAGCCACGGGTCGAGCCTCGAGCGCGCCCACAGATCGAATCCACAGCTTCTGGTCCCCGCCCTCGCCGGTGGTGAACGCAATGTGCTGTCCGTCCGGAGACAGGGAAATGAAGCCGGGGAAACTATTGAACGACGTCCCGTCCGGCGGACCGAGCGCGAACTGCATCGGTGGTGGGACAGGCGCCGGTTGCGGCCACAGCCAGGCGGCGACGGCGATTGCTGCGACCACGGCCATACCCGTAGCAGTCATCCAGGTGCGCTCGCGCGTGCGCGATGGGGGCGCAGTTGCAGCCGCAACGCCCGCCGCGCCTGTCGCCGCCGCATCCGGCTCGGCCGCGCGCAACCGCTCTTCGTTGATCCAGCGAAGTTCATCCGACAAGTCCGCGGCCGACTGCCAGCGGTCGTCGGGGTGCTTCGCGAGGCACTTCTGCAGCAGCCGGTCGAGTGCACGGCGCGCGACGATGGGCAGGCGGGTCCTGGTGTCGGCCAACTCGCCCAGTTCCGGGGCGTCGGCGCCGATGATGGCCGCGATGACGGTCGCGGGCGACGCTGGCCCGGAGCTTGTCCCTGTCGAGGGGTCGAATGCGCGCCGGCCCGATAACATCTCGAACAGCAAGGCGCCGAACGAAAAAATGTCGCTGCGCGCGTCCGCCTCGCGGCCTTCGATCTGTTCCGGCGACATGTAGTGCAGCGTGCCGAGGATGGTGCCTTGTCCGGTGATGGCTCCGCCCTGCACGGCACCAAACGGCGACATCCGCGTGGCGCCTTCATCGAATCCCGTGATGGGACTGGTCGCCAGCTTCGCAAGGCCGAAGTCCAGCAACTTGGTGCCCGACTTGGTCAGCATCACGTTGCCGGGCTTGAGGTCGCGATGGACGATGCCGCGACGATGGGCGGCGTCGAGGGCAGCGGCGATCTGGGACGCGTAGCGCAGGGCGAGATCGATGGGCAGCGGCCCGCGCGAGGCCGAGAGCGTGGTGACCGTTGAGGCGATCGTGGCGTCTGCGGCCGCCTCCGGCCCCGAGGCTGGACCGGCGGGTGCCCCGGACTGGACCCTTGTTGCCACAACCGTCGGCTTCGACGACGGCCGGCCGGCGCGCGCGAGGCGGTCGGCCAGGTTCTCGCCTTCGATGAACTGCATGACGAGGTACGCCACTTCCCCCTCGTGGCCGACGTCATAGAGCGTGCAGATGTGCGGGTGATCCAGCGCGGAGATGGCGCGGGCCTCGCGGTCGAACCGATCGCGGAACTCGGCGGTGGCGGCCGCCGTGGTGAGGATGACCTTGACGGCCACGGTGCGGTCCAGCCGCGTATCGCGGGCCTTGTAGACCTCGCCCATGCCGCCTGCGCCCAGCTTGGAAAGGACTTCGTAGGGGCCGAGCCGGGTTCCTGAAGGCAAATCACTCATATCGGGTACGGCGACATTATTGACTGGATTGGCTCGCGGCCTGATCCCTTATTGACATCTGATGCGTGATGCGTGATGCTTCAAAAATGCGAACGACACTGGATTTGGACCTGGACGTGCTGCAGGCCGCCAAGGAAATCGCGTTGGCGCGCGGGCTCTCCGCCGGCCGTGTGATCTCTGAACTGGTCCGGAAGGCGCTGGCGTCACCGAGGACAGCCAAGGTGCGAAACGGCGTGCCACTGCTCTCCCGCAAAGCAGGGTCGCCGCCACTGACCATGGCGGCCGTCAACCGGCTCCGCGACGAATAGGACCGTTCGTGCCCACCACGCGCCCGGCGCTGCTCGACGTGAACGTGCTCGTCGCGCTGTTCTTCGCCGATCACGTCCACCACGACCTGGCGCACGACTGGTTTGCCGACCATCGGCATCAGGGGTGGGCCACGTGTCCACTCACCGAAAACGGGCTCGTCCGTGTGGCCTGCCAGCAGCCATCAGACGATGTGCTGGTGCGACCGGCGGATGTGATCGCTCACGTGGAGCGATTCTGCCGCGATAAATACCATCGTGCGTGGACGGATGCGGTGTCGCTCGCCGACGCGGCGCTGTTCGCGCCGCAGTTCATTCGGGGTCATCAGCAACTGACTGATGTGTATCTGCTCGGCCTCGCGAAAAAGTTGGGTGGCCGGCTCGCGACGTTTGATCGGACCATTCCCGTGAAGGCCGTCCGCGGCGCCACCGCGGATACGCTCCAGATCATCGAGCCCTGAGCGCAGCGGACCGCAAGCCGGTGAACGCCTTGCCGTGCACCTGATGCACGCCGCTGCGATCCAGGATTTCCCGCACGTTGCCGGCCGTGACGCCGCCGCCGGCGAGGATGTCGATGCGGCCCGCCGTCTGCGCCACGAGGCGGCCGAGCTGATCCGCGCCGTCCAGCGCGCGTTCTGCCCCGCCGCTGGTCAACACGACAGCGACGCCCAGTTCAACAAGCGTCTCGAGACCGGCGGCCTGGTCGATCAGTTGATCGAACGCGCGGTGAAACCCCACCACCATGGGCCGAGCGGCCGCAATGAGATCCACCATCAGCGCGCGGTCGATGATGCCGCCGCTCGTCAGAGCGCCAAACACCACGCCGGGTGCGCCTGCGACCTTGGCAGCGGCGATGTCGGCCATCATGACCGCCACGTCGTGGCGGTCGTAGACAAAATCGCCGATGCGGGGCCGAACGAACACATGGATCGGTGTCTTGACGGCGGCCAGCGCCTCGGTGATGAGGCCGATCGATGGCGTCACCGCGCCGTCGTGGAGCAAGCCGCACAGCTCAATGCGGTCGACGCCTTCGGCGTCGGCGGCGAGAACACCGCCGATGGACTCAACGGCGGCTTCGACAAAGAGTGACTTCACGGCACCCATCATCTTACGAGAGCGCGGCGTGCATTTCGTAGCGCGGCGTGGGTTTCAACGCCGCGGCTCTTGGCGGCCTTGAGGCCCAGGCCGCCCTACGAGGATCGCCCCGTGCATTTCGTAGCGCGGCGTGCACCTCAACGCCGCGGCTCCTGGCTGGTATACCATCGAGAGGCCAGCCTACTAGTCCGGTCGTCCGAGGAGTCGAGTATGGACCGCCTTCGTCGCGTCGTTGTCCTGGGTGTCTTCCTTGTCATCGCATTCGTCGCACCTGACTGGCCGCTTGCCGCCCGTGCGCAGGGTGGCCGCGTGTATGTGTCGGTCACGGACTCCAAGGGGGCCCCACAACCTGGCGTCGCCGCCGCGGACCTGGCGATCGAAGTCAACGGCAAGCCTGCCGTAGTGACGAGTGTGGCGCCGGCCGCCGAACCCGTGTCAATCGTGGTGGTCACCGAGGGTATTGACCGCGCGTTGATTTCAGAAACCCGCCGCATGATGAAGGCGGTGGTCACCGGAGCCCGGGCCATTCATCCGGATTCGCGTGTGGGTCTCATGGTGGAAGATGGCGCGGCCGCGCCGGTCATGCATGACGTGACGAAGGGCGCCGTGGCGCTTGACGCGGCGATCGTGCGGTTCTTCGAGAGCAGCCGGAATGCACCACTCCTTGACAGCATCTTCGTCGCGTCGCGGACACTGGCGCTCGAATCCCATGCGCGTCGCGTGATTGTGGCCGTGACCTGGGGAGATGCGGCGCCGGTGGACGTGATGTCGCCCACGAAAGTGGCGAAGGCCGTGCGCGAAAGCGGCGCGTCACTCTGGGCCCTGGACCTTGGCGGCCGCGAAGCGCCCCTGGGCACTGCCGAACAGCGCGTGTTGTCCGATGTCACGGCGACAAGCGGCGGACGACGCGAACGCACCACTGTCGCGTCGATCACGCCGCTGACCGAACGCATCCTCGCCACCCTGCGCGGCCAATACGCCATCACCTTCGAAGACGCGTTTATTGCGGGAACCGCGTCGCCGAAGATCGCGATACGCACCAAAGGACTGAAGGTGCTGGCGCCAGGCTGGCCGGCCGAACGGTAGCGGCGTCACGCGGTCACGCCCGGCGGAAGTCGATAAAGCCCTTCTCCACATCGACCCGCTCAAGGATCACTGTGAGCCGGTCGCCGACGTCGACGCCGGGCAGTTCGCCATGAGCGAGCATGCCTTCCACCGGTGGCCCAAAGACCCGGACGAACGTGCCCTTGGGTGACGCACCGGTCACGATCGCGTCAAACGTCTGGCCGATGCGCGAACGCATCAACAGCGCCGCGGCAGACTTATCCACCTGCCGTTCAACTTTGTTCGCGGCGTCCTCCTGCTGCGTACAGTGCGCGGCGAGCTGATCGAGGGCCTCAACGGAATAGGGCGCCGACGAGCGGGCGAGCGCGGCTTTGACCAGCCGCTGAGTGATGAGATCCGGATAGCGGCGATTGGGAGCCGTTGAGTGCGCGTAGTCCTTGACGGCCAGTCCGAAGTGCCCCGGAGGATCCCCGCCCGGTCGATCGACGACGTACTCGCCGGGACCGAGCAGTTTGATCACACTCAGCGAAAGATCCGCGAAGCGATCGGGCTGCGCGCTTCGGCTCTTGCGCAGGAACGCCGCCAGCGCCGGCGCATCCGGCTCCGCCGGCAGCTTCCCGCCTGCCGCTGCCGCAAGTTCGACAATGCGACTCCAGCGTTTCGGCTGGCGGACAACGCGCCGGATGGACGGCACGCGGTGGGCGTCGAGAAAGCGCGCGGTGACGCCGTTGGCCGCGATCATGAAGTTCTCAATCAGCGCCTTGGCGCGATTCGCCTGCTCCGCCCGCACCTCTCTCAGCGCATCGCCCTCGAACTCCGCGTTCGCCTCGATACGGTCGAACTCGAGCGCCCCTTCTTCGTGGCGGCGTTCACTGAGTGCGCGCGCGGCCTCATCCTGCAGTGTCAGCAACGCCTCCAACCCAGGCACCGCAGCGGCGGCGGGCGGCAGGGGGCCCTGCCCCGCCAGCCAGGCGCCCACGGTCCGGTAGGCCAGTTTCGCGTGGTTCCTGACCACAGCGCGATAAACATCCGGGGACCCAATCGCTCCGTCAGACGCGATCGTCATCTCTACGACGATCGCGTGCCGGTCCTCACCGGGATTGAGTGAGGTCAGGTCCGTGGACAGCCGCGGTGGCAACATGGGAAACACAAGGGCCGGCGTGTACACCGACGTCGTGTTCACGGCAGCGTGGCGATCGATCGGCGAGTCCTGCGGCACCAGGGCGTCCACATCGGCAATCGCGACCCGCACTGTGACCTGGCCACCCGGCGCCTTTTCGGCCACGGTGAGCTGATCGAGATCGCGCGAGTCGTCGTTGTCGATCGAGCACCAGAGCAGGCTGCGCAGGTCACGTGGGGCGGTGGGCCCGGGCGCCGGCGTGTCGGGCGACTGCTCGGCTTGCGCGAGGGCCGCGGCGGAAAAATCGGGGTCGAGCCCCCGCTCGCGCATCGCCCGGATGGCGATGTCGCGCAACCGGCTGCGATCAGAAACGTGTGCCGCATCACTCATCGTCTGCCGACGCTATCACGTCGTCTGCCCCGGCCTGTGTTCAAGGTCATTCACCATGAAAGATCCATGAAGGCGTGTTGGGGGCCGTCAGTAGCGCGGGGTTGAGTGCCGCCTCCATGGATCACCGCGGGCGCGAAGTGGGCTTACTTCGGCGCCAGCGCCTTCGCGATCGCGTCCACAGTCAACTTCGTTCGGAGTTCGACGATCTTCTTCGCCATCTCCAGCGTCTTCTCGAGCGGCAACAGGCTGACGCCGTTGATCGTCGCCCGGCCCGCCTTGGTGCGCTGCTCAAGGCGGATGGTCTTCGGGTCGTACAGCGCCATCAAGGCGTCGATGCCGTATTCCTCGTGCAGGCCGTCGGAACCCTGGCTCGCACCGATCGTGATCTGCTCGGGGATGCCGCTGGCCTGCACCAGTTTCTGCACCGACGAATAGTCGTAGTACTCAGGAATGAAAATGAAGCGTGTCGGCCCATCGGCGTACTTGACGGTAAGTGCTTCAGCCACGGCTTTCATGCCGCCCTGATTGCCACCGCTGTCGCCCATCAGGATCACGGTGGTGAACCCCATTCCCTTGAGACTCGTGGCCATATCAGTCAGCACGGCACGATACGTCTCTTGCGACAGGAACACGCTGCCGGGCGCAACCCTCGCCGAGTCAGGCCGCCCTGGCTCGAGGGTCACGATGGGCGCGACGAGGGCGTTGCCCAACTTGCGCGCAATGGCTTCGCCCATGACCTTGAGGACGAAGTTATGTTTGCCGGTGGCCAGGTGCGGACCGTTTGATTCCACACCGCCGGTCAGGATCAGTGCCGTGGACTTGCCCCCCTTGATGGCATCACGCACTTCCATCCACGTGAGTTCTTCCATCCAGACGCTGTCGAGCGCCTCGATGGGCCGCGGCGCGTTCTGCTCAGCCTCGCGGCGCGCAGCGGCGGCGGCCTGCTGTTCGGGCGTCTGCGGCGGCCGCTGACCACGGCCTCCGGCGGCGGCCGGTGGTGTGGTGGGCGGCGGAGTCTGGGCAGCGGCAACACCGGCCACGAGACAGAGTCCGGCCGCGATCAAAGAGGTGATGTGTTTCATGGGTCGAAAGTTAGCCGATCGGCGGGCGCAGTCGCAAGAGAGATCACGACGGCGCTCACGACGGATCACAGGAGACACAGAGACACAGAGACAACGCTGGGCACGGAGCATTCTTGACTCCAGGACCCCAGGACTTCAGGACCTCGGACGCTGGACCCTAGACCCCAGGACCCCGAACTCTGGACTCTGGACTCTGGACCCTGGACCCTGGACCCTGGACCCTGGACCCCCGGCCCGGGACTTGAGTGGTAGCATCCGCATCATGAAACGACATCTGCCTAGTCTCGTTCTTGGTGCAATCGCGGTGGTTGTCGCATCCGCGGCGTTGTCCGCGTCAGCAGCGCCAGCCGCCTCCGCAACGGGAGTCATTACGAAGGGTGGCAAGACGCTGAAGCTGGTGGATGCGTTCGCGTTCCCTGGCGTCGGCCAGTTCGGCGACCCGGTGATTCGGATTCGCTTGTCAGGCCGAGCCCTGGATCAGAAGGCGCTGGCGACCGTCATCGACATCGGATTCGAACTGAACGACCAGCGCGCCGGCGCGGGGTACGTCGATCTCTTTGTAGACAGCAAGACCGGCGCCTACCAGGGCACCACATACGAACTCGGCGGAAACGTGAGCTGCGCGTTCTGCATGAACCCTGAGGTCTTCGAAGGCAGCAAACTCCGAATCGAGGCCGGGCACGTGCGCGGCACGGTCAAAGTGGCGGCCGGCAGCTACGACGCCGGCAAGGGCATGGGGATCAACATCACGCTCGACGTGCCTATCGCCGTGCCTGCCCCTCTCGCGCCTCTAGCCAATGCAGCCGCCAGCGCCGAGGCCAAGGCCTTGCAGGCCTGCCGCACGTCCGTCGCCGAAAGAGACGAGACGGCTATCACCAGATGTTTCTCGCCTGCCAATCCCGCGATGCGTTCCACCAAGGCCGACACAAGTCTGTTCTGGACGATGCTACGGGCGTATGACCCGGTGTGGGACATGACCGCGCTAACGGTCACCGCGGGACGCACGCGTGGCGAGTGGGTGGAGCTCTCGATCAATGGCGTGGCGGACGGATCAAAGACCAAGGGCGTCGTCTATCTGCGCCGTATGGCCGATGGGATCAAGTACTCGCACAGCGTCATGGAGTAGTTGCGCTCCGACGGACGTCATCGCCAGCGGAACAGCCTCAAGGCGAGCGCGAAGCAGATCACGAGCCACGCTGCCAGCACACCGAGTTGCGGCGCCACCTCCGCCAGACTCGCGCCCTGCAGCATATGAGCGCGCAGCGCATCGTTGAGCGCGGTCAGCGGCAGCGCGGCGATAAACGGCTGCACGGCGTCAGGGAACCGCTGTGCCGAGAAGAAGACGCCTGACAGGATCCACATCGGGACCGACATCAGGTTGACCAGACCTGACGCCGCCTCGATCGTCCGTGCGCGGCTGGCGAGCAGCAGCGCCTGGGCACTGAACGACAGCGACGCCACGACAGAAATCACGACAAGCGCGGAGAGGCTGCCCCGGACCGGCACCCCAAACGCCCACGCGCCAAACGCGACGGGCACGCCCACTTCCACCACCAGCACGAGCAGGCGCCACACCAAATACGACAGCAGGTAATGCGCACGGGACATGGGCGTGGCCATCAACCGTTTCGTCAGCTTCCGGCGGCGCGAATCGACGATGGAGAATGACAGGCCCCACAACGTGTTGGTCATGACCCCGAGGCCGACCAGGCCGGGCACGAGAAAGTCCACGTAACGCGAACCCACCTCCTGGACCAGCATGTCAGTGGTGGCCACAGGATCTGCGCGGCCGGCCCCGCGCTGGATCGCACGATCGGCCAGCATGCGCGCCGTCCGGCTCTCGGGATTCGTGTCGTCGTATCTGTAGGTCACCAGACCGTCCGCCGACTGTTCCGCCAGCAGCACGACTCCACCGATCGCCAACTGGCGGGCCGCGGCCACCGGCTCGAGCTGCACCACGTCCAGCCCCGGCTCCAACCGCAGCGACGATGCGAGGGTGGCAGAGGTGGTGGCCACTTTCAGGACGTCGGGCGGGCGGCTCTGGAAGGCGATACCCAGACCAACCGTAATGAGTACGGGAAACAGCAGTGACCAGAAGACGGCTTCCGGTTCGCGCGTGAACTCGCGCACACGTACAAGCGTGAGTTGGACGAGCGGATGATCTGCGAGTCTAGTCATCGCGCAGATGCCTTCCGGTCAGCGTGACAAAGACGTCCTCGAGCGTGGCGGTCAGTCCGTCGCCTGTGGCATCGATGAGTCCGCGCGGTGTGCCCCGCGCAATCACCTGGCCCCGGTCCATGATGGCCAAATCGTCACACAGGCGCTCGGCTTCATCCATGTAGTGCGTGGTGAGCAGGATGGTCTTGCCGGCTTTGCGAAAGGTATCGATGAGGTCCCATAACTGGCGGCGCGCCTGCGGATCCAGGCCGGTGGTCGGCTCGTCCAGGAACAGAAGCTCCGGGTCGCCGACAAGCGCACACGCCAGGGCCAGGCGCTGCTTCTGCCCACCCGACAACTCGATCACCCGCGCCGCGCGTTTCTCCTCGAGTTGCACCAATGCGATGACGTCATCGGGAGCCGGCCCGTGGTGGTAGAAGCTGCGAAACAGCCGGACCGTCTCAAAGACCGTCAGTTTGTCGGCGAGTTGCGTATCCTGCAGCTGAATCCCGAGCCTCTGGCGCAGCGCCGCTGCATCACGCGCCCACGTCCGGCCCAGCACCTCGACCACACCTGAATCGGGCGTGGTGAGTCCCTCACAAATCTCGATGGTCGTGGTCTTGCCTGCGCCATTGGGCCCCAGCAGCCCAAAGCACTGCCCGGCCGGTACCTCGAGATTCAGGCCGTTGACGGCGATGACATCGCCGTAGGCCTTCCGGAGGTTGGCGAGCCGCAGGGCTGGGGGCATCCCTTCATTTTATCCACGCGTCCTCAAGCGCGCCTCGACGTCTGCACGAAACGCCGACGACACCCTGACCTCCCGGCCGCTTGTCAGCCGGACTCGGACCGTCCCGTCAGTGACAAGGATGACCGGCTGTACGTGATCGAAATTCACGAGCATCGACCTGTGCACCTGCACGAACATGGCGCCCAGCGTTTCACGCATCTCCGTGAGCGTGGCGCGATACCGGTAGTCGGCGGTGCCGGTGGACAGGATCACGTCGTTGCGACTCGCGCGCACGAATTCCACCTCACCGGGGTCCACAAATGCCGTGCCCTCGCGCCGCTTCAAGGCCAGGCGGTCTGCGGGCGCTATCGGCGCGGTTGGCGCAACCAGCGCGGCCAGGCGCGCGGCGGCCTCGGTGACCCGCCGCTGATGCGTGTGCGCCCGGGCGGTGGCCAGCGCCTGGTCCACACGTGCGCGGGTAAACGGCTTCACCAGGTAGTCGAGCGCACGGACTTCAAAGGCGTGCACCGCATGGTCCTCGTACGCGGTGACAAAGATGACCGGCGGCATGTGCTCGGGGGCGACGGCGCGAATCACGTCGAAGCCATTACATTCGGGCATCTGGATGTCCAGGAGCACCACATCGGCCCGGCACGCGGCGAGTGCCTCGATCGCGGCGCGACCGTCGTTGCACACCGCCACCACCTCCACGTCGGCATGCGCCGACAGCAAGCTGAGCAGGTACTCCCGGGCCGGAGCCTGGTCTTCCACCACCACCACACGCAGCGTGGTCATGCCGTCGCCTCCACCCGGGTGGGCACTCGGAACGGCAGGGTCACGCTGACGGTGACGCCGCCACTGGAGGGTTCCGCAATCTCAAACGACTGGCGGGTCCCATACAACTGCTCGAGCCGGCCACGGGTATTCGCAAGACCGACGCCGGCACTGTGGGGCTCTCTCGGCGTCAGGCCAATCCCGTCGTCGCGCACCTGCAAACACAAATCCTCGCCGATACGGCGCGCCGACACGTGGACGCTGCCGCCCCGGGCCCGCGGCTGCAATCCATGGCGCACGCTGTTTTCCACAAGGGGCTGCAGCAACAACACGGGAACACTCGCCTCGAGCGCAACCGCATCGATGGCAAACGTCACGTTCAACCGTTCGCGCATCTGCACTGATTCGATCGCCAGGTAATCCTCGAGCGCCGCCAGATCCTGTGCCAGAGTGACCTCGTTGGCCGCACTGTCGCGCAGAGTCGTGCGCAGCAGGCGACCCAGGCGTTCAATCATGGATTCTGCCGCGTCGGGATCGCGCCGGAGCAGCGAAGACACCGCATGCAGCGTGTTGAACAGGAAGTGCGGCTGAAGTTGCCGCTGCAACGCGAGGAGACGGGCCTGCGCCAGGCTCGTTTCCAACTGCGCTTCAGACACCGCGCGCCGCCGCACTTCGGCCTGCAGCGCCATTGCGTAAGCCAGCGCCGCCAGTGCGGCATACATCGTGAACTCCCACTCCACCGCGAGCCGAGGCGTGGAGGTGATGCTGACGGCAAAACGCCTCCACGTCATCGGGTACCCGAGCGTGGCCCAGACGAGCACTTGGTTCGCCGTCGACAAGACCGCCAGATGGGTCATGGCCAGGAACGCGCCGACCAGCGCGTGTGCGACCAGGGCCGCCGGCCACGGCCAGTTGCGGGCGCGTATGCGCCACGCCAGAAACACTGCGATGGGAATCAGCAACGCCCACGAACCCCAATACGCCATGTTCATGATGAGCACCGTCGATCGGCGGCCGGCATCCACCTCGGCGGGCGTCAACGTGAAGTTGGCGATCACGCCGGAGGCGATGCCAATCGCAAGCACGACGGCCGACAACGTGCGCCACTGAAACTCACGCATGTCAAACACTCTGCCATGAAACGTCGTCGCATTCGGCCTTCCACTGTTTTGGTTGTGGCATTCAAGAAGGCGAAGGCGCGTCGTCTCAATTCGGAGAGGCGAACACACGACACACGCGTTCGTCCCACTCGCGCGTGTTTCGTCCCGCCACGGGCGCCGCCTCGGAGGACACACCGATGGCGCGTGCCTTGCACTGCATCAGGTCATGGCATATCCAACTTCGAGAACACACACTTTGGGCGCTCTGTTACTGCTGGCCATCGTGTGGCCGGACGCGAACGTGGCAGCGCAGACAGCTGCACCGCCGCCGGCGTTTGTCTACAGCGACGGATACCGGACGCGCGCGAAGATCCACAAAATCGGCAGCCTCGCCATGGTGCCGCTGCTGACGACGCAGGGGCTCATCGGCCGCTCGATCTTCAACGAACCCACACCGGGCAAACGGGAATGGCACGGGCGGGTGGCGTGGGGCATCGGCGGACTCTTCGCCGCCAACACCGTGACTGGCGCGTGGAATCTGATCGAAGGCCGCAAGAATCCGAACGGCCGCAAGCGACGGCTGGCGCACGGCCTGCTGATGATGGCGGCCGACGCGGGCTTCCTGGCCACGGCTCTCCAGCGCCCCGACGTCACCAGACCCGATTACGGCGGCCAACGATCGCGGCATCGCACACTGGCCTTCACGTCGATCGGCCTGGCCACGGCCGGATACGCCGTGATGCTGTTTGGCAACCGGTAGGCGCCCTGTGCTTGAAGGATGGAACGACATCTATGCGCAGTCAGCGGCCGTGCGCACGGCCGTCCTCTGCGCCCACGTAGGCGGACTGCTGGTGGGCGGAGGCTGTGCGGTGGCCGCGGACCGGCTGACGCTGCTGGCATCGCCGGGGGATGAGCGGCAGTTGCGCGCCATTCGCGGCGTTCACCATGTCGTGGTGGCAGGACTCACCTCAATGACCATCAGCGGCGTGCTGCTGTTTGCCGCCAACATCGACACCTACCTCTTGTCACCTGTCTTCTGGATCAAGATGCTCCTGGTTGCGTGGCTCGTGTCCAACGGTTCGCGACTGGCGAAGGCCGAGCGCGCGGCCCGCACGGGTCGACCGTCGCGCTGGGCGCCCGTGCGCACCGCGTCGATGCAGTCGCTGGCACTTTGGGTGGCGGTCACGTTCCTTGGAGCGCTGCTGCGCAATGTCTGACCACTCACGCCGTGCGTTCCTCGGGTCGGCGGGTGGATGTCTTGGCGCCACGATGGCGGCGTGTGTGCTGCGGCCGATCGAACTCCGGGCGCTCCGCTTCACGATCGTTGACAGCACACACGCCGGCCAGGAGCGCGCGTTTCCCATTCCCTCCGGCGACAGTGTCACCATCGATCGGCAATCCTCAGCCATCGTGGTGCGCCTGCACGGACGTGTGTTTGCGTGCGCACTGGCATGCCCGCACGAGCAGGCCGCTGTGAAATGGGTGACCAAAGCCGCGCGATTTCAGTGCACGAAACACGACTCCATCTACACGCCCGAAGGGGCCTACCACTCGGGCCGCGCCACACGGAATCTCGACCGCTTCCCGATTCGCCGCGACGGCACCCAGGTCATCGTACGGCTCGACCAGGTATTTCGGTCCGACCTGCACCCGGCCGAATGGACCAGTGCAACTGTCCTCGTTTAGGACCCCGGACTCTGGACCCTGGACCCTGGACCCTGGACCCTGGACCCTAGCCCTGCGGATGACTGAGCGTCCAGACATACGCCGCCACCGACCGTAGTTGCGCGTCGGTCAGGAGCATGTTGCCGCGGGGGAACATCGGGAAGTTCACGAAGCTGCTGGGACTGAGCAGTTTGTCTGCAGGCACCCCGGTCGTGATGATGTCAATCGTCTCCTCGAAACTGCCGGAATTGTGCAGGTAGATGGAGTCATTGAGTGGCGGACCAAACGCGCCGCCCGTACCGTTCTGGCCGTGGCATTGCGCGCAACTGCCCTGGCGGAACAAGGTCTTGCCTTCAGCCACCATGGCAACGGTCGCGCCGGGTGGCGGCACGGGTGTTGGCTCGGTTGGCGCTGTCGGCGACTTGCTGCCGCACGCTCCGACAACGAGCGATGCGCCCAGCACGGCCCATCGCACAACTACGGGTGTTCTCCTCAACATTCGGTCTGACATCGATGCGTCCTCGTCACTGCGCCAGCACGCGGCATTGCGGCCGGCTCCTCAGGGGAGTGCAAGGGGTGTGCCCGGCACCGCAGACGGTGGCGTCGCACCCGAGCGGGACGAGCCCTGTGTGCGAGGGACGAGGATGGGGCCCGAGTGATCAATCCATCAGGCGGGACGAGCCGACATTCGAACTCTTGGATACGCCGCCCACTCTGGCTGGACTCACCAATTGGGTCCGGTGATAATGGAGCTGCCAGCCATTTGCCACCGTCGGAACGGATAAGGTGCTCACCATGATGCGCGTCCTCTTGGTTCGACTTGGCGTCACGCTGCTCGCGACCGTCGCCGTGCAAGGCGGCGCCGATACGCCTCCCTATTCGCAGGTCGCTCGTGTGCCTGCCATCGTGGACGGACAGGGCTTCTCCAGCTTCGCCTTCGACCCGGTCGATCGGCGCATGTATGCCGGATCGCGCGAGGGTGTGTTCTGGGTCGACCTGCGGGAAAGCGACCCGCGCATCAAGGGACCACTGCTGCGCAAGCGCATTGACACCATCGAGGTGGCACCTGACTCTGGCCGGCTGTTCTACACCACCCTGGACGAACTCGGCTATGTGAACCTGCGCACCAACGAGCCGGCGCGCACACTGGCCGGCCGTCAATGGCGCACCGCGCGGCTGGCCTACGAGCCCACGCGAAAGCAGATGTATGTCGCCACCCGCGAATCGGGCATCGTCGTCTACGACACCGACAACGGCGAGCGCGGACCGGTGATTGAGTTGCCCGGCTGGTATGCCACCATGCTCGAGGCTGTCCCTGGCAAGGTGTTTTTCTCGGTCGCCGACAAGTCGGGCCTCTACGTGATCGATGCGGCCACACACACGCTGGCGCCCTGGCCGGTGAAAGGTCCGCTCGTGACACCGGCGTATCTTGATGCCGACCCGTCGGGACAGTATCTGTTTGCCACATACGACAAGCACCTCGTGGCGATCGACATCCCAACGGCGACGGTCGTCGCGCGACTCACCACCGCCACAGGCGCCCGCATTGCCTTTGACCCGGAGCGGCGCCTGCTTGTGGTGTCGCAAATCGATCAGCCCGGCCAGCCGCGCATTCGCCTGCGTGCCTATTCGGTGAGCGCGGCGGGGTTCACAGAGGTGGCCGAGCTACGCAATCCGGCAGACGGCCTTGGCGGCCTCGAGTCGTTCAGCGGCGGCTTCCTTCAGCAGGGCTTCCGGTCGCTGCTGTTCTGGACCGCGTCGCCAGTGGTGCGCTGAACGCCCTGGGTGGCGACTGAGAGAAGTGGTGTGCCTTTCCGTACAGCCGGCAGGCGCCCCGGGGCATAGGGTGGACCTATGCGCACACTTCCAACCGCTCTCGCATGTGTGATCCTGGCGGGCGTCATCGGAGCCGTTGAGACTCCGCGCGTCACCGCCGTGGCGCCGTCGCCCCTGTTCACGAGCCCGAAGCCTCAGACACTGAAAGTGACGGGGACGGGGTTTGCCCCGGGCCTGATCGTCGAGGTCATGTCACAGGGGAATACGGAAACCTACTCTGGCGCGGCAGTGCAGGGACAACGGAACACCACGTTTGAGATTGCCGTGGTGCTGGCGCAACCTGGCGCGGCGATGCTCCTGGTCAGAAACACCGACGGTGGTGTGTCCGATCCGTTCCCCCTCAAGGTCAACGTCGGTCCTGCCGGCCAGCCCGAACCTCCAGTGCCGCAGTCGCGGCCGACGATCGATCGGGTCTCTCCCGACCGCCTGACCAAGGGTACTGTCGCCCAGGCGGTAACACTCAGTGGCAGCCAGTTCGCGCCGGGGCTGACTGTGGCCGTGACCGACCCGACAGGCACGGTCACCGTTGTCAAAGGCACAGCGCTTGACGCGTCGACGCCGACGCTGGTGAAGCTGAGTTTTGTCTTCGACGTCTCAGGCGAGTACACGCTGGCCATCATCAATCCGCCCGGTCAATCGTCGAATACCGTGACCGTCAGCGTGTCGTAGCGTCGGGGTCGACATCAAGCAGGCGCGCCCGGTCGCGCCCGGCGTCCTTGGCTGAGTACAGCGCCTGATCGGCCGCCTGCAGCAGGACGCCGCAATCGCGTTTCGCCGATGGCACCATACTCGCAATGCCGACGCTGACCGTCAGCACGGGTGTGACGGCAGACCCGGCGTGTGCGAGATTGAGGGCGCGCACCTGTTGCCTGATTTCCTCACCGACCCTCAGCGCTTCGCTGGGGCCCGTATCGAACAGAACGACCGCGAACTCTTCCCCGCCAAACCGCGCCACCATATCCAGTGCCCGCTGCCCGAAGCGCGCGTGCACCGAGGCCACGGCCTTCAGCGCCTCGTCGCCGGCCTGATGGCCATAGTGGTCGTTGTACGCCTTGAAACAATCGATGTCGGCCAACAACACGGCCACTGGCTTGCGTTCACGCTGGCCATGCTGCCAGATTTGCTGCAAGTGCTGATCGAGCCGGCGCCGGTTGCTGATCCCGGTCAGTCCGTCGCGAAGCGCAATTTCCGACAGCAGCTGTCCTTCGAGCCAGGCCATGCGGCGCGCGTGTTCGAGGTTGTACGCGCCGGCCGCGCAAATCACGCTCGCCAACAACAGCATGGCCAGGAATTGGGCCATGACCATCGTGGGCATCCCAAACCACCTCGCCGCGCCCACGTAGAACACGATGGAGATCAAATTGGCAGCCAGGGCCAGCCGAAACCGGAGGCCCAGGATGAAATAGACAGCGATTGTCGCAATGATGAGGCGCACGAACACTCGATCCTCGGGGAGCGCCCACGCCAACAGGCCTATCCAGGCGATCCCCATCAGACCCGCCGTCATCAGCGGAGTCATGACGCGCGGATACCAGAACGATGCCCGGCGCCCGAACGTGAGCACAAAACCGACGGCGAGAATCGGCACCATCACGCCCAAACGCGCGACACCGGGCACCGCCTCGCTGAACTCGGGAATGACGACGCGGTCCACCTGGACGATGGCAAAGACCAGGGCCATCAACATCACGAGGTTGATTCGGAGGAACGCCAGGCTGTCGTGAAATTGTTCGTCGCGGTACGCGGCCTCCAGCGACGGATCGAAACGCATCGAGCGAAAACCCCGCTCCAGGTGGCGCTGGAGCGACTCGGCATAATCGCCCGCCGCGCTCACCGCAGCTGTCGTCTGGTGACGGAAGTACTGCCAGTGATCGTTCAAGAGTGCCAACGCCTGTGTGAGGGAGTCTACTACTTCAGGTATCACGACAGATCACAGCGAGGCAGGGAGACTCTGAGACCTGTGGGCACGACGGATCACACGGAGGCTGGGAGGCTCGGAGCAAGTGGGGCCGCGCCTGTGACATACTCTCCGCCCATGCCCCTGCGCCGGGCTCATCTCGGGTCACTGCTCGTCGTTGTGTTGGCGCTCGCGGGCGCCACGGTGGCACCGTCGCGGGCGTGTTCGCGCGCCGAGATGTCGATCGCCTGGGCCGCCGGCGACGCGCGCGTCGCGCCGGCGCAGGTCACCCCTGCCCCGCGGCACGTCGTCACCGAACCGACTCAGCCGTTGCGCACGGCCGTCTCCAGGCCCAGGGCCGTAGACGCGCCTCTCCGGCATTCACTGTTTCAGCGCCCTCCCCCTCTCTCCTCACGCACACGCATCCGTTAACGCCGCAGTCGTGGTGACTTCGGCGCCACCCGTGTTTCGCATTGTGAGGAGGTTTCCATGCGCCTATGGCGTTCCTGGTTTTCGCGCGGGCCGTTGCCCGCTCCGCTGGTTCCGCAGATTAATGCCCTTCGCGCCGCTCTCCAGGGCAAGTCCGATGACGAGTTGTCGGCAGCGGCCATGCGAGCCGCCACGCTGCCTGAGGTGATCGCTGTCACTGCAGTGACGGCAGCCCGCGTGCTGCAACTCGAGATGCACGACGAGCAACTGCAGGCCGCCGTCGAACTGACCGCAGGCCACGTCGTGGAGATGCAGACAGGTGAAGGCAAAACCCTGGCCGCAGTGCCGGCCATCGTCTGGCTGGCGCGCACGCATCAGGGCGTGCACGTGCTGACCGCGAACGAATATCTCGCCCGCCGCGATGCCAGCTGGATGCGCCGGATCTACGAACGGATGGGGCTGTCGGTCGCGTCCATTAGCCAGGGAATGTCTGCAGCCGAAAGGCGCGCGGCCTACCGCGCAGACGTCACGTACGCCACAGCCAACGAAGTGGGCTTCGACTATCTGCGCGACGGACTGGCGTACCACGCCGATGAACAGGTGCATCGGACGTTGTCGAACGTGGCCGTCGTCATTGACGAAGCCGATTCGATCCTGATCGACGAGGCGCGCATTCCGCTCGTGATCGCCGGCGGCTCGTCCGATGTCTCGGACCTGCCGATCGCGTCAGACCTGGCCGTCCGTGGCCTGCGCGCGGGCCGCGACTACACCGTCGAACACGCCGGCGCCAACGTCGTGCTGACGTCCACTGGCGTCGAACACGTCGAACGAACGATGGGCATCAGCAACCTGTTCGACGCGGGTCATCTTGTGGCCCACACGGCCGTGCAGGATGCCCTACATGCACACGTGCTGCTCCGCAGAGACGTGGACTACGTGGTGAACGACGACGCCGTGTTGTCGGTGGACGAAATCAAGGGCCGTATCGTCTCGGACCGACGCTGGCCGGCAGGCCTGCAAACAGCCCTGGAGTGTAAAGAAGGCGTTGGCCTGCGGGCGCAGGGTCGGGTGCTTGGGTCGGTGACGGTCGAACACCTCGTGGCGCTGTACGCACGCGTGTGCGGGATGACGGGCACCGCCGTCACACAGGCGCAGGAGCTTCACGACGTCTACGGCCTCAGCGTCATTCCGATTCCGACGCATCGTCCGATGATTCGCATCGATCACGCGGACCGTCTGTTCTCTACACGAGCCGAGAAGGACGCGGCGGTGATCGACGAGATTCGCGCGATGCATGGCGCGGGCCGGCCTGTCCTTGTGGGCACGGCAAGCGTGGAGGAATCAGAGCAACTGAGCCGGCGGCTGACCGACATCCCGCACCACGTCCTGAACGCGCGCTATGAGGCGCAGGAAGCCGCCATCATCGCCCGCGCGGGTGCACGCGGCACCGTCACCATTTCCACCAACATGGCAGGCCGCGGCGTGGACATCGTTCTGGGCGAAGGTGTGGCGACACTCGGCGGCCTGCACATCATCGGCACCAGCCGGTACCACAGCCGCCGGATCGACCACCAGTTGCGCGGACGCGCGGGCCGGCAAGGGGATCCAGGCAGCTCCCAGTTCTTCGTGTCGCGGCAGGACGCGCTGTTCATCAACCATGCCGACGGCGATGCCGCCGCAGGCGTCGACCAACTGCAGCGGATGGCCGAGGGCCGCAACCTCGATGCCCGTCTCTTCCTGCAGAAGTACGAGCGGGTCATTGAGGCGCAACGGCTGGCCATGCGTGAGCGCCGCGAAGCGGTACTGACAGATGGCGCGGCCACGACCCGCGACGTCACACTGGAAACCCTCGACGAACTCTGGTCCGACTATCTTGCTGCGACGGCTGAGATGCGTTCAGGCACGACGTGGCTGTCGTACGCCGGCACAAATCCACACGCGTCGTACATCAGGGCCATTCACGACATGTTCGAACGAATGACGGCGTCCATCGACGAAGAAGTCGAGGCGCGCGTGGCGGCATCCGGCTCTGGCGATGGCAAGGCGCGTCAGCGCGGGGCCACATGGACCTACCTGACCAGCGACGAGCCCTTTGGTCCACTGACGCAGCGAATCATGCGCAAGCTACTTCGCCGGCGTTGAGACGGGCTTCCCCTTTTCCACGACGTAGGTCGCCAGCACTTTGGCGACCGCTGTGCCGGTATTGCGCCCTTCGTGCACCAGGCCCGCGGGAATAAAAAACGGCTCGCCGGCCTTCACCGTGATTGCCGGCTTGCCGTCGATCACAACCTCCACCTGCCCTTCGAGGACGTAGGCGATTTCCTCGCCGGGATGGGTGTGCCGGCCGGATCCCACACCAGCTTGAAACTCGGCGCGCGCCTGCACCACGTGCTGGCCCCTGATGGACAGATCCTGGTCCAGCAGCATCGTGCGCGTGAACCCCGCCTGTTGCGCGGCTGCGCCGCCGCCAGTGCCGACGGCGACGATGATGGCGAGGGCGAGGAAAATGCACTTGTGACGTGTGTTCATGGGCGCATCATATCCGCATCGTCGAGGTATTCCTGGTACCACTCGTCGTGCGGCGTGTCGGTCGCCGGAAAGTTTTCCGGGGGCGACGCCGGCGGGTCCAGGGAGTCGGGTACCGCGAACCCCCAGGCGCGTGTCACCAGGCCCTCGCTCTTCGCTTGCGCGATGTCGGCGCGATTGGACGCACCGGCGGCGAAGAACCGCGCGTCGCGAAAGTCCTTCGGGTCCTCGCCCTTCTGGCGTTCAACAAACACCACCTGCTGGAACCGCGCCGGCTCCCAGGGCCCACCATCCACCCTGCAGCCGACAGCCCCCAACGCGTCGATCGAGGCATGCACAACCCGCGACGCGCAGAACGTCGTGTCGGCAGGAGACTGCGGCACTGTCGTTTTTGCCTTGTGTCTCCATGTCACCTGTCTTTTCTGCCGATCGAGCGTACCGGCAAGGATCTGCCGACCGGTACCGTCAGTCGCCGTATAGGTCAGCTCGAGCTTGTCGCCATCGATCTTCAGGCTCGGCGCCATGCCCTCGATCACGGACTGGATGATACGCATCTTTGACCACGTAATCCGGCCGTCGGCCTGCAACGTGCCGACCTTGCAACCCAACCTCACACCGTGGGCGTGCGGACCCGCGCGCGGACCGAAGCGATACACCGCCACCACCCACCCGTCGTTGTTGATCACCAGCGCCGGCTCGGCGAGATCCACATCACTGACTGCCAGGGTCCCTTTGCGGCGCCACACGACGACGCCAGCGGCGCCATCCACACTGCCGGTCCAGCAGTTGAGTTCACCCGAGGGGGATCGATAGGCCAGCACGAGGCCACCGGCAGTGTTCCCGCTCACCACTGGCGACGTGCCGAAGGCCCAGCGATACGCCATTCGCGTGGCACCGTTCCCTGACAACACACCCAGGACACGATCGCGCATGTCCTCGACGTCCGGCCAGCCGCCGAGCCCGTCAAACTCCTCGCGAGTGAACAGGCTGGCGCCGAACACTTCCTCGAGGCGGCCGTTGAAGTCGGCGAGATCCCCAAGCGCGTTGTTCGTCAGGTCGTCTTTCGAATCAAGGACGATCGTGAGCGGATCGTGTCCAGGATGCGCGGCCGACCACGCGGCCACGACCCGAAGCCAGGACGTCAGGAGGGTATCGGGTGGATTGGGAGGCACGTGCTCAACTTCAGCGCCCCCTTTGAGGTGCCCGATCCGGTAGTCCTTCAGTTCCTTGAATCCGTTGTCATGGAAGTCGAGTTCCACGCACCGGACGCCGGCGTCGAGTTGCGCCTCGAGTGAGCCGCGCTCATGTCCCGAATAGCTGTTGTGCGACGCGCGGAAGCGCGTCACGTCATAGGTGGCCATGATCGGCCACTAGGCTACAACAATCCGCCGTTCTGAATGAGACACCCGTGACGCTGGCTTTGCGATAAGGTTCGCTGGGCGACTGTCCCATCCCGGGCACGCCCATGGAACAGGTGGGGATCATGTTTGGAATCATCGGAACGATCATCTTCGGGCTTGTCGTGGGTGTCATCGCGAAGATGCTGATGCCTGGCAAGGATCCGGGCGGCATCATCATCACCATCCTCCTCGGCATTGCAGGGTCGGTGCTAGGTCGATGGGTCGGACAGGTGCTCGGGTTCTATGGCGAAGCTGACGCGGCGGGTTTCATCATGTCGCTTGTCGGCGCGGTGCTGCTGCTGGCGATCTACCGTGCCATGACCGGCCGAAAGAGCTGAGCCGACACTCTAGCGTCCTGCGGCGTGGCCGTCCTTGCGCGAATCGGATCCCGCCACCCATCCACGCGGCAGCTTCATCACCAACTGGGCGCCGCCGAAGGCAATGTTGCGCTCGTCGATGATGTCGTGGCCCAGGGCCTTCAACGCACCTCGAACCGCGTCTCCAACCGGCGCCTCGATCGCCACGCGGCGGCCCGACATATGCCGGAACCGCGCCGCATCCGACGCCTGCTGGACATCCATCCCGAAGAGCAGGATGTTGAGCAGCACCTGCACGTGCCCTTGCGGCTGCATCGCACCGCCCATCACCCCGAACGCCAGATACGGTTCGTCGCCGGAGGCATCGCGCGTGACGCCGTTCGCGCGAGTCGTTTTGGTGACGAACGCCGGGATGATCGTGTGGAACGGACGCTTCTTCGGCGCCACGGTGTTCGCCCGGCCTTCCTCCATGGTGAACCCGACGCCGCGGTCGTGCAGCAGGATGCCCGTGCCCGGCACCACCACGCCGCTGCCGAAATAGTCGTACACGGAGTTGATGAACGAGACCATGTTGCCCTGAGCATCGGCGGTCGCGAGGTAGATGGTGTCGCTTGCCGTCGCGGCGTCTCCCGGCGTCGCACGCTCCATGGCCTTCGCGGGGTCAATGAGCATCCGGCGCCGACTGATGTAGTCGTCTGACAGAAACCGCTCGACGGGCGTCGTCATCGATGCGGCGTCGCCCACGTAGTACTCGATGTCGGCGTAGGCGAGCTTCTTGGCTTCGATCAAATGGTGCAGGTAGGCAGCCGAGTTGTGGCCCATGCCCTTGAGGTCATACGTCTCGAGCAGGCGCAGCATCTCGAGCGCGGCCACACCCTGGCCGTTGGGCGGCAGTTCCCAGAGGCGATACCCCTGAAACGGCACACTGATCGGCTGCACCCATTCGACGGTGTGCGCGGAAAAATCCTCGGGCGTGAGGAATCCCCCCTTCGACTGCGTGAACTCCGCGATGCGGCGACCCAGCGGACCGCCGTAGAGATGTTTCGGGCCACTCGATGCCAGTTCGCGAAACGTCCGTGCCAGATCCGGGTTTCGGAACCACTCTCCTGCCCGTGGCGCCCGCTGGCCGTCCACCAGGAATGTCGCGCGTGCGCCCTCATCCTTGCGGAGGAGCGCCTCTTCATCGGCCCAGCCGTCGGCGATGATCGGCGTCACCGGGAATCCGCCCTCGGCAATCGCGATGGCGGGCGCCAGCGCTTCGGCCAACGTCAGCGTGCCGAACTTGTCGAGGAGCGCGGCCCAACCCGACAACGAGCCCGGCACGGTGACGGCCTCGATCCCCTGGCCAACACGCGTCCGTTTGCGGGCGGCCAGCGTCTCGCGCGTCATCAATGCGCCGCTGCGCCCACTGGCGTTCAACCCGTGCAGCGTCTTGTCCTTCGCCGACCAGACCATGGCGAACAAGTCCCCGCCCACACCGGTCATGTTCGGTTCCACCACGGCCAGCACAGCCGCCGCCACGACCGCGGCATCGATCGCGTTGCCTCCCCGTTCGATCGCGGCAAGGCCTGCCGACGTTGCGAGCGGCTGGCTCGTGGCAATCGCTGCGTTCGGCGCGTATACGGCCGACCGGCCGGCCATGGTCGTGGGTCTCGCCGCTTGTTGTGCCACGGGGCTCGCCACGATCAGCGCCGATGCGGCGACCGCCACCACGGCCACTGTTGCTGCTGTGTTCATGCAGGAAGTGTAGATCCGGCCCGGCTCCGATTCGCTGCCTCCCACAAGAATCCGGTGGTGGTCGCCGCCTGCGCGACCAGCACCAGCGCCAGACAGGCGAACCCGGCTCGCGCCCCCGATCGAAGCAGGCCGATGTAAAACTCCCTGGGCTCGTGCCAGTCGTGCCCCGGCGTGGTGCGCGCGAAGTGGTACGCGGCCCGGCCGTAGCGCAAGTGTTGCCGCCAGAAACCGCCGATCCCGAGCTGCGGCCGATGCGCGACGACCGCCGTCGGCTCAAGCGCGAGCGTCAGCCCTGCCGCCCCCACACGCGCGCACCAGGCGCGGTCCTCGCCCGCGGCCGTGCGATACCCCTCGTCGAAGGGATGCCCAAGCACCATCGACCGCCGGCAGGCGAGGTTGTTCGAGGGTATGAACACCATGCCCGCGAGACGCTCGTGTGTGGAGACCTGCAGTGCGCGCACGATCAGCTCCGAGGTTTCGACAAACGGATCACCGGGCCGGCCGTTCACGGTGGCGCCGCCCACCGCGTCGGCGCCAGCCGTGAGCGCCCGAATGAGTCTGGCTGCCCACTCGGGCTCCGGCTCGCAGTCGTCGTCTGTAAAACACACGAAGGTGCCCATGGCGGCTCGAGCGCCCGCGTTGCGCGCGGCTGCCGGCCCGGCGGGTGCACAGCGCAGCAATCGCGCCAGCGGCTGTGACGCCACCGCGGCGGCCACTTCAGCCGCGTTCGTACTGCCGTCGTCCACCACGACGATCTCCAGGGCGCCGACACCGCGCTGCGCGGCCAGGGCGGCCAGGCAGCGCCGCAATGTAGACGGCCGATTGTGCGTCGGCACCACGATGGAGACCTCGGTCATGGCCGCGACGCTCCAATCAGGATCACGAGACCTGAGACACACAGGGCAGCCACCATCACTCGTCGGCGGAGGAGATCGGGGAACAACACACTTCCGGCCAGCGCCGACATCACGGTACTCGCGAGCACCGCACCGCTCGCGCCTGCCGCGCCGAGCCGGGGTACGAGGTACGCGGCGGTGGCCAGGAAGACCACGGCGCCGGCCGCGGTGGCGACGAGCCGCGCACCCGGCCGAAGTCGAATGGCTGCGGCTGCGCCCGCAGCACCGGTGATGGGCGCGAATGGCACTGACGCGAGTGCGAGCCCGAGCGCTTCAGAGGCGGGCGCGAACGCCCCGCCTGCGAGGAGTGTCAACAACGGTCCCGCCAACGCGGCGGCGGCCAGTGTCACAGGCAGCAGTACCAGCACCACTCGTCCAGCAAGGCGCGTGAGCAGTACACCGGCAGCGGGCAGATCCGTGGCGGCCAGCTTCGCAAGCGCCGGCAGTGCCACGACAAAAATCTGCCATACGGCGAAGGTACAGGCGATGGCGACACCCATGGCAATGGTGGCGTAACCGGTTTCCACGCGCGACCCGGCCAGCAACGCCACCGCCACCACGCCGCCTCGAAGCGGCACCTGGACGCAGACACCGTTCATCGCCTGAAGCACAGCGAAGCGCGACATCTCCGCCGGCACGCGAGGCGTGACGCCGCGCAGTTGCCCGCGGATCGCCAGGCCGCCGACCACGAGGGCCGACGCCGACGAAAGGGCGATCCCGAGCAATGCGCCGGTCACTCCCCACGCCGCGTACAACGGCGGGACCGCCAGCACCACGACCATGTTCTGCACAGGGTAACGGAAGCTGAAGAGCACGACGCGATTGAGTCCCAGCGCGATCTGGAATGCGAGCGTGGCGGCCGAATCACACACGAGCGCCACCATGACAATCAGCGCCGGGAAGGCCGGTACGCGATCGGGCGCCACGCGTACCAGCACCAGGGTGGCGACAGCCAATAGGGCCACTGCAGCCATGCGCCAACGGATGGCGCCCAGCGCAAGCGCACGGGCCAGCCCCGCGCGCTCCGCCGGCGGAGCCGCCGCGACAAACCGCGCCATCACCGTCGGTCCGCCGAGCGCGAAGGCCGTGGTGCCGAGTGTGACCACGCCAAGTGCCAGACCGAATGTGCCGTAGTCGGCCGGCCCAAGGACACGCGGGATCACCGTCAGCAGCGCAGCGAGCGATACCGCCTCAGCGGCCTTGCCGGCCGTGGCGGCGCCAATCGACAAGTCGCGCAGTTGCAGCGCCGGCGCCTGACTGCCGTTCATGTGGCAACCTCCGACAGGAAGCGCGCGCAGCCACGCGAGGTGCGTGTCGGGGTGATGACGCGCCAGCACGGCCCCTGCGGTGGCGGGCGGCACTCCACTCGCCAGCGCACGCCCCGACGCGACATCCGCCAGGCACTGCGCCAGGGCCTCGACGTCCCCATTCGGGAACAGCAGCCCGCTCACACCGGGCTCAACGGTCTCCGCGAATCCGCCTGCTGCACTCGCCACCACCGGAATCCCCCGGACGATCGCTTCGAGTGCGGTGAGCCCGAGTGGCTCGGCCCACACCGATGGCGCAATAAGCGCCCACGCGTCGGCAAGATGCGCCTCTACTGCCGGCAGCGGCACCCAACCCGTGAACTCGACGCGCCCGCGAAGGCCGAGGTCCCCTGTGAGTCGCTCCAGAGCCGGCCGCTCCGGTCCATCACCCACCACGCGAAGGCGGACACTCACACCCTGGTCGCGCACGCGCGCGATCGCATGCAGCAGCGTCCCCACGCCCTTCTCACGGGCCAGCCGCCCGGTAAACACGAACAGGGGCTCCTTCGCCCGCGCGTGGTGGAACGTCGCGCCCGGCGGCTCAACGGGCCACGGCGACCACGCCGACTCGATGCCTGCGTCGCGCAATTCGCGCTGCAGCCAATCACTGCAGGTGACGACCGACGCCACACTCGCGACCTCGCGGCTGATCCGTGCGTACCGGACACGGTCGCGCAACCAATGGACCAACGGCGTACATCCGTCGCGCCAACACACTGCGCCCTGACGCACCGTACAGCGGGAATCATCCGGACGCAGCTTGAGCCCGTTCGGGCACACCGGCTTGTAGTACGCGATGTTCAGCACCGTCGGCACACCGCGCAACGCGGCCAGCACCGACGGCGACAAATACATTTCAAACATGCTGACGTGCGCCACGTGCGGATTGAAGTCGGCAATGGCGCGGCGCACAGCGCCTGCCGCGAACGGATTAGTGATCTGCATCACGCTCTGGTACGCCGGGTTCCTGGAACCGAACGCGACATAGTCGGCTACAGCAGCGCCGCCGCCGACACTGCTCGTCAACACACGCACGTCGTCGCCCGCCTCGCGCAGTCCGCGAGCCAGCTGCATGACATAGGTTTCAACACCACCGCCGGCCTCAGGCCAGTCGGTGACGAGCAGCACCCGCATCAGGCCACCCCGGCCGCCCGCTCGGCGGCGGCGACAATTTCCAAACTTCGCACCCCGTCATCCATCGTCGGCACCTCGAGTTCAGCACCGTTGATTCTGCCGACGAATGCCCGCAGGGCGTACCGCCATGACGGCTCGCTCAACGGACGCACCAGGGACCGCGCGCGCCAGGCCAGCAACGCCGGCGTCAACGTGCGCGCCCTGACGCCGCTCACCGTCAATGTGCGCGCCTGACGGTCGATGCGCATAGTACCGCGCTCGCCCACCAGTTCGATCCAGTGCGCCTGTTCGACGCCAAGGGAAAACCGCGATGCCACCGTCGCACCTGAGTCCATCATCAGCGTGACTGCGGCCACGTCATGTTCCGTGCGACGCGACTCGACCGACGCGTGCACACTCGACATTTCAGCGCCCAGCAACCACCGCATCAAGTCGAAGTGATGCGACCCAAGGTCAAGCAACACACCGCCGCCATCGTGACGACGCGCTTTCCACCCCGGCACCGAGGCCGCCTCACAAAAGGCCGTGGTTGCGGCGCGGACTTCGCCCAACACCCCCTCGGAGAGCAGCACCTTCGCGCGCGCGATGAGCGGCTGGAAGCGCCAGTTGAAACCGGCCATGCTCACCACGTGAGTCGCCGACGCTGCGGCCGCCACCTGCCGGCCGTCGTCCACGGTGGTCGCGATTGGCTTTTCGAGATACAGATGACGCCCGGCCGCGAACACAGCCAGCGCCATCGGCGCATGGAGCGCGGTGGGCGACGCCACGACCACGGCATCCACGTCTTCACGCGCCAGAAGTTCCTCGGGCGACGCCAGAAGGACCGCGCGAGGCACGAGCCGACCCGCACGCGCTCGGGCTTGAGGTTCAGGGTCGGCAAGGGCCGTGACGCGAACGCCCGGCAACCCGCGCAGCACTCGAATGTGCACGGCCGTGGCGATCGCCCCGCAGCCGATCACGCCAATACGAATCGGTGTCGTCATTGGATGAAGACCGGGCTACACGTACCGGGCTCTGTGCAGTTCGTACTCGGCCAGCCGCACCGGCGTCTGGCCATTGCCTGCGACATACGCAGTCAATTCGCCCGCAGCGGTGGCGAGTGCGCACAGCAGGAGGGCGACGAGCGTGCCACGCGGCATCTGCCGCCGGTGATGGGTCCACTGGGGCGATTGCAGCGCCCTGCCGGCAATGAGCACTGGAATCAGCGGCGCGCCCAGGACATAGGCCAGACGCCGTGCGGGAGACCATTCGCGTGATCGTGCGGTGCCCCAGAAACGCCCCGACAGGAATCGCTCGGCCATCCATCCCGGGAACGCCGCCATATTCAGGTGCATGAGACGCGCGGCGGGTTCCATCAAGAGGCGTCCGCCATTCGCACGCAAGTGACGGTCCAGGCCGCTGCCGTAGTCCATCATGGCGGTGAGTCGGTCACCGAAGGCCACGAGGTGATCGCGCCTGAAGCACGCGTTGTAGGTGGACACCACGTCAGTTTCGCCTCTGGTGACCGGAGCCAGCCAGTGGCGATACGTCAGCATCAAGCCTGCCCAGCTGAACGCCGTCTGCGGATTGGCATTTTCAATGACGGGTGTGGCGGCCACAAATTCCCCGCTCTTGAGTGCCACGACCAACGCCTCGAGACAATCTGGATGCGGGAACGAGTGCGTTTCACCGATGAAGACCAGTGGGCACGACGTGGCACGCACGCCCTCGGCGCGGGCCGGAGACAACGGCACAATCTCGGGCACTTCAACAATCCGTACGGCGCCGATGCCGTCGGTCACGTCGTGCTCAAGGCCGAGCGCTGCAGCCGAGGGGCAGACAATCACCAGTTCCACACCCCCGGCAATCGTTGACGCCCGCACGGCTCGCACGACGCCGCGAATCGTGGCGAACGCATCGGTGGCCACCACGTAGGACACGAGCAGACTCATGCGTACTGTTCCTTGTGCAATTCGTACTCGCTCATTCTCGCTTCGGCCGCGCCCTCGCCCACGAGATATCCCAGGGCCTCCCCCACAGCCCAGAGCGCGCACCCGGCGGCCACGGCCGCGACGGTCCACCTGGGCAGCGCGCTCTCTCGCCGAGCCATCGCGATCGCATCTCGCGTGCGGACAAAACGCACCATCGGCACGAGGACTGAACCGCCGAAGTACACCAGTCGGCGTGCGACCGACCAGTCCCGGCTGCGCCGTGCGCCAAACAACCGGCCGCCCCAATACCGCTCGGCCGACCACGCACCAGGCCGAGCCACGTTGAGGTGCGCCACTCTGGCGGCTGGGTCGTGGCAGAAGCCGCGAAACACAAACTGCGGATCCATCGGTCCACCAGGCTCGAGCATCAGAGACAGGCGGTCGCCCAGACCAAGAAGCGTCGTGCGCTTCCACGATGCGTTGTACGCCGGTGGTTCGCCGATCTCACCTGCGGGCAACTCGGCCATCCATCGTCCATAGTCCATGAGAAACCCGCTCCAACTCCGCGCGGTTGCGGGATTGCCATTTGCCATGCCCGGCGAAACCGCCTGCCACGCGCCTTCGTGAGAGCGCACGAGCCGTTCGGCCCAGTCGGGCGCCGGGAACGCGTGCGTTTCGCCCAGCACCACAATGGGCGCTGCGGCCGCGCGAATCGCCGCAGCCCGCGCCTCCCCGAGTGGCAGCAAGGGACCTTCAACCACCGTCACACGCGCCAGCATCGCCGCCGCGTCTGCCGGAAACGCCAGCGCCTCCCGCGACGGGCAGACCACGACGATTTCCACGTCGCCCGCAATCGTCTGGGCCGTGAGATGCCCGACCACACGACGAATCGTCGCGAAGGTATCGGTGAGCACGACCATGGAGAGGCGCGCGACGGGTGTCACGATGTTCTTGGAGGCCGATACAAACCACGCGCCCGAAGGACGCCCTCGCTGACGCCGAGTGCCACACACATCGACACCACGACGATTGCCGCGGACCACTTCATGACGCCCGATGATATCAGCGGCTCGTCGCTTCATCCTCCGGCGCCGGGCGCCAGAGGACAAGAACCTTGCCGACGCGCTGCACGCTGGTGGCATCGGTGCGGGCACAGATCGCGTCGGCGAGCGCCATGCGCTCGTCACGGTCGGCGCCGGCCAGTTTCACCTTGATCAGGCCATGAGCGGTGAGCGCGCGATCAATTTCCGCCACAAGCGCGGCGGACAATCCGGCGTTCCCGACCTGGACGACCGGTTCAAGCGCATGTGCGCGGGCTTTCAGTTGGCTGCGTTCGCGCGGCGTGATCGGGGCGGGCATCCGAGGATCTTATCCCGTCAGCCCGCCCCGACCGCCTAATTGCGTCCGATGCGCACCGAAGCCGCCACGGCCATCTGGCGCTCGCTCTGGAGGTTCGCGTGTGTGCCGAAGACGGCGATGTCGAGCGCCACGTTGGTGCCGATCCCAAACCCGGCGGACGGCTCCCACTTGCTCCGGCT
Organism: Acidobacteriota bacterium; assembly: GCA_016716905.1. Taxonomy (NCBI): domain Bacteria; kingdom Pseudomonadati; phylum Acidobacteriota; species Acidobacteriota bacterium. Next base: position 177,603 of record JADJUS010000003.1, on the reverse strand, counting down.
GTACCGCGCGCCGCCGCGCACCCAGAAGGGCCCCACCTTGCGCTCGGCGCCCCCAGCGAAGCTCTTGCCGTTGTACCCGTCGGCCACGGTGGCCGTCGCGCCCCATCCGTCGCCCTCGTACCCGATGTTCGCGGACTTGACGACCGGCAGCGTCACACGGCGATCGGTGACGATGGTGACGCCGGGCGTCTCGATGAAGTCGAGCCCCGCCGTCAGGCTTGCCAGCGTGTGCGTGGAGAAGGTGAAGTCAGACCAGTTGATGCGATTGCCGATGCCGTTGATGCCCACACCACCCTGGAAGCGGCCGCGCACGATCTGAACGCCAACGTCCTGTGCAATGCCGCTGCCCTCGTGACCCTGAAGGGACAAGACCGTCACAGGCGTGTTGGAGGGCGTGAGGATTCCTGCGGCGTTGGTATTGAACCGGATGTTGATGTCGGGCTCCAGGTACCGGAAGCCACGCAGCACGTGGAAGTTGTAGGCCACGTAGACGCCATCACGAGACGCCCCGGCACCTCCCGACGAGCCGCCCGAGCCGAGCGCCAGCCGCCCGCGATACCCCGCGGTGACCGCCATCGCCAACTGCACCTGCGACGAGTCGTCGATCGACATGGTGGCGTTCGGGTAGCTCGTGCCTTCAGCGAAAATGTCCGCAAGACGAGGGTCGACAACACCGGACGTGTCAAAGCTGAGGTATGGCCCCACGCCGACATAGAGTCCGTGGAACCGGTCGTCCTTCTTTGCGAACTTCAGCGTCAGGCCAAACTGCGGCGACAGCAACCCCTGGTCCGCAAACGTCTCGGGGATGTCAAAGCCGGCATACACGGCCAGATTCGGGTTCACCGTGCCGTTGACGATGTCGTTGATCAGGTTGTACCTGGGCCCCGATGTGTCGGCCCCAAAGCGGTACTGCATGGGGTTGCCGAGCGTTTCAGCCGCGAGGACGGGATCAAACGAATCACTGTTGGGCTTGAACTTGTCCAGCCCACCCTGGAACACCTGGATCAATCCCAGCGGAATCGGGATAACGACTTCGGCCCTCGTGGACGGCGGCACCATCTTCAGTGCGATGTTGGAGCTGTTGCCTCCCCCACCTCCCATCGCCACCGACCGTGCATCAAAGAGCAGGCCCTGTGCTGAGGCGGTGCCGGCCGCGGCCGGAACCAACAGCAGCGCGAACAACAAGCGACTCGTGCGACTCACCATACGTGTTCTCCAGCAGCTTTCCGAGAGTAACGACATCCGATCGGGGTTCGATGATCGAGCCCCGCCGAGCAAACGAACCTGCAGCGTGAGCAGCAGAGTAGGCCTAAGCGGTCCGGACGTCAACGCCCCCAGAGAGAATCAGCCGGTCTACGCGCCGATCCGCGTGGGCGTCGTCATCAGCCGCACAGTGCGACCGCCCGGCAGCACAACGTCGCGCGACGGCTGTTCGTCTTCGGGCAGCCAGACTCGCGATGGGTGCAGCCAGCCGATCCACGACACGCCGCCTCCCTTCCGCACTTCGTACACGCGCACCTCGGAATCCGGCATCGATACACGGCGAATGGCGTCGTAGTCCTTGAGCCATTCGGTGACGTTCTTCAGCGCGGTGAACGCCGGTCGGCGCTCGCGCTTCACCAAATCGATCATCCCGGACCAGGCCGAGGTGCCGGCGCCGGCATTCATCGCCTTCATCTTCAGGAGGTGAAGGTCCTCGACGAACGCGGTGTTGATAAGGACGATGCCCTGATCTGCGGCAATCACCACGCGCTTGATGAGGTCGTCGGCCAGAAACTGATGAGTCCATTCAATCGTGGCCGGGTCGCTCGCGACCAATTTCGTGAAGTAGGCCGCCAGCCGGCACCGGTCCCGTTCCGTCGCAGGCGCGACCATCAGGCCAAGAAACGCTTTCAGCCCCGTGCACGTCACGGCGTTGCCCCAGGCGATGAACGGCGTGGCCGCCGTATCGCTGACGATGATGGGCTTCGTCCAGCGACGGCGATTCATCTCCCAGTTGAGCCACGCCACCATGTCTTCGAGTTCGGCGGGGTCGCCGAGCGAGTGGATATTGACGACGTCAAAGAGGTCGCCACGATCGAGTACGGCACGGATCGCCGGCAGGCCGTGATACATGATGCGCTTGTCCACCGACGCAAAGGCCCGTTCGTAGCCGGCGGGGCCCGGGTGATCGCGAAACGCATTGGTCGTGAGGAATGCCGCGTGGGCGATCTTGACGCCGGCGAAGGCCGCGTGCGCGGAGGCGTAGGCACGCTCGAGCATCACCAGGTATTCGGGCACCGGCTCGGCTTCGTAGGTCGACAGCTCAGAGCCGATCTCGTACCAGACCACCGGCCGGCGCAGTCCGGGCATGTCGCCGCGGCCGTCGGCGTCATAACGCTCGACGATGGCGCCAATCCATTGGCCGTAGGCCTCCAGGTGCTCGGGCTTGGGCGAGATGTTCTGGTTGCCGAGCAACGTGTATTTCTTCGAGGCCCATCTGGATCGCGAACGCAGACAGATGACGACATCGGCAAAGCCTGCCGCCTGGAACTCGCGCACGAAACTGTCGAGCCGCGAGAAATCGATCGGCGCCGCGGCGCTCTTCTGCATCTCGTTCCACTCAACGTGTTCGGCGTAGTGTTTCGCGGCGGTAACCCCGGTCTGCGCCAACTCGCGCGCGTAGGGACCAACCTTGTCGGCCTTGTCGATGAGGACGTACTCCACGCCGATCGAAATGGGAGCGGGTCGCTGGGCGTCGCGTCCGGAGGTCGAAACGGCGGCGGCCAGGGCCATCGCCCCTGCCACCACCGCTGGACGGGTCAGGAAGGTGAAGGACATGCGCGTATCCTACAAGAGCATTTCGATCGCGAGGAGGCGTAGAATCCTCCTGTGATGAAGCGGATCCAGCGGTTTGTGGCCGCGTCCGGGATGGCGATCTGCCTGCTGGTGCCCGTGGGCGGGGTCAGCCACGCGCAACGGCCCCAGACCGCGTCAGAACAGGAACAGTGGATCCTCGGCGAGTACTGGACCGTGGTGAAGCGGTACCAGAACGGCCAGACCGCGCCGGCCATCAAGGAGATGGCGAGCTGGCCCCAGGACCGGATCGCGAAGGTCCAGTCCACGCAGTTCCAGCCGGAAGCGCAGCTCAACGACCTGCTCAACTCCAAGGCCGAATGGAAGCCCGGCACGCTTCGGGCCGCCGCGATGCTGCACACGGAAGTGGGGCTCGAGGCCCTGCGGCGCCGCGACATCGGCTTGCTGCAATTTCATGCCGGAATCGCCGACGGATGGCTGAGTCTGGCCGACGACCGCAGTTCCAAGCCCGGCGGGTTGCGGAGCCGTTGGAACGTGGCCGTCGCGCGCGTGCTGCTGCTCAATGGTGAGTTCGCGGCGGCCGACGCCTACCTGGAACGACTCAATATCAAGATCGCCAATGACGCAGCCGTGCTGCTGGCGCTCGGCACCGCCAAGGAAAGCCGCGCGCTGCGCGCCACGGTCGACGCCCCAGCCGCGGCCGGCGCGAAGTTGCGTGACCCGGGCGAAGTCCAGAGGGAGCGCGACGATTTTCGCGCCGCCGCGGCCGCGTCTTTCGAACGGGCGCTGGCGATCGACGCGTCGCTCGTCGAAGCGCGGCTTCGGCTTGCCCGCATCAGCATCGACCGTGGAGACGATGCCGGAGCGGAGAAGATGCTGTCGGCGCTGCCCAAGAGCTCTGCCGACACGAGCATCCTGTATCTGACGCATCTCTGGATCGGGCAGATCCGCGAACGCCAGCAGCAATGGAATCCGGCCGCGCAGTCGTACGTGGACGCCGTGAAGTCGCATCCGGATGGCCAGAGCGCGTACGTCGCGCTCGCGCATGTCCTGCAGGCCACGGGCCAGCCGGTGGAAGCGGCCGGCGTACTCGATCGCTGGTACGGGCGCGCAGTCACCAGTGCCGTGGCCGACCCGTGGTGGATTTACCCGCTGGGGCTCGACGCCCGGCTCGAAGCACGTTTTGACGCGATCTTCGCGGAAGTCAAAGCCGGAAAGGACGCAAAGTGAGCGGCCTGCCTGCTCGCGGATGTCTCGCGCTGATCGTGGGCCTGGCGGCCCTGGTGCCGGGGACATCGGCACAGCAACAGCCGCCCCGCTTCGCAGCCGGGACGGCGGTGGTCAGTATCGACGTCCTCGTGACTCGCGACGGCAAGCCCGTGACCAACCTGACCGCCGCAGACTTTGACGTGCGCGACAGCGGAGCCGCGCAGCCGGTACAGCTCAATGGCATCGAGTCCGTTCCCGTGGCGTTGCTGCTGGCGCTCGATACCAGCGCGAGCGTGCGTGGGCCGGCGCTCGATCAACTCAAGGACGCCGCGAAGGCGGCCGTGTCGAGTCTGCGCGCCGGTGATCAGGCGGCGTTGTTGACGTTTTCGCAAAACGTCGCGCTGCGCGCGACATGGACCGACGACAAACACAAGCTCCAGACGGCTATTGACGCCGCGACGGCGCAGGGCTCGACGTCACTCACCGACGCGGCCTTTGCCGCCATCACACTGCCGCCCGCTCGTCTCAGCCGAACGTTGGCACTCATCTTTACTGACGGCGACGATTCGTCGAGTTGGCTCAACGCCGCGACCGTGGTGGACGCCGCCCGCCGCACGGACGCCGTCGTGTATGGCGTGACCCTGTCGGCTGCGCCATCGAGCGGCGCCACGCTCGACGAGCGGCGCGCGAAGCTGTTCGAAGATCCGGGCCTGTACCGCAGTTCCCTGCTGCCGTTGCTGGCCCACGAAACCGGCGGCGAAGCGTTCGCGCGCGCCGACACCAAGGACCTGCGCGCGGCGTTTCTGGACGTGATGGCGCGCTTCAATCAGCGGTACGTCCTCACGTACGCCCCGCCGCACGCGGCCGGTTCGGGCTGGCACCCCGTGGAAGTGCGGATGAAAGACCCGGCGCTGACCGTCACCGCGCGACGCGGTTACACCCAGTAGAGTGGCCGCCCTGAAGAGGGCTATTTCGCTGGGGGGCCCAGCAGCTCGCGGAGCACGGGCGCGCACTGGGTCTGGACATGCGCCTGGAGTGCGGGCTGCTTCTGAACAGTCTCCAGGATCGCCGCCATGGGTGCGCTCGTCAGGAAAGCCTCGATCGCCTCATGGTTGCCGCCTCCGGCGAGGAACGGCTCTCGCAGGCGAATAATGGCCAGCGTGACCGCAGACAGGCCAAGCGCGCCCGACCGCCGGCTTCCTGGATCGCCGCCGGACTCGAACTGCGGGAACAACGCGAGATTGCACACCTGGAAGCGCCCCATGGCGTCGAGATGACGCTGCGACCCCTTCACCCATCTGATCTGCGGAAACAGTGGCGCCTTTTCAACGGCCACCACATCCGTCCAAGTCCCAAGCTGCCGCGCCATCGACTGCACGGCCCGGCCGGCCGCCTGTCGAATGGCTGCCTGGTCCGGCGTCTTGCCCGTATTGACCGCGGCCAATCGCTCGGCCAACTGGTCGGCAAGACCTTGCTCGACCTGTGGCGGCAGCCAGGGCGCCTGCGCGGCGACAGTGCCGGCGCACACGGCCATCACCCCGAGCATCATGACTTGCCCAATCAGTTTCATGCGGCGGGATCATATGGCAGAAAGGGGTCGTCTGGCTCACGGACACACCCAGTCATTCCGTCGTCCGCTACGCGCGCGGCGCCAGCCTGGCGGCGTCGGCGTTGACCACAGTCGCTGAACCGAGACGGACTGGTACCCGTAGGTTTGCGGCACGTCGTGCACCTGACGGGGCTCGAGCCCGGCGCCCGATTCAGGCCCGGTGCACTTGCTGGTGCTCGACACCACCGAGGACAAGCCCGACGACACGAACGTGCCGGTGGATCACCGCCGCCAACGAGGCCCGCGTCGATCTGGTGATTGTTGGGCACACGCATCGCCATTCCTACACCGCCCCGGGACCGAGCGTGGCACACACCTACCACCTGCTGGCGGTTGGGCAGGATCAAGTGGCGCGGGTGGACGCCACCGCCACGGCGTTGACGGTGGTCGTGACCGGCACGGATGGCAAGGTTATTCAGACGCTGGTGATTTCCAGGAAATCACGCGCATCATTCCCCGCGCAATGCCTCCGTGGGATTCGCGCGAGAGGCGCGCGTGGCGGGCAACAACGTGGCAATGACGGCCACGAGAACGAGTACTCCGCCGGCGATGGCGTACACACCCGGGTCTTTCGCCGACTGCGAGAACAACAACGGTTGCACTTGCCCGCTGAATACCAGTGCCAGGCCGACGCCCAGCAGCACACCGGCGGTCGCAACCGCGAGTCCCTGCCGGGTGACGAGCCACACAATGTCGCGGCGGTTGGCGCCAAGCGCGATCCGCACGCCCATTTCCCGGCGCCGCTGCGCAACGCTGTAGCTGATCACGCCGTACAGTCCGATGGCCGCCACGACAAGCGCCAACATTCCGAACGCCCCAAACATGGTGGCGCCAAGCCGCCACGACCGCTGCGGGCGCACGAGCAGGCTGCTCATGGGTTGAACGGTGAGATACGACGTTCCCGGCATCAGCGGTTGCAGCGCCTGCCGCAGGACTGCCGCCTGGGCTGCGGCGTCTCCGCGAACCCTGAGAAACATGCCGGACCCGCCTGCAGGTGCGGTCTGTTCGATCGGAAAGTACAACTGGTACCGCTGAGTCTCGGTCAGGCTGTTCGCCACGATGTCTTCGGCGATGCCGATGACTGAGGTGCACTCGGCGGGCTCTCGGCCGAACCGCATGCACTTGCCGATCGCCTCCTGCCCCGGCCACAACACACGGGCCGTACTCTCGCTGACCACCGCCACCAGCGGCGAACCCACGCGATCGTCATCGGTGAAGGACCGGCCGCGCAGAATGCGCGTGCCCATCACCGAAAAATAGTCGGGCGTTCCTTCCTGGCCAGAGAACATCCCGAGCGTCTCCACCGGGGGCGCGCCGTCCGCCACAAAACGAATCTGCATGGTGGTGCCCAGCGGCGTGCTCGACCGCCAGGCTGCGGCTTCAACAGCCGGGTGCACGCGAGCAGCATCCAGCAAGGACCGTCTCAGCGCCACCAGTGCTTCAGGCGGCAGCGGCGCTCCCCGCAGCACCTGATTCACCATGACGATGCGGCCTGGCTCATAACCCAGAGGCATCGCGCGGACAGCCGCCAGACTCCGCACAAACAGCAGGGCGCCGACGATCAGCACGAGCGACAGCGCAGCCTGCGTGACGACCAGCATCATTCTGAGCCTGCCTCCGCCACCGGCTTCGCGTGGGCCACGGCGAAGTGCGGGCGCCACGGTCACACGTGACGCGATCCATGCAGGAACCAGCCCGGTGGTCATCGCCACGAGGATCGCCAGAGCGACCGTCACCAGCAGCGTCCGTGAATCAAGCAGGGCCGCAGTCGGGCCGGTTGTCGTCGTGAGGAGCCCCAGGACGGCCGAGCCGAGCCCGTACGTCACCAGTACCGCGCCTGCGGCTCCCAGGCATGCGAGCACCACGCTTTCGGTCAGCAGGTGCGCGATGAGGCGACGCCGGCTGACGCCCAGCGCCAGACGGACGGCCGTCTCCTGCCGCCGCTCGAGCGTACGGCCCAAAAGGAGATTGGCCACATTGGCCACCGTGATGATCAGCAGGAGCGCGGCGACACCACTGGTCCACAGCGATGTCCTGGCGTCAAGCGATGGTGCCGGACCATTGCCGGTGCGCAGGGCCGACACCAGCACTCTCGGCTGCGCGTCCTCCAGGCTGCGCAGCGGCGGTGTGCCCGGAGGCGCCTGGTCGCGCTGTCGTTGCCAGCTCAACCGATAGCCTTCCGTGGCATCGGCCGTGGCCTGCTCCACCGACACGCCGGCTTTGCGACGGACAATCACGTTGCCCCACAGGAACCGATAGCCCTGAGAAAATCCCGCAGTGGCTGGTCCACCCATTGCCGGTCCCAGCGCGGTCAGCGGGAGAAATATCTGTGACGGCTGCGCGTCATCCAGGCCCGTAAACCCAGGCGGCGCCACACCGATGATCGTGACCGAGAGGTTCCCGAGCGCCATGGACTCCCCCACCACGTCGCGTCGCCCGTACTCGGCGACCCAGTATGCGTGTGCCAGCACGGCCACCGGCGTTCCTGACGGAGCGATGTCCTCGGACGGCCCGAAGAACCGGCCTGCCGCTGGCGCCATGTCAAAGAAGTCGAAGTACGACGCGGTGACGCCGGCCACGCGAATTTCCCGCAAAGCGTCTCCACGCCCCACCGCCATCAGCCGTTCGTTCAGGCACGCGATGTGTGAAAACGACGTCGTCCTCGTCTCGAAGTCGCGATAACGCTCGTACTGCACCCAGACCGAGGTGCCCACAATGCCGCGTTCCAGCGTCTGCAGGTACAGCCGGTGCACGGTGCCTGGATCGTGCAAGTAGTCGAGTGGCTTGAACATCAGCCGGTCCACCACGCCGAACATGACCGTGTTGGCCCCGATGCCCAGCGCCAGAGTGAGGACCACCGACACGGTAAAGCTCGGCGTGCGTCGCAGTCCGCGCCAGGCGAACCGCACGTCCTGCTGCAGGTGATCAAGCCATTGAAACGACCAGCGTTCGCGCGTGGCCTCGGTGATCTGCGTCACATTGCCGAGCCGGCGCCGCGCCTGCGCAGATGCGGCGTCGGGGCTTAATCCGGCATCGGCGGCCCCACGCTCGAGGTGGCCTTCGTGGAACCGCAGCTCTTCGGCGAGTTCCCGATCCAGCCTGCCACGACGGAAGACATCAACAAGCCTGTTTATCCACTCGCGCATAGTCACCTCACGCCTGCTTCATGACGCGCTTCACGGCGGACATCATTTCGGCGAATCCGGCTTCCTGCTCACCGAGCTGCCGGCGGCCCAGGGGGGTCACCGTGTAGTACCGCGCGCGCTGGTTGTTGGCGGTCTGGCGCCACTCGGCCTTGATCCAGCCCTTCTGCCGCATGCGCTGCAGCGCGGGATACAGTGAGCCCTCCTCCACGCGGAGGACATCACGGGACAACACGTGCAGATGTTGCGCGATGCCGTAGCCGTGCAGCGATTCCACGCTGAGCGTCTTGAGCACCAGCATGTCGAGCAGGCCGGGCAGCAGGGGGTTCTTGACTGGAGTCATAGGGGCAAAGATGGACTAGGGCCTAGAGCGTCTATGCCCATCACCAGAACACAGCCTAGCCCGCTCTGTCAACGCGACCGGGATCGAACACCCGTTCTAGAGCGGATTCGACATCGGTGCAGCCGGGTCTGAAGACCCGGCCTCCGAGGGCGGACGGGCCGCTGTCTTCGGAGGCCGGACCTTCAGGTCCGGCTACACCGATGTCGAATCCGCTCTAGAAGTACCGGCTGGCGACCCAGACGAAGCTGGCGCCGTGGAGGGCTGCGATGACAAGCACCGCCACCCATCGCCAGCCGCGCGCGTGGGCGCGGCCCAGTTGGGCGCCGAGCGCAGAGACGACGACCGCCACCATGGGGATGGCGAGCGGCAGCAGATAGCGGCCGTGCAGGTTGCGCCGCATGAAAAATGCCGCCACGGCCACGGCGGCGGCGCTGGCGACGCCTCCAGCCAACGCCATCACCAGCCACCCGAACGGCCTGGCATCACTCGCACGCCAGGCCGAGGCGGCCGCGGCCACGAGCGACACAATGAGCATCACGACGATCACCACAAACATCGGCGCGGGCAGAACGGTATCCACCCAACCAAATCCGCCCCAGAGGCTGGTGAACGTCAAGTGATCAAAGCCCGTGAGTCGCGCGCCTGTCAGTAGTGCCCCCAGGGCGGTGACGGCGTACGCGGGGGCCGTCCCAAAGCCACGCGTCTCGAACGAAGGTAATTGCGGCAGCGGCGCCACGAGCGACGCGAGCGCCTGCACGACGGCCAGGCCGGCGATGGCGACAACGCCCAGCCGCGCCAGGCGTTGCCCCCAGTGGCCCAGCGACTGCTGCGTGCGAAGCCGCGCGCACGCCGCGTCAAGGCCGGCCATGAGTCCGATGAGGAGCAACACGACCCAGGGTTGCTGCACGGCGAAACGGCCCACGGCATTGACGCGCCCCAGCAACTGCGCGAACGACGCACGCGATTCCGCGTCGTACCGTTGGAACCCGGCCACCAGCAGGTCGCCCATCAGCAGGTATCCCAGCAGGCAACCGATCGCCAGGCCGCCCCAGAAGCGAACGATCGCGCCGGCGTGGTCGTCTCCGGGATCACGGCGGATCACGAGCCGGCCGGCGATCAGGATCAGCACCAGAGGCACGAGAGCAATCGCCGCAATGCTCGTGGCCACCAGCAGCGCCACACTGATCCCCAGCCCGGCGCCCATCCACGACACCCGAGGCCCCCCATACACGAGGACCAGCACCGCGCCGCTGAAGAGCAGCGACCACGAGGCCAGATACGCCCAATCCGACACCATCGTGGCGAAATACGGCACGGTGGGAATCAGCCCGAGGCCCAGCACCAGCCAGATCCGTTGCCGATCGGAGCCCGTCCACAAGACGAACCAGACGGCGGCCGCCATGCAGAGGGCAAACACCACCGCATTGAAGAGCCTGAGGTTCAGGATCAGGCTGGGCAATGGACTGCCGCCGATCAGTGAGCTGGCCAGCGCCCACACGCGAACGGTCACGGGACTGCGCGCGTCCATTCGCTCGGCGTGAACATCACCCGTCCATGCGACGTGATACGGCACCTCGCGATCGATCGGCGCCAGCCGCTCGTCGGCATGGAACCGGATGCGCTCGAAATGCACGCGGCGTGCCTCGGCAGCCAGATCGCGATCGACCTGCGCGGCGCCTGCCACCATCCCGAAGCTCAAGAGATGGTCGGGTTCGTCGGCGCCCTGGAGTGGCGGCATGATGACTGCCCATGTCACGGCCAGGCCCAACGCCACCAGCCCCGCGCCAGTCGCGGGTGCGACCTGCGCGGCAGCGGCCTGGGCTCCTGCCAACAACCAGGCACCAAGCGCGACCGCGATCGCCGCAAAGAGCAGCCACGCGATCGTCTGCACGCGTGAGGTGTCGTTCCACAACCACGCTACGAGCGAGGCTCGGCGCATGTCCGGCCCGGGGCGCGAATAGCCGTATCGTCCGCGAATCACGCTGTTGGTGGCCGACCGCGCCTCTGGTGCGGTCATCGACAGGCCGAAGTGCGATGCCCCACGATCGGCAGGCATCTGCCAGGTCCACAACGCCAGCCGGCCGGCGCTGCCGAGCGTGGCCGTGAACTCGGCTGTGGATGATGAGGCATCTGCACACGGCGCCATCCGCGTCAGAGCGACGAACGCACCGTCTGAGACGCGAATGGGCGCAGCCAGTCGGAAGATGCATGAGCCTACCCGCAGCTCGGCACTTGTCAGGGTCGGCGTGGAGCCGTACGTGGCCATCAGCAAATCGACCGACTCGGCAGGAGACAAATCACCGGGCCCCACGCGCCACAGTGGCACGAGGCGTTCGCCCTGACCATTGAGCACGTCGATGGGCGCGGCGGCGGCCGTCGTCCAGTCGTTGGCGAGTGCCCGATCCACCCGGTCGGCCACCCGCGTCAGCAGGAACCAGGCGAGGGGGCCCAGCATGACCACGGTGACAACGATGGCGGAGCCGAGGCGACGCCAGAACACTGAGGCCATGGGTGCTACGGGAGCCCGGCGAGTGGGGCCAGTGGCCCCCGGCGCATCAGGCCGGCCAGTTCCTTGACGAACTTCGCGGCCACCTGCGCGGTGAGGCCATCCCAGTCTTTCGCGGGGTTGTACTCGACGATGTCGGCGCCGACGATGGGACCGTTGAGCGCGAACAACACGCTCAGCACATCCCGCACCGAAAGTCCTCCGGGTTCGCGATGCGACACGCCCGGTGCGAACGCCGGGTCGAGCACATCGAGGTCGAGCGATACATAAACGGGCCCGCCCACCGACGGGCGTGCGCCATCGGCCCACGCCCGCATGTCGATCATCTCGACGCCAAAACGCCTGGCCTGTTCCTGCTGGTGACCGGTCAGTGTCCTGATGCCGACCTGCACCAGGTGCGACACCAGGTGTTCTTCCATCACACGCGCGAAGGGACACGCATGCGAGAAGCGGTCTCCCTCGAACTCGTCGTACAGGTCCGCGTGCGCATCAAAGTGCAGCACGGTCAGCCCCTTGTGCAACGGCCCGATCGCGCGCAGGACGGGATAGGTCACCGAGTGGTCACCGCCAAGCAGAATCGGGGGCCGGCGTGAGGCGGCCAGCAGGCGCACCTCGCGTTCAATCGTGTCGCGCGACTGCGCCGGGCCGTCGAGCGTGAGGTCGCCGGCATCGTCGAGCAGGTCCGCGCCAATTGAGGGTCCGTGGCGCTCGGACCACGGATTACCAGCGGGAGAGTTGAGCGCTGCGCGAATGGCCGCGGGCGCGCCCGCCGCGCCACGCAGGAACGAGGAACTCGCATCGTACGGCAAGCCGACAAGGACAGGTTGGGCCACAGGTGGGCACATTATAATGTGCCCACCATGAATCACCTGTCAGCGCGCAATCTTGTCGTGATCTGCCTTGGCCTTGGCCTCAGCGCCGTCGTCGTGGCGCAGCAGGGCGGCGGGCGCGGCAATCAGCCTCCCCCGCCGCCGCCAACGCTGGGGCTGGAGGCCGGTGTGCTGACATTCGACACGCCAGACTTCACGTTGAAACTGGTGACGGCGTCACAGACGATCGCGGCCCTTGAACCCAAGGGTGTGCCCACCTACACGCCGACGCCGCGCCCCGCGCGTGGCGGACGCGGAGGACAAGCAGCACAGACACCAGCCGCACCGCCCGAACCCACCGGCCCGCTGACGTTCGACTTCACGCCGGGCGACCGACTGGCCGCACGAGCCGCGGATGGCTATCACCATCTGGGTGACATCACGATGCGGCTGCGTACCGGCTCGTCGGGGGCATGGGCAAACTACGCGAGCGCCACAGCGCGCAAGCCCGTGACGGCGCTGCCCGCGTCGGGCACGACCCTGGCAGCGGCGGATCTGTCTGCGACGCTGCCTGACGACATCCCGGTGAAAGTCACGCGCACCTGGCAGCTCATCAATGGACGGCTGGTGCTGTCGTTCACGCTGTCGAATCGAGGAACAGCGCCCGTGGAGATTGGCGCGCTCGGCCTTCCCGTGGTCTTTAACAACCTCATCACCGGCCGCAATCTGGAACAGGCCCACGAAGTCTGTTCTTTCTTTGACCCGGCGATCGCGGCCGACGCGGGCTTCCTGCAGGTCACGCGACTCTCGGGCAATGGACCAGCGCTGGTGGTGGTGCCGCACGGCAAGACGCCGCTCGAAGGATGGCGCACGGTGGATGACCGCACGCCGCGCACACAAACATCTGAGGGCATCTTCGAGTGGATGGCGCATACACAGGCGTTTGCCGAGAACGAATGGCGCAGCGCCACTCCATGGAACGCGCCGACGCAAGCCACACTCGCGCCTGGACAGTCGCGCACCTATGGCCTGGAGTTCCTCCTGTCGCCGTCCATCCGCGCAGTGGAAGACACACTCGCGAAGGCCGGGCGTCCGGTGGCCGTCGGCATTCCCGGCTACGTGGCCCCGATGGACGAGGACATGAAACTGTTTCTGCGTTACCCGGGCCGCGTAACCTCGGTTGACGTGGCACCGGCAGGCGCCCTGACGGTGACCGCCGGCAGTAACACGCCCAATGGGTGGAAGCAGTACACCCTGCGGGGCCGGGCCTGGGGCCGCGCGCGCGTGACGGTGAAATACGCCGACGGGACGAATCAGGCGCTTTCGTACTACGTCACCAAGCCGGCATCGCAGGTGGTGAGCGACCTGGGCAACTTCCTGTTCACCAAGCAGTGGTTCGACAAACCCGGTGATCCGTTCGGCCGCAGTCCCTCGGTCATGAGCTACGACCGCGCCAAAGACGCGATTGTTGAACAGGACGCGCGCGTGTGGATTGCCGGCCTTGGTGACGAGGGAGGGTCTGGCTCGTGGCTGGCGGCAGGCATGAAGCTGTTCGGTCAACCGACGAAAGCTGAAGTCGACAAGTACGAGCGATTCATCGACGGCGTGTTGTGGGGCGGCATTCAGTACAGCGACGGCGATCGCAAGTACGGCGTGCGCAAGAGCCTGCTCTACTACGACCCGAAGGACAAACCCGACTTCCCGTACGACCCGAAACTGAACTGGACGACGTGGACGAGCTGGAACAAGGAGGCGTCGGAATCCACCGGCCGCGCCTACAACTACGTGCATGTGGTGGGCGCGTACTGGTCGATGTATCGAGTGGCACGCAACCACGAAGGGCTGGCCACAAAGCACACCTGGGACTGGTATCTCGATCAGGCCTATCAGACGATGATGTTCCTGACCGACCCGGCCAAGAAGGTGGGCTACACAAACGTGGGACTCATGGGCGCCAGCGCGTTCACCGAGACGCTGGCCGACATGAAGCGCGAAGGATGGACGGAAAAAGTGGCCGCTCTCGAAACGCGCATGAAGATGCGTGCCGATCGCTGGGCCGCTCAGGCGTATCCGTTCGGAAGCGAGATGGCGTGGGATTCCACGGGCCAGGAAGAGGTCTACGCCTGGACGCGGCACTTCGGACACAATCCCCAGTCGCTCACCGCGATCAATTCCATCATCGGCTACATGCCGCTGGTGCCCCACTGGGGCTACAACGGCGCGGCGCGCCGCTATTGGGACTTCATCTATGCCGGCGCGCCAGGGTCGCGCTACGAGCGGCAGCTCCATCACTACGGATCCGGCCTCAACGCCATTCCCGTGCTGGCCCGGTATCGCGAACAGCCCGATGACCTGCACCTGTTGCGCATTGGCTATGCCGGCACCATGGGCGCGCTGACCAACATCGATCAGGAGGGGTTTGCGTCGGTGGCGTTCCACGCGTTCCCTGAGTCGTTGAAGTGGGATGCGTATTCGGGCGACTACGGCCCGAACTTCCTGGGGCACGCGCTCAATTCGGCCACCTACGTCATCAACCACCCGGAGTTCGGGTGGCAGGCATTCGGCGGCAACGTATCGGTATCAGGCGCGCGAGTGACGGTCGACGTCGTGGACTCGCTGCGCAAGCGCGTCTACATCGCGCCGCTGGGGCTCTACCTCACGCTCGACGCGGGCCGGTTCGCGCGCGTCGAAGTGGACGCGCGTGCGCAGGTGGTGCGAGTCACACTGGCGCCCGCGACGGCAGACACCCCACGCGCGCGCGTGCGCGTGGAGCAGCCGTTCACACCGACTGGTGTCGGCACGTTCCGTGTGACGGGCACGTTCGCATCAGAGCGCGGCGCCTCGGTGGTACCGCTCACGGCGAAACCCACGGTGGTCGAGATTCGGGCACCGCGCTGAAAGAGCTTTCACCATGAAGATCCATGAAGCTCCGTGAAGAAATGCGTGGGGCGGTCATGAGCGCGGCGTCGGGGGCCCGGCTACGCCGGGGCCGCGGGATCGGAGGGAAGTCAGAAACAAATGAGCTCGTAGCTGATTGCACAACGGAGGGCAGTCTTCTTGCGCTCCCACCCGCAATCAGCTACGAGCTCATTTGTTTCTGACTTCCCTCCGATCCTGCGTGCCGCCGAAGGCGGCACCCGACGCCGCGCCTTCATGGATCTTCATGTTCTTCATGGTAATTATCTGGCGCCGGCTTTTGCGCCGGCCTCGCGCACTTCCTTGCGTGGGGGCTGAAGGCGTTCGAGCAGTTCAACGGTGGCGGTGATCGTCCACCGGCGTTTCGCGCCGGTGCTGTCGCTGAGGTGGCGCGCCACGCCGAATGAATACTTGTTGAAGCGCAGGAGGCCGCCAACGGCCGGTGGCTGGTTCTCGGTCGCGACCAGGAGCGCCGACGCGCCCCAGTACGAGCCCTTCTCTTCGTCGAGCTTGAATCGATACCGGATGAACCCGAGCGGTTCAATCAGGAACGCCGTCTGGCCGCGGCTTGTGCGCAGTTCCTTCAAGCCGGACATCGCCAGCGCCACCGACGGATGCAGCAACACCCATTCGTAGCGAGGCAGGTGCTCGATGATGCCGGGACCTTCAGGGTCGCGATGCACCACGTCGTTGAAGAGCCGCTCCCACGGGTACTGTCCGAAGCCGTCAGAGATCACCCAGGACCAGGTGTTGGCCAGCTTGCGCAGTTGGCCTGCGCCCTGCTGCAGGAACGGCTGGTTGTAGCCATGCACGGCACGACCGACGGCGGCCACGACCTGCAGAACCGCATCACGGTGATCGCCGGCGACACACGCACCGGCCGGCGGTGACGCCCCTTCCTCCACGTCAATCACGACGGCGTCTGGTTCTTCAGCGAACAACTCACGGCGCTCCCCGTCCGTACCAACGGTGCGTACTGTGAAGTACACCGGCAACACGCCCGTGCCGCGCGCCACCTCGCCGATCAGACGCTCGATGCGCCCCCCGGTCCTGACCAGCGCGCAGCTGTTGGCGCCCGACGCCGCCTTTTGCTGTTCGAGAATGAAGGTGCGCTCCTGTGCCACCACCCGGCACACCACACCCCTGGCGTCGTTGACCCCGGCCAGCGCCGAACACGGATCGGGCGCCTGCGCTTCAGCCGCGATCGGCAGTCCCACCAGCAATGCGGCGGCAATCCAGTGACTCGTTCGCGCCATGACAACTCCTACAACATCTTCCGCAGCAGTTCCGCCACGTACTTCAGCTGGCCCACCAGATCGATTTCGCTCTCGGGATCGGGCTGCACGGTCTGGTCAAGGTCACCCACGAAGGACGCCACTTCGGCGGGTTTCACAAACTCTCCGCCGAACTTGCGCGGGCCGGAATATTCGTCGATCGCCTTGCGCCACGCCGGCAGCGGCAAGTTCGCCGCGCGCGGCAGTCGCAGCACGGCGCCATGCACCGCCGGGTGTTCAAGGTAGTGCGTGAAGCCATGGATATTGCGGGCGTGGTAGTGCTCGATGGGCACGGCGAGGTACCCCGCGTCAGTCGTTGCTGTCAGCGAGAACCGCCGCACCCACGACACGGGGTCGCGTTGGTGAAAGACGTTGCGGTAGGTACTGCAGAGCCCGGTTGTCCTGAGCTTCTTCGGCAGCAGGCGGCTCTCGATGTCCGCGCGCAAGTCCGGACGCTGCAGGAACCGGCTGGTGTTCGACAGCATCATCACTTCGCGGAACCGGAAATCAGGCGGCAGACCTGTCCAGCCGATACCTGGAATGGGCGTGGCGAGCGCGTTGACGGCTTCCATGGTCATGGCCGTGCCCATGCTGTGGGCGATGATGGAAAATTCGGTGTCCGGGTCGTTGTCGTCGGCGATCACCCTGGCCATCTGCGCGACCACTTCAGACACCGCCGCCGCCCGGGTCTTGCGCGACAGGAACAGGACGACGTCACCGAGGTGGGTCCAGACAAACCCGCCTTCCGTGATGCCATCCATCCACGCCACGGCGTCTTTGGCCTGCGGCACGATGCCGTTGGCCGCCACCGCATCCACATCGGCATCCCACCGGGCCAGCTGTTTGTCGAACACGTCGCCGTACGCGATCTCCTTGAAGACGACCTGGTCGCTGATGGGTCCCTCGACGCTGGCGTAGCGCTCGCCGACCGTGTCGAGGTATTTCACGACGGGTTTTGACCAACCCTTCTTGTGATCGCCGATTCCGTGGACGAGGAACACAACCTGGCGTGGCATGGGGCTATTTTGGGTGTAAGCTGCCCAAATCTCAAAACGGCGGTCGTGACTCTCTTTCCGGCTCACACAGGAGGACGGCATGGCAAAAAAAACACAGGCTCGCGTCACGCTTCACCGATCGTGCGGCGCAATGGCCGCACACATGATGCTGCTCGAAACCCATCCCTCATTCCGGGCGGCCCAGATGCGGCTCGAGGGCGCCACGTCGAAACGGCGTGATGCGGGAGCGGCCAAACAGGCCAAGATCGTGGTCATCAAGACGGTGGTCCACGTGGTCTACAGGACTCCGGAGGAGAACATCTCCGCGGCACAGATCAAGAGCCAGATCAGTGCCCTGAACAAAGACTTCCGCGCGACCAACCCCGACAAATCGCAGACGCCGCTGCCCTTCAAAGGGCTCGTGTCCGACGCCCGGATCACCTTCAAGCTGGTGAAAACGACGCGAACCAAGACCACGGTGAATGGCTTCAGCTTCGACGACAAGGTGAAGAAGGCGTCAACGGGAGGCATCGCTCCGTACCAGCCCAAGACACACATGAACCTCTGGGTCTGCGCCCTCACCGGCGGCCTGCTCGGCTATGCACAGTTTCCCGGCGGCCCGGTCAACACCGACGGGGTCGTGTGCAACTACCTGGCATTTGGCACCAATGGCACCGCGCAGGCACCGTTCAACAAGGGGCGCACCGCCACGCACGAGGTGGGGCACTACCTCAACCTGCGGCACATCTGGGGCGACACGCCCGATTGCAGCGGATCGGACATGGTGGCCGACACGCCCAATTGCGCGGGGCCGAATTTCGGGACACCCACCTGGCCGGTGGTGACGTGCAACAACGGGCCGAACGGCGACATGTTCATGAACTACATGGACTACACCGATGACGCCGGGATGTTCATGTTCACGGCCCAGCAGGTGTTGCGCATGCGCACCACCCTCGACACCGTCCGCGCCGGGCTGACCTGAACAGGGCTCGCGTGATCCACGGTATCCGCTGGGTGCATGCCTTCGAGGACGATCAGGCAGAGGGCGAAGTGTATCGCCCGGCGACAGCCACGTTTCCCTTGTCGCGGCGGCCGCGCGAGGCGTTTGAACTCCACCGCGACGGATCGGCCCTGGTGTTCCGCGGTGCGCCCGACGATCGATCGATGGCCCACGAGGCCACATGGTCCGACACGCCGCGCGGCATCGTTGTGGAGGACAAAGACGGGGCCGTGCTCTACCGGATCGTGGAGCGAACTCCGGCGCAGGTGATCGTGAGGCGAGACTAATGGCGAAACAGACAGCGCCCCCTGTCGCGGCGTTTGAAGTCAGCGACCGGGTGGCGCGGCAGGCCGCGATGCGGCCATACCGGCGCGCGGCGGGAGAGCCGCAGGTGCGGCCGCTGCGGGTGTTCACGCTCGATCCGTCGGTGTCTGACCGTGTGGGCGGCGTCGCCACGGTGAAGGTGCCGTACGAGAAGCTGGCGCCCGGGCCGGTGGGCGCCCTCTTCGACGTCAGGTGCGACAACGTGCCCGCACCGCTCAAGGCCGAACCGCTCGACCTCGACGACGCGCTCATCCTGCTGTCGAGTGGGCTCACGCCGTCCCCGTCGAATGGCCGTGTGCATCTGCAGATGGCCTACGCGGTGTGCAGCCTGACCTACGCGGAATTCAAGCGGGCGCTTGGGCGCGACATCGGCTGGGCCACGGATGCGCCGGCGAGCGGGCCACATCGCTTGATCGTGCGGCCGTTTGGATTTCGCGGCAGGAACGCAGGGTACAGCCGCGAAGGCGGCGACCTGTCGTTCGGGTTCTTCAAGGCCGGCGCCACGCCGGCAGGGTTCACCGTGCCCAAGGGACTGATCTGCACGGCGCTCAGCCACGACATCATCGCCCACGAAACCACACACGCGTTGCTCGACGGCTTGCGCGCGTCGTTCCTCCTGCCCACGAACGTGGATGTTGCCGCGTTTCACGAAGGCTTCGCCGACCTCGTCGCCTTGTTCCTGCACTTCAGCTACACCGAGGTGGTGGAACAGGCCATCCGTGAGGCGCACGTCAACTCGAGCCGGCTGTCGCTCTTGACCGACTTGGCGCGCGAATTCGGGTACACGAGGAACAACTCGGGAAAGGAAACCGCGCTTCGGTCAGGCATCGACGTGGCCGGCATCGCGGCGTTCGACTCGGACATCCCGCCGGGCACGGCCGGAGGTCCCATCTGCTACGACCCCACACTCGAACCACACTTGCTGGGGTCGGTACTGGTGTCGGCGGTCTTCGAGGCGTTCATGACCGTGGTGCGCAGGAAGACCGACCGGTACTTCCGCATCGCCGGCCTCGAGCCGCGCGCGTTTGGGGTGATGCCGCTCAGTGAGCCGTTGGTGAAAGCGCTCGCCTCCGAAGCGAGTGACGTGGCAGGACAGTTCCTCTCGATCTGCATCCGCGCCATCGACTACTGTCCGCCCGCTGACATGGAACTGGGCGAGTACCTGCGCGCGTTGATCACGGCTGACGGCGACCTCGAGCGCACCGACAAGTGGGGATTCCGTGAGGCCCTGATGCGTTCGTTTCGACGCCGGCGGATCTTTCCCGATCATGTGCAGTTCATGACCGAGGACGCCGTCCGCTGGCAGCCCCCGGCAAAAGCCGTCCGAATCCCGGGCCTTGCGTTCAGGAACCTGCGTTTTGATGGCGACCCCGGCCAGCCGGCCAACGCCAGAGAACTCACTCGACAAGCCAACGTCCTGGGCCGCTGCCTGACCGACCCGGCGCACGCCGGCGTGTTCCAGTTGGTGGCCCCGGGCGCGAAGTTGCCGAAGGGTGTGACCCAGGCCTCCCCCCCGATGGTGCA
Organism: Acidobacteriota bacterium; assembly: GCA_016716905.1. Lineage (NCBI taxonomy): Bacteria > Pseudomonadati > Acidobacteriota > Acidobacteriota bacterium. The sequence continues at coordinate 157,152 of JADJUS010000003.1, read as the reverse complement.
GTCGATCCGGGTGGCCAGGCGCGCGGCGCCGGACGGGCGCGTGGTCTTTGATCTGGTTGGCGAGGTCACACAGTCGTGCACCGTGCAGCACAAAGGCGACCTCTTCGACATGAACGGCGGCGCCACGGTGGTCATCGACCCCGAGGGTCAGGTGCGTTACGCGATCTACAAACGGTTTGGCAGCGACTCGCGCCAGGCGCGCCAACACGCAGCGATGCGCGGCCCGCTCGCGCACTTCTGGAAGAAGTCAGGCCGCCGGTTCAGCCTGTCTGGCGACGTGCTTCGCCACCTGCACGGCGTGAAATAACGTCTCCACCCGCTAGAATGTCCCATGCTCCGAACGTTCCTTTGTGCAAGCGCGATCCTGGTCACATCCTGCGGCGGCAGCGGGACCAGCGCTCCGGCAGCGGCGGGTGGTGCGGGACGCGGGAACGCCACGCCCCGTGCCGTGCAAGTCACACCGGCCATCGAGGCCCGCATCGAACGCGCGATCGCCGTCACAGGCACGCTCGCGGCTGAAGATCAGGTGACGATGGCCTTCAAGGTCACCGGCCGCCTTGAGCAACTCGACGTCGACCTGGGCACGTCGGTGGAGTCCGGCCAGACGCTGGCGAGCCTCGCGTCAACGGATTTCCAGCTCAGGGTCACTCAGGCAGACGCGGCGCTGCAGCAGGCGCGCGCGCGACTCGGGCTGCCGGCCGACGGCGCCGAGGAGCGCATCGACATTGAGCAGACCTCGGTTGTCCGCCAGGCGCGTGCAGTCCTCGATCAGGCGAGACTGGTGCGCGACCGCGCCGCCTCCTTTGCGAAGGACGGTATCGGGAGCCAGGCCGACCTTGACGCCGCGCAGGCGAACTTGCGCGTGGCTGAGGGGCGATACCAGGATTCAATCGAAGAGGTGCACAACCGGCAGGCGCTGCTGGTGCAGCGGCGCACCGAACTTGAGCTCGCCAAACAGGCCGTGACCGATTCCAGGCTCCGGGCGCCGTTTGCCGGCAGCGTGCGCGAACGCCATGCCACGCCCGGGCAGTACCTGGCGGCCGGCGCACCCGTGGTGACCATAGTCAAAATCAATCCGCTGCGATTGCGGCTGTCGATCTCCGAGCGTGAGTCGGCCGCGGTGCGGTTGGGTCAGGCGGTGCGCGTCACCCTTGAGGGCGACAGCGTCGTACACATTGGCCGCGTGGCGCGCATCAGTCCGGCCATTGAAGAAGCCAGTCGCACGCTCAGCATCGAAGCAGAAGTCGCCAACCCGTCGGGACAGCTCAGGCCCGGTGCGTTCGCCAATGCCGAGGTGGTGACGGATTCGGTCGGCACGGCACTGCTGGTGCCGGCCTCGGCGGTGGTGAGTTTTGCCGGCGTGGACAAGGTGTTTGTGGTCGCCGACGGCAAAGCCGCAGAGCGCCGAATCACCGTCGGCCGGCGTGAGGCGGATCGCGTCGAGATTCTGACAGGCGTTACAGCCGGCGATCGTGTGGTGGTGTCGCCCGGCAATCTCGTCGCCGGTGATGCCGTCACCGTCAGCACGTCGGGAGGCCGCCCGTGAAGTCTCTCGCCGCGATCTGCATCAAGCGCCCCGTCTTCGCCTCGATGCTGGTGTTGTGCCTCGTGGTGGTGGGCGCCGCCACGTACGGCTCGCTCGGCGTCGATCGCTTCCCGGCCGTGGACCTGCCGCAGGTCTTCGTGCGCACGACGCTGCCGGGCGCGTCGCCTGAAGAGATTGAGGTCCTGGTCTCTCAGCCCCTGGAAGAAGCCGTCAACCGGGTCGAAGGCCTGGACGAACTGCGGTCGGTGTCGGGCCCTGGTTCTTCCATCGTCATCGCCACGTTCAAGCTGGAGCGCGACATCGACACGGCCACCCAGGACGTGCGCGATCGCGTGGCGTCTGTCGTGGCGCAGCTGCCGCGCGACGCGCGCGCACCGGTCGTCGCCAAGTCAGACAACGACTCCTCGCCGGTGATCAGCATCGCGCTCTCGGCCGACCGTCCGTTGCGCGAGCTCACGGAACTGGCCGACAAGGTGCTCCGCCCATTCCTTGAGCGCGCCGACGGCGTCGGCGGCGTCGAGATCGTCGGCGGACTCGAACGCGCGATCAATGTGTGGGTGGACGCCGGCCGCCTGGCGGCGTACCAGCTGCCGATCACGGCCGTACGCGACACGCTCGCGCGCCAGAATGCGGACCTGCCGGGCGGCAACGTCACCGGCACCACGCGGGAACAGACGCTGCGCACCATGGGACGCGTGGTGGATCCGCGCGACTTCGACAATCTCGTCATCGCCAGCCGCCAGGGCGCCCCGATCCGCATCCGGGACATCGGCTATGCCGAGGACGGCACCAAGGAGCAGCGGTCAATCGCGCGGCTCGACGGTGTGCCAACCGTCACGCTTGAAGTCCGGCGCCAGTCGGGCGCCAATACCGTGGCGGTCATCGACAGCGTGAAGACCAACCTCAACACCGCCCGCCCGCAGTTGCCGGCGGATGTGAAGGTCGAGATCATTCGCGACCAGTCCCTGTACATTCACGCTGCGCTGAGCGAGATCAATGTCCACCTGCTGATGGGCAGCATCCTTGCGTGCCTGGTGGTGTTTCTGTTCATGCGCGACTGGCGCGCCACGCTCATCGCCGGCATTGCCATTCCCGCGTCGGTGATTTCGACGTTTGGCATGATGGCCGCACTCGGCTTCACGCTCAACAGCGTCACCATGCTTGCCCTGGTGCTCATGGTCGGCATCGTCATTGACGACGCCATTGTGGTGCTCGAGAACATCTTCAGGTTTGTCGAAGAGAAGGGCATGGGGTCGTTCGAGGCGGCTCGGGCAGCCACGGCGGAAATTGCCCTGCCGGTGCTGGCCACCACACTCAGCCTGGTGGTCATTTTCGTGCCGGTCTCGTTCATGTCGAGCATCGCCGGGCGTTTCCTGTACCAGTTCGGCATTACCGCGGCCGTGGCCATCCTGGTGAGCCTGCTGGTGTCGTTCACCCTGACGCCGATGATGAGCGCCAGGCTGTTTCGCAACCGGCGCCCTGGGCATGGCACGTCACGCGATGGGTTTTATGCCGTGATCGACCGGTTCTACACACGCGTACTCAATTGGGCGATGCATCACCGGCTGGTGCTCGCAGGCGCCGCGCTGCTCGTGATTGTCAGCGTCGTCCCGATCTACGGCCGTGTGCTGCAGGAGTTTGTGCCGACCGGCGTGGACGAGGGCGAGTTTGAGGTGGGCATTACGGCGCCGGAAGGCACCAGCCTCGGCGCGATGAACGAAGCCATGCTGGCCGTTGAAAGCGAAGTGCGATCCCTGCCCCACGTGCGCGTCGTCCTGGCCACTGCCGGCGGCGGATTCCTTGGTGGAGTCAATCAGGGACAGCTGTACGTGAAGCTGGCGGCACACCACGAGCGTGCCTTCAACTGGATGCGGCTCCTGAAAGGGATTGTCAGCCTCGACCCGGCAGCGGCGTTCAGAGGGAACGCCTCGCAGGGCGAGGTCATGCGGTCGGTGCGCGGCCGGCTGCGGAAGTTCACGGACCTTCGAAGCTCCGTGCGCAACGTGCAGTCCATCAATCTGGGTGGTGGTCGCACGGAACTGGACCTGGCGGTGCGCGGACCTGAACTGCAGCCGCTGGCCGACTACACGGAAAAGTTGCGCGACATGTCGGAAGCGCTCGGGATCGTGGACGCCGACACCACGCTCAAGCTCAACAAGCCTGAGCTTCAGGTGCGAATCGACCGCGCGCGGGCGGCCGACCTCCAGGTGGAGACGCAGGACATTGCCACGGCACTTCGCGTGATGGTGGGCGGCGACGCCGAGGTCACACGATTCCGGGATGCGAAGGTGAACGACGACTACGACGTCCAGTTGCGCCTGGCCGAGCGCGACCGGAACGACCCGCAGACGCTGGGCCATCTGCTCGTGCCCGGACGCAGCGGCGACCTGGTGCGACTCGACAACCTGGTGCAGATTGTCGAAGCCGAGAGCCCGTCGCGCATCGACCGCAGCAACCGCCAGCGCCAAGCGAACCTCCGCGCGGGCGTGGCGCCGGGCTTCGCGCAGGCCGACCGGATGGAGGCTCTGCGTCAGGCGGCTATCGGCCTGGGTATGCCGGCGGCCTACAGCGTGGCAGTGGCCGGCCGGGCCCGTGAACTCGAACGTACATTCACCGAGTTTCTCTGGGCGTTCATGCTGTCGGTCATCTTCATGTACATGATCCTGGCGGCGCAGTTCGAGAGCGTGGTGCACCCGTTCACCATTTTGCTTTCGCTGCCGGTGGCGGTTCCATTTGCGCTGTTGTCGTTGTGGATGACCGGACAGACGCTGAATCTGTATTCGGCCCTTGGCCTGCTCGTGTTGTTTGGCGTGGTCAAGAAAAACGCCATCCTGCAGATCGATCACATGAACAACCTTCGCGCGCAGGGCCTTGAGCGCTTCGACGCCATCATGCGCGCCAACCGCGACCGTCTCCGGCCCATCCTGATGACGACGCTGGCGCTGGTGGGTGGCATGTTGCCGCTGGCGCTCGGCAACGGCCCGGGCGCTGAAGAACGCCGTAGCATCGCCGTGGTCGTCATCGGCGGCCAGACGCTTTCGTTGCTGCTGACGCTGCTGGTGACGCCGGTCGCCTACTCGCTCATCGATGATCTTCGCTCGCGCGTTCGGGTCCGCGCTACTTCCCGAGCCCCCGTCGAGTCGTGAGATAGGCGGCGAAGCTGCCGAGCCAATGTCCGCCGGCGTAGTGTTCGCCGGTGACCGCCGCAAGTCCGCTTGATGCGTGCGTCCTGGCAGCGGCCAGCAGTGCGCGGCGGCGCCCGTCTCCGGTGGGCAGCCCTGCCGCAATACCCTCAAGCATCCACGCGCGACTGAGATTCAGACCATCAAGGTGCGCCAGTTTGCCGTCGGTCTTGTCGGTCACCACGCCCACAGAGAGCCATGCACCCGACTCTGAAGACGGGATGCGTGGAAGAAACGCCGTCAGCCAGCGGGCGAATTCCTGCGGTGCCAGCACACGCCGCATCAAGTCGGCCTCTGCGATGCACGGCGACAGAAAGTCCTGTCCCGACGGCTCGTAGGTGATCGGGCAGTCGCGGTCGTTCAGGTGAAACTCGCGCACCTTCCCCGCAACGAGGCTGGCCAGCGCGGGATCGTGGGCGCGTGCGTAGTCCAGCATCAGCCCGAACGAGAATGCCGTCTGCGGGTGTTCACCTTCTCGAATGGGATACGCGAGCTTGGGCAACCAGGCGTTCAGGCGTTCAATCACCGCCGCCTCAAGTGGACGCAGCGCGGACGCGAGCTGCGCGGCTTCCGGCGACTGCCACTCACGCAGCTCGGCCGCCAGCTGCAATAGCCATGCGAGGCCATAGGGCCGCTCGAAGGACTCTCGCCCGGTGCCCTTCAGATAGGCCACCTCGCCTGTAATCCTGGCCGGTGTGATGTTGACCTGAAGTGCCGCCACTGCACCGGCAGCAAACGGCGCGTCAGGGAAGGTCCGGGCCAGGCGCGCGAGCAGCCAATGCCCGTGCACCGATGAATGCCAGTCGTAGCAACCGTAAAAGGCCGGCGTCAATTCGTGCGGCGCCTTCACATCGTCCGGCGAATTGAGGACGTGCGCGATTTTGTTGGGATACTCCTTCTGCACGCACTCGAGCGCCAGGGCCGCGAAGCGGCCGGCAGCCGCAGCGTCAAGGGTGGCGGCGGGCGCCTGGCTGAACACGGGCGACACGGCGAAGGCGCCAGACACAAAGGCAATCGAGGCGATGAATCTCACGGCGGAAATGTATCACCGCCCCGCGAGGTGTGGACCCGCGGCGCGCGGTGGACTTGACAGCCGCAGTCAAGTGTCCTAGTGTCATATGACAGCAAGCAATGCGATTCGAACTCAACTTCAAGTCGGGCAAGCCGGTCTACCTGCAGGTGGTAGACCAGGTGAAGGCCGCGGTGGCCTCGGGCGCCGCCCAGGCCGGCGACACGTTGCCGTCCATCCGCCCCCTCGCCGAGGAACTGAGGGTCAATCGCAACACGGTGGCGAAGGCCTACACGGAGTTGGAGCGCCAGGGCGTGATCGACACCGCCGCCGGCAAGGGCTGTTTCATCAGCGCCGGCAGCTCTCCCCTGCGCAAAGACGCCCGCATGAAACTGGTCACTGAAGACATGGACCAGGCCGTTGTGCAGGCGCACCACCTGCAGGTGGGCAAGACCGAATTCGTGCGCCTGGCCGATGAACGGTACGACGCGTTTGAAAAACGGCGAACCCGCGCCACGGATGCCGCCAAAGGATGATGCCAATGCCACAGGACACTCCGGTCATCGCCATCAACAACCTGGTGCGCCGCTACGGACGCACCGACGCCGTCAACGGCCTCAGCCTCCGCGTGGAGCCGGGCCGCTGCTACGGCTTCTTCGGCAGGAATGGCGCCGGCAAGACGACGACGATCAAATGCTTGCTGAACCTGCTGCAGCCCACGAGCGGCACAGTCTCAGTGTTTGGGCTGGACCCAGCGACAAATGAAGTGGCGGTCAAGTCGCGCATCGCCTATGTGCCCGATCAGGTCGGCTTCTATCCGTGGATGACCGTGCGCAACACGCTCGACTACGTGGCCTCCTTCCGCCCGCAGTGGAATCGCGACACGGAAAGTGCGCTGCTGGATCGGTTCCGGCTGCCCGTGTCGCAGAAGACCAGCCACCTGTCCAAGGGGCAGCGCACGCAACTTGCCCTCATCACCGCCATCTGCCCCGATCCTGAACTGCTCGTGCTGGATGAACCCACATCGGGCCTCGATCCCATCGTCCGCCGCGAGTTCATCCAGACCGTGATCGGCGCGTATCAGGAAGGCGCGCCGGGACGCAGAACGGTGTTCGTCTCCACGCACCTCATTTCGGAGTTCGAAGGCCTGATCGACGAGTTCACGATCATCGACAACGGGCGCGAGGTGCTGACGCTCGACGCCGACACGGCACGAGAGCGGTATCAGAAGATCTACGTGCGGTTTGCCGTGCCCCCAACCACCCTGGATCTCGGCGGTGCCCGCGTGCTGCGGCGGCAGGGTCGTGAGGTTGAAATGGTGGTCAACGGCAACTCCGCCGATGTGATCGCACGCCTGAGGGCGGGTTCGCCTGAAGCCATCGAAACGGAGTCGCTCTCGCTCGAAGAGATCTTCGTCACGACACTGCAATCTGCGGGGGCCACGGTGTGACGAGGGCGCTGCCGCTCCAACTCCGCAAGGAACTGCGGGAACTGCTGCCGTGGTGGGCGGCGATTGTTGCGGGCATGCTCGCCTGTTGGGTGCTGCTGCAGGAACTGCCGCCGATGCTCGACGACCGCCACTTTACTCCGGACGGGCGCGCCACGGTGCCGCCCGCATCCATGGTCTTTGGTCTCTTTGCCTATGCAGGCGGTGCCATCGCGCTCGGCGCGTTGTCGCTCGGGCAGGAGTACTCGCACGGGACGTTATCCGGACTTCTGGTCCAGCCGGCCTCTCGCGCACGCCTCCTGCTGACGAAGTTTGCCGTCCTGTGGCCGATGCTGTTGGGGCTCGCCGCCCTGGCGATGACGGCATTCGCGTCGGACCCCTGGTTCGGAGCAGAGAACAGCGGAAAGCTGCTGATGTTGTGCGCACTGCCGTTCGCCTGCGGCCTCTTCCTGGCGCCGTGGATGACGATGGCGTGCGGCGGCCCGCTGGCGGGCGCGGTGTTTGGCGGCGCATTGCCCTCGCTGCTCTGGGTGGTCGGTTCGTACTTCCACGTGCCATTCGACAGCCTCTGGCAGGCCACCATGGCGTTGGCGGGCCTTGGCGCGCTGATGACGTGGCGCGCGTTCATGACGCTTCGAGGTCAGCGGTGGGTCCCAGGCCGAGTTGGATCTTTCGATCGCGTGGCTCGGCCGGGCGACCATCGACGCGGAGCGCGCTCATGCCGTTCACCCCTTGTGGGCGCTCGTCAAGAAAGAGTTCTGGCTCCAGCAGGTCACCTTTGTGGTGTCGGGCGCCTACATTGCGGTCTGGCTGGCGGTGATTACAGGACTCCGCCTGGCCCCCAACGTGTTCACGGAATCGGCCCTGTACATCAGCGTGAGCCTGCACAGCGGCCTGGTCCCCGTGATGATCGGCGCTCTTGCCAGCGCCGAGGAACGCCGCTTCGGCACAGCCGACTGGCAAACATTGCTTCCGTTCGCCGCGTGGAAGCAATGGGCCATCAAATCCGGCATCGTCGTCGCGCTCGCCCTGGCCCTGGCCTGGGTGCTCCCGTCCCTGTTGGAAATGATTGCCCCGGAACCGGGAGTCCGCGATCGCAGCTATCCGGCAATGGCCGTGGTCCTGCTCAGTGCCGCCGCTCTATACGTGTCGTCGCTCAGCACGAGCGGTGTCCGTGCGTTTCTGGCGTCCTTCCCGGTCATCGCCGGCGCGACGATGCTCGCTGCGATGGCCGCGGTGCCGCTGTTGGCCAGGGGACCACGCGCAGCAATCAGCTGGCTGGCGCAGGCCCTGCAGCCGGTCCTCCACGCCACGCTGGGCCGGCCTGACCCGAACAACCACATCTGGTGGCGGCTGTACGCCTCGTTGTACGGCTCTTTTGAGTGGGCGGCGTCCGGCTTCGTACTGCTCCTGGTTGGTTTTGCGTTCACCAATCATCGCACCGTTGATCGAGGCCGCCGCCGCATCGCCCGTCAAATCGTCTGGCTCTGCGTGTACGCGGCAAGCGCCGTTTTCGTCATGTCAGTCGTCGCCGAGACCATCGGCCTCGCCCTCAGCGGTCGGTAGCGCGTAGACCGGCCGGTCTGGTCACAGCATCGCCCAGACCCAGTACACGACGGGCACGAGCACACCGAGTGTCACAAGCCACGCGCCGCGGCCGGTGATGCCGGTCTTCCCTCGCAGGACAAAGACACCGGTCACGGCCATGAAGATCAGGGCCACCGCATACACGTCGGCGATGAATGTCCAGACGCCCTTGCCGGCGTTGAGGTGCATCTGGTTCAGTTCGAAGAGCACCGGGCGGGGCCGCACGGCGTCCACGATCACCTTGCCGGTAGGAATGTCGATCGCGTAGGTGGTGTTCTCGAAAAAAATCTGGAGGGTCTGCGGATCAGGCCGGAAGGCATTCCTGGGCTCACCTGTGACGCCCAACTGGCTGAGTGCCTCCCGGACCTGTCCGTCGCGATCGGTGGCCGTGAGGGGCGCGATTTGCTTTGCGGTCTTCTGCTGCCGATACGACGGGTTCCAGTCGGCGCGATGATTGAGGGCCAGTCCTGACACGCCAAACACGAGCGTCAGTCCCACCGCCAAATAGCCGACGTCCCGATGCAGGACGTTATTAAGCCGCCGCCACTTCACACGCCACTTCCCCAGTTACTTAACTTCTGCGCCTTCACCCTTGATCTGGATGCTGGTTTTCGGGCCCTTGACGGTTTTCGGGTCAAAGGTCGTCTTCTTTTCGCGGGCCATTTCCTCGCCCTGTTTGATCTGGTCCGCTTCGCTCAGCAGGGACACCGCCAGGACACCCTCGACCTTCGCGGTCATGCCCTTGACCGACATCGGGAACACGATCACGCCGTCTTCCACCTTGAAGCGGATGGTCTGAAATTCCTTGTCGCTGCCGATCGCGAGCCAGCATCCCATCTCCGCGCACACGTCAACGATGGGCCCCTGCACGAGCACGCGCTTGCCGTTGAACTTGTCGGGCGACGCGTAGATGTCGGAGACCTTGGTGACTTCGGTCAGGGTGAGGGCGGTCCCGAATTTCTTGGCCTGGGCGGCCCCAGCGGCTGTGAGGCCCGCAGCGCACACCAGAACAGCCACGGCCGTGATTGTCAATCGACGCATATACATAACCTCCAACAAATCAAATCAACCAACATCCAACGATAACATGACGGCCGAATCTACCGGCGGACGTCGAAGCCGATCGACTGTTGTGCCGTCTGCCCGTTCGGCAACCGGGCTTCAATCTGCAAGGTCACCGGCCCGGCAAACTTCGCCAACGGAATCAAGGTGTCGAGCGATGTCAGGCGTAGGCCTTTGTCCCCGGCGGACGCCGCCAGCGATTCTTCACGCTGTGCGGTAAACGCCTCGCCCCGCAGCGTCAGCGTGACTTTCGCGTTATCCTCGCGCCCGCGCCAGAACAGCGGAATGAAGACCCGAAGCGTGGCACGAGGACTGAAGAGCCTGGTGGTGGTGGGCTGAAACGGCACCAGACCGCGCACCAGTACATCGCCCAGCGCCGACTCCCTGGGCGGCCCCGTCAGCCCGATCACGGCTGCGCCCATTTGCAGATGATCGTCGGACGGCTTCGGGACGCTGACCGGAATCTGGAGCGTGCCGGTTCGACCCAGCGCACGGCTGGACACACCAATGCGCACGGTCAGTGGCTGGGCGGGCAGGTCGATCGAACCGTTGATCAAGAACGTGGCGGACTCGCGTTCACTGCGGGGCGCCTTGAACGTATAGCCCCGGTCCGATGAGGCCCGCACTTTGCCGTCGGCGTCGAGCGCGGCGATCTGCACCTTCACCTCGTCAAACGGCAGGTCGCTGTTGATGGTGGGATACGTGACCTGAATCGTCACCGTGCTGCGCATCACTTTGTCGAAGGGCAACAGCGGAGCGACGTGCGCACGTAACATCAACCCGCGCATGTCCACCCCAGACGACATGGCCGCAGCCAGCCGGTCGGCGGTGCTCTCATCCGCGCCGGCAGCAGACGCCGACGTGTAGCCGGGACGGGCGCGCACCCGCACGCCGGGCCGTGTCACCTTGACCTCGATCGGGTGAAAGCGGCCGTCCTTCGGAGCCGGCGACGGATAGTAGCCAAGCACGTAGAAGCTGCCGTTCTCGCGGACGATGGCTTTGATCGCGCCGGCGAGGTCAGACTGATTCACAAACGCCCGTCCGCCTGTATTGATTGACGCCACAGACAGGTTGGCCTGCTGTACCTGGATTTGCTTCATGACGCCGTAGGTGGATGTCGCCCCCCCGCCGCCGATGGCCCCAATGCCGCCTCGAACCACATCCGCCGGTTGCGCGAGGCCGCGCGGATCAAGCGAATAAATAGGAACGTTCGAACGCCGTGCCGTCTCAAACGCGTCCCTCAGATCCTCGGACACCACGTGGGTCCAGTTCGCCGCCTCGTGATCTATCGGCGATCCGCCACTCACGTAGACGATGGCCCTGCGCGGATGCCCGGAGCCGGCGAGGGCTCGCGCCGCGTTCTTGAACGCAAACGCCACCGCACGGCCCGGAGCCGTCATCGCACGGCCATTCATGCCTCGGTCCTCATTCGCCGAACGGCCCAGCGCGTCAATCGCGAATCCAAACGCCTCGCGCGTGTTGTCAATCGCGCGCAGCATGCGCGCAGGATCGGTCGTGAAATTCACACTGAGATCCGATCGCCCCGCAAACACGACGGCTACCTCATCGGCGGGCGACAACGCGCGGACGAAGTCCGTCATGACCTGCTTGACTTGAACGATTTCATATTCGAGTGTGTGCAGGTCGTCGATGAGCAGCACGAATAAGCGGCTGTCTGGTGACACCTGGACGTTCGACGCCACGTTCTGGATGTCGGGCTGCTTCCTGACCGCCGCAACGTCGCGTTCGGCGACCGGAATTGACACGAATCTGAAATCCGCGACGGTCTGCGTGCGCCCGCCCTGGTAAATCTCGAACTCGTCGGCCTTCAGGTCGGTGACGGGTTCGTCGTTGCCATCGGTCACGACGACGTCAACCGGGACATATTCGACGCCCGCACGGAACACGGACGGCTGCTGGGCGCCGAGCATCAACCCCGAGCACAACGCCGCGGCGGTGAAAAGCAGGGTCCTGGACACCAGGGCCTCACTATAACGCAGGGTTTGTGCTGCGGGCGGCGACCGTTGACGAACACCTGCACGTGCCTGTCTAATCGACACTCACCACACCAGCTGGAGGTTGGATGTCAGCCCTGAAACGCCTGTCGCTCGTCCTCGTCGTGTTCAGCATCACCGCGTTCGCCGCCGGCATTGTCCGCGCACAGTCCCCCTTGGTGTTTGTGGATGCCGAACTCGCGGTACCGTTCGGTGCCGCGAAAGGCCAGATGACGTTCGTGGCCAACCACATTGTGTTCGTGGCCGCCGACAACCCGAAGGCGTCGATCTCGATCGATCGCGCCGACATCGCGAAGATCGATCGCTCGGGTGACGTGGTGACGATCGTGACACGGCGTCCGCTCCGCGATGCTGACGGTGAGCGTGACACATTCCGGTTTCGATTGACGCAGTCGGCCAACGTGATGCGGTGGTATGAAACCACCGCCGCAGCGGCGCAGCCCGCCAGTGCGGCGCCAGTCGCTGCGCCCACCGCGACTCCGGCTTCAGGTGTGCTCGCCAGTTATCAGGTCAAACATCAGCACCTGATTGGCAGCTGCCAGGGCACGTTAATCCTGAGCGAAACGGCGGTGACCTACGAGTCGCCGGATCGGATCGAGGATGCCAGGATCTGGAAACTCATCGACATCAAAAAAGTCGAGCAAATCGGCGCATATAAGCTGAAGGTGGAGCCCTTCCAGGGCGGCTCGTTTGAGTTCGAGCTCAGCGGCAAGGGCATCGACAGCACCGAATTCCGGCAACTCGTCGACCGCGTCGCCCGCGCCCGCGCTCGCTAGGCGCGTTTTTCGTTTGCGTGTAGCGGACACTCGGGCCAGCCCCTTCCGAACGTAGCTCGGCCTGGTCTCCAAGGCCGAAACCTACATCTGTGGGGCGGAAGATGCAGCGTTCGCAGGTCCGAGAATCGGACAAGTACCGTATGGCTTGTGCCCTGGGGTGGCGTCAGTATGGCCTCAGATAACGGAGGCACTGGCCATGACAACTTACACTGCAAATCAAAACGTTGACCCGGGGCTCTATTTCAACCTGACGCGGTTCCACCTCGAATCTGTGGATCGCCAGGGCCCCCTGCCCGGAACAGACACCGACGTCTACCGCCGCGTCCCCATGGTGGTGATGCTCGCGCTGGCACCACTGCTGGGCCTGGCGTTTGTCATCTTCCTGCCGTTCCTCGGTTTCGCGATGGTGGGACGGCTGCTCGCCGCCAAGACCGCCGAAGCGGCCACTGGCGCGGCCACCGCTGCGGTTCGCGTCATGCGGCCCGGTTGGGCACCGGCGCTGGCGTTTTTCAGCCGGACAAAACCCAACACGACGCGTGAGCCACACGTCCCGCCGGCAGACGCCTGGGCAGAAGACGTCGAACGCAAACTCGACCCGACCAAAACCGACGAGCGCTAGATGTGCAATAATCGAACTCGGGCGGTAATCCCACGGGGACCGGTCGCACGATGGATGGCAGGTCCCCGCCGCCCCAGTAAGGGGATGGGGATGACGCGGCGATTGGATCACCTGGCGCACCGGCACACTTGGGCCACTGCGCTACTCGTGATCCTCTTCGCTGCCGCGGTCATCGCCCGGCAAACCGGCACCACCCCACCCACTCCTTCACCTGCTGCCACCCCAGTCACCGCCGCGCCTGCACAAGTGCCTGACGCCGTGGCCGCGTGCCTCGCGTGCCACGAAGACTCCACCATGTCCATGACGTTTGAGGATGGCGAATCCTTGAGTCTGCACGTGGACCTGAAGCACTTCGCGGGCTCTGTGCACTCCGCCCAGCTCATCTGCACCGACTGTCACAGCAAGTACGATCAGGACCATCCTTCAGGCGCCACGTTCCCGAGCCGCCGGGCCTATACCGTCAGTTCGTATGAACTCTGCAAGAAGTGTCACTTTGACACCTACACGCGGACGCTCGAGAGCGTGCACTACGAACTGTTAAAAGCCGGGGTGGACACGGCGCCAATCTGCACCGATTGCCATGGCGCGCACAACATCCAGAATCCTCACGCCAAGCGGGCCATGATGTCGCGCAGCTGCGCCACCTGCCACACCGAGGTCTACGCCCAGTATGCCGACAGCGTCCACGGCCGGGTTCTGGTCGATGACAACAATCAGGATGTGCCGGCCTGCGCGGACTGCCACACACATCACCAGGTGCAGCAGCCGGGCACCACGAAGTTCCGCCTGAACTCGCCCGAGACGTGCATCCGCTGCCACGGCGACAAACCGCTGATGTCGAAGTACGGGATTTCCACCACGGTGGCCCAGACCTACCTCGCGGATTTCCACGGCGCCACCGCATCACTCTCACGCAACCTCTCCGAGGATCAACAACAGATCGTCGTCACCTGCAATGACTGTCATGGGGTGCACAACATCGCGTCTCCGAGACTGAAGGGACATGACGCCATGACTGCCACGGTGTCGGCAGCCTGCAGCAAGTGCCATCAGGATGCGGTCAAGACATTCCCTGCGGCGTGGCTGTCGCACTACCCGCCGTCTCCGCGGAATGCGCCAATGGTGTGGGCGGTGGAGTCGTTCTACAAGTTCTTCATCCCGTTCGCCGTGCTCGGCTTGATCATGAACCTGTTGCTGCACGTGTATCGCATGTCGTCGGGTCGATGATGGAGACGCCACTCATGCCCCAGCCCGATCCCAACGAATACGTCGTACGGTTCTCCTCCTGGAGCCGGTTCCAGCACGCGGCGGTGATCGTGCTGTTTGGCCTGCTGCTCGTGACAGGAATGCCGCAGGGGTGGCCCACGTCGGACGCCAGTCGCTGGGTGGTTGACCATCTGGGCGGGATCTTTGCCACGCGATGGCTCCACCGCGCCGCCGGCATCCTGTTCACCGGGTTGGTGGTCGCCCACCTGACGGTGGCGATCACCGGCGTGCTGTCCGGCCGCATGAAGCCATCCATGCTGCTGGGCCGGCAGGACTTCCGGGACGCCATCAACAACCTCCGGTACTACGCCGGCTACACCGAGGCGGCGCCCAAATTTGGCCGGTACGACTACCGGCAGAAGTTTGAGTACTGGGGCCTGATCTTCGGCAGCCTGATCATGGTGGCCACGGGATATATTCTCTACTTCCCGATCCTCATTTCGCGGTACCTCCCGGCGGAGCTGATTCCGGCCGCCAAGGCCATGCACAGTTACGAAGCGCTGTTTGCGTTCCTCATCGTGCTCGTGTGGCACATCGCCGGCGCGCATCTGGCGCCGGAGTCATTCCCCATTGATACCAGCATCTTCACCGGCAAGATCCGCAAGGAGAAACTCCGCCACGAACATGCGCTGGAGTACGAAGACCTCTTCGAAAAAAAGTGACGTATCTCTGGCAGGTCGCCCTGCATTCCGCCGTCATGGGGAGCATCCTCTATGCGTGGACCCGGCAGGTGCGTTTGCCGTCCGGCCGCACGAAACGCCACCTTCTGGCCCTGCTCCTCGTGCTGCCGATGGTGACCGCGGCCATTCCGGGACGCGGACGAGTGGAGTTCGCCGAAGGCACGGCCATTCTGAACAGCGCCAGAATTCTGGCGGTGCCGCTGCCGGGCAGTCTTCACGTGGTGGATGCATTCGTGTTGCTGGCCATTCTCGCCGTGGCGTTCACGATGTGGCAGGAGCTGCTACCGGCGCTGCGGCGGCCCAAGGCGGACGGCACGGACGTGCCCGGATTCCTGGAGGCCATGGTGCACGGGCGGCCAGGGTGGGCACAGTGCGTGGTGCGCGTCAGCCCATTGGCGTCGGTACTGGTCGTGACCAGCGGCCGGCCGGGCCGCCCGCAGTTGATCGTCTCGCGCGGAGCGCTCGATTCGCTCACCGCCCCTGAGTGGGAAGCCGTGGTGGCGCATGAACACGCGCACTGGTGCGACGGCCGCTGGTGGCACACACATGCGCTGTTTGCCGTGCGCCTGGTGCAGTGCTACAACCCGGTGGCCTTGTGGGCGTTTCGCGAATACTGCAACGAAGTCGAGATCGCCTGCGACGCCGTGGCGGCGCGGGGCCGTGACCCGCACCTGCTGGGCCGGGTCCTGCTGAAGTTTTATCACTCCACCGATCGCCGCGATGTGGCCGCGCGAGGCGCGCTTCGCAAACGTGTGGATGTGCTCCTCGCTGGAGGCCCGCAGGACCACGCCCTTCCGCCCCTCACTATGCTCGCGGCATCTACCGTGCTGCTCGGGCTTCTGCCATGGATCGTCTGAAAGGCCTGCGGACCTTCCTGTTGATCACGGGCGTCGTGGCGCTCGGTCTGCGCCTGCTGCACACGGCCCTTCCCGTGGCCTTCCCGGAAACCAGACAGGGTCCCATTCGAGTGGAGCGGCTGGAAGATGTGCGTCGCCTGGCCGGGTTCACGCCGCTCATCCCCGGCTACCGGCCGGCCACGCTCGGGACTGGCCCGGTCAGCATGCAGGTCTGGCTCAGCCCGTCTCCAACGTTCGAGGTCGTCTGGCAGCAGGGAGATCAGTATCTGTCGGTGACACAGCGCCGCGGAGGCCAGAAGCCCGCGCACCCGCCGCTCGCAGCCGCGCTGGGCGGCGTGCCAGGGTCCACGTGGTGGATGGAAGGATCGCGGCACCACGTGCTCCTCGAGCGCGGCGAGTTCTGGGTCGAGATCGAAACCAGCCTGCCGGAGGGCGAGCTCAGGCGCTTCGCTGATACGCTCGCGCCGGCGTGATCGTCAGGTTCCGTCCACAGAAATCACGGCTTTCCTGACCGCGTAGCGGATCAACTCTGACCGCGTGTGCATGTTCAGCTTCTCCATGATGTTGGTCCGGTGCGTCATGGCGGTCTTGAGACTGATCGTCAGGTACTTCGAAATGTCGCGGCTCGTCTTACCCTCGGCCAGCAGTTTGAAGACCTGCTTCTCGCGCGTCGTGAGCCGGTCGTAGTCATCCTCTGAGTCTTCGATGGACCGGCCGGCCGTGACGAGGTCCACCAGCTCGTCAGCGACGGATGGATGCAGGTAGCGCTGGCCGGCGTGCACGGTCTTGATCGCATCCAGCAACTCCGGCGCCGCGCTGCTCTTGAGCAGGTACCCGCGCGCGCCGATGCGCAGCGCCCGGCGGATGTACTCGCGATTTTCATACTGCGTCAACACGATGACCTTGACGCCGGGACAGTCCTTGACGATGGCCTCGGTGGCGTCGAGGCCGCCAAGGCCGCCGGGCAGATGGACGTCCATCAGCACGACATCGGGCCGCAGAGCGGTGACCAGGCGGATGGCGTCCTGCCCATCACCGGTCTCTCCCACCACCTGGAACAGCGGGTCCTGCTCCAGGATCGCGCGAATGCCGGCGCGCACCAGGTCGTGATCGTCGACGATGGCCACTCGAATCATTGGAGGGGAATCTCCACGACCACGTGCGTGCCCATGCCCGCCTCGCTGTCAAACCGAATTGTGCCATTCACCAGTGCCGCCCGCTCGCGCATGCCGGTCAGGCCGGCGCGATCCGTCTGCGCCCCCGTGTCGAACCCCTGGCCATCATCTTCCACGGCGAGGACCACAACGTCGCCCTTCCGGTACAGTTCAATCGACACATGCTCGGCCTTGGCATGCCGCAGTACGTTCGTGACCAGTTCCTGGTAGATCCGGAAGATCACGGTTTCAATTTCCGGGCGCGGCGGCAAGTCGTCCTCGATCTCCAGGTGGACGCTGATGCCCTGCCGCTTCAAGTGATCCTCCGCATACGACTTCATGGCTGTCGGCAACCCCAGATCATCGAGCAGTGATGGGCGGAGGTCGTGGATGATGCGGTGGACCTCCTGCTGCGTCTTGACGAGCAGGGCCTTGGCCTGCGTCATCGCCGGAGTATCGAGGGCCACGTTGTGCAGTGACATCTGAATCACGGTGAGGAGTTGCGCGATCTCGTCGTGCAGTTCGCGTGCGAGCCGGCGCCGCTCATCCTCGGTGGCGCCCAGCATGCGGCGCAGCAACACCTTGCGTTGTTCGTCCTGCTGCACAATCAGCCGCGTGCGCACGGCCACCTGCTCCTCCAGCCGTTCGTTGAAGGCCTGGAGTTCGTCCAGCGTGGCCCGAAGCCGCGCGCGTGCCTCGTCAAGCGTTCGCGCCAACACCTCCACCTCGTGGTCGCCCGAAACGGCGATAGCACTGGAGAGGTCGCCGGCGCGCATCGCCTCGGCCTGCCGCGACAGGTGGCGGATGGGCGACACCACCGACTTCGACAACGTGCGCGCCAGCATCACCCCGACCACGGCGAGGATGAAGCCCGTGATCACAAGCGCCCGGCTGGTCGCGTTGACACCCGCGTAGGCGTCTGCCGTGTGCTGCTCTATGACCACGCCCCAGGAGGCGAATCGCAGCGGCGCCATCACCGTCAGTGTCCCGCCACCATCCACCACCAGCGGCCGGTGGGCGCCAATGCGATCGCCCATGGCCGCCGCTCCCGGCAGCGCTCTGAGCAAATGTGCCGGGTCGTCGGACGCGAGGACGCGTCCTTCAACGTCGGCCACCCGAATACCAATGCTGGGATCGAGCTCGAGGTCCTTGAGAAACTGGCTCAGTGGAGAGCCAACGGGATTGAGCTCGGCGATGAGGTAATAATCCCGACCCAGCCGTTTGAACGGCTGGACGATGGCGAGGACGGGGTGGGCATTCGGCCCCGTCTTGGTCATGAGCGGCGTGACGGCCTCGTGGTAGCCGAGCCATGCCGCTGACAATGGCTCAACACCGGGCGGATCGGCCGCCACCAGCTGCGCGTGGTCGTCCAGGACATACACGGACTCACCAAACAGCGATTGGAAGCGAAAGCGGTGCAACGGCCCGGCCATGTCTGCCGCTGACTCGGGCAGGTCGCCGGCGAGGCCACCCAGGCGCTGGATGGCGGACGAAATCGTGGTGTCGAGGGAGTGGGCGATTGTGCGTGCCAGCAGGAGCCGCTCGTCAACGAGCTTGCGACGAAGGCCGGGCAGGGAAATGGCCCAGACGGTTCCGGTGATCACGACCAGCAGCAGGAACCATTGCAGCAGCACCGTATTCAGTCGGCGGCGCAAGCGCACGGTACGATTCTACGCCTAACAGCCGGAGCCAGTCTGCCTGGGGCAGACCGGCTCCGGAATCAGGGAGAGTTCTACTTGAGGCGGTAGCCGACCATCACCGCAAACGTGCGGTTCTTGATCGAGGCGTCGGATGCCGAGTTGTCGGCATTGGTCAGGCCGAGGGTATACCTGACATCAAGGCTTGCCCTGCCACGCTCGACTCCGGCGCCAAGGGTCCAGCCAAAATCCACACCCTTGACTTCATCGTCATTAAAGCCTCCGAAGTCGTCCTTGGCGCTCACAAGGAAGCTCGCCTGCGGTCCCGTAAATACATTGAAGCGGGTTTCTTCCGTGGTGGTGTTGCCGAATACTGCCAGCAACGGCAGGTCAAAATACGTCAGGGTGACATCGTTTTCGATACTGCCGATGGTCTGCTTCGCGCCACGCTGGCTGAAGAGGCCCTCGGCGCGCATCGCAAACCGGTCGTTGATCGAGCGGCCGACAAACACGCCGCCCACTAAGCCAATCTTCTGGCCCAGCTCAGCGGTGGAGTCTTCAGAACTCAAGGTGGCGACGTTAACGCCCGCCTTGACACCAAACGTGGTGAGGGGAGCTGTCTGCGCTGCGGCCACGGCCGGCACCAAGACGAGGGCGGCGAGGGCGAGCGAATACAGGCGAATGGAACGATGGTTAGTAGACATGCCTCGACACTACCAGACCGCCGCCCAGCACAATGTGCTGTAAGGCACAGCCCTACTGCCCACGATGCGCCCCCGTCCCCTCGCAGAGTCCGCCGTCGGGAACCCCAAGCGACCGGGGTGCCCAGGAACAGGTTGACGCGCGATCGTGTCGTGCCCACCATGCGCGCCATGGTCTGTGTCCGAAACCGGGACCGCGTAACTTCGTCCAGTTCTTCGCCTTACATGGTAAGGTGAAGCCATGTCACGCGAACCGGTCAACATCCTTCAGGGCACGCTCGACGTGCTCATTCTCCGCTGCCTCGCCGACGAGCCGAAGCACGGGTACGCCATCTCGCGATGGGTGCATGAACGCACGGACGGGACACTGCAGATCGAAGACGCTCCCCTCTACAAGTCCCTGCGCCGACTTGAAAACGGCGGATGCCTCGCTGCCGAGTGGGGCATGTCGGAGTCAAACCGGCGCGCGCGTTATTACCGGTTGACCGCCGAAGGACGCAAACGCCTTCGCACAGAAGAATTGGCCTGGTATCGATACGCCTCTGCGATTGCGCAGGTCCTCAAACCATGACCAGACCAGAGCACGTGGACGTGGACGCCGATGTTGAGGCGGAAGTGCAGGCGCACCTGGACGCGCGAACGGCCGGCCTCGTTTCCGAGGGTATGTCCCCTGCGGCGGCGCGCGCCCGAGCCGTTCGGGAATTCGGCGACATTGACGACGCGCGTCGGTACATGCGGCGGATTGGCCGGCGCACCGTCACCACACAGCGAAGGAGAGACTACATGGGGGAACTGCGCACCGATATCCGGTACGCCCTGCGGCGGCTGATCGCAGCGCCGGCGTTTACCATCACGGGCATTGCCACGCTGGCGCTGGGCATCGGCGCGACCACCGCGATCTTCTCGCTGGTCTACGGCGTCGTCTTTCGCCCGCTCCCCTTCCCTCAGCCAGACAACCTCTATGCCGTGTATTCGGCGAACGCCACCGCCGGCTCGATGCGCGCGGCGGTGTCGGCCGTTGACCTCGACGACTGGCGCGCGGCTCGACGCGACATCGAGGATATCGGCGGCGTGTTTTTCCGGGCCGGGTCGAGCGGCATCGATCTGACCGGCCGCGGCGAACCACGCCGGTTGCCCGCGGCGTTTTTTTCACCCGGATTCTTTTCAGCGCTCGGCGTCATTCCGGCGGCGGGCCGTCTCCCCCGTGAAGAAGAGATGGTGCGCGGCGGTCCAGACGACGTGGTCGTACTCAGCCACACGTTCTGGGTGCGCGAATTTGGTGCCTCACCCGACGCGATCGGCGCCACATTGACCCTGCGTGGAGTGCCCTCGATTGTGGTGGGCGTCCTGCCACCATCTATGCGATTTCCTGCGGACGGCATCGACGTCTACCTGCCCTACTCCACTATTCCTGACGATGCGATTCCGCGAATTCGGGTGGTCCGCACACTCGATGTGGTGGCGCGTGCGAAGCCCGGTGCGACACAGGACGCCGTCGAAGCCGAGATGGCCGTCATCACGCGCCGGCTCGCGAGCGAATACCCCGAAGACAAGTTCTGGGACCAGGCGACGGTCGTGCCCATGACCGACGTCATGACCGGCCCGGTGCGCGACGGACTCCTGGTGCTGTTCGGCGCCGTCGGTCTCGTGATGCTGATGGCCGTGGTCAACGTGGCCGCCCTGCAGGTGGCCCGCGCCTCGGGCCGGGGCCGCGAGATGGCGGTGCGACTGGCACTGGGTGCCCGGCGCGCGCGATTGGTGCGGCAGTTGCTCACCGAGAGCCTGGTGTTGGCCGCAGTGGGCTGCGTCGCGGGTGTGGCACTGGCGTACGGCATGCTGCGGGCATTGGTGATGCTCGCTGCCGGTCAGCTGCCGCGCATGGCCGAAGTCGGCATCGATGCCACGGCGGTGATCTTTGCCGTGGCGGTATCGCTCCTGACTGGACTGCTGTTCGGCGTTGCGCCGGCCTTGCGCGCGATCGGCTCGGATCCTCAGCGCGCGCTCGCCGGCGGCAGCCGCGGTGCGGTGGGCGCCGACTCGCAGCGGCTGCGACATGTCCTGGTGGTGGCGGAGATCGCCGTGGCGATGATGCTCGTCGTCGGCGCCGGCCTGATGACCCGCAGTTTTGTTGCGCTGCTTGGTGTCGATCCTGGCTTTCGGCAGGATGGGCTTGTGGCGGTCCAGTTCACGATCGACCCCGACCGTCACGACGTACCGCTCGACCCTGCCCGGCCCGGCTTTCGCGGTTACATGAACTACTACCAGACCGTGATTGAAAAGGTGCGAACGCTGCCGGGCGTCGAATCGGCAGCGGCGGTGAAGGATGCGCCCTTTCGCGGCAACGGGGAATTGAACAGCTTTCAGATCGCCAGCCGGCCGGTGCCGGCCGGGGAACAGGCGCCCACCGCCACGGTCATCCACGTCAGCGACGGGTACTTCTCCACGATTGGTGCTCGTCTGATCGGCGGTCGCGAGTTCGCGCCGTCCGATCGCGCCGGCGCCCCACGCGTGGTCGTCGTGAATGACGCGTTCGCGCGCCAGTTCTTCCCGGGTGGCGCCGTCGGCCAGAAGCTCCAGTTTGGCCCCGCACCGGTCGAGATCATCGGCGTGGTGAACGACATCCGGCAGGTGTCGATGAGCGAACAAGCGCGACCCACGATGTACTTCAGCAACTACCAGAACGGGCGCATACAAACGACCATCGTCGCGCGCACCCTTGGCGACCCCGTCGTGATGGGATCGGCGATCCGCAAAGCCATCTGGTCGCTTGATGCGAACCAGCCGATCACGGACGTGTTCACCTTCAGCGATTCCACTGATCGGGCCCTGGCACGGCCGCGGTTGCTGGTGGTGTTGCTCGGCAGTTTCGGCGCGGTGGGCTTGCTGCTTGGCGCCGTCGGTATTTACGGGGTGCTCTCTGCGCTGGTCAACCAGCGGCAGCGCGAAATCGGTGTGCGGATTGCCCTCGGCGCGCGGCCGAGGGACGTGCAGCGTCTGGTGTTGCGCCGCGGCCTGATGTTGACGGCCAGCGGTATCGCGATTGGCCTGGCTGGCGCCTGGCTGCTGACGAGATTTCTCGCCGCCGTGCTCTATGGAGTTGCCCCTACCGATCCACTGACGTTTGCAGGCGTCGCCGCCGCGCTGGCGGGCGCGGCGCTGCTCGCCAGTTGGCTGCCTGCTGTGCGGGCGGCCCGGGTGGACCCGGTCGTGGCCCTGAGGGCGGAGTAGGCGCCCGCGCTGCACGGCGCGATAGTCTCTGGCTACGCCCCAGACACTCGGCGCGTTGGCGGCCGACCGGTTGCGAAATGAGATCGCACTGCCCCTTCGTGCGATACTCGCCTACAGGGGGCAGACAGTCAGGCCGATAGCCGGGCAAATCCGTCTAATCTGCTGTGAGAGAGGGTGCCATGGTGAACTATCGTCCTTCCACGGCCCGTGGGCCGTTTCGGGTGCAGGCCATACTCGGCGCTGCCCTGCTGCTGTGCGTCGCGGCCGGCGTGGGCGTCGTTGCCCAGACCAAGCGCGATTTCAACGTCTCGGCCAAGAAGTTCCGGTTCACCGTCTCAGGTACCGACGCGCAGGAAATCAGGGTCAGCCAGGACGACCTCGTGCGCATCACGCTGTCGTCCGAGGACATCCCGCACAGCTTCACGCTGCCCGATTACCGCATCCAGAAACGGGTGGAACCGGGGCGCGAGGTGATATTCGAGTTCCGCGCGGAGAAGGTGGGCCGGTTCGAGTTCTACTGTTCCATGACCAGCGACGGTTGCCGCGAGCGCGGCATGGTCGGCGCGCTTATTGTTGTCGCGCGCTGAAATTCCGGCCCAACGCCAGCCGCTCTTCCAGAGGCGGGTGCCGATGAAAGAGCCAGCGCGTCCAGCGTGAGGGACGCTCTTCGGCCAGGTGCTCCTCACCCAGGCGCCTGAGCGCGCGACCAAACGCTTCCGCGTTTCCCGTTTGTTCGAGGGCAAACCGATCGGCACGGCGCTCGTGGGCACGCGACTGCGCCAACCGCAGGGGCCGCACCAGCCCCCAGACCGCGCCTGCCGCCAGGGCCAGCATCGGTAGCGCTGCCAAGTCCAGAACGCCCTGCAGGCCCACCAGACCGCCCCACAGGACCACCACGCGGTCGGCGCACCACAGCGCCGCGCACCACAGCACCGCGTCGAGCGCCACGGTGCGGACGAGATCGTGGTGCACATGGTGCGAAAGCTCGTGGGCCACGACGACGACGACTTCGTCATCCGCCCAGTCGCGCACCATGTCACGGCTGAGCAACACGTGTCCGCCCCCTCCCACGCCGGTGACCACTGCGCGTGCGCCGCCGGCGTCCGGGGAGGTCCACTCACGAACGTCCACCGAACCGCCGCCGATTCGCGCAACCAGCTCGGCCAGCGATTGGGACAGCGCGGGACGCGCGAGGGCCAGCGTCTGTCCTGCCGCGGTCAGCCCTTTGCCAATGAGGCGCATCGCCACCAGGCTGGCGACAGCCAGCATGGCGCTGGCGACGGCCCACCACCATCCGCCGGCGGCCCACATCGCGAAGCGGAGCACTGCAACCACGCCAATAACGGCCACCGCGCCCACCAAGGCGTCACGCGCCTGCGAGGCCATTACGCCGCGGACGTCCACTCTCGTCTGCGAGGAACGCCGCCCTCCTCGAGTGGCGGCGTAGAGAGAGACGGGGAATGCCACGGCTTCTGCAGCGAGCACAAGGGCCCCCACAAACAGGCTCAGGGCGATGGCGGGCTGCAGGCGTGCCGGCCAGGCCAGCGCCTGGGTGGCGGCGACGCCAGCCAGCCACTGGGCGCCAGGGGTCAGGGCGACCAGCAGCAGCAGGGCCGCGCCGGTGGCCGCGCTGATCAGTTGCGCGCGGCGGCGCAAGCGCTGGTACCGTGTGGCCTTGGACTCGTTCAATTCAACTGGACGGAGATCAGCTTGGACACGCCCGGCTCTTCCATCGTGACGCCGTAGAGGCGGTCGGCGATCTCCATCGTTTTCCGGTTGTGGGTGATGAGGATGAACTGCGTGTGCTCCTGCATGCCCTGCAGCATCTCGACGAACCTGCCGATGTTGGCGTCGTCAAGCGGCGCGTCGATTTCGTCGAGCAGGCAGAAGGGGCTGGGCCGGTATTTGAAGACCGCGAACATGAGGGCCATCGCCGTCATCGCCTTTTCTCCGCCCGAGAGGAGCTGCACGTTCTGCAGGCGCTTGCCCGGGGGCTGCGCGATGATGTCGATGCCGCTCTCAACCTGATTTTCGAGATCGATCAGCACCAGGCCGGCGCGTCCTCCGCCAAACAGCGTGGTGAACGTGCCCTCGAAGTAGGTGTTGATCGTGGTGAAGGCTTCCTGGAAGCGTTCCCGTGTCGTCACATCGATCTTTTTGATCGCCTCGCTGGTCTGCGCGATCGAATCCAGCAGGTCCTTGCGCTGCGTGGTCAGGAAGATGTGGCGGGTCTCGAGTTCATCAAACTGCTCGATGGCCATCATGTTGACCGGCCCGAGCTTCTCGATCTTCTGGCGCAAGTCGGCGATGACGTCATCGGGCAGCAGTGCGGCGGCCTGTGTGTCTGAGACCTCAGCGGGCTCGGGGGAGACTGTGCCCACGGGCGTCTCTGCGCCTTCCGGTGTCTCTTCATCGGCGTCGGGCGCAAATGCCGCAGCCAACCGTTTGGCCGGCGCCGCGAGTTCTCCATCGCGTTCCATGCGCGCGACCTCGGCCACCACGTCCGCCAGAGGGAGATTGACGGCTTCAAGGCAGGTCGCCGCCAGGTGCGTGAGGTCGGCGTGGGCGGTGGCACGGGCTACCTCAGACTGCATGACCTCCGTACGCACCGCTTCAAGGGCGTGCCGCCCCGTGCGAATGTCGTGTTCCTTGTCACCGAAGCGGCCGCGGAAACCCGTGACCTCCTCGTCGAGCCGGCGCATGTCGGTGCGGAGCGTCTCAAGCGCGTGCACGTTCTCGTCGAGCGACCGCTCGATGTCGATGATGGACGCGCGCAGTTGTTCGCGCCGCGCCGTCGTGCGTTCGAGTTCATCGCGCCGGGTGGTGAGGCGCGCTTCGAGTTCGGCGGCGGCTTCTTCGAGCCGGCGGCCTTCCGCCTCGAGCGACTGCACGCGCTCGGTGATGGTGGACTGCTCGGCCCTGGCCTGACTCACACGCCGGATGTGCACCTCGGCGTCCGCACGGGCGGCCTCGAGCCGCGCCATGACCGAGCCGATGGACTGCTCGGCCTGCGCCTGGCCGGACTCGTGGGCCACAATCGCGAGCGCCGACGCCTCGCGGCGGCTTTCAGCCGCCTGCTCGTCTTCTTCACTGCGGCGCCGCTCGGTGGTCACCAGTTCAATACGCCGCGAGACACGCGTCACTTCATCAACGGCGCGCGCCAACCGTCCCTCGTGAGAGACGATGGCCTTTTCCAGATCGTGCAGTGCCGCCTGTGTGGACGCCACCTCGGCCTCGCCGTTGTAGATCTCAAGTTCAGACGCCGTGACGTCATTGGCGCCCTGGTGCGCGATCGCCTCGACGGCCGACACCTGCGTGCGCAGCGCCTGCGCCTCGGCGCGGATTTCCAGGATCCCCAACGCGCCGCCTGTGGCGCCGCCTTCGACGAGGCCGGACCCGCGAAAGACATCGCCCCCCATGGTTGCGACCGGCAAGTCGGTGGCGAGCGCAAGTGCCTGGGCCTGGGCAAACGTCTCCACGACGAACGCATCCGGAATAGCTCGCGCAATGAGGCCGGCGTACGGCCCCGTGGCCTGCACCACGTCGCGCAACGCACGAGCGCCGGCCGGGAGGGCCGGCGACAGTCTCGGCGCGGCGGCTCTCGCGTCGTCAAGGACGAGGAAACCGCAACGACCGGCTCGCCGCTCTTCGAGGTGAGCCAGCGCCTGGTTGACCTGGTCGGATCGATCCACCACTACGTGCTGAAGGAGATCGCCGAGCAGCGCGTCAACGGCGCGCTCAAACGACGGTTCGACGCGCAGGTGATCGGCAAACGCGCCGTGTTGTCCCACGGTCTCTGGCGCTTCGGCGAGGAGGAAGCGGGCCGCGTCACCAAACGTCGTGCGCTGGCGGTCCACCTCGCTGATCGAACGCAGGCGGGCTTCGAGTCCGGCCAGTTCGCGATGCGCGGAGCTCAGGAGCTGCGAAAGGCGATCGCGTTCGCCACGGGCGTCGGCGAGCGCGACTTCGGCCGCGGTGCGTGCCTGGAGAGCGCGCTCGGACGCGCTGCGCGCTTCCGCCAGAGACGCTTCGCCGTCGGACCGATCACGAGTGGCGCGGTCGAGCTCCTGCTGCAGGTCGCGCAGCTCCACTTCGAAACGGCTGCGATCCTGCGCGATGCGGTCGCGGGCGGCCGTCGCATTGTCACGCGCCTGCCGCAATGCGGTGAGCGTGGTCGCGGCGGCCATGACGGCCGCGCGTGTCTGGTCCGCATCGTGTTCCACACCCTGCACGGTGGTGAGCGCGCGCTGGTATTCCTGCTCGCAGGCCGACACGGTGCCCTGCGCTTCCTGCAACGACAGCCGCGCGCGGTCGATGACGGTTTTTTGCGCCTCAAAGGCCGCGTGCGCCGGGCCGCGGCGCGCATCAAGGTCGTGCACTTCCGCCTCGAACTGCGTCAGGCGATGCCCCAGGTCTTCCACCTGCTGCTTCTCAAACGTGACCTGCTGCTGGCGCCGGCCGATCTCAAGTTCGCGCTGATGTGCCTGCTCGCGTGTTTCAGTGGCGCGCTGCTCGGCGGCCGTGAGTTCGAGCCTCAGGGCTTCGAGCCCGGATTCGAGTTCGGCCACGCGTGCGGCCGCCGAGGTCTCTCGCGTCCGCGCATCTGAGAGGCGCGTTTCGGCGGCGTCGATTTCGCGCGCGAGCGTGGCCTGCCGGTGCGCGAACTGCACCTGTTCCCAGCGTCGCAGTTCTTCGCGCAGGCGCTTGTATCGGCGGGCACGGGCCGCCTGCCGCTTCAGCGCACCGCGCTGTTTCTCGACTTCGAAGATGATGTCGTCCACCCGCATCAGATTCTGGCGGGCGGCGTCGAGTTTGAGTTCGGCAGAACGCCGACGCGACTTGTACTTCGTGACGCCCGCCGCCTCTTCAATCAGGGCCCGGCGTTCAGCCGGACGTGCGGACAGAATCTGACCAATCTTGCCCTGCTCGATCACGGCATACGCCTTGATGCCAAGGCCCGAGTCCATGAGCAGGTCGTGGACGTCACGCAAACGGCACACCTCGCCATCAATGAGGTATTCGCTTTCGCCTGAGCGGTACAACCGGCGGCCGATTTCGACGTCGCGTGTCACGAGCGGCAGTTGGCCGTTTTCGCCAACCGCCGGATCAACCACGCCGTCGCCACCGACTTCTGTGGACGTGAGCATCGCCGCCTGCGCCACATTGGCCAGGCGCAGGCGCACTTCGGCGGACGCGGTCGGCTTTCGCCCATCGCTGCCGCTGAACATGATGTCTTCCATGCGTTCACCGCGCAGGCTCTTGGCGCTTTGTTCGCCAAGGACCCACGTGATGGCGTCTACGACATTGCTCTTCCCACAACCGTTCGGGCCGACGATGGCGGTGACGCCATCATCAAATGACAACTCGGCACGATCGGCAAAACTCTTGAATCCGTTAATGTGCAGTCGCGACAAACGCATGTGTTAGGGGGTCTTCCCGGCCTTTGCAGTCCTGGCGCCTGAAGCGATCAGGCGGTGTGCTTCGTCGAAGAACGTCAGCGCGAACTGCGCCTGGGGATCGACTTTGGAGAGATTGCGGCGCGCTTCCTCGACGCCGAAGAGATCCAGATCCACGTCGTAGTGAATCATCGCGCTGATGAACGCGGCATCGGCCTCGAGCGCGGCGGCGTCCACCTTCACGCGTTGGGCGGCAAGGTACTCGGCGAACTCCGCCAGGATGGCGGGCGTCACTTCGAATCCGCGCGCCACCTTGTGTTTGGCCGCGGGCGCCGCCGCCGGGCGCGTATCGCCTTCGCCGGTGAACGACTCGGCAAACCCGACGAAGAACCCGCGCGCCAGCAACATGCGCGAGAACCGCGTGGGGTTGAAACCCTCGACCGGTCCCGGCTTGAAGTGGTCCGGCTCGATACCGCCGCCGCCGTACACCTTGCGGCCTGCGTCCGTGTACTTCAGTTCCCCTGCGGCGTGTTCGCGTGTCCCAGCCTGATCGCGCTGCGAGTAGTTCAAGTACTCGTCGAACGTGCCATCCCAGGGGCGCTGAATCATGCGGCCGCTCGGCGTGTAGTACCGGCCGGTGGTGAGCGCGAGCCCGGCGCCGTTGCTGATCCGGAACACCGACTGCACCAACGCCTTGCCAAACGTGGCCTCACCCACCACAAGCGCGCGGTCGTGATCCTGCATCGCGCCCGCCACAATCTCCGAGGCACTGGCGCTGCTGCGATTGACGAGCACCACCAGCGGCGTGGTCGTGTCGCCCTGCTCGAGCGCCAGATAGTCCTCATCCGAATTCTGCACGCGGCCCCGGGTATACACGATCATCTGCCCGCGCTTCAGGAACCGGTTGGACACGGCGATCGCCTGGTCGAGCGGTCCGCCGGGATTGTCGCGCAGGTCCAGCACCAGTCGCTGCAGCCCTTCTCCACGCAGCTTGGTCAGCGCAGCGCCCAGCTCGCGATCGGTGGTCTCCGAAAAATCCTGCAGGCGGATGTACCCCGTGCCCGGCGCAATCATGAACGCCGTGCGCACCGTGGTGATGTTGATCTCGTCGCGGTCGACGGTCAGGGGAATCAATTGATCGAGGCGGCGGATGGAAATATCCACCGAGGTGCCCTTCGCACCTCGCAGCTCCTTCACCGCCTGCTCGCTGGTCCAGCCCTTGGCGCTCTTCCCCTTGATAATGGCGATGACGTCGCCGCGCCGGATGCCTGCGCGGTAGGCCGGTGTCCCTTCAAACAGGTTGGTCACGGTGATGTCGTCGTTCACCACGACGATGCTGAGGCCGAGGCCGTAGTACACGCCCTCCTGCCGCTCGCGCATCCGGGCGTACGCCTGGGGCTCCAGAAAACTTGAGTGCGGGTCCAGCGTCCGCAGCATCCCGTCGATCGCGCCGTAGACGAGGTCGTCTGACGCCGTCTCGACGACGAAGTCGCGCTCAACCGCGGCGAGGGCGGCCGAGAACATGCGGTAGCGTTCGGTCACGCGGTCGGCGTTGGCGCCGGCGCCCCGCGCGCCGACACTGCTGCCGAGCAGGCCACCCGCCACTGCCGCGATCACCACCACCACTGCTGCCGCAGGCACGCCTGAATTTCGCATAGATAAAGGCAATGGTAGCAGAGGGACGGAGGTTACGGCTCGGCAGTTTCGGCGGGCTTTTTCTTGCCGAAGAGCCACGCCACCCCGATGCTGATGACGTAGAGCACCAGCATCGGCGCCGCAAACAGCATCTGGCTGGCCGGGTCCTGTCCGGGACTGGCCACGGCCGCCACGATGAAGATGATCAGGACGGCATATTTGAAGTTCTTGATCAGGAATTTCGCCGAGACGATGCCGAATCGCGCGAGCACGAAGATCACCACCGGCATCTGGAAGATCAGGCCCAGGCCGAGCACCATTCGCAGGTAGAGCGAAAACGCCGACGTCCACGTGGGCGTCCAGTTCAGGAACTCCGGGTTGAATTTGGCGAGGAACTCCCAGGTCACCCGAAAGGCGATTCGATGTCCAAAGTAGGCGCCAGCCAGGAACAGCGCGGTGGAGGTGAACACGAATGGCACCGCCATCCGCTTTTCCTTTGAATACAAACCCGGCGCGATGAAATACCAGACCTGAAGGAGGATCAACGGCGACGCGATGATAACCGCCACCAGAAGCCCCGCCTTGAAATAGATCATGATCGGGTCGAGCGCTTCGGTGCCCAGCAGCGTGCCGCTGGGCAACACGGCAAGCATCGGCCGGGTCACTTCTTCCAGAATGCGATCGATGAACGCGAAGGCCACGATGCCGGCGGCGAGGACCGAGTAGACGGCGTAGAGAATGCGGCGGCGCAGCTCGTCGAGGTGATCGAGAAAGCTCATGCGGCCGGGCGCGCCCGGCGAGAGGTCGTCTTCCTCCACTTAGCTGTGCTGCTGACCGCGAGCGATCGTCTCGGGGTCGGTCGGCGTCCCGATCGCGGCGGGGTCGGTCGCCGACGGGGCCTCAAGCACGGCCACCGTGGCCGGCTTCTGCGCAGAGCGCTGCCGGTCTTCGAGCGAGATCTCCTCATCCAGCGTGTGCTTCAGTTCGTTTGATGCCCGCTTGAACTCCTGCAGGCTCTTGCCGAGCGACCGGCCAAGCTCAGGCAACTTCCGGGGGCCGAACACGATCAGTGCCACGGTGAAAATGATGATGAGTTCGGGCATGCCGATCGAGCCAAACATGAGCGTTGCCTCCCTTGGAACCTGTGAAGATTCAGTATAACGCAGCGACCCGGAACCGGCCTGAACGCATTGACTTGGGCGTGTTCGGGTGTACCATTATGGCGGATTTATGGGCACGGTTTCCGTCAGGGACCGTCTTTCTTTACTCAGGGACAGAAAAAAATGACGACGATGAAGCGACTGTTGGGAGTAAGCGTGATGGGGGCAATGCTGGCGACGGCCATCCCGGCCTCAGGTCAGACCACGCCCCCCCAGTCACAGCCGGCCACCCAGACGGAAACGCGGATGGCGACGGTCAGCGTGAGCGGCGACACCGGACTCTGGTTTGTGCCGACCGCCCAGGTGCTGCCGCACAAGAAGTGGTCGGTCAGCTTCTACCGCGAAAACGCCGACTACGGACAGGGGTTCACCGACGCCACCAAGTTCCCGGCGTCTTTCGCGGTGGGCCTGGGCAACCGCGCCGAGGTGTTCGGCAGCTACACGGCCATCACACGAATCGACCGCGACACGCGGCCCATCTTCTTCGTCAGCCCAGCCGGGTCACCTTCGGGCGCAGGCGGTGGCGTAGTGAATGAGTTTCCGCTCGTCCGACAGGGGTGGATCGGGAACAGGCCTGGCGACCTGCGCCTGGGCGCCAAGATCGCGATCATCTCGCAGAGCGACAGCGCGGCCCTGGGTTTTGCGGTGCGAGGCACGGCGAAACTGCCCACCGGCGATGACGAGTTGGGTGCGTCGAGTGGCAAGGCCGACTTCACGATTGACGGCATCCTGAGCAAGCAGTTCCGCGTGATCGAACTGTCGGCCTTCGGCGGCGCCATCTTCCGCGGCGACCCGGCCGGCTTCGACCTGACCAATGGCATCCGCTGGGGCCTGGGCGTCGGCTTCCCGGCCAACTCACGCCTGCGTTTCACCGCTGAACTGACGGGTGAAAAGTACCTCGACAACGTTGTCCTCGCGCCGGCTGGGTTCACCGGCGTTGACGGTTCAGTCGCGCCCACGTCCACCAGCCTCGCCACGCCGGTGTTCGCTGCAGTCGGCGTCACCTGGCAGGCCTCGTCAGGCTTTTTCATCGGTGGCGGCCTGAACTGGTCGGGCACCACGGACGCACGCAGCAACGCACGTTGCCCCATCGCCTCACTGACCTGCTCGAGCTTTGGTGACAACAGCGGAGACGCCGTCGGCATCCAGTTCCGAATCGGCTACCACCCGGGAGCGCGTGATGAAGTGGCCGCGGCCGCCGCAGCCCGCGCCGCTGAAGATGCCGCCCGTCGTGCCGCGGACGAAGCCGCCGCAGCCGCGGCCGCCGCAGCAGCCGCAGCGGCAGCGAAGGCGCAGCCGACCAACCGTCCCCCGACCGTGACGGCGGCCTGCGACCCCTGCACCGTGGAAGTGGGCAAGGTCTCCACCGTGACGGCCGACGCGCAGGATCCGGACGGCGATGCCCTGACGTATCGCTGGACGACCAACGCCGGCACGCTCTCGACACCGACTAACCGCCAGTCGCCGTGGACGGCGCCCATGGTGGTGGGCCCGGTGCCGGTGACGATCACGGTGACCGACAGCCGCGGCGCCACCGCCTCGGCCTCAGTCACCATCCAGGTGGTGCAGCCGGCGGCCAAGGACTTCGTCTTCGAAGACGTCCACTTCGAGTTCGACCAGTTCTCGCTGCGGGCCGACGCCCTGAAGATCCTCGATGACGCCATTACCGCCATGCAGGCGAATCCGAACCTGCGGCTCGAAATCGAAGGCCACACCTGCAACGTGGGCACGTCGGAATACAACCTGGCCCTCGGCGAGCGCCGTGCAACCGCCGTCCGCAGCTACCTGAATTCGCGCGGCGTGAGCCCGGATCGCCTGCGGATTGTCAGCTACGGTGAAGAGCGGCCGAAGTACGACAACGCCCGCGAGGAAACCCGCCGGCTCAACCGCCGTGCGGCGCTGGTGGTGCGCCTCCAGTAGCCACGCCGCTCGTTTCTATGTGAACATCCACGGGCCGAAGCGCCGCCGCTTCGGCCCGTGGTTTTTTTACCCATGTCCATTCGCCAGTCCTCGGCCGCCGACGTCATCCGCCTGATCGCGGAGTTGACCGGAGGTGACAGCCAACGCCGCGAGATGGCATTAGCGCGCCTGGCGGTCATCGGCCAGCGGGCCACCACGCCCCTGTTGGCCGTGGCCACCAACTCCCAGCAGCCCATCGAGGCGCGCGTCGCAGCATTCGAGGCGCTCGAAGCCATCGGCGATGGCCGCGCGCTGTCAGCGGCCCTGGCGGCGGTCGGGCAACCAGTGGAAGCCGTCGCCGTCGCCGCGATTGGCGTGGTGGGACAGGTGGCGCGCGAGAAGGACGCCCGAGGCACCCGGGCGTTCGACCACCTGGCCGCCACCGCACTTTCGGTCGACTCGTCCACCGCCGTTCGACTGGCCGCACTGGCCGCGCTCGACGGGCAGCCTGAAAAGCTCCTGAAGCCCATCTACGAGGCGTTGGCGAAGGACCCGGCCTCCAAGGTGGTGGCCCGCGTCACCCGTCGTCAAGCCGGTGCGGTGGAGCCGCTGGACGCCCTTGTGGCGCGCGGGCTGCCGGCCGACCCGGCCGTGGTGGCGGCTGTGGCCCGCGAAGACGGCGAACGCGCGCCACTGGCCACCTTGAAACGGGCCGTGGAGATCGTGCGGAGCCGCCAGGAGCAGGCGCCCGACGCGGAAACGCGGGAACAGTGGGCGGTGGTCCGAGGCGTGCTCCACCAGCATCTGGCGGCCCGCGGCAGCCGCCTCGCGTTGTACGACCTGCGCGAAGCCCTGGAAAGCGCGACCACTCTTCTGCCGGTGGGCTTTCTTTCAGCCGCCGCTGTGGTCGGCGATACGTCGTGCCTGATGCCGCTGGCTCGGGCCTGGGTGGATTCAGCCGCGCCTGATCGGTGGTGGCGCGACCACCTGGCTGAAGCCTTCGGCGCGATCGTCGCGCGCGAACAACTCACCCGTCGTCACGCCGTGCTGAAGCAAATCTTGGAACGCTGGCCGTCAGCCGGCGTGCTGGTCGCGAGGGCGAAACGATAGGGGGACGGGTGTGTTTTCCACAGAAACCCACTAATTGGGGACAGGTCTGAGAAACGACCTCGCGAAACGCAAAACGACCTCTGAGGTAATTACCGTCGGCACTTACCGGTAATTACCTCAGAGGTCGTTTTGATGTCGCGAGGTCGTTTTTCACACCTGTCCCCAATTAGCGCGTTTCTGTGGAAAACACACCCGTCCCCACTTTGATCCATGTCGCCCAGTTGCGGGAGGTGAGGCCATCGCGGGCGGCACGGCCCACGGCCTCGACGAGGGGGGTGTCGAGGATGCCATCGGGACACCACAGGTAGGCCGCGTGCGTGCCGAGCGCGAGGGCGCCCGGCGACCAATCCGTTTTCGTCAGGGGAGCCAGTGCGAGGCGGGCCTTGGCATCCAGATACGCCGACACGAGCAGCCTCGAGGGGTTATCCACTTTCGCCCCAAACGGCTGCTCTCGCGTGACGGTCTCCACCTGCGCGGCCGACAACACCACCACCCGCACCTGCAACTTCCCATCGTCGAGCAACGCCCGCTCGAGACGAGCCGACAGTTTCGCCGAGTCCGGCGTTCCGCGCCCGGGCGTGAAGATCAGATTGCCGGTGGCCAGCACCGTGACCACATCGCGCCAGCCGAGTGATTCGGCGACACGCCGCAGGTCGGGCATCGCCAGCCGCTTGTTGCCGCCCACATTGATGCCGCGCAGCAATGCGACATGCCGCATCGTCAGTACGCCTTTGCGAACCACGCCTTCACGGTGGAGGGGCCATCACACTTGACGCAGCGGCCCTCCACTCGGGGAGATCCCATGGGGATGTTACGCAACGTGGCCTGTGTTTCCGCCTTGATGGTGGCTTCACACGCCGCGCTGCCGCACCAGCTCGCAATGACGAATCCGGGCCGTCCTTCCATGGCTGCAGAGAACTCGGCCCAGGTGGCCACTTCAGAGGTGTGCGTCTGACGGAACTCAAGCGCCCGCGCGAAGAGGTTGTCCTGGATGGCCTGCAGTAGCGCAGGCACGCGCTGCGTGAGCTCCGCCATCGGGATGGACGCCTTCTCGCGCGTATCACGCCGCGCCGAAAACACGGCGCCCTTCTCGATGTCCTTGGGCCCCACCTCAAGGCGCAGCGGGACGCCGCGCAGCTCCCACTCGGCGTACTTCCATCCGGGCGAGTTTTCTTCGGTCGCATCCAGCTTCACGCGCACGCCGATGGCTGTCAGCTGATCCCGAATGGCCTCACAGGTCGGCAGCACGGTCTCTTTCCAGTTACCCCTGGGGATCGGCACGATCACCACCTGATGCGGGGCCACGGCCGGCGGCAGCACCAACCCGCTGTCGTCGCCGTGCGTCATGATCAGCGCGCCGATGAGGCGCGTTGAAACGCCCCACGAGGTCGTCCATGCGTGCTGGATGGTCTTGTCTCGCCCCTGAAACTGGATCTCGAACGCCTTGGCGAAGTTCTGCCCGAGGTTGTGAGAGGTCCCGGCCTGCAGCGCGCGGCCGTCGCCCATCAGCGCCTCAATCGAAAACGTATGGGAGGCGCCGGCAAACTTCTCGCTCTCACTCTTCATGCCGTCCACCACGGGCATCGCCAACTCACGCTCGGCGAACTCTTTGTACAGCGCGAGGATCTTCAACGTCTCTTCTTCCGCTTCGTCAGCGGTCTCGTGAGCCGTATGCCCTTCCTGCCACAGGAACTCGGTCGTGCGCAGAAACGGCCGCGTCACTTTCTCCCAGCGGACCACATTGGCCCACTGATTGATCAGCACCGGCAGGTCGCGCCATGACTTCACCCACTTGGCGTACATCGTCCCGACAAGAACTTCGGAGGTCGGCCGGACAATCAACCGCTCCTCGAGTTCTTCGTCACCGCCGCGGGTCACCCACGCCACCTGCGGAGCAAACCCTTCCACGTGTTCCTTCTCCTTCATGAGGAGGCTCTCGGGAATAAACAACGGGAAGTAGGCATTCACATGCCCGGTGGCCTTGAACCGCGCATCAAGCAGCCGCTGGATGTTCTCCCAGATGGCGTATCCGTACGGACGAATGACCATGCACCCCTTCACCGGCGAGTAGTCGGCCAACTCGGCACGGCGCACCACATCGAGGTACCACCGTGAAAAGTCCTCGGACTGCGGGGTTATTTCGGTCACAAACGCATCTTTTTTCTGCTCTGACAAGTGCACCTCTTCGCTCCTGTTATCCTACACGACGAGCGATGGCTGTCATTCGGCTGGACGTCACACACGCGGGTGGTTCGTATCCCGTACTCATCGGGGCCGCGCTCACGCGCCAGGTGGGCCCGATGCTGGCCGAGCAGCGCCTCGTCAGCACCACCGCAGTGGTGAGTTGTCCACCAGTGTGGCGGCAGCACAGTGCCCGCATGCAGGACGTGCTCGGCGGACACCCGCCGTTGCTCATCCCCGACGGCGAAAAGGCCAAACAACTGGCGACGGTAGCGCGCTTGTACGATGGCCTGTTTGAGCGCCGCATCGACAGGTCCGCGATCGTCATCGGATTCGGCGGCGGCGTCGTCGGTGATGCAGCCGGCTTCGCCGCAGCCACATATCTGCGCGGCCTCCGTCTTGTTCAGATTCCGACGACGCTGCTCGCGCAGGTGGATAGCGCGATTGGTGGAAAAGTCGGGGTCAACCTGCCGGCTGGGAAGAACCTGGTGGGCGCCTTCCACGCGCCGTCGCTGGTGCTTTGTGATCCGGAACTGCTGGAGACGTTGCCGCGCCGCGAGTTTCGCGCCGGGCTGTACGAGGCCGTCAAATACGGCGTCATCGGTTCGCGACCGCTCTTCGATTACATCTCAGCGCACTTGTCCGCCATCTTCAACAAAGACCCGGAGGTGCTGACGCCCCTCATCGCGGACTGCTGCCGCATGAAAGCGGTGGTGGTGATGGCCGATGAGCGCGAGCAGGGGCTGCGCCGCACGCTGAACTTCGGGCACACCGTGGGGCATGCGCTGGAGGCGATCAGCCGGTATGGCAGGTTTCTGCATGGCGAGGCGGTGGGTTACGGCATGCTCGCCGCGGCGGCGCTCTCGGCGAGGCGCGGAATCTTTCCGGCTGAAGACATGGACGCGCTCACGACAATCATCGGCCGCATGGGCCCATTGCCGTCAACAGCCGGGCTGAAGGCCTCCGATGCGTTGGACGCTATTCAGAGCGACAAAAAAGTGTCGAAGGGCACACTGCACTTCGTGCTGCCGATGCGCCTTGGGGTCACCTCAGTCGTCTCCGACGTGACACCGAAGGAACTGCGGGCCGCGCTTCGAACGATCGGCATTCGCTAACGCAGCCACCCGGGCGGCACACCTTCGCGGCGCGCTTCGTCCTCAATGTCACTGATGGCTTTGACGCCGTCCGCCACCTGAGTGCGCATGCGCTCGAGTTCGGCCAGCGTGCGCACACGTTCGGCCACCAGCGCGGAACGTCGTCCAGGCGCGTCGGCGCTGGACGCCTCGCGCGTCAGAAGATTCACTCGGGTTTCCAGGGCCGCCACCGTCAGGCGGTCGCGCTCCAGGTCAGCACGTGCCTTGACCATGCGGGCGCGCCACCACGTTTCATTCTTTTCCACGTTCTCGCCAGGCTTCACCGCGCCGACGGTCTCGTCATTGCTCACGGGCTTCACCACGGGGCTCACCACGGGCGTCACTTCGGGCACCACCACCGGCGGCGGCACCACAGGCATCGGACGCTCTGGCACCGGGCCCAGATCGGCAGCCGTAAGCACGCGCGTTGGCGCCGGTGTGGCGGCCCGCCGGACGGATTCACGCAACGCCAGTTCCCCCAGGCTGGCCGGCGGAGCGTTCCAGGCCGCGAGAAAGGCCTCCATGAGTGCAACGATGACAAGTATCGACACGGGTTACTCCTCCCTCCACGACACGGTTCTGACCAGGCCCGCCTCTCGCCGGACGTGCGCCACGACGACGCGGGCCGCACCTCCCTGCCCAAAAGCCTCTGCGCGGATCATAAGCATTCCATTGAGATCCGTACCGGGTATTCCATCCCCGTCCATCACATCGTCTGCGATCCAGATGGCGATGCGCATGGACGAGGCCGGCAACGCCGGAAGCCGGCCCCAGGCGACCAGCCGCCACCGTGGTGTATCGAGCCCGAGGGGCCACCGGCGGGCGGCGTCACGGTCGAGTTCGGCGGTGCGGGCATTCAGATCCACGGTCTCGCCAGGCGCGACGGCCATGATGGGCGCCGCTGAACCCAGCGCGGCGACAGTGCCCACTGAGGGCCACTGCGCGGACAGCGGCGATCGCGCCACCGCATCAATCGCCAGTTGGACGGCCGCACTCGCCGCATACGACGTTTGCACCGCCTTGAGATGCGCGCTCGCGATGCGGCGCTCGGTGTGCCCGAGCAAGGCCAGTCCGCCGCTGAGGGACGCCACACAGACCGTGAGCAGCAGGACCAACATCACCATGATCCACCCGGCCCTCCGCCCGCGCCAGTACGCGACAGGTTCGGCGGCGATACATCAAACATCGCACGATAGTCGGGACGCGGGTCGCGTGGGCCCGAGGCCCGCAAGCGAACCTCTACACGAATGCGCCGCACACGCAGGAGATCCGCGTCAAAGCCGGTGCCCCCTGCGCTGCACCACGGTCCGTCCAGAAACATCGCCAGCGGCAACGTGGCCAGTCCGTCGCTGTTGGCCGTGAGCGTCACGCCGCCGCGCCAGGTTCCGGCCATGTCGAAGAGACAATTCTCAAGACCCGGGTCGGGGCGCGGCAGTTGCGGCGGTGCGGGATCGCCGAAGTACTCAAATGTCAGGCCCGTCACTTCATCCACCACGGGCTGGTCGGTGCCGTCGCCGTCGTAAAACCGCAACTGGGACAGCGCACTGTCAAAGTAGTACCCGCGAATCACAACCTCGGAAACGGCTGAACCGGCGGCAAACGCTCCAGCCGGCGCACCAAGAGGCCGCACGGCCGTTCCACCCACATCGTCGTCCAGCACACCTAGAAGCTCAGCCCGGCCGGGCGCGTCAAAGACTGCCAGCGTCGCGCCTCGTGCGACCTGGCACGGCAGCGCCCCGCCTGCACACGGAGCCAACACAATGCGACCGAGCGACGGCACGTCACCGATGGCGAGCGTGGTCTGAACGATGGTGTCAGGCACCCACGCCAGCGTGAGTGCATCCGGCCTGACCACGGTCGCCGCGTCGGGACGCACGCGCCCAACGCGACGTGGCCACAGCGGCGTAAACACCCGGTTGAGTGGCCCCGACATCGGCCCTCGATCGAGCCCAGCGCCGGCCAGGCGCAGATCGCGTCCCAGTGTCTCGGCGATCACCCGCGCGCGTTGCTGCGCATCCATGACGCGCGATTGGGATCGCGCGAACCGGTCCGTGGTGGCCGTCAGCGCTGCCACGGCTGAGACGACAATCGCACTCAACACGAGCGCCACGAGCAATTCGGCCAGCGTGAATCCGGACGAGTCGCGCGGCGGTGTCATGGCAGCCCTCCCACCACGGCCTGTACTTCTGCGACGCGGCCGGCCCCGGCTGCCAGCACTTCCACGACCACCGATGACGCGCCTGTCGCCGCCCACCCCGGCGTCACCGTCCATCGACGAACAAAAAACGCGGACGATGCAGGCGACACACTGCTGTCGGCCGCGAAATAGTCCTGCTGCGTGCCAGCGGCGAGCGCGGCAGGCGCCGCGCGAAGTTGCTCCACTTTCTGCATCGCCAGCAGCGTCGCCGTCGTGCCGACGCGCGCAGCCCCAATCACGGCCGCCGCTTTGGCCAGCACGCCCATCGCTCCAGCGACGAGCACCGAGACCAGCACCAGCGCGACCAGGACTTCAATGAGTGTAAAACCGCGATCTGAAGAGAGTTGGACCACGCCCGGTACCAGTGCAACTCCCGGTCCAGGTCGGCCGTCGGCGCAAAACAACCAAATGCGCCCAGAAAACGAGGGCCCAACCATCCAATGTTGCAGAAACTGCCAACAACGCCCGGCAGCCGCCTGTCGAAAACTGCAATTGGTCAGATCGACAGGGTGCCCATGTACCAGTCGATCAGGCGCTGGCCCCAGACTGACGACACCAACGCCGCCACCGACAGGAACACCCCAAACGGCAGCTTGCTCTGCATGGTCCCCCGCCCCGCAATGGCGATGCCGATGCCCACGAGGGCGCCCACCAGACTTGAGAGCAACAGGACCGCCCAGACGTGGGGCCAGCCCAGAAACGCGCCGATCATCGCGAGCATCTTCACGTCGCCCAACCCCATCGCATCCACGCCCCTGGCGAGCTTCCAGGCGGCACGAATCAGCAGCAGGACGCCGGCACCTACTGCCGCGCCGATCAGGCTCCCCACCAGCCCAGGAGGTCCGAACAGGCTGAACGCAATCCCAGCGCCAATGCCGAAATAGGTCAGCGGGTTGGGCAGCCTGAATGTCTCAAGGTCGGTGGCAAGGAGCGCCACCAGCAGCGACGAAAACACGAGCCTCGATGCGAGCAGAACGGCCATCGCCGAATCCGCGATCGGCGACCCCGGCAGCATGATGCCCTGAAGGAGGAATACGGCTCCGGTCGCGAGTTCGATGATCGGATAGCGGCCACTGATCGGAGCACGGCACGTGCGGCACTTACCTCCAAGCCAGAGCCAACTGAGGACCGGAATGTTGTCGCGCCAGACCAGGCGCGTGGCGCACTTCGGGCAACGCGACGGCGGCGTGACAATCGAAATGCCCGCAGGCAACCTGACAATGCAGACGTTGAGGAAGCTGCCGACCATCAAGCCGAAGACGAAGAGCACGCTGAGCTCGAATGGCGTCATCGACCCAACTCCCGATGGAGTTCACGAAGCCGTCGCTCGGCCAGCTCACGGATCCACTTCTCCTCGGACTTGGCCAGTTCGGTAAACATCACGAGTGCGCCTTCGCGCCCGCCACCCTTGGCCAACGTGTTTGCCGCAAGTGGCCCAAGCCACGGCGGTGCGCCTGGCATCTGGCCCGCGCGCTTGAACTCGTTCGCCGCGGCCACCAGGTCATTCCGATGCCAATAGTGCACGAAGCCCAGGGCCTGCGCGTACTGCCACCGCGGCTCCACCTGCAGGCCTTTCTCAAGCAATGCGATCGCCAGGTCGGTGCGGCCGGCACCGTCGGGCCGCGGCTCAGACAGAAAAATTGCGCCGAACTGGTACGCCACGGAAAAGTACGGATCGAGCGACGTGGTCAAGTCCAGCAGTGGGTCGAGCAATTCGTAGCCGCCACTGAAGCTACGCGACTTCCGCTGGCTCGCGTAGTACTGCACCGTGCGGATCCAATAAACGTCCGCCATCACGGCGTCGAAGGAAAGCGCCAGTCGATCGGCCACACGACCGCTCGTCAAATACAGCAACCGCTCCTCAGAAGTCTCGCGCGGATACATGCGGTCGCGGGCGTCGAGGGTGACGGCCGCCAGGCCGATACCCGCCGCCACACCCAGATACACGCCGATGGCCCTTCCGGAGAGCGTCACTTGAATTCCCGTCGCGAAAAGATCGCCACGGCCCCGCCCACCAGGGCGCCCGCGTAACACGCCGCATACGCCACCGTCATCGCCACATACGCCCAGGGCACCGGGGGCCGGCCATTGACCACATCCGCCTTGATGTCGAACGCTGAAAACGCCGGCACAATCACGCCGATCGCCCGCACCACCGACGCCAGCATCTCTGAACTGACGATGCCGCTGAACCCGCGCAGGTCTTCGCTGAACAGACCCACCACAAACACACCCAGCGTGAGTCCCGCCGAGAGGATGCCACTTGATGAAAAAGTGGAGAAGAACAACGCCACTGCTGTCAGCAACGCCAGCTCCGCGAGGATCAGGATCACGGCCTTGAACAGCGCCAGGTCGGGCATCTTCCACTCAAGCCACGCCAGCAGCGCAAAGAGCGCAAGTGTCATCAGCAGCAAATTGACGGTGATGGTGCCCACCAACCCGGCGAACTTGCCCACCACAAACTCCCAGCGGTGCACCGGCTTGGCGAGCAGAGCGTAGACGCTCCGGCGTTCAATTTCCCTGGCCACGAGTCCCACGCCGATAAACACCGCCATCAGGACACCGGCCAGTTCAAGGGTGGCGAGCCCGATGTCCTTGATGATCTTCACGTCCTGCCCGGCGGTAATCTGCCCGATGAGGACCGACGCCGCGACCAGGATCAGCGCGAACCCCGCGATCGCGAACAGGACGCGATCGCGCACGCTTTCCTTGAAGACGTGCCAGGCCACCAGCCGTACGCGCGTCATGACACCTGCTCCACGAACACATCTTCGAGCGTGGCCCGCGTGGGTGACGCCGAGACCAGCGCGCCGCCCAACTCGGTCAGCGCCGCGATGAACGGCTCGGGCCGTTCGCCCTCTGCCAATTCAAAGGTGTAGCGCCCGTGCGCGATTCGAGTTGCGCGTGTGGTGCGCGCCTGCAGCGCAGCCACTGCGGCAGGCGACAAATTGGCGGCAATCACTTCCCAACCGCCGGCCTTGCCTGCGGTGAGGTCCCCCACCGCGCCGCTGGCCATGAGGCGGCCGCGGGCGAGTATCGCCACGCGCGAACACAGTGTCTCGGCATCCGACAGGATGTGTGAGCTGAACAGCACGGTGCGGCTGCCGTCGCGCAGTTTCAAAATGAGCTCGCGCACTTCGCGCCGCCCGATTGGGTCCAGCCCCGACATCGGCTCGTCAAGAATCACGAGCGCCGGCTCGTTGATTAACGCCTGCGCCAGGCCGACCCGCTGCAACATCCCCTTCGAATACTGGCGCATGGGACGACGCCTCGCGTCGCCCAGCCCCACATCGTCAAGCACCTGAGACACGCGGCGGGTGCGGTCGGCGCCCGAGATTCCGCACAAACCGGCGAAATACGCGAGCAACTCCTCGGCAGTCAGATGGTCGTAAAACACGGGGTGCTCGGGCAGGAATCCCAGAGCCGCGCGCGCTGCGCGATCACCTGGAGCGCCACCAAAGACGGTGACGTGCCCCGAGGTCGGGCGAAGCAAGCCTGTAATCAGTTTGAGCGTGGTGGTTTTGCCGGCCCCGTTTGGTCCCAGCAGGCCGAACACTTCGCCGCGCGACAACTCGAACGACACCTCGTCGAGCGCACGTTGTTTTCTCCGGCCGAACAGGCCGGCCGAGAAATCTTTTGTCAGACGGTCAAGTCGAAGGACGACAGACACAACGTCAATCGGGCGAGACGTCCCGTATCAAAGGCCTCCGGCCTTCTTCAACTCGTGTTCGATGGCGGCCTTGAAGTAGGCCGGCGGCAGGTTCTGCGTGAGCCTGACCCCGTTGACGAAGTACGTCGGGGTTCCCCCGATGCGCAGCGCCACGCCATCCGAGACGTCCTGGCGAATCGGAATGAGCATCTGTGGATACTGCTCGGCGAAATTGGTCAGGCCGGTCACGGCTTTGAGTCCTTCTGTGACCACGTCCACGCCGCCGATCAGGCGGGTCTGGTTCGCAAACAGCCACGCTTCCATCTCGTCGGCTTTGCCCACCGCGCGTGCCATCCGCAGCGCAGCAGACGCTTCACACGACGCGTAGTGATCCATGCTGGGCGTCGAAAAATTGCACTCGCCTTCAAGCGGGAAATCCTTGATGACGTATCGCACCGCGCCCGGATGGGTCTTGGCGAACTCGTCAATGACGGGCTTGAGCGCCGCCCACCCCATGCGACACGACGGGCACTGGAAGTCGTTGAACTTGATCACCACTACCTTGGCACCCTCGGCGGGCACGCCCGTCTCTTCGCGCGGCGCCTTCTCCCACTCCAGCAGCCAGGCCTGCACCTGATCAGCCGGCGGCGGCGCCGCCTGATTGACCTGGGCCGCGGCTTCCTCGGCAGTGGCAGGCTGGGCGTCGTGCGGGAAAAACGCGAGCGTGCTGGCGACACCGGCCAGGAACACCACGGCGACGGTCAGCATGGCCGGATTCTTCATGACGCCCCTCAGATCATCAACCAGCCGCGCCGGCAGTTCCGCCATGGGAACCGACGACGACACGCCGGAGAGCACAAAAATGGCAATGACACAAACGTAGGTGCCGATGCAGAGCAGGCACGCGGTACCCAGAATAAAGAACGACGCGTACGCCAGATACAGAATCACCGCGAGGCCGATCGTGGACCACGCGAACAGATAGGCGCCCACCGGACTGGTTGGCGCCTTGCTCCTGGCGTCCACCGGAGCCGGAGCACCGCCGAACGCAGCCAGCACCACAGCCAAT
Source organism: Acidobacteriota bacterium (assembly GCA_016716905.1). Classification (NCBI taxonomy): domain Bacteria; kingdom Pseudomonadati; phylum Acidobacteriota; species Acidobacteriota bacterium. The sequence goes on along the minus strand of JADJUS010000003.1, from coordinate 112,957 downwards.
CCAAACCAGATGAGCCCACCAACCGCCGTAGACACACCCTGGAATGAGCCGTACTGACTCAGGTACACCTGCGAACAATTGAATGTGGCGTTGACGTCACAGAAACTTGTGTAACTTGGATTCGTCAGCAGCTGGTAGTGCACCCAGGCGGATGCGCCGGCAAACCCCAGCCCAACGAGACCGAACAACAACACCAGCGACCGGATACGAGGAGTCATACGGGGGTGTTGTACCACAGGAGAGACTTCGAAAAGAACCCGCCGCTCAGGTCCGGGGCTTGGCCCCGGCCCTGAGCGGCGGCACTAACACAACCGATCAACCGATCGGAATCGCGGGAGCGGCAAACGGCTCTGCCGGCGCGGTGGCCGCCCAGATCTGGTACACCGTGTTGCCGGCGTTGGTCGCGTACGACTTGCTGCCCGTGGTGCCGTAACCCGTCGGCACGGCCGACGCGTAGTAGCCCGTCCGCGTCACAACCGCGTTGCAGTCGGCCGGACCGGCCGCTGAACCGGCGCCCGCCGCCAGCGCGAAGTTGTAGCCGCTCTTGATCGGGGTCGCCACGCCGAGGTCCGCCGAGATGAAGCCCATCGTCGGGGAAGGCGTTGCCAGCACCGTGAACGCGGTCGCGTAGCCGTTGTTGCCGCAGGAGGCCGAATACGCAACCTCTGAGGAGTTGACGACCTTCAGCGACGCGAGCGCCGACGTCTCGTTACCGCTCATACGTGCGCGCAGCAGGCCCGGCACTGCAATGGCCGCGATGATGCTGATGATTGCAACGACGATCAACAATTCAATAAGCGTAAAACCCTGGTCTCGTTTGCCCGTCATGATCTGTGTCCCTTTTTCCATATCGGCCCCGATGTCCGCTTCGTTATGAAGCCGGCTCACCGTGGCACCATCCGGCAACTCTCTTAGGCAACTTCGGTACCAGTTCCGGATACCGGCGGTTGATTCCTCGTAACATACTGCGCTGTATGGACTTATAGGAATCAGCGTCTACCACACCTGTCGAGACGCCCCGTTGCCTCACCATTAAGACGTCACAATTGTCATCTGCGGCTTGGTATTTGTCATTACACCAGCTGATTGATCAACTCGAACAGCGGCAGATACATCGAAATGATGATGCCGCCGACGATGACGCCCAAAATCGCAATCATCACGGGTTCAAGTACGGTCAGGAGGCCGGCCACGGCCACGTCCACTTCCTCTTCATAGAACTCGGCAATCTTGGCCAGCATCAGGTCCAGGGCACCGGTGTTCTCACCAGCGCCAATCATCTGCGCCACCATCGGCGGGAACACCCCGGTGGCCCGCAGGGGCGCGGCAATCGTCTCGCCGCGCTCGATACCGACCCGCGCCTGCCTGACGGCGGCCTCGACGACGGCGTTGCCTGAGGTGCGCCCGGTGATGTCGAGCCCGGTCAGAATCGGCACGCCCGCGCTGATCAAGGTACTGAGTGTGCGGCAGAACCGCGCCACCGCCACTTTTCGCAGGATGGCGCCGAGCAGGGGCACCCGCAGCAGGATTCCGTCAATTCTGAGCCGGCCGGCCTCGGTGGCGTAGTACCGGCGTAACACGAATGCCAGCGCGAATCCGCCCGCCACGAGGGCCGGCAGGGCAAAGACAAAGAGCTCGCTGGCCCGGATCACGATTCTGGTGGCCAGTGGCAACTTGGCGCCCAGCCCGGCGAACAAGGACGCGAAGGTCGGAATGACCTTCCACAGCAGCACGGCAACCACGATACCCGCGATCGTCACGACCGCCGCGGGGTAGATCATCGCCGCGCGCACCTGAGACTGCAGCTTCACCTGCTTTTCGATGTAGGTGGAAAGGCGCTTGAAGATGGTGTCGAGAATACCCGCCGATTCGCCCGCCGCCACCATGTGGGTGAACAGCGCATTAAACGCGTGCGGCTGCCGCGTCATGGCCTCAGCCAGCGACGCGCCAGCCTCCACGTCCGCGCGCACCGCGCGAACGGCAGACGCCAGCCGCTTTTCCGGCTCCTCTTTCGCGAGCAGTTCAAGGCACTGCACCAGCGGCAGGCCTGCGTCGATCATGACCGACAGCTGCCGCGTGAACACGGCAAGACTCTTGGCCGGGACCTTTCGCGCCCGCTTCGACGGCACAGGCGCAGCCGCCCGCCGAGGCGCGGCCACCGATGCCACTCGTTGTGTCGCCCCTGCGCCGCTCATACTTTCTCCCTCCCGCGATCCAGGATCTGCAGCAGTTCTTCTCGATTTGATGACGCGGCGAGGCCGGTCTCTCGCGAGACGACGCGGCTCATCATCAGCTTCGCCAACGCCTGGTTCATGGTCTGCATATTAAATTTGTCCTGTCCCGACTGCATGGTCGAGTAGATCTGGTGCACTTTGTCTTCGCGGATCAGGTTGCGGATGGCCGGTGTCGCCACGAGAATTTCGAGCGCGGCCGCCCGGCCCGTACCGTTGGCCTTGGGCAACAGCGCCTGACACACGATGCCTTCGAGGACCAACGAAAGCTGCGCCCGAATCTGCCCCTGCTGCTCCGCGGGGAAGGCGTCGATGATACGGGTCATGGTCTGCGCCGCCGAGTTGGTGTGGAGGGTGGCCAGCGTGAGATGCCCCGTCTCGGCCAGTCGCAGAGCCGATGCCATGGTTTCAAGGTCTCGCATTTCGCCGACCAGAACCACATCGGGGTCTTCTCGCAACGCGCCACGAAGCGCATTGGCAAAGGTCTTCGTATCGGCGTGCAGTTCGCGCTGATTGACCAGCGCCATCTTGTGCTCGTGCATGTACTCGATCGGATCTTCGACCGTGATGATGTGCGCCGCCCGCGAGGCATTGATACGGTCGACCATGGCGGCCAGCGTGGTGGATTTGCCGCATCCGGTCGGCCCCGTCACCAGCACCAGCCCGCGGGGCCGGTCGGCCAGTTTCGCCAGCACGGGCGGCAGCCCGAGATCTTCAAGCGTGGGGATGCGCTCGGGCACCAACCGGAAGACCGCGCCCACCGCGCCCTTCTGGCGAAATACGTTGCACCGGAAACGCCCGACACCCTTCAAGCCGAACGCGAGGTCCTGCTCCCAGTTTTCCTCGAAGACCTTCTTCTGCGCATCGGTCAGCACCGAATACACCAGCGACTGCGTCAGTTCGGGCGTCAGCACCGGTTGATCCAGGCGTTGCAGCAGGCCGTTCACGCGCACCTGCGGTGGGCTGTCCACCGACAGATGGAGGTCCGATCCCCCCAGTGAAAGCGTGGTCGTCAACAAATCAGGCAACGTCATCACACCACCGTCTCCCGGATTACGTCATCTACCGTGGTCAACCCCTGGCGCACCATCTGCAATCCGGTTTGACGCAGCGTCACCATGCCCTCTTCCATCGCCTGCCGCCGCAATTCGGAGACCGGCGCGCCTTCCAAGATCAGCTTGCGGATCACTTCCGACGACGCCATGACTTCGAAGAGGCCGACGCGGCCCTTGTAGCCGGTGCCCCCGCAACGCGTGCAGCCGCGGCCGCGCTGGACGACCAGAGTCGAGACCTCATCGGGCGAAAACCCCGCCTCAATCAGGAGGCTCGGCTGAAGCGTGTCCACCTCGCGGCACTGCTGGCAGATGCGCCGCACCAGGCGCTGGGCCACGATGAGTTGCAGGGAACTGGCCACGAGGAACGGATCCACACCCATGTTGATGAGGCGGCCCACCGTACTGGGGGCGTCGTTGGTATGCAGGGTGGACAGCACCATGTGTCCGGTGAGCGCGGCCTTGACGGCGATCGCCGCCGTTTCGGCATCGCGGATTTCACCCACGAGAATGACGTTGGGATCCTGCCGCAGGAACGAGCGGAGCGCCGTGGCGAAGCTCAGCCCGATCCCGTCGCGAACCTGCACCTGATTGATCCCGGCCAGGTTGAACTCCACCGGGTCCTCGGCAGTGATGATGTTGACACCCGGTTGGTTGAGTTGAGAGATCGCCGAGTACAGCGTGTTGGTCTTGCCGCTTCCTGTGGGACCGGTCACAAGGACCATGCCCCAGGGCCGTCGAATGGCGGCCGAGAACTTTGCGAGGGCCCCGGCCTCGAAGCCGAGTTGCGTCATGTCCAGGCGCAACTGTTGCCGGTCCAGCAATCGCAGCACGATCTTTTCGCCGAACAGGGTGGGCAGGCAGGAGACACGAAAGTCGATCTCGCGCACCATCTGTTCCCCGGGCACGCCCTGATCGTTGAAACGCGCCTTGATGCGGCCGTCCTGCGGCAGACGTTTTTCGGCGATGTCGAGCTGCGCCATGATCTTCAGGCGCGAGGTGATGGCGTCGCGGTACTTCAGGGCGGGCGCCAGCACCGGCTGCAGGACACCGTCGATGCGGAACCGAATCCGCATTTCGCGTTCGTACGGCTCCAGGTGGATGTCGCTCGCCCCTCGATGGATGGCCGACAGCATCAGCGCGTTGACCAGTCTGATGACCGGCGCCTCGAGGTTCTTGCCTTCCAGCGTCGCGGCGTCGGCTTCGGCGTCGCTCACCACCTCCAGCCCTTCGTCGTCGCCGCTCAGGTCCTCCAGAGCACGCGTCACGGCGTCGGTGGAGGCGGTGGTCGCCCCGGCGGCTGAGGTGCCGCGCCCGTAATAACGCGCGATGGCTTCGCGCAGGGCCATTTCCGACGCCACCACCGGCTCGATCTGCAGGCCCGTCATGAACTTGATGTCGTCCATGGCGAACACGTTGGTGGGGTCCGCCATCGCCAGCGTCAGCGCAGTGCCGGAACGGGCGACCGGGATGACCAGGTACTTGACGGCGGTTTCCACCGGCACGAGCCGGACGATCGCCTGGTCGAGCTCAAAACCGCCAAGCGCGATAGCCGGCACGCCATACTGGCGGCTCAGCACCTGCGTGATTTCTTCGTCTTTGACGAGGCCCAGCTTGACGAGGCTCAAGCCCAGCCGACCACCGTTGGAGCGCTGGTGGGCCAGCGCCTCCTGCAGTTGGACGGGCGTGATGCGCTTTTCGCGCAGCAGCAGTTCACCCAGACGTACGGCCATGACCCCCTAGTCCCAACACCGACGGGCGCATCGCGCGCCCGTCTCACGGCCGTTATCCGGGTTTTACCATCCGGCACGAAGTGCCAGACCGAACCCTCGCTCTCCCTGCGCCCGCCCGTGCGTCACGTGGCCATCCAGCCACGCGCCCGGCCGTAACGCGAAACTCGCCCCAAGCGAACCCACCGGCGTGCGGGCACCCTCGAGGTTCCAACGTGCCCCACCCCGGACGGCCAGGCGCGACCAGAGTGTGTGCTCTGCCCCCACCGCCACCGTCCGACTCGGTCCACCCGGGAGATCGGCCGTATCCAGGTCAAGGTCTACAGCAAAGATCAGGCCATCAGCCGGCAGGATAGCCACGCCTATCCGGGACCGGCGTTCGAGCTCTATTGCAGTTCCTGGCGAACCTTCAAAGGTGGGAGATCGCAGATTCCGCAACGTCCAGCCAATTCGAAAGACCCGGGCATCAAACATCACCGACGCATCCAGGTCAAAAACCCCGTGGGTCACGCCGTCCCGGGCCGCCCCCGCACTCAGGGCTTCCCCCGAGTTCGCCTCGGTGACGGGCCCGGCTGCCACGGTTCCACGGACGTACTTCAACGTGGTGCCCACCACCAGCCCCTCGGTCACGGTCTGCAGCAGGGTGGCGCCGTAATGTTTGGTGGAGAACCGGCGGGCGACCAGGCCGGCGGACGTGGCGTCGGCTACCAAAACGGTCTCGTCGAAGCCGACGTAGCTCATGCCGATTGGCCAAGTGCCCAAACTGACAAACTTGGCCGAACGCTGCCATGGCCCGGCCGCCGGAGCCCCGTTCCGATCACCATTTCGAAAGCGGACCCACTCTATTGTCGCTCCGGCCGGTTGGCCGCTGGCGAGGCCGGCGGGGTTCCAGAAGACCGCGCTCGGGTCATCGGCCACGGCGACGAAGGCTCCCCCCATGCCAAGGGCCCGGCTCCCCACCACCTCAAACGTCTGTTGGGCGGCCGAGGGCATCGGAAACGCCGAGACCAGCAAGAGACACCCGCAAAGGGAAACCAGGATTTGGCGCATGGGTCGAGCCTATCAGGAACCCGAACACGGCTCGCGCCGTATGTGTTCGGGGCGGTACAATACGTGGCTACCCCACGCGGCGGACTGACGCCGAGGAGACCGCACCCATGTCCGACGTGACCGCCACTGCCAGTTCCATCCCCCCCGCCGAACCCATTCCGAACCTGCTTTCGCGCGCGATCGGTGTCATCACCTCACCTGGTGCGACGTTTGCGCATGTGGTGCGAACGCCGAAAGTGGCGGGCATGCTCTTCCTCGTGGCGCTCGTGATGGGCCTGGCCCAGGGTCTGCCGCAGCTGACCGAACGAGGCCGCGCCGCGGCCCTGGAGATGCAGGTGCAGCAGATGGAGCGCTTCGGTGTTGCGGTGACCGACGAGATGTACCAGCAAATGGAGCAGCGCTCGCACTCCAACCTGGGTGCGTACTCGTCGATCGTGGGCATGTTCGTGGCCATCCCGTTCGGGGCGGTGATCATGACCGTGCTGCTGTGGGTGGCGTTCAACACGATCATGGGCGGCACCGCGTCGTTCAAACACGTGATGTCCGTGGTCGCGCACTCACAAGCGGTCTCCGCACTGGGCGCCATCATTTCGGCGCCCATCATGTATGCCCGCGGCGTCATGAGCACCAGCATCGCGAACCTGGGCGCGCTGCTGCCGATGCTGGACGAAACCAGCTTCCTCGCGAAACTTCTCGGAGGCATTGACCTCTTTGTGATCTGGTGGGTGGTGGTGCTGTCGATCGGACTCGCCGCCCTCTACCGGAAGAAGTCCAGCAGCATTGCCACCGGCCTCTTCACCTTCTACGGCTTGATCCTCATCGTGATTGCGTACTTCACCGCAGGGTAAAAATGAATCGGAAAAAAGTTATCATCGGCGTCCTCATCGTTGTTGTCATCGGCGCCGTCGCGTACGCGAACCTGAACTTCAAGCGCACCACGGGCATCGAGGTCAACATCGAGAAACTCGCGATGCGCGACCTGGAAGCGATTGTGTCGGCCAGCGGCAAGATCCGCCCGAAGAAGTCGGTCAACATCAGCGCCGACACCATGGGCAAAGTGGTGGGACTCGCCGTCAACGAAGGCGACATGGTCACCGCCGGCCAGTTCCTGCTGCAGATCGATCCGCGCAACCTGCAGACGCAGGTCAACCGCACCGGCGCCAGCCTCGCGGCCGCACAGTCGCAGTTGGCGGAAACGCGTATCGCGGTCGAAAACGCGCGCACCAATCTCAAGCAGGCGCAGGACAACCTGGAGCGCCAGCGCGAACTCATCAAGTCGGGGTTAACGCCCCGCGAAACACTCGACCGCGCCGAAAGCGACGTCAAGTTGCGCCAGTCGGACCTGACGTCGCGTGAGCAGTCGGTCAAGACGCAGGAAACGCGCATCAAGCAGGAAGAAGCCAACGTCGAGAATGCGCAGTACGACCTGAACAAGGTCCGCATCGTGTCGCCCATCTCGGGCATCGTCACGCGGCGCAACATCGAAGAGGGTGAAACGGTGGTCGTCGGCACCATGAACAACGCCGGCACCGTGTTGCTGGCCATCGCCGACTTGTCGGTCATCGAGACCGAAGTTGAAGTGGACGAAACCGATATCCCCTTCATCAAGCTCGGTCAGACGGCCGTGGTGACGATTGACGCCCTGACCGATCAGAAGTTCACGGGCAAGGTGACCGAGGTTGGGAACAGTGCGATCCAGGCGACCGGCGCGGCCGCCACCACTCGCGCCACCAACTTCAAGGTCGTGGTGACGCTCGACGGCACGGTGCCCGACGTGCGGCCCGGCTTCACCTGCACGGCCGTCATCACCACCGCCACCCGTCAGAAGGTGCTGTCCGTGCCGATTCAGGCCACGACGGTGCGCGAGATGGTGGTCAATGCTGACGGCAGCCTGGTGCGCGTGGCGCCGACGCCCCCCGGCGCTCCGGCCCGGCGCGTGACGGCGCCCACCGAACTCCAGCCGGGCCAGACCCGCAAGGAAATCGAAGGCGCGTTCGTCGTCACCGACGGCAAGGCCGTGTTCACCCCGATCAAGGTGGGCATTGCCGGCGAGAAGTTCTTCGAAGTCCTGAGCGGACTCAAGGACGGTGACGAGGTCATCACGGGCCCCTTCACATCGGTGCGCTCGCTCAAGGATGGTGACGCCGTCAAGGTCACCACCACGTTCGCCAACTCGACCGGCAAGTAGCGCGATGCAGCAGTTCCTTGAGGCCGCCGGTATCGCCCTCTCGGCGATCTGGTCGAACAAACTTCGATCGTTCCTGACGATGCTGGGCAACATCGTCGCGGTGACCTCGATCATCGCGGTGGTGTCGCTCATCCAGGGCCTCAACGCCTCGGTGTCGGGCGCCATCACGTCGCAGGTCGGCGCAGACTCCTTCTCGATCGGGCGCAGCGGCCCGACCAGGACCGAGGAGGAACAGCTTCGGGCAGCGGGCAACCCACGCGTGACACTGGAAGACGCGGAGGCCATTCGCAACGCGAGCGACCGCATCCGGCTGGTGATGGCAACGGCGAGCAGCAGTGCTGAGGCCAAGACGCGTCAAGAGACGCTCGACAGCCTCCAGATTCAGGGCGTCACGAAGGAATACGCCTTGCTCCCCACGACGCTCATTGAAGCCGGCCGAGTGATGACCGCCGGCGAGTTTGACGGCAAGCGCAACGTCGCGGTGATTGGCTGGGACGCCGCCGACCGGCTCTTCGGGGCGATCGATCCGCTCGAAAAGTTCATCTCCATCGCCGGCATCCAGTTCCGCGTGGTCGGCATTCACAAGAAGAAGGGCGCCATCTTCGGGCAGTCGCAGGACGAGTTCGCCGTGATTCCCCTGGGCGCCTTCCAGCGACTTTTCGGCAGCCGGCAGTCGCTGCGCCTCACCGTGCTGCCCTCTGACCCGTCGGTGATTCGCACCGCGATGGACGATGCCACAATCGCGTTGCGCGTGACGCGGCGGCTTCGGCCGGCCGAGCCCGACAACTTCGGCGTGGTGACGTCCGATACCTTCCTTGAGCTCTATAACCAGGTGACGTCGGGGATCTTCGCGATTCTCATCGGCGTCGTCAGCCTGTCGCTCGTGGTCGGCGGCATTGTCATCATGAACATCATGCTGATGGTGGTCAGCGAACGGACGCGCGAGATCGGCCTGCGCAAGTCGCTTGGCGCGAGACGCCGCGACGTGTTGTGGCAGATCCTCACGGAGTCCATCACGTTGTCCACGTTCGGCGGCATTGTCGGCACCACTCTGGGTTTCCTGGTGGCGTTCGCCATCAGCAGGTTCACGCCGCTGCCGGCGGCCGTGGAGCCCTGGTCGGTCATGCTCGGTATCGGGGTCACCGCTGTGGTGGGATTGTTTTTCGGGTTGTACCCCGCGATGCGAGCGGCCTCACTCGATCCCATTGAAGCCCTGAGGAGGGAATAACCGTGCGCTGGAGCCTCTTCGACGAGATTCTGCGGATGTCGGTGGATACCCTCCGCGCCAACAAGATGCGCTCGGCGTTGACCGTGCTTGGCATCGTCATCGGCATCACCTCCATTGTCGGTATGACCGCGCTGATTCGGGGGTTCGACCAGTCGCTGCGTGATTCGATTCAGTCGCTCGGCCCGGATACGATCGTCGTCGCGAAGTTCTCGGGCGTCAGCATGGCGGGCGGTGCCGACTTCCAGGCGCTGCTCATGCGCCCGAACATGACGCCGGAAGACGGGGCCGCCATCGAGCGCGATGCCCCGTCGATTGCGATGGTCGACGTCACCCTGGGCGACGGTGGTCCGCCAACCCAGGAACGGGTCTACTACAAGAACCTGAAGTCGAAGCAGATCTCTGTGCTGGGGACGACCGAACGGTGGACCGACGTGACCCGCCTCCCACTCGAGGAGGGACGGTTCTTCACGTCTGGCGAGGTCCAGCGGCGCCGGCACGTCATCGTTCTCGGACAAACTCCGGCGCAGGCCCTGTTCACGACCGGGGATCCCGTGGGCAAGACGGTGCGCCTCGGGCTGCAGGAGTACGAGGTCATTGGTGTGGTGGCCAAACGACCCAGCCCGGGCGGCTTCAACCTGGGCGTTGACGATTTCGTGGTCATTCCGCAGACGACGTATCAGAAGCAGTTCGGCGTACGTGCCTTCAACATGGGCCGTGGCGAAATGCGCGCGATCATCATTTCTGCGGTGCCGCGTGAGGGCGTGGCCCGCGGCGTCGCGTTGCGGGAAGTTGAAGAGATCATGCGCACGCGGCATGGTCTCCGCCTCGACCAGCCCAACGATTTTGACCTCGTGACCCAGGACGCGGTCCTCGCCCTCTGGGACCAGATCAGCCAGGGCACCTTCCTGGCGCTGGTGGTCATTTCGTCCATCGCGCTGATGGTGGGCGGTATCGGCGTGATGAGCATCATGACCATCACGGTCACCGAACGGACGCGTGAAATCGGCGTCCGCAAAGCCCTGGGCGCCCGGCGGGTGGAGATCCTGTGGCAGTTCCTCCTTGAGGCCGTCTTCCTGACATCCGCCGGCGGCATACTGGGCATCATCTGCGGAAGCACCCTGGGCCTGAGCGTCCATCTGATTACCGGATTCCCCGTCTCCCTGCCCTGGTGGTCGTTTGCGATCGGCATCGGGTTCTCGGCCAGCATCGGCGTGTTCTTCGGCATGGTCCCTGCGATCAGAGCGTCGCGGCTCGATCCGATTGAGTCATTGCGCTACGAATAGCGATATCCTCTAGCTGATCGCTCGGAGGGATCGCTTATGAAGGTCTTTGACGCCGCAGATATACGGAATGTCGCGCTGGTCGGACACAGTGGAGCCGGCAAGACGCAGTTGGCCGCAGCCTTGCTGTACGACACGGGAGCAACGCCCCGGCTCGGGAAGGTGGACGAAGGCACCACCGTCACCGATTACGATGAAGAAGCCATCGCGCGCAAACACACACTCTCCTCTTCACTCGCCTGGTTCGAATTCAACAAGCGCAAAGTTAATCTGATCGACACGCCGGGCATGGGCAACTTCCTGAGTGATGCCCGCGCGGCGCTACGTGTGGTGGAAGCTGCCGTAGTGGTCGTGGACGGCGTTTCGGGCGTGCAAGTGTCCACCGAGCAGATCTGGGAAACTGCCGCATCGCTGAATCTTCCCAGGCTCATCGTGGTCAACCGGCTGGATCGTGAACGGGCGAGCTTGCCGCGCGCGCTCGACTCGCTGCGCCAGACGCTGTCGCGATCCGCGGTGGCCGTGCACTGGCCCATCGGTGAAGAAGACGCATTCACAGGCATCGTGGACCTGGTGACGATGAAGGCGTGGACGTTTGCCGAAGACGGCAGCGGCAAGGCGACGGAAATTCCCATTCCCGACTCCGTCCGCGCAGACGTGGATGGCGCCAGAGCCACGCTCGTCGAGGCCGTGGCCGAGACCGACGAGGCGCTGATGGAGCGCTTCTTCGAAAACGGCACACTGTCACAGGACGACCTCACCAACGGGCTTGCGGCCGCCGTACGCGCCAGCCATGTGTTTCCGGTGTTGTGCATGTCGGGCCTCCGGAACATCGGCGGACCGCTGCTGGCCGACGCGATCACGGCGCTTGTGCCGTCGCCCGCTGTCCGGCCGTTCCCCGGCGTCGCACCGGATGGTACCGACACGAGCCGCGCCGCCGACCCGTCTGCCCCGCTGGTGGTGTGGGTCTTCAAGACAATCGCGGACCAGTTTGCGGGACGCATTTCCCTGTTCCGGGTGATCTCGGGGACGTTCAAGTCCGACAGTACCGTGCAGAACCTCACGCGACAGGCGCCCGAACGCGCCGGCCACCTGGTGGCCCTCGAGGGCAAGACGCAGGCGCACGTGCCGGAGGTCCACGCAGGCGATCTTGGTGCCGTGGCGAAGCTCAAGGACACACATTCGGGCGACATCCTGGGCGACCCGAAGGCCGGCTTCACCGTGCACCCGCTGTCGTTCCCCGAGGCGGTGCTCTCGTACGCGATCGTGCCGAAAACGCGCGGCGACGAAGACAAGATCAGCACGTCCATGCATCGGCTGCAGGATGAAGACCCGTCCATCGGGTACACCCGAGACGAACAGACGCATGACCTGTTGCTCTCGGGTCAGGGGCAGATGCACATCGAGGTGACGGTGGCCAAGTTGCGCCGGCGTTTCGGTGTCGAAGTGGAGCTCAAGCCACCGCACATCCCGTATCGAGAGACCATTGCCCTGCCGACTGAGGCCCACGGCCGGCACAAGAAGCAGACCGGCGGGCACGGGCAATTCGGTGACTGCAAGATCCGGGTGGCGCCGCTGCCCCCGGGCTCGGGCGTGGAATTTGAGGACGATATCTTCGGCGGATCCATTCCACGCCAGTTCGTGCCGGCCGTGGAAAAGGGTGTGCGCGAAGCGTGCGCCCGCGGTTTCCTGGCCGGCTACCCGATGGTCGATCTCAAGGTGACGGTGTACGACGGGTCGTACCATGACGTGGACTCGAACGAGATGTCGTTCAAGATGGCGGGCCGACTCGCCGTACGGGATGCCATGACTCGCGCCAAGCCCACATTGCTTGAACCGGTGATGGCGGTCGAAATCTACGCGCCATCCGACTTTGCGGGTGACCTGATGGGCGACCTCAACGGACGACGCGGACAGATTGCGGGCATGGATACCCGGGGAGCCAATACGGTCATCCGCGCGCAAGTGCCGATGTCCGAGATGCTCACGTACGAACAGACGCTGACTGCGGCCACGGGCGGCCGTGGCGGATACCACATGGAGTTCCACCACTACGCCGAAGTCCCCGGTCACCTGCATGCCAAAATCATTGCGGCATCCAAGACCGACCGGACCGCGGAGGCGTCTGACGACGAGGGTTAGCCCCAGGATGTGATGTCAAAACTGCGACGACTCTTCAGACTCCGCAATATCGTTGGCCTGCTGATCGTCGCGGGCGCAGCCATCGGCTGGCGCTTTGCGTTTCAGTCTGCCGTGCCGGTTGCCGAAACTGGAAGCAAGGAACACACGGTGGCGACGGCCACGATCGAAGATCTGCTGCTGGTGAACGGTCTGGTCAAGCCGGCGGTGACCATCGACCTGCGCGCCGAAGCGTCGGGTCTGGTGGAAGCGGTGTTCGTGAAGGACGGCGACCGCGTCAAGGCGGGCCAGGAGTTGATTCGCCTGGATTCCCGCGTGGCACACACCGCGGTGCAGGAAGCGGACGCCAATCTCAAGCAGGCCGAGATGCAGCAGGCCGCCGCGGAAATCGACCTGGATGAAGACACGCTGGCGCTGCGCCGCAAGACGCGGGACCGCACGAAGGAACTGCTGGCCAAGGGCCTGGTCGCGAGCAGCGAGTTGGAAACACGGGAGCTCGAAGTCAGGGTGTCGGAGCGGGCGTTGGAACGGGCGCGGCGCAACATGGACACCAACCGCGCGCGCATCGAACAACTCAAGGCGGCCGTCGAACGCGCGCAAGCGCAGTTGCAGCACACGATTGTGCGCTCGCCCCTCGACGCCTGGGTCATCCGGCGCCATGTCGAAGTGGGATCGGGTGTTGCCGGTGTGGCGCAGTCGTCCACGGGCGGCACGATCGTTGTGACGCTCGGCGATGCGCGGCAGGCCTCACTGCAGGCCAAGGTCACCGCGGCCGACGCGCGTCGCCTGAAGACGGGCCTGGCGACGCGGCTCAAACTCGACACCGAACCCGACAAGGTTCGCAATGGGCGCGTGCAGTCGGTGGCCGCCGCGGGCGAACAGGACACCGCAACGAGACTCACGACGTTCCCGGTCATCATCGAAGTGGAAGTGGATCCCAACTCGTCGTGGATCAACATTCCGGCCCAGGCTGAAATTGTCATCGGCCAGCGGCCGGAGGTGCTGGTGGTGCCCGACGGCTGCCTGCGCACGACGCCAGGCGGCCAGCCCCAGGCGTTCATCAAATCAGGGTCGGGCCCCCCGACGAGCGTGACCGTTGAACTGGGCACGGTCGAGAAGGATCGGGTGGAAGTGAAGAAGGGCCTGACGGCCGGGCAGGTCATTCTGTGCCGCTGACCGCCATGCGCCCCGTGACCTCGCGGATGATCATTCTGCGTTCGGTCATCATCGAGGCGTTTGCGAATCTGAGTGCACGGCGCATGCAGGCTGCCCTGTCTGCGTTCGGGATCGCTACCGGCATCGCGGCGGTGGTGCTGCTCGTCTCCATCGTGTCGGGCATTCACCGCATGGCGCTGCAGCAAATCAATGCGGCCGGTGCCAACGTGGTGTCGGTGTTCGCGCAGGAAGACCCAGCCAACACCGAGCCCGACTCCGCACAGATCGTCCTCTACGCCAGTGATGCCGAGGCGGTGCTTCGGGCAAGCCCGTACTATGACCTGGCGGTGGCTCTGAATGGCACGAACGCCACGGTGCGCGGAGTGGCGGTGCAAGACCGCAACTTCGTCATGAATCAGGCGACGGGGCAGTTTGTGCAGATGCGCGGCCCGCGCGCGTACTCCGCGCAGATTCGTGGCATCACCGACGGCGGCTTTGAGGTTCTGGGATTGCGGCTGGCCAACGGCCGACTGCCAACGCCGCTGGAGTTCACCGACGGCGCACGCCTGGTGGTGCTGGGCCCGGCCGCAGCCGAGCAGGTGTTTGGAAAAACGGACCCTGTGGGCCAGAACGTGATCCTCGGCGATTGGCCGTTCCGTGTCATCGGCGTACTGGCGTGGCTGGGCGAACCCACGGGGGAATTCAGGAACTTCAACGACCGGATGATGTACATGCCGTTTCAAACGGTGGCCTCGGTCTTCCGTGGCAACCAGGTGGCCACTCAGCTCTCCCTTCGCGTCAAGACACCAGGTACCGAGGCCGCCGCTGTGGCCGACGTCCGTGGCCTGCTCACCAGGCGAGCCGCGTTGCTTGGCAAGACGAGCGGTCACTATGAGTTCCGGAATGCGGCCGAGCGTATGGCGGAGTTCACACTCGTGGTGAACGGACTCAAGCTGGCTGTGGGGCTGGTCGGCGGCATCGGGCTCTTCGTCGGCGCCGTCGGCGTGGCGAATGTCCTGCTCGTCTCGGTGCGTGAACGCACGCAGGAAATTGGCGTGCGACGGGCCATCGGCGCCAGGAAGCAGGATGTCTTCCTTGGCTTCCTGGTTGAGGCCCTCGCACTTACCGTAGGCGGTGGAGCCATTGGGATCCTGATGGCGTGGCTGCTCACACAAGTCGCACGCCTCTTCCCCATTCCCCAGGGCGCCGAGCCACACATCTCCGTGTTCACCGCATTTGTCGCGGTGAGCCTCCTCGCGCTCGTGGGCATCATCGCCGGAGTGGGCCCCGCCCGCCGGGCCGCGGCAATCGATCCAGCAGAGGCGATCAGAGCCGACTAGAGGGTCCAGAGAGTCCAGGGTCCAGGGTCCAGGGTCCTGCGGTCCTGGGGTCCTGGGGTCCCAGGGGTCCCAGGGGTCCGGTAGAACCTGCGCCGACGGACTTTGTTACAGTGGTTTTCACATGCCCACACGTTTCCGCCTTGCCCTGCTCGTGGGAGCGGTGGCCGTCCTGACCGTGCTCCTGACGCCTGGCGCCGCGCAGGAGCCGCTGCCGGCGCCGCAGCCAGACTTCGGCGCGTGGCTTGATGGCGTGCGCGCTGAGGCCGTCCAGAGGGGCATCAGCGCTGCCACCATTGACCGGGCGTTCACCGGCCTTGAGATCGAGCCCGTCGTGGTGGCTCGGGACCGCGCCCAACCTGAACAGGTGCAGAGCCTGGATGCGTACCTGAAGCAGCGTTTGTCGCGACGGACGCTCGCGTCAGCCAACGCGATGCATGACAAGTATCAGGCGGTGCTCAAGCGGGTTGAGGCGCGCTATGGCGTTCCACGCGAAACCCTCGTGGCGATCTGGGGCATCGAATCCAACTTCGGCCAGTTCACCGGCTCACGACCGGTCATCACAGCTCTGGCGACGCTCGCCTTCGACACGCGGCGCCCCACGCTCTTTCGCGCCGAGCTGTTTCACGCGCTGACCATCCTCGATCAGGGGCACATCACCATCGATGAGCTCAAGGGCTCGTGGGCGGGCGCCATGGGCCAGCCGCAGTTCATGCCGTCGAGTTACCTCAGACACGCGGTGGACTTCGACGAAGACGGACGCGCCGACATCTGGAACACGCAAGCGGACGTGTTCGCGTCGATTGCCAACTACCTGAAAAACGCCGGCTGGACGAAGGGTGAACGATGGGGACGGCAGGTCAGGGTCAGCCGGGCGGTCCTGGATCGCATCGAACGGCAAGTGCCCATGCGTGCATCAGGATGCCGCGCGGTCAGGGAGATGACCCAGGCCAGGCCGCTCAGCCAGTGGGCGAAGCTCGGTGTGCTGCAGGCCAACGGGCGTCCGCTGCCCACCGCCGCGATGGACGCGTCGCTCGTGCGCGGCGTCAATCAGCACTTCCTCGTCTATCGCAACTACCACGCGCTCATTGATTACAACTGTTCCAACTCCTATGCCATTTCGGCGGGGGTGCTGTCCGATAAAGTCCATTAGCCTGAACCACCTGTAAATGGCGAAATGTCACAAATGTCCGAAATGGCGAAATGCGGACAAACCGATTGCAGGGAAGAGTGTAGGAATGTCTTTGCCCTCCAATGGTTGAATCTGCATCTTCAAGGTCATTCATCCACTGCGCGCCTTCGACATTCGAACATTCTCCCCTGCAATGGTTGTCCGCATTGGTTTGTCCGCAGTTCGCCATTTCGGACATTTGTGACATTTCGCCATTACAACGGATGCGATCAGTTCCAGCTCTTGCCCTTCAGCTGATCGAGGTTGATGTTGCCTCCGCTGAGGATGCAGACGACGCGTGAGCCGGGCGGAACGTTGATCAGCCCCTGGAGCAGCGCGGCAACGGGGGCAGCGGCCGCGCCTTCCGGCACCAGCTTCGCGTAGTGCATCACCCACAGCACCGCGTCAAAGATCTGCTCATCGGGGAGCGAGACGATTTCGTCCACAAACTGCCGGACAATCTCGAAGTTACGGGTGCCGACGCGCTTCACGCGCAGGCCGTCGATGATGCAGTCCACCTTGTCGAGCGTGACGAGGTGCCCCTCAGCGACGCTGCGCTGCATGCCCGGGGCCCCTGATGACTCCACGCCGATGACGCGGATCTTCGGGTTGTGCGCTTTGAGCGCCATGGAGACACCAGAGATCAACCCGCCTCCGCCAATCGGCACAACGACCACATCAACATCCGCCCAGTCCTGCACAATCTCGAGGCCGACGGTCCCCTGCCCCATGATCAGCTGGTCGTCATCAAACGGATGGATGTAGGTGAGCCCCTCGCTCGCCACCAGTTCGAGAGCCTTCTCGTTGGCCTCATCCCAAATGCGGCCATGCAGGACGACCTCGGCTCCATAACCTTTTGTCGCTGCGATTTTGGACGGCGTCGCATTCTCTGCCATCGCCACCACGGCGCGGATGCCGTGGATCTTTGCCGCCAGCGCCACGCCCTGCGCGTGGTTTCCCGCGGACGAACAAATCACGCCGCGACGCTTCTGCTCATCAGTGAGAAACGGAAACTTGTTGAGCGGACCACGAATCTTGTACGACCCGGTGCGCTGAAACAATTCGGCCTTGAGGCGCACGTCGAATCCGGTGCGTTCCGACAACACACGCGAGGTCAGCAGCGGCGTGTGTTTGACGTGCGGTTCCATCCGCGCGCGCGCGGCAACAAAATCGGAGAGTGTGGGGGCAAGCATCGCCACACATTATGGTCCAGGGTCCAGGGTCCAGGGTCCAGGGTCCAGGGGCCAGGGGCCAGGGTCCTCGTCGGGGTCCCGGGGGCCAGGAGTCCAGGGGGCAGCGATGGAGTGTGGCGCCTCCTGTGATCCGGCGTGGACAGGCGGACAGGCCTGGCCACATGATGGGTCGATGCGACGGCGGTTCACGCTCTGGTTTGTGTTCTCGACTTTGATCGCATTCGGCGCCTGCTCAAGCTCGAGTCCGACGGCACCGACGCCCGAAGTTGAGCTCTTGGGAATCCCGTTCATCCTGGCCTGCGGACAATGGAGCCCGTCGGTGCCCCCTGTGGCACGCACGGTGGTGGACGCGCAGTTCCCTGGTCCCGCGCCTGTCTCCCAGTTCGTCCTCCAGACACTTCGTCTCAACGGCGGCGTCATAAAGCACGAGTTCGTCGCCGGGCCCATAGTTCGCGTAGAAATCGACCTCGACCGCCTGCCACCCCTGATGGCAGCCCCAGTCGGGCTCTCTCGGGCTGTGACGGTCGTAAACCTGGCGTCAACGCTGGTAACTCTTTACGTCTCGCTCGACCATATCCCGACGAATGAAGACGTCACGGCTGTTCAGAACCTCGGAGGGCAAGTTCTGTCGCGGTATTCATTCTCGAAGATCTTCACGGTCCTCATCGAGGATGCCCTGGTGGCGCAGGTTCGGGCTCTGCCGGGCGTCGCATCGGCATCTGTCGGCGCCTGGATCTGTATCGACTGACTTGGCCTGCCGCACCCGCGGAGGCGGATCCTGGAGTCAGGGATGCAGCGTGACGTGAAGCCCTTCGAAAAAGAGCCTCTGTGTCTCTGCGCCTCCTGTGATCCGTCGTGGATGCAAAAAGACGAAGGGCCCGGCAACAGATGCTGCCGGGCCCTTCGATTGGTCTTTCGAGATTGCCGATTCGCCTACGCGCCGCCGGCCTTGCGCGGCGTGGTGACACGCTTGCCGCCCTTGGCCTGCTTGTCGGCCTTGGCGCCGCCGGCGCCATCGGCTTTCGAACGTCCGCCCGTCAGTGCCTGACGGATACGGCCGCCCACCGAGGTCTTCTTCGGCTTGTCCGCTTCGGCCGACTTCGTCTTCGCGGCCTCCGCATTCGGATCGAACTCGCTGCCGAGCAGTTCGATTTCCGCAATTTCCGCACTGTCGCCGCGCCGGTACCCGGCACGACGCAGGCGCGTGTAGCCGCCCTTGCGATCCGCATAACGGGGCGCAATGGTCGTGAACAGCGTCTTGACCACCGCCTTGTCCACGATGTCCATGGCCACGGCTCGTCGCGCGGTCACGCCTTTGGGCGAGCTCGGCTCGTCGCCGAGACTGCGCTTGGCCAGCGTGATGAGCCGCTCGACGAACGGGCGCAGTTCCTTGCCCCGCGCCACGGTCGTGGTGATGTGCCCGTACTTGATCAGGTCGGAGGCCTGATTGCGAAGCATGGCGATCCGGTGTTCAGTAACCCGGCCGAGTTTTCGATGTGCTACCCGATGACGCATAACATCCGTTCCTGACTGTTCGTGCCTACTCGCCCGAACCCGATTGATCCAGGCGCATGCCCAGGCTCAGGCCCATGGTGGTGAGGATTTCCTTGATTTCGTTGAGCGACTTGCGCCCGAAGTTCTTCGTCTTGAGCATCTCGCCTTCGCTCTTCTGCACCAGCTCGCGAATCGTGCGGATGTTCGCGTTCTTGAGGCAGTTGTACGAACGCACCGACAACTCCAGCTCCTCGACACTCTTGTCGAGGTGCTCGTTGCCCGAGGTCATTGGCTGGTCGCCGGCCGCGTCAAGCGCCGACTCCCCGAGGTCTTCGAGACTCACGAAGATGGTGAAGTGGTCGCGAATGAGCTTGGCCGCCAGTGACACGGCGTCACGCGGCGTCACGGCGCCATTCGACCACACTTCAAGCGTGAGCTTGTCGTAGTCGGTGGTCTGACCGACACGCGCGGCTTCCACCACGTAATTGACCTTTTTGATCGGCGAGTGCACCGAGTCCATCGGAATCCAGCCGATGCCCAGATCCTCGTCGAAGTTCTTGTCGGCCGAGACGTAGCCGCGGCCGCGCTTGATCCGCAGTTCCATCTCCAGCTTGCCGCCTTCACTCACGGTGGCGATGTGGGCATCCGGTTCCAGGATTTCCACGTCGCTGTCCACCTGGATGTCGCGCGCACGCACTTCGCCGGCCTTGGTGACGCGCAACGTGAGCGTCTTGGCCTGGTCAGTGTGCACCTTGAGGGGGATCTGCTTGAGGTTCAGGATCAGGTCGGTCGCGTCCTCGACCACGCCCTGAATCGGCGAGAACTCGTGCTGCACGCCCTCGATCTTGACCGCCGTCACCGCTGCGCCTTCGATCGACGACAGCAGCACGCGACGCATCGCATTACCAACGGTCGTGCCGAAGCCACGCTCGAAGGGCTGCGCCGTGAACCGGCCAAACCGGTCCGTCAGGGTCTCGCGCTCAAAGTCCAGCCGCTTGGGCCGTTGAAAACCTTTCCACAACATCGTCTTTTTCCTTTCGCCGCACGAACCGGAATCCCGGCTCGTCCAGACCTGCAATGATGTTCCCGGCCTCCCGCTGCAGGTCTGAAGAGCTGCGGGCCGGGAACTGGCGCGTCGTGCGCTAATTTGCCGGGTCTGAAGACCCGGCCTCCGTTCTTACTTCGAATACAACTCGACGATCAGCTGTTCCTGCACCGGCAGATTGATCTGCTGGCGTGTCGGCAGCGACGAAATGCGCGCGGCAGAGCCGGACGCATCAATGGTCAGCCACTCGGGCACGCCGCGGCCCTTGACCTCTTCCATCGCGTGTTTGATGGACGCGTTCTCGACGCTGCCCTGGCGCACGGCGATCGTGTCGCCCTGGCGCACTGCGTACGACGGGATGTCCACCTTTTTGCCGTTCACCAGAAAGTGACCATGGCGCACCAGCTGCCGTGCCTGGGCACGCGAGGTGGAGAACCCCACCCGGTAGATGACGTTGTCGAGCCGGCGTTCGAGCGACTGCAGGAGCAACTCGCCCGTCACGCCCTTCTGCCGGTCGGCCGCTTCGAAGTAGCGGCGGAACTGGTTCTCGAGCACGCCGTAAGTGCGCTTGACCTTCTGCTTCTCGCGCAGCTGGATGCCGTAGCCGGCCACCTTCGCCCGACGCCGCGAGGGGCCATGCTGGCCCGGAGGCACATTGCGCTTCTCGATCGCGCACTTCTCCGTGTAGCAACGTTCGCCCTTGAGGAAGAGCTTCATGCCCTCTCGCCGGCACAACCGGCAAACCGGTCCGATATATCTCGCCATGTCTTTTATATCCCTCTGCTGAAACTCAGACGCGCCGGCGCTTGGACGGGCGGCACCCGTTGTGCGGAATCGGCGTCACGTCGCGAATCGATTTCACATCAATGCCCACCGTCTGCAGGGCGCGAATCGCCGACTCACGGCCGGCGCCGGGTCCTTTGATGCGCACTTCAAGCGACCGCAGGCCGTAGGTCTTCGCCACGTTGCCCGCCGACATCGCGGCCTGGGTGGCCGCAAACGGCGTGCCCTTGCGCGACCCCTTGAAGCCGATGCCACCCGAACTCGACCAGGCAATCACGTTGCCTTCGGTATCCGTGATGGTGATCACCGTGTTGTTGAACGACGCCTGGATGTGGGCGAAACCGTGGTGCACCACGCGCTTTTCGCCGCGCTTCTTGAACGCCTTCTTGGGCTTGCCTGCCTTGGATTTGCCTTTGGCGCCTTCAGGCGTGGCGGCGTCTGCTGCTTGGGTCTTGGCCATGTGTGACGTCCTCTACTCTGTCTTCTTACGGGCAACCGCGCCTTTGCGCGGACCCTTCCGTGTGCGGGAATTCGTGCGCGTGCGCTGGCCACGGACCGGCAGGTTGCGCCGATGCCTCGAGCCGCGATAGCTGCCGATTTCCACCAACCGCTTGATGTTCATCGAGACTTCCTTGCGCAGGTCGCCCTCGACGCGCCCCTGCTCCTCGATGACCCGGCTGATCTTGCGGACGTCGTCTTCCGACAGGTCCTTCACCCGGATGTCGCCGCTCACCTCGGCCGCGACAAGAATGTCGGTCGCGCGTTTCCGCCCGATGCCGTAGATGTACGTGAGTCCAATCTCGATCCGCTTCGTGCGCGGAAGGTCGACGCCTGAAATTCGTGCCATGTTCTTATCCCTGACGCTGCTTGTGCTTCTGATTCGGGCAGATCACGCGCACGACACCCTGCCGCCGCACGATCTTGCACTTGACACAAATTCGTTTCACCGATGCTCGTACCTTCATCGCCTGTTCCTCATCTGCCTTTCGGCAACCGCCTGATGACCCGGCCCCGCGTGTGATCCTTCGGCGCCAGCGCCACCATCACGCGATCCCCGACAATCAACCGGATGAAGTTGGCGCGGGGCCCAGACAACGCATGTGCCTGCACCTCACGTCCCCCTTCAATCGCCACCCGATACAACGCCCGCGGCAACACCGCCAGCACCGTACCTTCCACCTCAACCGGGGACCCGCCCATGCTGTCCCTGGCCTCGCGACTACCGCGCGGCCGCCACCACTCCCGCCGACACCGTCCGTGCGGTCAGGATGAGCGGCCCGTCTTCGCTCACGGCCACCGTGTGCTCGAAGTGCGCGGCCAAGCTGCCATCCTTGGTGACGGCTGTCCAGCCGTCGCCCAGCACCTTCACCTCGGGTCGCCCCATCGCCACCATCGGCTCAATCGCCAACACCATCCCGACGGCCAACTTGGGCCCTCGTCCGGGCTGCCCGAAGTTCGGAATGGGCGGCTCTTCGTGCAGCTGCTCGCCAATCCCGTGCCCCACGAACTCGCGCACCACTGAAAACCCGTGCGCTTCCACCCACTTCTGCACGGCGTGACTCACGTCCGACAACCGCCCGCCGACCTTGACTTCGGCGATGCCACGCTCGAGCGACTCGCGCGTGACCTTCAACAACTCCTGCGTGCGCGCCGGCACCACACCCACCGGCACCGTCACGGCGGAATCGCCGTAAAACCCGTCGAGCTTGACTCCGATGTCAATCGACACGATGTCGCCGTCGGCCAGCACCACCTTCGGTGACGGAATCCCGTGCACCACCTGCGTGTTCACCGACGTGCACAGGGTGGCGGGAAACCCGCGATACCCCTTGAACGCCGGCACTGCGCCACCATCCCGTACCATCCGCTCGGCCGCTGCGTCCAGGTCCGCGGTCGTCACTCCAGGCGCCACCGCCGATTCGAGCGCTTCCAGCACCTGGGCCACCAGCCGATTGGCGGCCCGCATCCGGGCAATCTCAGCCGTAGAACGGCAGTTGATCACCGGACGCCCCAGGGCATTAGCGCGATCCCCCCAGCACCGATGCGACCGCGGCCGACAAATCCGCCGCCACGCCGCCTTCGGTCTGATCCCCGTCCACCGACCGGAACGTGTTCCGCCGATGGTAGAAGTCCAGAATCGACTGCGTGCTGCGCGCATACACCGACAGGCGCTCCCGCACCACGGCCTCGTTGTCGTCGGTGCGCTGCACCAGCGCGCCGCCACACTTGGCGCAGACCTTCGTCCCCGGGGGCGCCGTCCAGCCGCACGCGCCGCAGATGCGGCGAATCTGCAGCCGCTTGACCAGCACGTCCTCGGGCACCTCGATATCCACCACCACCAGCGGCGCCCCATCGTCGAGCATCGCATCGAGCGCCTCGGCCTGGGCCACCGTCCGGGGGAAACCCTCCAGCACGAATCCGGCGCGTGTGTCGGGGCGGCTCAGCCGCTCGGTCACGATGCCGATCATGATGTCGTCGCCCACCAGGCGGCCGGCGTCCATCACTTCACGCGCAGCCCGGCCCATCTCGGTGCCGGCCTGCACGGCTTCGCGCAGGATGTCGCCCGTGGAGACACGCGGGATGCCGCGCGTCTTCGCGAACCGCTCCGCCTGCGTGCCTTTGCCCGCTCCAGGCGGCCCCAGCATCACCAGCCGCACCACGCCGTTGGTCCCGGCGCTCAACCTCGTCGCCCTCGAATCCGAGTCTTTTTCATGAAGCCATCGTAATGCCTCATGATCAGCTGGGATTCCACCTGCTGCACTGTATCCATCGCGACACCAACGATAATCAGCAGTGACGTGCCACCAAAATAGAACTGTACGTTCATGCCGTTCGTGATCCAGCCCGGCATGATGGCGTCAAGCCGTTCGCCGATGAACGGTATCGGCTCCACCTTGAAACCGGTGAGCAGGAACTCGGGCAGCAACGCCACCACGGCCAGATAGATCGCGCCGGCCAGCGTAATGCGGGCCAGGATGCCATCGATGTACTCGGCCGTCCGCTTGCCGGGCCGAATACCGGGCACAAACCCGCCGTACTTCCGCATGTTCTCGGCCACATCATCCGGATTAAAGATGATGGCCGTGTAGAAGTACGCGAAGAAGATGATCATCCCGACATACAGCAGGATGTAGAGCGGATACCCCTGGCCCAGTTGCGCCACGATGCCACGCGCCACTGCGTTGTTGGCCAGGAACGGCATCGACGCAATCGTCGCGGGGAACGCCAGAATCGACGACGCGAAGATCACCGGCATGACGCCGCCCGTGTTGACCTTCAGCGGAATGTGCGTGCTCGCGCCGCCGTACATCCGCCGGCCCACCATGCGCCTGGCGTATTGCACAGTCACCTTCCGGTGCGCGCGCTCCACGAACACAATGACCGCCACCACAAGCACCATGACGGCGACGAGGGCAATCAACCGGAACAGACCCATCTCGTTCGTCTGCAACTGCCCGATGGTGGCCGCCACCGCGCTCGGGAGCCCGACGACAATGCCGGCGAAGATGAGCAGTGACATCCCGTTGCCGATGCCACGTTCGGTAATCTGCTCACCGAGCCACATGACAAACACCGACCCGGTGGTCAGCGTCAGCACCGTCATCATCCGGAAGCCCCAGCCCGGATTAAACACCAGCGGCAGACCGCCGGTCATGTTGGTGTTGCCTTCAAGGAAAAACGCAATGCCCAGGCCCTGCACGATGCTGAGCGCGATCGTGCCGTAGCGTGTGTATTGCGTGATCTTGCGGCGGCCCAGATCGCCTTCTTTCGAGAGGCGCTCCAGATACGGCCACACCACCGTCAGCAGCTGCAGGATGATCGACGCGCTGATGTAGGGCATGATGCCGAGCGCGAAGATCGTCATCTGCGACAGGTTGTTCCCCGAGAACATGTCGTAGAGGCCGAACATCGTGCCCTGCGCCCTATCCGCCAGCTCCTGCAGTGCCGCGGTGTTGATGCCGGGAGTCGGGATCTTGCTGCCGAGCCGGTACACCGCGAGCAAGCCGAAGGTGAACAACACCCGCTTGCGCAGTTCCGGAACGGCGAAGATGTTTTTGAGGCTATCCATAGATTACCCGGCGATGACTTCCGCCACGCCTCCGGCCGCCGCAATCTTCTGCGCCGCCGTGTCGCTGAACTTGTGCGCACGCACCGTCAGCTTCTTGGTCACGTCGCCGCGACCGAGTACCTTGATGAGCGCCCGCTTCTCGCGCACCAGGCCGCGCTCGCGCAGCAGCTCGGGCGTGACGTCGGAACCGGCGTCAAACACCTCCACCAGCGTGTCGAGATTGACGATGGCGTATTCGACGCGGAAGGGATTCGTGAATCCACGCTTGGGCACCCGGCGGTGCAGCGGCATCTGGCCGCCTTCAAATCCGCGCTTGAAGCTGAAGCCCGACCGCGACTGCGCGCCCTTGTGGCCGCGCCCGGCCGTCTTGCCGTAGCCCGAACCATGACCGCGACCGACGCGCCGTTTGCTGTGTTTCGCGCCCTTGGGAGGACGCAGATTATTGAGTGACATCGTTACTCCTGAACCTCAACCAGATGCCGAACGGTACGCAGCATGCCCCGGATCGACGGCGTGTCGAGCACCATCACCGAATGACGGATGCGCCGCAACCCGAGCGATCGCAGCACCACGGCCTGCGACTTGTTGAACCCGATCGGGCTCTTCAACTGAGTGACCTTCACGTGGGTGACTTTCGCCGCGGCGGCCTTTGCGCGTGCCATGACTTACGCTCCCACCAGTTCTTCAAGTTCCTTGCCGCGGAGCCGGGCGATAGCGCCGGATCCTTCAGCCGCGACAACGCATCAAACGTCGCGCGCACCACGTTGTGGTGGTTGGCCGAGCCCAACGACTTGGTCAACACGTTATGGATACCCGCCGATTCCACCACGGCGCGCACGGCGCCACCGGCAATGATGCCCGTGCCATCCGGCGCGGGCTTGAGCAGCACGGCGCCGGCGCCGAACTTGCCGAGCACCGGGTGCGGAATGGACGAGCCCGTCATCGGCACACGAATCAGGGACTTCTTGGCGGCCTCGATGGCCTTCTTGATGGCCGACGGCACTTCCTTCGCCTTGCCAATGCCGAAGCCCACCACACCGGCGCCATCACCCACCACGACCAGGGCGCTGAAGCTCATGTTCTTGCCGCCCTTGACGACCTTCGTCACGCGGCCGATGTTCACGACGGTGTCCTTCAGTTCGATCTGGGACCCGTCAATTTTGTCGCGAAATTCCATAATCTGATCTCCGGCCTAAAACTCGAGTCCCGCTGCGCGCGCCGCTTCCGCCACGGCACGCACGCGGCCGTGATACAGACGTCCGCCGCGATCAAACACCACGCGCGTGATGCCCTTTTCCTTCAGGCGCTCCGCGATAATTTTCCCGATGGCTTCGGCGCCGGCCTTGTTGCCGCCGCGCACCTCGCCCGTGAACTGGGCCTTGAGGCCCGGCTCGGCCGTGGACGCCGCCGCCACCGTCGCGCTCGACTGGTCGTCGATCACCTGCGCATAGATATGCGACACGGACCGGAACACGGACAGGCGCGGCCGCTCGGCAGTGCCGGCAATGCGCTTGCGCTGGCGTACGCGGATTCGCTCGCGGCGGTCGCTCTTTGTCTTGATCTTCATAACACTTCGCTCCGTTATTCAGCAGACAGTGCGCTTACGCGCCCGTCTTGCCGACCTTCTTCTTCAGCACTTCGCCCATGTAGCGAACGCCCTTCTGCTTATACGGATCGGGCTTGCGCAGCCGGCGGATGTTGGCCGCCACCTGCCCGACGAGCTGGCAGTCCACACCCGTCACCGTGATGTGCGTCTGCTTGTCCACCACCAGGTCAATGCCCTTGGGCACATCAAACACCACCGGATGCGAGTACCCCAGCGCGAAGATGACCTGCGACCCCTTCAACTCCGCACGGTAGCCGACGCCGACGATGTCGAGTTCGCGCTTGAAGCCGTCGGTCACACCGGCCACCGCGTTGGCCACCAGGCTGCGGGCGAGGCCGTGAAACTTGCCCCACTCCTTGCCTTCCTGCTCCTGCGTGGCCACCAGTTCGGCGCCCTTGAGCTCGAACTTGATGCCCGGAGGCAGAGCCTGCTTCAACGAGCCCTTCGGCCCCTTGACCTCAACGGCCCCGGCGCTCACGTTGACCGTGACGCCCTTGGGGACTGGAATAGGTTTCTTGCCAATTCGTGACATATGCGTTCTCACCAAATATTGCAGAGCACTTCGCCACCGACGCCGGCCTTCACCGCTTCGCGGCCGGTCATCACGCCGTGCGACGTCGTGAGGATGCTGGTGCCCAGGCCGCCCATGACCCTCGGCACGTCGTCGCGCCCGAAGTACACCCGGCGGCCGGGCCGGCTGACGCGGCTGATGCCCGCAATCACCTGCTCGCCACGCGGGCCGTACTTCAGAAAAATCCTGATGACCGGACCGTCGCTCTCGGCGACCGGTTCAATCATCTTGTATCCCTGGATGTAGCCCTCGCGCTCGAGAATGCGCGCGATCTCGGCCTTCAGGCGCGAGGTCGGCACATCAACACGCGCGTGGCGCGCGTTGACGGCATTCCGGAGCCTGGTCAGCATGTCTGCGATCGGATCGGTCATGTCAGTCGTCCTTCAGTCTGTCCAAAAACCCAGGCAGCCCTACCAGCTGCTCTTGATGACGCCGGCCACTTCGCCCCGCAGCGCGTGTTCGCGGAAGCAGAGGCGGCACAAGGCAAACTTGCGCATGTAGGCGCGCGGACGGCCGCATCGCCGGCAGCGATTACGCCGCCGCACTTCGAACTTGAGCCCCTGGGCATCCTTGACGCGTTTTGCAGTCGTGGCCATCGATATCGTCCTTTTTCCGTCCGGAACTAGTTCTGGCGGAACGGCATGCCCAGCAATTGGAGCAACCGTCGCGCTTCTTCGTTGGTCTTGGCCGTCGTGACGACCGAAATGTTCATGCCGCGGTTCTTGTCGACCTTCATGTAGTCGATTTCCGGGAAGATCAGCTGATCGCGCAGGCCCAGTGTGTAGTTGCCGCGGCCGTCAAACCCCTTCGGCGAAATGCCTCGGAAGTCGCGCACGCGCGGCAGCGCCACCGCAATCAGACGGTCCAGGAACTCGTACATCCGCTGGCCGCGCAGGGTCACCATCGCGCCGATGGGCATGTTCTCGCGCACCTTGAACTGCGCGATGGACTTCTTCGAGCGGGTAATCGCCGCCTTCTGGCCGGTGATCTTGCCCAGTTCCTCGGCGCCGGTCTCCACGATCTTGCCGTTCTGCGTGCCTTCGCCCAGGCCCATGTTCACGACGACCTTCGTGACCTTGGGGACGGCCATCAGGTTCGTGTAACCGAACTCCTGCTTCAACGCCGGCACGACGTCCTTGACGTAACGTTCTTTCAGGCGGCTCATTTGTCCACCACTCCCTTGCACTTGCGACAGGTCCGCACTTTGCGGCCGTCTTCCAACAACTGATGCCCGATGCGCGTGGCCGCCCCGCACTGGGGGCACACGAGCTGCACTTTGGCGGCCGACATCGACGTCTCGCGCTCGACGATGCCGCCCTTCACGTTCTTCTGGGGATTCGGCTTCGTGTGGCGCTTGATCATGTTCACGCCCTCGACGATGACCCCGTTTTTCACGCGGTTCACCACCAGCACGCGCCCACGCTTGCCCCGATCACGGCCGGCGATCACCAGCACGTTGTCGTTCTTCTTCAGCGATGACTGTCCCGCTGCCATCACAGCACCTCCGGCGCCAATGAAATGATCTTCATGAACCGGCGCTCGCGCAGTTCGCGCGCCACGGGCCCGAACACGCGGGTCCCCACCGGCTCACCTTCGTCGTTCACGATGACCGCCGCATTCCGGTCGAACCGGATGTACGAGCCGTCGCGCCGGCGCAGTTCCTTGCGGGTGCGCACAATCACGGCCTTCACCACCTGGCCCTTCTTGACCGTGGCATCCGGCGTCGCTTCCTTCACCGACGCGGTGACGATGTCCCCGATGCGCGCGTAGCGCCCCGTGGATCCGCCAATCGGATTGATGACGGCGATCTTGCGCGCGCCTGAGTTGTCGGCGACGTCGAGGACCGAAAGCATTTGAATCATGGTCGTATCTCCTGAATTGCCTGCTGCCTGCTCGCGAAACGGCTACCGCCGCGCCCGCTCCACGATCCGCGTCACAACCCAGCGCTTCAGCCGGCTCAACGGACGCGTCGGCACGATCGCCACCAAATCGCCAATCTTGGCGTCTTCTTTTTCGTCATGCGCCATGAACCGCGTCGTGCGCTTCATCTGCTTGCCGTACCGCTCATCGCGGACCTGGCGCTGCGTGGTGACCACCACCGTCTTGGTCATCTTGTTGCTGACAACCCTGCCCGTAATCTCTGTGTTCGCCATCGTTAGCTCCTGACACCCTTCTCGCGCAGGAGCGTCTGAATCCGCGCCATCTCCCTGCGGAGCGGCCGCATCTTGTTGGCCGACTCGGTCTGGCCCATCGACTTCTGGATTCGCATCCGGAACGTCAGGTCTTCCAAATCCTTCGCGCGCTGCTGCAGCTCGTCAGCCGACAGGCCGCGAAGCTCGGTGCGCTGCTCGCTTACCTTCATGACACTTTCTCCTCGGCAAAGCGCGTCGCAAACCGGGTCTTGATCGGCAGCTTCGCCTGCGCCAGACGCATGGCGGCGCGCGCGTCCACTTCCGACACGCCTTCCATCTCAAACAGAATGCGGCCTGGTTTCACGACCACCACCCAACCTTCGGGGGCGCCCTTACCCTTGCCCATTCGCGTTTCCTGCGGCTTCTTGGTGATCGGCTTGTCCGGGAACACCCGGATCCAGATCTTGCCGCCGCGCTTGATTCCGCGCGCC
Organism: Acidobacteriota bacterium; assembly: GCA_016716905.1. Taxonomy (NCBI): domain Bacteria; kingdom Pseudomonadati; phylum Acidobacteriota; species Acidobacteriota bacterium. Next base: position 83,015 of record JADJUS010000003.1, on the reverse strand, counting down.
ATCGCGACTCGCGCCGCTTCAATCTGTCGGTCGGTCATCCAGCACGGTTCCATCGCCATCAGCCCGAAGTCGCCAAACGCCACCGTGCACCCACGGTAGGCTTTGCCGCGCATCCGGCCGCGCTGCTGTTTCCTGTACTTGACCTTCTTCGGCATCAACATGACGATGTCTCCGAACCTTTCTCTTCTTTAATCCGAACGGGTTCTGTTACGCCCGCGCCGCGCGACGCGGCTGCCGGTACTCTTCTTCGCGTCCGACACGCGGCGTCAGCCGCTCGCCCTTGTACAACCACACCTTCACGCCAATCGTGCCGTAGGTTGTAAACGCCTGTGCAAACCCGTAATCGATATCCGCGCGCAAGGTCTGCAGCGGCAGCTGCCCGTGCAGATACCACTCCGACCGCGCGATCTCGGCGCCGTTGAGACGGCCCGACACGCGCACCTTGATGCCCTTGGCGCCAAACCGCAGCGCCGATTCCACGGCCTTGCGCATCGCACGGCGGAACGCCACGCGCTTTTCGAGCTGCATCGCCACCGACTCACCGATGAGCTGCGCATCGAGTTCCGGCTTCTGGATCTCGAGGATGTTGATGAACACTTCGCGGCCAGTCACCTTGGTGAGCTCCTGGCGGAGCTTGTCCACTTCGGTGCCCTTGCGGCCGATGATGATGCCGGGGCGCGACGTGTGAATGTCGATCTTCAGCTTGTTGGCCGCACGTTCGATGTCGATGCGCGCCACACCGGCGTGCGCGAACCGCGTCTTGAGCTCGGCACGCAGCTTCAAGTCCTCGTGGAGCAACTTGCTGTAGTCGCGGTCCGCGAACCAGCGCGACTGCCAGGTCTTGTTGAACCCGAGCCGGAATCCGTAGGGATGAACTTTCTGACCCATATGCGTTACTCCGCCTTCGCCGCAGCGGCGCCCTGCGCGCCGGCCGTCTTCTTCTTCGCGCCAGCCGACCCTGCAACACGCGCCGCACGCGCCTTCGACGTTGCCGATCCGCCCACGCCCAACGCCTTCGCCGGCCGCTCGCCCACCGCCACCGTCAGGTGCGTCGTGCGCTTGACCACGCGGAACGCCCGGCCCATCGGGGCAGGCCGCACACGCTTCATGCCCGGGCCCTGGTCGGCGTAGCAACTCGACACAAACAGCCGGTCGTCGTCGCCGCCAAACCCTTCGGCCTGCCGCGCGTTCGCCATCGCCGAGCGCAGCACCTTCTCGATGTCCTTCGCCACTTTCTTGCGCGAGAACATCAGGGTGGCCAGCGCCTTGTTCGCGTCACATCCGCGAATCTGGTCCAGCACGAGCCCGGCTTTCTGCGCCGAGGTCCGCACGAACTTCGCGGTTGCCTGAGCCTGCACCATTAGGCGCCTCCCTTGGCGGGCGCGGCGGTTGCCGCCTTGTCGGCTCGCGTCGTGTGGCCCTTGAAGGCCCGGCTCGGCGCGAACTCACCCAACTTGTGGCCAACCATGTTCTCGGTCAGGTACACGGGGATGAACTTCCGTCCGTTGTGCACCGCCACGGTATGCCCGATCATTTCGGGAACCACCGTGGACCGGCGCGACCAGGTCTTGATGACCTTTTTCTCGTTCGCCCGGTTCATGGCTTCCACCTTCTCGAGCAGGTGCAGGTCGATGAACGGGCCCTTCTTGAGTGATCTGCCCATAACTACTTCTTCCGCCGTTCGACGATGAACGAATCCGTGCGCTTGTTACGGCGCGTCTTGTAGCCCTTGGTCGGAATACCCCACGGCGTGACCGGGTGACGTCCACCCGAGGTCTTGCCTTCGCCGCCGCCGAGCGGGTGGTCCACCGGGTTCATGGCGACGCCGCGCACGTGCGGCCGCTTGCCCAGCCACCGGCTGCGACCGGCCTTGCCGATCGAGATGTTCTCGTGGTCGAGATTGCCCACCTGCCCGATGGTGGCCAGGCACTCGCTGTTGATGTGACGGATTTCGCTCGAGGGCATCTTCACCGATGCGTACTCGCCGTCCTTCGCCACCAGCTGCACGGCCGAGCCGGCCGACCGCGCGATCTGGCCGCCCTTGCCGGGCTTGAGTTCCACGTTGTGCACCATGGTGCCCAGGGGAATCAGCTTCAGCTTGAGGCAGTTGCCCGGCAGGATGTCCACGCCGTCGCCCGACATCACCGGGTCGCCCACCTTCATCCCGAGCGGATGCAGGATGTAGCGCTTTTCGCCATCGGCGTAGGTCACGAGCGCAATACGCGCGCTGCGGTTCGGGTCGTACTCGACCGTCGTGATCTTGCCGGGGATATTGAACTTGTCGCGCTTGAAGTCGATGACGCGATAGTTGCGCTTGTGGCCGCCACCGCGCCACCACGACGTGATCTCGCCCTTGTTGTTGCGGCCCCCTGAGCGGTGCAGCGGTTCGAGCAGCGGCTTGTGCGGCGTCGTCGAGGTGATCTCGTCGAACGTCTGCACGCTGTAGAACCGGCGCGCCGGTGAGGTGGGCTTGTAGTTACGAATCCCCATGATCCTTTAGGCCCCTTCCAGGAACTCAGGCACTTTCTCGCCAGCCTTCAACCGGACCCATGCCTTCTTCCAGTCCGGTCGCTGTCCCGAGAAACGTCCCTGGCGCTTGATCTTGCCGTGCTGCAACTGCGTGCGCACTGCGGCGACCTTCGAGCCAAACAGGGTCTCGACGGCCCTACGAATATCAATCTTGGTCGCCTCGCGGGCCACTTCGAACACCATCACGTTGCCGGTTTCCCTGGCAACCGTGGTCTTCTCGGTGATCAACGGACGACGAATGACGCGTGTCGTTTTCATCCCAACACCTCCTGCAGGCGTTCCACCGCGGCGCGCGTGGCCACGATCCGCCCGGTATTCATCACGTCACGCGCGGTCAACCGCCCGCTCCGCACCATCCGGACGCCGGCGATGTTGCGCGCCGACAGCACGAAGTTTTCATTGAGCTGCACGTCCACCACCAGCGTCTTGCCGGTCGCGCCGAGCCGCTTGAGGAATTCCACGGCGCCCTTCGTCTTGACCTCGCCGACCGAGATTTCGTCGACGATCGTCACCACGCCGTCCTTGAGCCGCGACTGCAGAGCGGCGCGAAGCGCACCCTTCTCCACCTTCTTCGGCAACTGGTAGGCATAGCTGCGGGGCTGGGGGCCAAACACCGTGCCGCCCTTGCGCCACAGCGGCGACCGCGACGACCCAGCCTGCGCGCGCCCTGTGCCCTTCTGCTTGTAGGGCTTCTTGCCGCCGCCACTGACCAGTGCGCGGTTCTTCGTCGCATGCGTGCCGCGACGTTCCGACGCGTTCTCGCGCACCACGGATTCCCAGACGAGATCCTTCTTGATGGTGCCGCCGAATACCGCATCGCTCAGGTCGACGGCGCCGACCTTCTGATTCTGCGAATTGACTACATCTAGAGTCATGGCCTACTTCTTTCCCTTTTTGGCCTTCTCGACCTGGGGCTGCGGATCCTTCTTCTTGGCGACCGCGCGCCGCACCAGCACCACGCCATCGGGTGCGCCAGGCACTGCGCCGCGCAACACCAGCAGGTTCTGCTCGGTGTCAATGCTCACCACCTTGAGGTTCAGCGTCGTGATGCGCTTGCCGCCCATGCGGCCACCCATCCGCATGCCCTTGACCACCCTCGACGGATACGAGGACGCGCCGATCGAGCCGGGGGCGCGGTGGAACATCGAACCGTGGGTCGCGGCGCCGCCGGAAAACCCGTGCCGTTTCATGACGCCCTGGAACCCCTTGCCGCGGCCGTTCGCGACCACGTCCACGCGCTCGCCGGCCTTGAACATGTCCACGAGCACCTGATCGCCGGGCTTCGGCGCTTCAGCGCCCTTGGCCACCGCAACCTCGCGACGAATGCGCGTGGCAGGGACGCCGGCCTTCTTGAAGTGGCCCGCGGTGGCCTTGTTGGCGGGCGCGGGGGTGGCATCCACCAGACCGAGCTGCACGGCTTCGTAACCGTCCTTGCCGGCTGTCTTGGCCTGCACCACCACACACGGTCCGGCCTTGATGACCGTCGCCGGCACCGCCGTGCCGTCCGGCAGGAAGATCTGGGTCATGCCCAGCTTGCGACCGAGAATTCCGGTGACCATTATTTGTGTTCCTTCCCGAACGCCTTGATTTCGACGTCGACGCCGGCCGGCAGGTCGAGCTTCATCAGCGCGTCCACGGTCTGCGGTGTCGGTTCAAAGATGTCAATCAGCCGCCGATGGGTCCGAATCTCGAACTGCTCGCGCGACTTCTTGTCCACGTGCGGCGACCGCAGCACCGTCCACTTGTTCTTCTCAGTGGGCAGCGGCACGGGGCCGGCCAGGCGGGCGCCCGTGCGCTTTGCCGTCTCGACGATTTCGGTCGTGGACTGGTCAAGCACCCGGTAGTCGTACGCCTTCAACCTGATGCGGATTTTGTCGCTGAATGTAGTGGCCATGGTCTACTTTCCCTGCACGCGCGCAATAACTTCCTGGCTGATTGCCGCCGGCGCCTGCTCATACCGATCAAAGTGCATCGAGTAGGCGCCGCGCCCCTGGGTCCGTGACCGCAGGTCGGTCGAATATCCGAACATCTCGGACAACGGCACGCGCGAATTGATGATTTGCGTCCCGCCGCGCGAGTCCATCGACTGGATGTGGCCGCGCCGGCTCGTAATGTCGCCGATGACATCGCCCATGTGATCTTCGGGCACCGTCACTTCCACGCGCATCACCGGCTCGAGCAGCGCCGGATGCGCCCTGGCGGCGGCGTCCTTGAACGCCATCGACCCGGCGATCTTGAACGCCATTTCGTTTGAGTCCACGTCGTGGTACGACCCGTCATAGAGCTCAATCAGCACGTCGTCGATCGGGTAGCCGGCAAGCACGCCCGTGGTGAGCGCTTCCTGGATGCCCTGGTCGATCGGCTTGATGAATTCCTTCGGAATCGTGCCGCCGACAATCTTGTTCTCGAAGAGGTACCCCTCACCCGGCTTGCGGGGAATGAGGCGAATCTTCGCGTGACCGTACTGGCCGCGGCCACCGGTCTGTTTGATGTAGCGGCCTTCGCCCTGCGCGGCCTTCGTGATGGTCTCTTTGTAGGCCACCTGAGGCTTGCCGACGGTGGCTTCCACGCTGAACTCGCGCTTGAGGCGGTCCACGATGATTTCCAGGTGCAGTTCGCCCATGCCGGCGATGACCACCTGACCGGTGTCCTGGTCGGTCTTCACGCGGAAGGTCGGGTCTTCGGCCATCAGCTTCGACAGGCCCAGGCCCAGCTTTTCCTGGTCGGCCTTGGTCTTCGGCTCGATGGCGAGCGAAATGACCGGCTCCGGGAAGTCCATCGCTTCAAGAATCACGGGGTGCTTCTCGTCGCAAATCGTGTCGCCCGTTGAGACTGATTTCAGGCCCACGGCCGCCGCGATGTCGCCGGCGAGCACTTCCTTGATTTCTTCACGCTTGTTCGCGTGCATCTTGAGCAGGCGTCCAATACGCTCCGACTTCTGCTTGGTCGAGTTGTAGACCGCCTGGCCCGAGACCAACTGCCCCGAGTAGAGCCGGATGAACGTGAGCTGGCCGACAAACGGGTCGGTCATGATCTTGAACGCCAACCCCGACATCGGCGCATCGTCATCGGGACGACGCTCGGTGGTGGCGCCTTCGCCGCCGTTCGGGTCGATCCCGGTGACAAACGGAATGTCGAGCGGCGAGGGCAGGAAGTCCACAACGGCGTCGAGCAGCGGCTGCACGCCTTTGTTCTTGAAGGCCGAGCCGCAGATCACCGGCACGAAGGCCGCTTTTTCCTTGTGCACGGACGAAATGGTGCGCTTGCGAATGGCGGCCTTGATCTGTTCGGCCGGAATCTCTTCGCCGTGCAGGTACTTCTCGAGAATCGAGTCGTCCACTTCGCTGACTTTTTCGATCAGCTTCTCGCGGAACTCCTTGGCGAGTTCCATCATGTCTTCCGGAATTTCTTTGACCGTGGCTTCCGAACCCATCGCGGCGTCGGCTTCCCACACGAGAGCCTTCATCTGGATGAGGTCCACCACGCCCAGGTACTTGTCTTCGGAGCCGATCGGCAGGTGGATGGCCACCGGATTGCCCTGCAGCTTCGTGGTGATCTGCTCATACGTGCGCAGGAAGTCCGCGCCGATGCGGTCCATCTTGTTCACAAAGCAGATGCGCGGCACGCGGTACTTGTCGGCCTGGCGCCAGACCGTTTCGGACTGTGGCTCGACGCCGGCCACCGAGTCGAACACGGCCACGGCGCCGTCGAGCACGCGCAGTGAGCGCTCAACTTCGGCCGTGAAGTCGACGTGGCCGGGGGTATCAATGATGTTGATGCGGATGTCGCGCCACGTGCAGGTGGTGGCAGCCGACGTAATCGTGATGCCGCGCTCCTGCTCCTGCTCCATCCAGTCCATCACGGCGGTGCCTTCGTGCACTTCGCCGATCTTGTAGGTGATGCCCGTATAAAACAGTACGCGCTCGGTCGTCGTGGTCTTGCCGGCATCAATGTGCGCCATGATGCCGATATTCCGGCAGCGCAACAGGGGAACTTGTCTCGCCATGATCGTTAGAACCGGTAGTGCGCGAACGCTTTGTTGGCTTCGGCCATGCGGTGCACGTCTTCGCGCTTCTTCACCGCGCCACCGCGCAGGTTCGCCGCATCCATGAATTCGTTGGCCAGCTTTTCCTGCATCGTCTTGCCGTCGCCGCGGTCGGCGGCAAAGCCCGACAGCCAGCGGAGCGACAGGGACAAACGACGGGTGGGGTTGACCTCGATCGGCACCTGGTAGTTGGAGCCGCCCACGCGGCGCGACTTCACTTCCAGCGCCGGCTTGACGTTGTCCACGGCCTTCTTGAAGACCTTGAGCGGATCGTCGGCCGTCTTTTCCTTCACGATGTCGAGCGCGCCATACATGATGCGTTCGGCCGTGCTGCGCTTGCCATCTTCCATGATGGTGCGGATGAACTTGGTGACCAGCGGGCTCGCGTAAATCGGGTCCGCGGGCACTTCACGTTTGGCAATCTCTCTTCTACGCGGCATGGCTTCCCCTTATGCCTTCTTGGGGCGCTTGGCCCCGTACTTCGAACGCCCCTGCATACGGCCCGCGACACCCACCGTGTCGAGCGTGCCGCGCACGACGTGATACCGCACACCCGGCAGGTCCTTGACGCGGCCGCCACGGATGAGCACCAGCGAGTGCTCCTGCAGGTTGTGGCCCACGCCCGGGATGTAGGTGGTCACTTCAATGCCGTTGGTCAGGCGCACGCGGGCGACCTTGCGCAGCGCGGAATTCGGCTTCTTGGGAGTCTGGGTGAACACACGCACGCACACGCCGCGCTTTTGCGGGCTGCCCTGCAGTGCGGGGCTCTTGGTCTTCCAGAGCACCCGGTCTCGACCCTTGCGAACCAGTTGGCTAATCGTCGGCATAGCTGAAACCTTCTCGTCCCACTCACAAATACGTCGGTCACGCGAGTCGCCAGACGGCAACGCCAATGGCGTCGCCAGCATCCGGCGATGCATGTCGCCTCAAGCCTGGGAACGACGAGTCACCTCGCGGTTCGGTACTTGAGACATTCCCCCTATTGCTGGTGTCAGCGTGGCGATTGCAGTGACCGCGCATGACGCGGCGGGCAAATCGCTCAGTTACAGCCAAGCCTGATTCGTTCGTTCGGCTTGATGCGGGCTATAGATAGGGTGTCCTACAGCCCGAAGAACCTGTCGAGTCTAGCAGAACAACCTTTCAACAGCAACGTACCTACGAAAAAAAGGGGGACGGGTGTCGGTCTGTGGAAAACTCCCCCAGGAAAACGACCTCTGGAGGAAAAAAACGACCTCTGAGGTAGTTTTTGTTGCTTACTTTGAAAAAAACTACCTCAGAGGTCGTTTTTCTCCTCAGAGGTCGTTTTCGCTCGGGAGTTTCCACAGATCGACACCCGTCCCCTTTCCTGCCAAGATCCGCCCATGCTCAGACGTTTTGCCCTGGCGGCGCTGCTCGCCCTCACCCTGGCCCCCGCCCTCAACCTGGCCGCCGACCAGGCGGTCCAGCCAATGTTTACGGTGTCTTTTGCCGCCGGCGCCAGGCCCGAGGCCGTCACCGGCATGGTCTATGTGGCCATCAGCCGGGTCAATGAACGGCAAACCCCGGTGCGGCAGGCGGGTCCGGTAGGGGCCCCTCTCTTCTCGGTCGCCGTGACCGATCTTGCCCCGGGCTCCGAGGTTCGGTTCAATCCGGCCGTCCAGGGCCACCCGGTCGCCACCCTGGGGCAGTTGCCCGCAGGCGAATACTGGGTCCAACCCTTCGTCAACGTCTACACGCGGTTCCCGAGGGCCGACGGTCACACGGTCTGGCTCCACATGGACCAGTGGGAAGGCCAGGACTGGCGGACCTCGCCGGGCAACCTCTTCGGCGACCCGGTCAAAGTCACCGTCAATCCCGCCGCCGGCAGCCCGATTCGACTCGTGGCCGACAAGGTCATCCCGCCCATCACGCCCCCGGCCGACACCGAATACGTCAAGCGTTTCAAGATTCAGAGCGACATCCTCACCAAGTGGTGGGGGCACCCGATTTTTCTGGGCGCCACAGTATTGCTGCCCCGCGACTACGACAAGCACCCCGACGTGAAGTACCCCATCGTCTTTCAGCATGGGCACTTTTCCACGGCCGCGCCCGCGGGTTTCGATCGCGACGAGGCCTTCCGCAAGTATTGGCTGGCCGACGGCACGCCGCGCGTGATCTACGTCACGCTGCAGCACCCGTCGCCGTACTACGACGACTCGTATGCCGTTGACTCTGAGAACAACGGCCCGTTCGGCACGGCGATTCTCAACGAACTGGTGCCGGCCATCGAAACCCGCTTTCGCGTGATTCGCGAACCCTGGGCCCGCGTCCTCACGGGCGGCTCCACCGGTGGCTGGATCGCCCTGGCCCTCCAGGTGCTGTATCCCGATTTCTACGGCGGCACATTCTCGCTGTGCCCGGATGGCGTGGACTTCCGCTATCACCAGATCGTCAACATCTACGAGGACGCCAACGCCTACTGGCTCGATCGCGACTGGACCCGCATCGAGCGACCCAACCAGCGCCGCCCAGACGGCAACATCGTCTCCATGATGAAAGACGAGAACTGGTACGAACTCATCGTCGGCGACAAATCGCGGTCGGGAGGCCAGTGGGATATCTGGGAAGCGACATATTCGCCAGTCGGCACCGACGGCTACCCGCAACGCCTGTGGGACAAAAAGACCGGCGTCATCAACAAGACCGTGGCAGCGTCGTGGAAGAAGTACGACCTGCGACACATTCTCGAGACGAATTGGACGACGCTCGGGCCGAAGGTGGCGCACAAGACACACGTCTACATCGGCGACATGGACTCGTACTACCTGAACATGGGTGTGCGGCAACTCGATGACTTCTTCCGCGAGCGTGCCAAGGACCCGCCCTTCACCGGCGAGGTGGTCTTCCAGCCGATGGCGCCTCACTGCTGGGGACCGCGCGGAGCCGACCTGCATCAACGTATGGTGAATCACATCGTGAAACACGCGCCGAAGGGCGCCGATGTCACGGCCTGGCGCTACTGAGGCGTCACTGCGGCTTGCGCACCGTGTGAAACGACTGGAACTTGGTGCGCGCGGTCAGGACGGGCTCGCGCCGGACGACGCGCAGGGTGCCGGCGCGCCGCCACACGGAGCCGGCCGCATCCGCCATGGGCGACGTCGCGCTGAGTTGCTGGAGCAGAAACTCCACGACCTCGGCCTCATCGGCCAAATGCACGCGCGGACTGATGGCCAGCACAAGACGCGTGAGCCCGTGCTCGTCCTCTTGCTCCTGCAACTGGTAATCGAGCGTGGTCCCCCCAAACCGCTCAGGCAGAACCTCTTCGAGAATGCGCAGGAGGTCGTTGCCGACCAGGGTCACGCCCTCCCCCACCAGCTTCGTGTAGCTGCGGATCGAGTGCACATGCACGTCGTAGCCGAGTGCATCGAAGCCGCAGCCGCAACGGCGGCGCTCCACCACGCCGTGATCGTCGATCTGGTAGTTGAGCATCACCTTCGGCGCCGACGCACGGAGTCCGGTCAGGTTGAAGGCACGCACGACCGTGTCGGTGCCCGGCACCGTATGCGGATGGTCGATCAGGGCAAACGCGTCCTGCAGCAGATGGACGTCGTCGGCATGTTTGGGATTGAGGCAGCCGTGCGCCATGACGCCCGTCTCGATGCTGCCGTAGCCGGCCATCACGCGCGCGCCCGACTCTTCGATGCGCTGCCGCTTGGCAGGCGTCAGCGGCTCCGACATGACTCGCACCACAGCACCTTCGAGGCTGAAACCGGCGGCGCGGGCCGCCAGCGACATCCGGACGGCCAGGCTGACCGGAGTGCGCACCAGGCAGCGGCCGTGACGATCGATCGCATCCCGCACGGCCTGAGCGACCACGAGGGCGTCGTCGGGGCGGACAATCACCGGACCGTCAATACGCACGCCCGCGCGCCTCAGGCACCAGACCATGTATTTCGTGGCCGCAGCGTACTTCCGCCAGGCCTTCGTATCGCGCCAGCCGCCGGGACTGAACCAGCGGTGTTCCAACTGCCCGTGCCGCACTCGCTCCAGCAGGTACCTGACGCCACTGCCGGGCAGGATGTGAGACCAGTGGACGGTCGGGGCGTCGAGCGCACCGTGTTCGGCCAACCCCACCATTTCGCTGACCGCCAGTTCGCCGACGTGATCCAGATCCTGATACACAAGATTCGCCTGGCCCGTGGAGCCGCCGGTGGTGAGCGTCAGATCGCGGCGGGCGTTCGGATTGTCAAAATCCGACGCCGCGACGACGTAGCTTCTGCCTCCGCGCTCGATGGGCTTACGCCCCTTGAACTCTTCGAACGTGACGTATACGCCCGCGGCGCGCAAGGCGCGGAGTGTGTCATCCACGCCTTTGCCAGCCACCATCGCCCGCACGTCTCCCAGTTCGCACCCGGCCATCTCCAGCAGCGGCCGATACGGGCTCTGCGGATGTCCGAAGACACACGTCTCCATGAGCCGGAGGAAACTTTGGTCGCGTTGGGCCAGCTGTTCACGGACCAGGCGGCGGGCCTCGGGGAGCGTCAGCGGGTTTCGGATGAAGCGGCGCAGGACGCGCGGAAAGCGCGCGAAGATGCCGACGTAGCCCAGGAGGTCCCTGGCGGGAGACGGCGCTGCCATCTGACTAGCCCCGGCCGGCGGGTTTTCCGGCGAGCCGGCGTTTGCGTTCGTCGAAGCGCTTCTGCACGACGCCGTAGACGTCGAAGACCGCGGTGGCCGTCTGGGTGGCCATGTACTGGTCGAAACCACCTTCGGCCATCATCGGATGAACCGGCGGCGGCTCGGTGCCCAGGGCGGCTCGGTACAGCGGCGTAATCGGGTCGGCACCATGAACCCGTCGCAACTGGTGCGCGATGCCCACCGCGCCATCCGATCCCGACAACGACACCGTGGGCGGCGCCTGAGGCGGACTGATACCCAGATGGGTCTTGGGCAGTTGCAGGTGGTTGTCGCGCCACGTCCGCACATGCTGGTAGAGCACGACCAGGCTGCGAAGGATGGCCGCTTCCTGCCGTTGAACCTCACCGCTGCCAAGTAGTCGCTCGCGCGCCTCGGCCTCCACCACCGCATCATCGCCGGCCGATTCGGCTGCCCCGGCGCAAAGCCGCAGCCGGTACGCGCGCACCAACATCGGGTAGACGGTGTTGAACAGGACCTTGCGCAACACCACCGACGACGTGCCCTGGACCATGCCGAGATTGGGGCGCACAGCGCTGTACGCGGCCGGCGTCAGCGCGCGCAACATCATCTTGATGCTGTCATCAACACCAGCCAGCAGCCGATTCGCGACCTCAAACACGCGTGCGGCATCCGCCAACGGTATGCCGGCATCGAGCACCGACTCGACGACGTCGCTCAGATGCTGGTGCACGGTGTTGGCGATGACTTCCGAGACCTGGTGCACCACGCGGAACGGCAGAAGGTCGGTTTCCTCGTGGGTCTCAAGTGCGGCCAGCATGGCGGCAATGTCTTCGGCGCCAATAATGCGTTCGTAGAAACCCGCGGCGTCTTCTCCTTCGTGCGCTGACACTCCGGCAAGGCGTACGCGGCTCAGGCGCGACAACCAGATGCGCTCGTCGGAGGTGTTGACGAATTCGTTGAAGAACACGAAGCGGCTCGGCCGGTCCAGGCCCGCACCAAAGATGTCGGATGCCGGTTCGGGCCATCGAGTCTTCAGGCCCTGCTGCAGGCGGGCCGTCTGCGCCTCATACCGCTTCCACGTGCCAGACAAACGAATATCGAGCCACCCGTCGCTGTCTGAGCCAGGGCCCGGAGCAACCTCCACGACAAGCGCCGACAGGCGGTACAGCAGCTCGTGCAGCGCCGCGCGCCAGCGCGCATTGGCCACGAACCGCTCCACATTCTCTCGTTCAAGATTCGCGGCCATGCGCTCGGCGAGATCGGCCATGCAACCGAGCACGATTTCGGCGCATCGGAAGATCGTCACCGCGGCTTCGGCCGCATGTGGCAGTCGGGGCGATCGCGTCAGAACGACGTCCAGATGTTGCAGGCTGTGCAGCAGTGAATAATTGATCAACACTCCGGCGCCACCGGCCGTGTTGGACCGCAGAGTGGCCAACTGCCTGGCGATCTCGTTGTCGTCGATGCCGTGTTCGTTCAGTTTGCGACGTGTCTCGGCGTCGCTGCCGGGGTCGGAATTGCTGACGTGCCGCAGCCCATGGATGCGGGCGAGAATTTCCTCACCGGACAACGCCGTTGGACTTGGAGAACTCGACACAGTGCAATCTTTCTGGTGCTCGAATTCAGCAGCCTGTCGAGCGGGTGTATCGTAGGCTAGAATCCACCGGATGTTCAACGGGGTCGAACACACCGCGATCGCAGCGCCCGATCCAGAGGGCCTGGCCACCTGGTACTGCGACACCTTGGAGTTCAGGGTCGTCCACATCTCTGATGGCAACGTGTTCCTGCGCGACCGGAGCGGTGCGCTGATGGAAATCATTCCGTCGACCGGGCCGCGCGGACCAAACCAGCGCACCGACCCCGGCATTCGCCATCTGGCCATCGGCGTGGACGACTTCGACGCCGCCTGCGAGCGCCTGCATCACCTGAACGTGACGTTCCTCAGTGAGCCGTCGCCGGCGCCCGGCAACCGAATTGTCTTCTTCGAAGATCCCGACGGCAACATCCTGCACCTGATTCAGCGCGCACACCCGATGCCGTAAAGCGTGGCCAAGAGCCCTTCACCATGAAGGGCCATGAAGTTCCATGAAGCTCAGGCGTTTGCGCTGTCAGAAGGCGCGGGGTTGGGGGCCGCCTTTGGCGGCATGCACGATCGGAGGGAAGTCCCACACGAACGCAGCCGACAACCAAAACAGCTGCGTTCGTGTGGGACTTCCCTCCGATCGTGCTGCCCGGCGGAGCCGGGCACCCAACCCCGCGCCCTTCATGGATCTTCATGGATCTTCATGGTAAGAAACCCAACAACACACGCAACAAGAAGGGACGCGTTCTATTGGACGCGCGAGGTGACGTCGAAGTACGACGTGATGCGGCCCGCGCGGAAGTCGCGCACGAGCGCGGCCACCGGATCGAGGACGTTGGCGCGGCCGTCGGGGCCCTGCGGCACGCCGAGGTATCCGTCGCGCGGCGAGACCGATCTGATGATGACACTCGCATCATCCACGGGCAGACCCGCCAGGTTGGCGTAGAACCCGCGCCATACACCGTTGCGGAACAGATACTGTTCGACGTTCGATGTGTAAAACGCGCCGATGGTCGCTCCATGGTCGCGGACGTAGCGCCCGACCGCGCGCAACGCCTTCTCCCCGGCGAAGTCTCCAACTACAGGCACGATGAGATTGCGCTCCTGCATCTGCTTCAGGGCCCGGAACTGCTCTTCGGTGGCGAGATAGCCCCTTTGGACACCCGTGCCATCGTGCTGCCGCATCAAGTCTGCGTAGGTCGGAAAGTTGCTGCGGCCACGGCCGGACCGCCCAAAGCCCGACCGGCCCGAGAGGTTTGAGGAACTGGACGAGTATGTGATCGACGGCCCGAACCTCACGAACTGGTCGTAGATGTCCTCGATGCCGGTGATGTCCTCGGGCGCAAGTCGGAACCCGCGCGTCACCGTCAGGTGATCAAGCATCTCGGCCAATACTGTCGTCCGGAGATCGCCCTGCGACACCGTCCGGGCATACGACATGAAGATGTCGTCCACCGTCGAAAACGTCGTGAGGCCCTCAGGACGCGGCCGGGCAAACAGGCGGCCGACGAAGTCGGCGCGGTCGAGCGACAACTCGACAAGCGCCTTGTACATCAACTGCGTCTGCAGGTTGCCGCGCCGGATGTCCACGATGAACGCGATCTGCGGCTTCAGCGCCAACAGATACGTGAAGTTCTGGTCGGGCGCCACGCCCAGATAGACGCGGCCGGGACGCGCCACCTTCTCGAGCGTCGGCACGACGTACTGGAAGGTGTGCTCGTTCGAGACGAGGTTGTCGGACTGGAAGTAACCGCCCGGCTCCGAGAACGCTTCCACAAGGGCCCAGAACTCGGCATTCCCCAGCCGTTCGGGCAGCGGCCCCGTGTCCACCCGCAGTCCCGGCGCGCTGGCCAGAGACACCAGGCCAAGCGCCAGCGCCAGGACGCCCGCTGACACGCCGCGACGCAGGGGCAACACCGACATCACCTGCGCGAGAGAACGTCGTAGTACGCCTGGATTCGCCCGGCGGCGACGTCGCGCAGGAGCAACGCGACGGGGTCGAGCAATTGCGCCGATCGTGAGCGCGCTGTGGTGGCGCACGAGTTAAAACACGACCGCACGAACATACTGTTCTCGTCAATCGGCATCGTCGCGATGTTGGCGTAGTAGCTTTGCCACGTGCCGTACTGAAACAGATACTGCTCCACATTCGAAGTGTAGATGGCGCCGACCACCGCGGCACGCGCCTTCAGGTAGTCGGCCACCTGGCGCAGCGCCTTGGTGCCCGCGAAGTCACCCACCACCGGCACCACCAGGTTCCTGAGCTGAAGCGAACGCAGCCGGCCGTACTGCATCTCACTGGACAGATACCCGTGGAATTCACCCGCCTGGTCGGTGGCCTCCATGAGGTCCTGATATGTCGGGTAGCGGGTCATACGTCCGGTGTTCGCGTACGCCAGTAACGGTCCACCATATTGAAACGCCGACAGGACGTACTCGATGCCGGCGAAGTCCTCCGGCGTCAACGCAAAGCCGTGCTGCACGGCCAGATGGTGCCGGATGAGCTTCAGCGTTTCCTGAAATCGTTCTGGCGACTGCGGCACGCTTGTGTACGCCGCCATGAGTTGCCCGATGGGCGCGTCGTCGGCCAATCCAGCCGGTCGTTCGCGGGAAAACAGGCGCGACAGAAACTCCGCTCTCGTGGGCGACAATTCGAGGAGCGCCTTGTACATGAACTGCAGGCGCAAATTGTCACGGCGGATGTCCACGATGAACGCGATGCTGGGTTGGAGCGAGGCGATGTAGGTGAAGTTCTGATCGGGGCCTACGCCAAGGTAGGCACGGCCCGTCACCCATCGGCGCTGGAGTTCTGGAATGACCCACTGGAATGTCAGCTCGTTGCTGACGAGGTTGTCAGACTGGAAGTAGCCGCCGGTCTCGGACATGCCGGACACGAGGCCCCAGAATTCGCGGTCGGAGAGTCGATCGGGAACGGTGTGGTCGGGCGCACCCGCACGCGCTGCTGCCCCGAGCAGCAGCAGGCCAACCGCAACGAGCGCTAGCGGCTGAGCGAGGACGGTCCACCAGCGTCGCACTTGTTGGCCTTGACGTCGGCGAGAATCGGGCGATACCAGGAGAGCAGGTTGCCGCCGCCGCCACCTCCACTGCCCCCGCTCTGGGAATAGATGAACGTGCTGGACTCGTCGAGCGGGAGCGTGGCGAAGTTTCCGCAGAAGGTGTACCACAGCCCTTGCTGCGTCAGGTACTGCTCGACGTTCGACAGGTAGAAGGCCGACACCAGACCGCCCCGGTCACGAACATACTTGCCGACACTACGGATGGCTTTTGGCCCGCCAAAATTTCCCACCACCGGCACGAGCAGGTTCCTGGTCTCGAGGTCCTTCATGAACATGAAGTTCTCATCATTGGCCAGGAAACTGCGCGAGACACCCGCGCCATCGTCGGCCACCATCAGCGCCTGGTAATTGACGAAGTTGCCTCGGCCGCCGGTGCCCCCGCTGCTGGACGAATAGGTCAGGCTCGGCCCGAACCAATAGAAGTTGTTATACACATACGCGATGCCCTCAAGGTCGTCCTTCGAGAGCGGAAACTCATGCGCACGCGTCAAGTGCGACTCGATAGCCGCGAGGTTCTCCTTATACAGCGCCTCGCTGGAATCAACGCCGGCAAACGCGGCGAACAACTCCTGCGCGGTGGCCCTGGCGGTCAAGCCCTCAGGCCGCTTCTTGGAGAACAACTTCGACACAAAGTCGGCGCGGTCCTTCGAGAGCTCGAAGAGCGCCTTGTACATCAACTGTGTGTGCAGGTTGCCGCGCCTGATGTCGATGATAAACACCATGCGCGGTTTCAGCGCCGTGATGTACGTGAAGTTCTGCTCGGGGCCCACACCCAGATAGACGCGGCCGGGCCGGGTCACGGTCTGCAGCTCGGGAATGATCGACTGCATGTAGATCTCGTTTGAGACCAGATTGTCTGATCGGAATGTGCCGCCGGGTTCCGACAGGCTCTCGCTGAGTGCCCAGTACTCCGCGTCTGACAGTTTCTCGGGCAGCGCCTTCGCCACCTGCGTGGCCGTCACCGGCGCCGGCACTGGCGCCTGGGCCGCGGGCACAGCCATCCACAGGCCGAGCCCCAAGCCCACGACGGTCAGTCGGTGACGGATAGGCATGACGGGTGTCGCCCGGGATGGTACCACGAAGACGCGAGCTGGCTACCGGCCGTGCGCCCTCGCGATGGCAGCCCGAAGGGCTTCAATCGTTTCGGGCGATCCGGTAAACAAGCCTTCCGGATACCGGCTCTCTGAGGACATGTTCCTGTAAATCGCCGCCGCCTCGTACAGGTTCAGGCCAAGCCCTGCCAGGTATTGGAGTCGGAGGTTCCGGTCGCGGTTGATCTGGGCGCCGGCAAGCCAGCCTCCCATGTCATCCTTGCGGCCGCCGTAGGTGCCGAACAGGTCAACTGCAGAAAACACTCCGATTTCGGACAGCGACTTCGCAATCGCCGCGTTCGCCGGGTCGCTGAGGCGCGCCTGCACGCGATCGACATCGATCGGCTTCGGGTCAAGCTGCCCCACCAGGACCAGGTCGTAGCCCTGTCCGTTGATTGTGTTGGCGAACACCACGCCCTGAGGGAACGCCTCCAGGAACGTCGCGATTTCACTCTTCACGGCCGCATCGCTGCTCTCGTAGAGCTGCACGAACAACGTCACCACACCACCGGGGTTGAGATGCGCCTTCACCACGTCAAAGAACTCGCGCGTGTAGAGCGTGGCCGCGCCCTTGACCCAGGGGTCAAGCGGGTCAGACGTGACGGCGTCAAACTTCTCCTTGGTCGTCAGCAGGAAGTGGCGCGCGTCGTCGAGGTGCACACGCACCTTCGGGTTCTGCACCACCGCGAAGTTGTGCTCCGAAAAGTACTTCGAGACCACTTCGGGCACGAGCGGTTCGATTTCGGCAATCGTGACCGCCGAGAGCACGGGGTCGATCGAGACCGCCCCGGCCGTGACGCCAGCGCCGCATCCGATGACCAGCACCGACTTCGGGTTTTCCGGAATCAGCGTGGTCATGTGGCCGAGCAGGCGCTGCAGCCGCATGTCCTGGGGCTCGCTCGATGCCTGCACCTTGCCGGCGTTGTGATAATTCAGCACGCCGTTGGGTGTGCGCGACACGGCCACCGACGCGGTCATGCCTTCACCCATGTAGATGATCTCGTTCTGTCCCACCCAGGTGGCCGCGTAGCGGCCGTAGGCCACGAGCAGCCAGGGCATCGGGGGAACCGAGCGCGCCAGCAGGCCCGCGCCGCCGGTCACCAGGATCAAGATGAACATGGTGGCCAACTGTGTGCGGCCCTTGCCGGCATCGTCGGCAGATGATGCCAGCATCATGAGGCCGGCGATCGCCGAAATGCCGATGAGCGCCATCTGCGTCTGCTGCGATCCGATCCACGCCACCGCGAGGAGGCTGGCGAACAAGGCGCCGACGATGGCCCCGACGGTGTTGGCGGCATAGACGCCGCCGACCAGGCGCGCGGGATCCTGGTTCCTGCTGGCCACAGACGCCAGCGCCAGCGGGAAGCTCATGCCCCAGAGAATCGCGCCAGGCAGAATGACGAATGTTGCCCGCATAAGGTCGAGCTGGAAATTCATGAACGGCTGGCCGGACGTAATCTGCGGATTGATGGGCCAGAACGGCATGGAGGCGTTGGTCATGTAGGCCGCATAGGCCAGCGCCACGCAGAGCAACATCTGTGTCCAGCCCAGGGCCGCGCGCGGGTTCTTCATACTGCGTGCCATCGACGCGCCCAGGCTGCTGCCGATGCCCAGCCCGACGAGGAACACCGCCAGGATCAAGGAGAAGGTATAAACCGTGGCGCCGAAGAGCAGGGAAAGGACACGCGTCCAGATCACCTGAGCAGCGAGCGCCGTCAGACCCGACAACGCAATGGTGATGTACACCACGCGGGAGCCTGGCGCAGGACCGACCTGGGCGCGGTTCGGGTCCGGCGCATCGTACGGAGCCCGGTTCGCGATGGTCAGGGCCAGCAGGCCCACAATCACGTTAAGCGCGACGGCCACAAACGTCGCCGTGGCCATGTCAAACACGCGCAACAGATAAAAGCCGGCCAGAAGGCAGCCAACGACGGCGCCCGCGATGTTGCCGCCGTAGAAGAAGCCCAGCCAGCCGACGCCGCGTGGCGTCGCTTCCACCCAGCGGGAAATTGCCGGCAGGGTGGCGCCCATCATCAGTGTGGGTGGCAGCAAGACCACGGCAGCGACGAGGCCGCGCATGAACACACTGAACTGGCCGGTGCCGGCAATCGCCGTGTAGACGCCGCCCAGCAGCGGCACCACCAGAAGCACCAGGATGCCGCACACGCCAATCCCGAGTTCGAGATACGCGTACATCCGCAGCGGATGGTTCTGGTTGCCCACATATTTCGGGAACAGCCAACTCCCCAGACACATGCCGCCCATGAACGTGCCCAGGAGCACCCCCAGCGAGACCGCCGACGAGCCCAGCGACAACTGAAGCATCTGGAACCAGACGACTTCGTAAATCAGGGCGGCGCAGCCGCTCCCGACAAACAACGCCAGCATGGCTGGCAACACACGTTCAGCGACAGGAATCTGGGAAACACGCTCGGTCATGGTCCCGGCATACTACCAGAGAGGCCTCGGCGTTTACCCTGCCCCTCAGGAAGGACCGGTCTTCCCTTCGCCTTCGCGCATCAGCGCGGTAAACGCTCCCGCATCACGCGACCTGATGGCGTCGCGCACGCGGTTGAGCGCACCGGCGAGCCTGTCGAGCGCACCGGCGGAATTGGGATTGAGGGCCTGGATTTCGTAGTACACGTCGGGACTCTCGCGGACGAGATTCGCCGACAGGGTCTGCAGGGCGCCAAGCGTGGTGCTGCGTACGGGGACGCCGGCCTCCGGCAGCGCCAGGGCAAACGCGATGACGGTGGCATGCGCCAACGTCAACGCATCGGCCATCTGGCGATCGTGTTCCTCAAGAGGCAGGCTGATCAGCCGCGCGGTGGTTGAGGTGAAGAGTTCGGCGACCGTCGCCGTCGCCACGGCGTCTCCGGTATCGCAGATCACCACGTCGCACTCACGCAGGAGCACCACGGACGGCCCGAACATCGGGTGAATTGATGCGACCGACGCGCCGGCCGCCTGCAGCCGGCGAATGGGCGCGATGAGCGGCGTCTTGATGCTGGCGATGTCCACGATGACACCGGCTGGAGGTGCAACCATCCAACTCTCGTACAAGGTTGCGGTGGCCGCCGGCGGCGTGGAGCACACCACCAGATCGGCGGTCGGCAGGACGGACTCGGCCCATGCGCGCTCGTCGCCACCCGCGCTGATATCGAGCGCGCCAACGATATATCCCTGATCGGCCAGGAAGCGCGTAAACCAGCGGCCCATGCGGCCTTCGCCGCCCACCACGACCGCCGTCTTGCCGAGCCCAACCGAAGCATGGCGCCAGCTGTCTTGATCCTGGGCGCTCACGGCGGCGCGAATCAACGTGACGAGAATGGCCTCGGCCACACGGGCATCGAGGCCCGCCTCCTGCGCGGCGACCCGTGTGCGCTCGAGCACCACGCGCTCCTGGGCGTAGTCCACAATCGGCTGGTCGGCCCGGCGCTTGGCCTCGCCGACCTGCCGGGCCACCGCCACACGTTCCGCCGCGAGGTCAATCAGCCCGCGATCGAGTTCGCGAATGCGCGCACGAAGGGCATCGAGGTCGGTCTCTGTGGCCACGGCGCATCAAGTGTAGATGAGGCGGCAACGCGGTTACTATCGCGGCATGATCGGACTTGGCGTCTCTCCCTCCACGTTTCGCACCACCGGGTTGATCACGGCCCTGGCCTGCGCCGCCCTGCTGTGGCAGCCCGCCGCCGCGCAGGATCCGCCGCCGCGCGCGCCTGGCGCGCCTGCTGCGGTCACGGACAAGGTCTTTGACAGCGGCGCGACGACGATTCCATTTTTCCCGCTGGGAGACTCGCCCCTGGCGTTGGGCGGGCCGTCACGCCCGGGCATGTTCATGTCGGCCGTCGGGCGACGCGCCATCGCGATGGGCACTGAGGACGGGCTGCTGGAGCTCTGGTCGTGGCCGATCAAGTGGCTGCACGACTTCGAACTCACGTTCCGCATCCCGAAATACACCGCTGCGATTCCCGGCCGTTCGGTCGCCACGTCGGTGCTCACGCGCCCCGAAGGCATCACCATCGAATACACGCACGAGCAGTTCACCGTGCGGCAGCACATCTTCGTCCCACTTGATGAACCGGCGGTGGTGATGCTCCTCGAGGTGGACGCCATTCGCCCGCTCGACATCGTCGCGAAGTTCACGCCGGACATTCATTACGCGTGGCCGGCCGGGCTTGGCGGTCAGTACCTGGTGTGGGAGCAGAACGCGCGCGCCTTCCTCTTCTCCGAAGGCAAGAGCCAGATCAACGCGTTCCTCGGCTCACCAGCGGTGACGCAGGCGTCCGACGTGCCGGCCCACATGCTCGCGGCTGAGCGACCGCAACTCGTGCTTGGCGTGGGTGGCGCGACCGAGCGTTATACCGCACCCCGGTTGGGCGAACCGTCAGGGCGCAACGTCAACCTGCGCGCAGCCTACATTCCGATCGTCATCGCCGGCGGGCAGATGCCGCGCGATGCCGCGCTGGCGTTGTACCGCCGGCTGATTGCGCCAGGCGCAGCTGAGCAGGAATGGAAGAAGCGCGTCGCGCATGCGGATGGCCTGCGCGAGCGAATGTTCTCTCTGCGTTCGCCCGACGCGTTGCTCAACCGCGCCGTTGAATACGCCAAGGTGAACCTGGACGAGTCGATGGTCTGCAATCCCGACCTGGGCTGCGGGCTGGTGGCCGGCTACGGATTGTCTGGCGGCGCGAGCGACCGGCCGGGTTTCGGATGGTTCTTTGGCGGTGATGCGTCCATCAACTCCTTCGCCATGAATGCCGTCGGGCAATCGCCCCTGGTGCGCGAGGGCGTGTTGCAGTTTTTCGCGAAGTATCAACGCGCCGACGGCAAGATCACGCACGAGATTTCCCAGGGCGCCGGGCGCGTGGACTGGTTCAGCTATCCGTATCCCTTCTATCACGGCGACACGACTCCCTATTGGATCCTGGCGGCCGGTGAGTACTGGCGCCAGACCGGTGACAACGATCTCGTGCGCAGCCTGTGGCCCAACCTCAAGCGCGCCTTTGAATGGTCGCGCACGACCGACGTAGATGGCGACGGCCTCATGGAGAATCCGTCAGCCGGCGCCGGGGCCCTCGAGGTGGGCGACCTGCAGATCGGCATCCTCTCTGACGTCTACCTCAGCGGCGTGTGGGTGGCGTCACTCGATCGCTTTGCACGCATGGCGGTGGCCATGGGTGAACCGGCGCTGTCCGATCAGGCGCTCGCCATTCGCCGGCGGGCGCTCGCGACCATGGAGTCAAAGCTGTGGAACCCGGCACTGAAACAGTACGCCTTCGCCCTGTTGCAGGACGGCTCAGTCAACCCTGCGCTCACCGCCTGGCCGGCCACCGCCATGTCGTTCGACGTCCTCGACGCGGCGCGCGGTGCGGATATGGCTGCCCGGTTGGCGTCATCCACGATCATGACGGACTGGGGCGCCCGGCCGCTTGGCGCCGACAACGCGCTCTTCGATCCGCTGCACTACAACAACGGCGCGGTCTGGCCGTTTGTCACCGGATTCGTCGCGCTCGCCGAATACAGGTACCACAACGCACCCGCGGGTTGGTTCGCCCTGCAGAGCATCGCGCGCACGGCCTTCGACCAGTCGCTCGGGCGCAATCCTGAACTCTTCTCCGGCCGGTTGTACAAACCACTCGACACCGCCGTGCCGCAGCAATTCTTCGCGACGTCGATGGTGCTCACACCCCTCATCCGCGGCTTGCTGGGCATCGACGTGGACGCTCCGGCCAGGCGCGTCACCATCGCTCCGCACTTGCCTCCCGACTGGGACGCCATCGAGGTGGACCATGTGCCGGTTGGCGCCGGCGAATTGTCGTTCGCGATTCGACGCACGGCCGGTCGCATCACCGCATCAGTGCGGCGCACCGGCGACGCGACGCCGCTCGAAGTGGTGTTCTCGCCCGCGCTGCCACTGGGCGCCCGGATTGAGGGGCCCGGCACCGTGACGCAGACGACCGAGGGCGATGTCCACGGAACCATCAAGGCCATGGTCACCGGCCAGGCCGAGTTGGCCGTGTCGTACTCCGGCGGCTGGAGCATCGTGCCGCCCGTCACGCGTCCGCTCATCGGGCAACGGTCCTCGGCGCCCCGCATCCTGAGCGAACGGCTTGTCGAGGGCGGGCGTTACGCCGTGTCGATGGAAGGCATCGCCGGACGAAGTTATGTGTTCCGTCTCCGCGCGCCGGGCGCCGACACCGATCGGGCGATCACGATCACGTTCCCACCCACCGGGGCCAACACCGACGGTTACACGGCGATGACGCTCACGTTTGGCGGCTGAGGTCATCTCGGGCTTGAGAACCAGCCCGAGCTACGTACTGGGAGAAGCAGCCCGGCTACGTGCCGGATCGATAAATGCCCGCGTAGCTCGGCCTGCTCTTCAAGGCCGAGGCCTGCACGTTACGCGCAACACGAACTAGTCGCGCATCGTGAATGTACGGAGGCTGCGATGCACCGTCAGCCCGGCCTTGCTTGTGTACGTCACGTACCCGAGCTTCCTGAACTTGTTCATGAAGAAGTTGATGCGCGATCGTGTGGTGCCTACCATTTGCGCGAGGTGCTCCTGGCTCACGCCGGGCGCCACGGATTCGGTCACGCTCTTCGGGCCGAAATGCGACAAGAGCAGCAGCATCCGAGCCAGCCGCTTCTCACTCGAGTTGACCATCTGGTCGGCAAGATCCGCTTCGTAACGGACCAGACGCGCGAGCAACTGGTTGATGAAGACTCCCGCGAGCTGGCCATCACGCAGCTGCGCCGACATCGCCTGTCTCTCCACCCGTATGAGCGTGCAACCGCCCACGGTGGTCGCCGTGGACATACGCACCGACTGCCCCACCAGGCACCCTTCACCAAAGAACTCGCCCGGGCCCAGTGTGGCGACGATCGCTTCCTTGCCTTCTTTCGATCCCACGGCCAGCCGAACCTTGCCCTGCACCACAAACAGCAGGCAATCGGCCGGCTGCCCCTGCATGAAGATGGTGCGGCTCGCCCGGTATTCCACGAGGCTCTTGCCTTCGGCGATCCCCGCCAGCAGGCGTGCCCATTGCACCAGCGGAGCGTCGGCGATCGCCGCGGCCACCTGCGGCACGGCCAACCGGGGCAGGGCGCCGCGCGCAATCACGGCCGGCTCGGGCGGTCGGGGCAGCGGCGTTGGCCCCTTTTCAGCGCTCGGCACTTGGGGTTCTCACAGTTGAACGTCCAATCCACGCAACACGCCGTCCACATTGGACATGTCGCCGACCAGCCGATTCACTGGCGCGGGACACCGCTTGATGAGAGTGGGCACAGCGACGATCTGGTGCGTGCGTGCCAGGCCGGCATTTGTGTGGATATTGATGACCTTCAGGTCGTAGCGGCCCTTCAGGTGTTCTTCGCACACCCGCTTCAGGTTCTTCACGGCCAACTGCGACGTCGCCGCGGCCGGATTCACGTAAAGGTGCAGGATGTACAGGGCCTGCGCGGAAAGGGACTGTGCGTGCATGGACGTTTAAACAACCTGTTGCAGTGCAAGACCCACCAGCACCCGGTCGGTGTCGGACAGGTCGCCAATGATCTTCCGCACTTCTTTCGGAAGTTTGATTTCGAGAGTCGGGATGGCGACGATCTGGTTCCCGCGCGCCAGATGCGGATGTTCCAGGAGGTCGATGACTTCAATCCGGTAGCGGCTCTTCAAGTGCTGCTCGCACAGGACTTTCAGGTTGGCAATGGCGCGGGTCGACTTGGGGGTCTCACCGGCCACGAATAGCCGCAGCTTGAAGATGGTCGGCGCAGGAGACTTGGAGGCCGCGGTCTTTTTTGCCATCACTTATCGTCGCTGCGACGCTGGCGCGCGCTTGACCTTCGTGTACGCCGAGGCATCCGCTTCCCGGCTTTGTTCCATCTGGCCGCGGCCCTCGAGGACTTCTGCGTCGAGCAGCTTCGACTCGGAGATGCTTTGCTGGATGACCTCTTCTTCCACTTCGAATTCGGCCTTGAGCATAGTCATGCGCGCCTCGAAGATCTGGCGCTTACGCTCCAGTTCGCGGCCGCGGCCCAGGGTCTGCTGGCTGCGGAACGTGCTCTCGGCCTTCTCGCGCGCCTCCTGTGACATCCGAGCAGAACCGGTCAGCACACCCTCGGGACCAAGGTAGACGTCGAGCAGGCGGACTCCGTCGTTCGTGATCACGAATTCGCGAATCTGATTGGAGTGATTCATGCCCCGCGACTTCAGCACATACATCGCGCGGTTGCGTTCGCCGCCGACCTCCACCGTCTTGAGCAGCAGCCAGGTGTCCATGAGCGACGACACATCGGCCTCGTTCGTTTCCAGATCGCCGCCGGCAGCCGTCAGGCTGGCAAACAGTGCGGTGATTTGCTGCGTCTTCAACACATCGATCAGCCTCGTCAGCATCGATCGCACTTCGTTCATGGTGCTGACCGTCAGCAGGTTCGTAATGGGATCCACCACCACGACGCTTGGCTGAAAGCTGGCAATCTCTTTGTGGGTCACGAGCAGCACTTCTTCAATGCCCCCGTACGTGGGACGAGCCGCATGAAATTGCAGCAGCCCATTTTTCATCCACGGCTCCAGATCGATGCCGATCGAGCGCAGGTTCCGGACGATTTGTCGGGGCGATTCCTCAAAGGCAAAATACAGGCACCGCTCGCCGCGACGGCACGCCGCATCAACGAAGTGCGCGGCCACACTGGTCTTGCCGGTACCGGACGTGCCCGACATGAGGATGCTGCTTCCCCTGAAGAAGCCCTTGCCGCCCATCATGCCGTCGAGCCGCTCGATACCAGTGGAAATGCGTTCGAGCGGCGCGTGATGATCCAGGCCGAGTGACGAGATGGGCAACACGGACAGACCGTGCTGATCGATCAGGAAGGGATACTCATTCGTGCCGTGCGTTGACCCACGGTACTTGACGATGCGCAGGCGGCGGGTTGAGACCTCGTCGCGGATGCGATGGTCCAGCACGATCACGCAGTCCGACACGAACTCTTCGATGCCGTGTCTGGTCAACTGGTCCGGTCGATCGCGCTCAGCCGTCAGGACCGTCGTCAGCCCCTCGTCCTTGAGCCAGCCAAACAGACGGCGAATCTCGGCGCGCAGGATGCCGGGGTTCGGTAACGCGCTGAACAGGGCCTCGAGCGTGTCGAGGACGATGCGTTTCGCCCCCACTTGCCGGACGGCGTCGGCGATGCGAATGAACAGGCCATCAAGGTCGTACTCGCCGGTTTCCGCGATCTCGTTGCGCGCAATGTGCACGTGGTCCAGGAACAGCTTCTTTTCTTTCACGAGCTGGTCCAGGTCGAAACCAAGCGACGCCACGTTCACCGCCAGATCGGGCAGCGTTTCCTCAAACGAGATGAACACGCCGGGCTCATCGAACTGCGTGGCGCCGCGCACCAGGAATTCGAGTCCGAACAAGGTCTTGCCGGAGCCGGCGCCGCCGCTGACCAGCGTGGGACGGCCCGTGGGCAGGCCGCCACCTGTAATTTCGTCCAGACCCTGGATGCCGGTGGGAGACTTCAGTAATTTCTTGGGCGTCTTGGGTGACCGCGCCTTGGTTGGCCGTTTTCGTCTGGTGTCGGGCACTGTGCGCAGGCTATCCGCTTCAACCACCAATGGCTGTTCGCAATTGCACAGCTTTTTGATGAAACCTATTGGGCGGCTTTGGGCTTGGCCCTGTGTCCGTCCTCGCAGGTGGTCTCGGCGACGGGCTCCAGTGGCCCGAGTTCGTGTGTATCCTGGGCGGCTTGGGCGGCCTCCCGCGCACCAGGTTCCACCGGCGATCGCGTCGGATCGTCGGGGCGTGTGTCGGGACCATCAGGATCTTTCTGAAAGTCGGGCAGGTTGTCGCGCCGGAACGGCGCATCTTCTTTTAAACCAATCTCGAGCTTGTCTTTCCAGGTCATGCCCTCACGCTATTCCCGCGGATGCAGGAAAGCCTGTACCGAAGAGCACACACACAGGATGGCCGTTTTGCGCCCGCTCAGCGGCACGCAGGATCGGTGACAGCACCGGTCGCTGCGGCCACCGGCCAGGGCGTGTGCCGGCGCAGGCCGACAAAGACTTGTGCAAGCAGCGTTTCGTCCAGATCGACGTCACCCGACCAGCGGAGACGAGCGGTTCGAAAGAGCTCGGGCCATTGCTCGGGCCCGGCAAACGTGAACTCCAGTGTCGGCTCGGCCCGGCTGTCGGAAAAACCCATCAGCCCGCCGATGTCGATGAGCGAGATGGGCTCGGCTGGACACCGAGGCGCCAACCCAAAGGTCGCCAACACAACATGGTGATACCGGTGGTCCTTGAAATTGTCGAGGGTCACCGACCGGCGACTGCCGTGGTCGGAGAACAGCACGAGTTGGCCTCCCTGCTGCAGGAATTGCGCGTCAGACACCTCGCGCTGAATCACCGTCTGCAGGCGACGAATCTTCCATTGGTTCAACGGCAGTGGATCGTCGGGTCCGTCCACATCCTGCCAGTCGATCGTGCGGTCGCGCACCGTCCACGCCGGCGCCCTCAGCACCGCTTTAATCTCGGTCATCGACATCTCAAGGGAGCCTGGGTACGCAGGCAGATGGGTGTACGTCAGATGCGCCGCCACAAACGTGCGCTCGCCTTTCGCGCCGGCTCTCAGGATTTGCCGGACCTCGCGCCGCACGTCGTAGGTAAACGTACCGGCCTCGTTCGATGGGGACGCGCCCGGCCACGGCCGGGGCAACGCCGGCCCCAGGACTGGCACCAGCACCGAACTGTTCGCCACCATCGGCAGCAGCACCTGCCGCCAGCCCACCGGACCGCTGTGGTCCTCATCGAAGCCTGCGCTTGACCCCACAGCGGCTGTGAGCTGGTCCGTGAAGTGGGCGATGGTGCGATAGCCCCGGCTCCGCGCGGTGTGCAGCAGCGTCGCATCTGCACGTTGCACGCGCTGGAACCCATGGAACACGCCGTGCTCCCGAACCGGCCGCATCGTCAGGATGCTCGTCCAGACCGCGTTGGTGAACAGACCTGGCGTGACCGCACGTTCGTACCACGTGCCGCCTCCGGCCTTCACCCAATCGGCCAGTGGCGCGATGTCGTCGCTGTGCGAGATGGAATCGACGCCGAGCAGGACCACCGATGGCGCGGCCCCAAAGAACGGTTCGATTCGCGCGCGCAGCCACTGGGGCCCGGGGCTCAAGAGCCCCACCGCGAACAGCGCGGCCGCGAGTTTCATACGCATGCCGGACCGGCCGGTGACGACCACGCCGACAAGTCCCAGGGCAGCAAGCAGGAGCAGCAGGCCTGCGACCGGAAGGGTGGCAAACAGTTCAAACAGTGGCTGGCTGAGCACGGCCGGGTACCACACCGCGATGCCAACGCACCCGATGACGAACGTCACGAGAGGCTCGAGCAGAAGCCGGGCGGCGCCGCCCCGTCCGGCGCGCGGCTCGGCCCCGAGGCGGCTGAAGATGAATCCCGAGAGGCCGAAGAAGATCGCTCCCACCAGAATCATGTCGGGCAGACGGAGCAGCGTCCCTGCGGCGCCGGCCAGCAGCGCCTGCCCCAGCGAGAGGGCGTAGTACGGCATCATCGCGAGCGCGAACGCCGTGCCAAGGGTGGTGAGACAGGGCCACGCGATCGCGGCAAAGATGACGTGCGCGCTCCAACGGCGAATCTGGGGAACCGGCACCGGCGTGTGCAGGAGGCGGTGGATCCGCGAGTGCGTCATGCCGTGTGGATTATACGGGCAGGGCTGCGCGGACGTATGATTTGGCGCTCATGACGTCCGTGCGCACGCTCGCGATCGCCACCGGTGCCCTGGCGCTCCTTGTCTACGTGCTGCGCCTGAACGGCGTCGCCGGCATGTACGTGGACGACGCGTGGTACGTGCTGTTTGCAAACGCGATTGCCTCTGGACAGGGTTACCACCTGATCAACGCGCCGTCGGCGGAGATGGCTGCGGTGCTGCCATCCAGTCCACCTGGATTCGCCCTCACTCTGGCGCTCGTCGCCTCACTCACGCCGGCGTTCCCCGGCAACGTCATCGTCCTGAAGATGGTCTCGGTGCTCGCGATGCTCGGCGTCGGCCTGCTGGCCGCGACGTACTACCGCGATCGCGGGCTGACTGCGCCACTCGCCGCCACCCTTGCGCTCGTGGTCATCCTCACGCCGGCCTTTGTCTGGCTGGCGACGTCCACGGTGATGTCGGAGCCGTTGTTCACGCTGGCGCAGATCGCGACCGTGGTGCTCGTGGGGAGGCGGCGGCCCGTACTGGGTGGCGTAGCAGCCGCGGCCAGCGTCCTGATTCGATCGGCTGGCCTGCCGCTGCTGGTGGCCGCTGTGATCTGGTATCTGGTGCGGCGCGAACGCCGCGCGGCCGCGCTGTTTGCCGCCACGGCGATCGTGCTGCTGCTCCCCTGGGCGATGTATGCGCGTGCGTATGCGACACCAGTCGAACAGCGCCTCGCGCACGGGGGTGCGCATGTGTTCACGTATCAGGAGCAGTTCTGGATGCGGCGCGCCGGCGACATCCAGTCGGGACAAATCACCGCGAGTGAGCTGCCCGGCCGGGTCAAGGATGCCATCGTGGACATCTTCGGCCGCGACGTCGGCGCGATCGTGCTCCCCGAGCTGTACCGATCCTCGATGGAGAGTGGTGAAGAGACGCTGTCGGTTGGCGGTGAACGCAGCACGATTTCCACCGGCAGCATGGGCAATACGGCCGGCACCATGGTGGTGTCGGGCCTCTTGAGCGCGCTGGCATTGATCGGCTTCGTGGCCCGATGGCGGCGCGGCGCTGACGTGGCCGACTACTTCGTTCCGCTGGCGCTGCTGCCGATTGTGTTCTTTCCGCACTGGGCGTACCGCCTCGTACTGCCGTTGACGCCGTTTCTCTACGGCTACCTCGTGGCGGGTGTGCAGACGTTGACGCCGGTCTGGCCAAGGGTTCTTCGCATCGCCCTGGCATGTATCCTGAGCCTGCACGTCATCGATCACGGGATGTACTGGCTACAGCGCCAGCAGGCACCATGGCTTGAAGATGCCCGCGAGGCGGATGAAGTGATCGCCTGGATGCAGCGCGAATTGACGACGCCAGGGCACGTCGCCTCCACGAACCCGGCGCTGATCTACCTGCGCACCGGGCGGAAGAGCCTCGCGATTGATGACGCCCGCGGACGATGGCAGGACTGGCGCGCACTTGGCGTCCGCTACGTCGTGTCTCTGCGTGGACAGGAACTGCCCGACCCGTCGCTGCCCTATCGCGTGCTGTTCAAAACCACGCGGTCAGGGATGTGGGTGGTCGAGGCTACTGATTGAGCGGCGGGGGCCCGGGCAGAAGCTCGTAGACCCAGACATTCTTGTCCTGGAGCTTGAAGCGGAGCTCGGCGCGGGCATCGAGCAGCGGCTCGCCATCAACGAGCGAGACCACGTAACGGACGCCCATGCGCTGCCATCGGCTCCACTTGTCATCGAAGCTGTTGATGGCCACGGTGCGGCGGCCGGTGTGCAGATACACCAACGCCGGATTGTCCGCCGCAACCGCCCCTACAGGCTCGGGATGTTGTCGGACCCAATCCAGAACCTGGTTAATGTCGTCGGCCTGCGACTTCCATGAGCCGCCGCGCGGGTTACCGTAGGCCTGTGCGATGTACTGCGCGTGGTCCAGGGCGTGCAGCCCGATGATGACCATCAGGAGGATTCGTGCAACCGCGTACGGCGCGACTCCGCCCTGACGAAGCCGGCCCAGCCAGCCCGCAACAGTTTCAGCACCGAGCACCAGGTACACAAACAGGAACGGCACCAGCGGCAGCACGAATCGGAACGTCCAGAACGGCCACAACACGATCATGCCGAGCGCCAGCACTACCAGCGGTTCGGCCACTGTCACACGCCGGCGGCACGCGGCGACGAAGCCCAGGACAACAAGCATGCTGAGCGCCAGGGAAACGACTTTGGTGCCGAGCGCCGAACCCATACTGGGCGCGCCCACGTCCTGCGGCGGCCCAAGTCCAATGACCTCGAGCCCGCTCTCGCCGGATGTGCGGAACAACAGCGGAACAAATATGCCGCCCACGTCACGGATGGCAATGTTCGTGACATTGTCCACGACGCGGCCCGGCAGCATTTCGACGCCGGCCGGCCGGGCAGTGACGGTGCCGGCTTCGGTGGTCCAGAACTGGTCTGCGTAGGCCACCGCCATCAACCCGCCGTGGTCGACGAGTTCGGCTCGCGTCGGCGCATGCGCACGCGCGTACAGCAGCCAGGGCATCACGCAGATCGCCGCCGTCGCACCGAAGATGGCGACAGACCGCCACCGCCGCTCTCGCGCGAGGTAGAGCACTCCGGCCGCCGCCACCGTCACGCCAGCCGTGCGCGTCAGAAACGCCGCAGCCGCGAGCACACCGGCCAACACGGCCATCCCTCGCGATGATCGAGCCTCGGCCAACCGCGCCGTACGCTCGATGAGCAGGACGGCCAGCAGTTGAATGAACAGGAACACCGCCTCCGACATCATTGTCGACGTGGCCAGAAACACGAGTGCCGGTGTGGCGACGGTTGCCACCGTGATGGCCATCGCCAGCGAGGGCGGCAACGAACGGTGCTGCACGACGTAGCGGGCACGTGAGTGCCCCGGCGCCGATCATCGCGGCGATTGAGATTCCTTTGAGCAGCACGACGTTATCGGGAAACTGCGGGCTGATGAGGAAGACCAGCGAGAGAATCGCCGGGAAACCCGGGGGGTATACGTTCGAAAGAAACTCGGTGCCCGCCGAACTGATGAGCCGCGGGCCTGCCCCTTCCGAAATGGCCTTGGCCAACACCATGTACCACGCATCGTCGCCAATGAGGCCGGCGATGTCATCGACGCGCAGGAAATACAGCCCCAGAGCGGCCAGTGTGAGCGCCACGGCGCCTGATCGGGGAAAACGCACGTCAATCATTTCGGCGCGGGGCCACGCCGCCTGTAGCCCTGGGGCCGTGTTAGGCTGCGCTTGGTGCCAACGGAACGTGGTGACTGATTTCAACATGCTGGTCGGCGGCCTGCTGGACGACATGGCCGCGATCCAGTCGTCGGTGTACGCCAGGCGTGCGTATGAGCGCTCCGCACGCAGCGCCGCCTTGATGCCGTCGCCGCTCCCAGACATGTCTGCAGCCGACATCGCGGCGTTTCCCCACATGGGAAAGTCCGCACTGCGCGTCGTCAATGAAGCACTGGCTTCAGGTGGATCGGCGACGGTCACGAAGGCCCTGGCGGCGAGTGGGCGAAGCACGGACATCGCGCGACGACACACGCTTCGCGAAGGATTCATGAGCATGGCGGTCGCCCGTCAGGTGCTGGTTCAGGCGGCGCCTGGAGTGATCGGACGGAAACACTACCGGGCCGATTTCCAGATGCACTCACAGTGGAGCGACGGCGCACAGACCATCGCTGAAATGGCGTTTGGCTGTTCCGAACGCGGCTACACCCATTTCGCCGTCACAGACCACGCGCGCGGCCTGACCATTGCGCGAGGCCTGTCGGCCGAGTCTATGAAGGCACAGCACCGCGAGATCGACGCCCTCAACGACTCGCTCGACGGCAAGATGCGCGTGCTCAAAGGAATCGAAGCCAACATTCTGGCTGACGGACGGCTCGATGTGAGCGCCGATGAGATGCAGCGTTGCGACATCGTGCTAGCCGCGCCGCATTCACGGCTGGATGAGCCGGGCGACCAGACCGACCGCGTGCTCGCGACGGTCAATACGCCAGGCGTGCACGTGCTGGCCCACCCGAGCGGGCGCAAGTTCGGCAAACGCGCGGGCCTCAACGTCCGCTGGAGTCGCGTGTTCAAGGAGGCCGCCCGCCGGAACGTGGCCATTGAACTCGACGGCGATCCGTCCCGGCAGGATCTCGGCTACGCGCTCGTGTGCCAGGCGCTCGACGCCGGCTGCGTGTTCGCGATAGACAGTGATGCGCATGCCACGGAAGAACTCGTCTTCTCGGACATCGCGCTGGCGCACGCACGGCTCGCTGGTGTGCCACCCGCGCGCGTCATCAATTGCTGGCCGTTGAAGAAGCTTCTGACGTGGCTGCAAAGTCATCAGCAATAAACGACGAGTGGCTCTGGGGCTGGGACCAGACTCCGGGCATCGTCTCGGTTTGGGCCGACGGCAGCGGTCGCGCCTGGGTGTGGCGGCGCGAACGTGGAAGTCTGCATAGTGAGCAGGTCCGGTATCGGCCCTGGGTGCTGGTGGACAGCATCGATCACCTGCTTGAAGCCAATGTCAGCTGGCACGAGCTCGAAGGTCCGGGCGCGCTTCGCTTCCACGTCAGCGCCGATGACGGCCGTACGTTGACCCATGCCCTTCTGGCTGCGGCCTCCGCCAGGTTCGGTCGCGCGGTGTCTCACATCGGAGACCTGGACAAGACGCCCATCCTGAATCTCTCGCCCGAGGAGCAGCACTGGTCGCAAGTGGCCGAACGTATTTCGGTGGTCTCGCCTTCGACGACCTGCGGCGCCTTCAGTTCGACATTGAAACCACCGGTCTTGACCCGAGGCGAAGCCGGGTGTTCATGATCGCCGTGCGTGACCCCGAAGGCCGCGTGCACATGCTGGAAGCCGACGGCGACGACGACCGGGCAGAAAGGGAGTTGCTCCGCAGACTGGCGGCTGTGCTTGCGGAAGCCGATCCGGACGTCATCGAGAATCACAACCTGCACGGATTCGATCTGCCGTTCCTGGAACGGCGCGCTCGAACGCTCGGCCTCCAGCTGCAACTGGGCAGAGTGCCGGGTGCCTCCCTTCGTCGCCGGGCGGCTCGTCGCGGCGTGCGTGATGACGAAGGCAGTGCGCGGCGCGTGCGGTTCGTGGCACCGGGCCGTGAGCTGATCGACACGCTCGATGCTGTTCGCGCTTATGACTTCGCGGTGCGTGAGTTGCCCGGGCACGGCCTCAAGGCCGTGGCAAGGCACCTGGGTGTGGCGGGGCCCGATCGCGAGTTGATCCGAGGCGATCAGATCTTCAACGTCTTTCGGACCGATCCCGCCCGCGTCCGTCGCTACGCGGCCGCAGACGTCGAGGAGGCCGCCGCCATCGCGCGCATCCTCGGAGGCGCCGCATTCGCGCTCGCGAAGATGGCGCCACGACGATACGAGAGACTCGCCGACGCAGGGGCCGCCACCGGCATCATCGACCCTCTCATTGTGCGTGCGTACGTGCGCGCCAACGCGGCCCTGCCGGCCCATCGCCCCGGTGATGGCACCGAGCACACCGGCGCGGCCCTGCACCTCTTTGCCAGCGGCGTGGCCCAGCGCGTGGTCAAAGCCGACGTCGCCAGCCTGTACCCGTCCCTCATGCGTGCCTTCCGGATCGGGCCATCACGCGACCGCCTCGGCGTCCTCCTCACCATCGTCGATCGCCTGGTCGAGCGCCGCCTGGCTGCGAAGGCGGCAGGAAAGGCCGCGCCGCCGGGTTCGGCGGAGCGCCATTCCCACGAAGCGATGTCGGCGGCCATCAAGTTGGTGGTCAACTCGGCCTACGGCTATCTCGCGGCTGGTGGGGGCCTGACGCGATTTGCCGACGTCAACGCGGCAAACGAAGTCACCAGACGGGGCCGGGAAACGCTTGCGCTGATTTGCCGTGAGCTGGCTGCTCGCGGAGTCCAGTTGCTTGAGGCTGACACAGACGGTGTGTATTTTTCAGTCGGCGACACCTGGACAGAAAGCGACGAACGCCGGGTGGTGTCCGAAGTGGCGGCACTGCTGCCACCGCTTGTGCACCTGGAGTTCGAAGGCCGCTATGCCGCGATGCTGTCGCACGAGCCGAAGAACTACGCCCTGCTCTCGTACGACGACCGTCTCACCCTGCGTGGTGTGGCCTTTCGTTCAAGCCGCGCGGAACCGTTTGGCGAGGCGTTTCTGCGCCGCGCGATTCGGTGCCTGCTGACCGAAGATGTGCCGGGCGTCAGACAGGCCTACCTCCACAGCGTCTTTGCCCTCCGCAGACGGACGATGGCGACGTATGACGTGTCGTCTCGAGTGCGTCTCACGAAATCGCCTGAAGAGTACGAGGCCGTCCGCGCAACCCGGCGTGAACTGTCTTATGAAGCGGTCCTCGCGTCCGGGCGCACGACGTGGGGAGTCGGCGAACGCGTACGGGTGTACAGGACGTCACGAGGCACCGGCGCGCTTGTGCCGGAACGTGATGAGGACGCGTATGCGACGTCTGTGTGGATCGACACGCACGACTACGACGCCGCGCACTACGTCCGCGTCCTCACCGACAACTTTGCCTCACGGCTTGAGCGTGCGTTCGGGGCAGACGACCACGCAGCGGTCTTCAGCGACCCCGAGCAGCCGTCGCTGTTTGAGCGGGACGTGATGACGATCCGGCCGGTCCTGCGGCCAGGCCCGGAGTAACCCGGTGAGGCGCGAAGTCCTGCCAGATTTGTTGAATCACCTTGGCGTCCACGACGAGCGTGTCCGCATTCCGAGGCTCTTTTTCCGAGAACACCTGGAGCGTGACGGTCTTGCACGTAGGTGTCAGTGCCTCGGGATCAAACGCATAGAGGCCTTCAACGATGGTGTCCTTGTCGGTCAGTCGATGCTCGAGTGTGAAAGGGTGCACAGGCACCACCTCGGCGTCACCACACATCGCGCGCATCCGTTCAAAATTGGATTTGGGGCGTTTGAGCGGCGGCAGTGAGACGCCCTGGGTCATCACCGCGCCACGCGCGACTCTCGCCCAGAAACTCTCGACGAACCTTGGCGTGACACGAATCAGCAACACCGGCGGCACTTCCTCAACGTACCTGGACCAGTTGCCAAAGCCGAATTGTCGAACCCCGGTAGCCTGGGCGGCCTGGGAAGCCCTGACCTGCACCGGCGTGATGAACTCAACATCGAAGTCCGACGTCGCCAGTTGATACGGAGTCGGCCGGCCTGCGCCGCTCTGCGGAGCAGCACCGGCTGGAACGGGCGGGAACGGCCGGAGCGACTCCACGGGTAATTGCGCGGCCGAAGGCGGCGGGGTGGCTGTGATTTTCTCTGCCGCCGACCCGACGACCTCACACAATCGGCCCACCCGTACAATCCGGGTGCGGTCGGACCGTTCGCCGTCGCGCTCGGGAACCAGTGTGGTGAGTCCGATGAACTGGCCCGCGGGCCCAAACACTGGTGCGCCGCTGCCGCCGACACTCGCGCGAAGGCTGGAGTCGATGACATTCGGGAGGATGACGTCGATCGATCCGCTCCTGCTTCCCCGCAACCGGTCAAGCGGCGCCTCGATCGCGGTGATGTCGTCACCCACCACCACGACAGGCCCGGCCGTCGTCTCACACGCGAGCGGTTGGGTCTTCGCCGACGCCGCCACTGACGGGTTGATTCTGACGATCGCAATCCCACGCACGGCATCTGATGCGACAACGACGCCGGCCACCTTCACGCTCGCCGACAATTGCACTTCCACTGACGCCGCCGTGCCGATCACGTTCTGGTCGGCGAGTACGAGTCCTTGTGCATCGATGAGGAGTCCCGACCCGTGGGCTGTGGCGGTCCAGATGGCCACGACGCTGTCCTTCCACGTGGCGAGCAGCGAGGATGGATCTGCATCTGGTGCGGCCGCCGTCGAATTTGCCGCATCCGTGATGGGCCCCACATCGGCGTTCTCACCCGTCAACTCGAGCACCGCGTCGCGGCCGCCCACCACGTCCACGACCATCGTCCACTGGTAGGCCTTGCCATCAAGCGCCACGGGGCGGTCCGACTCCACCGTGTAGTTACCCGGCGCAAGTCGAATCTCGGCGGCGCCTTCAAGCGACGTCAGGATCCGCCGCGGCGGAGCGCTCGCGGGGTTTTCGCTGATGAGCAGCGCATGGCGCGGCACCGGCGTCGCGCGCCCAGTGCTGTCGACGACGATGACCGTGATGCGGAGGACACTGGCCACCTGGACCACGCCGGTGTGCGGGGTCAGCAGGAAGATGAGTGCGAGGGCCAGTCCGCGGAACATCCTTCCGATACACTATGCTTTCTTTCATGAAGGTGCGCGTCGGCGTCGGCATCGCCCTCCTGCTGGCCGGCCTGGCAGGGGCTGGGGTGGTGATCGCCCAGAGGGGCCGTTTCGGCGCGCTCGACTCGGCGCTGGGCCGAGTGCCTACCGCCACCAACATTCCCTACGACGGCCGCTTCGCGTTCGTCCGGCTCACATACGAGACGTTGCCCGGCGGCTATTGGTACCGCGGCCAGCCGGCGTGGTCACACGGCTACCCCACGTCGGAACAGAATCTGATGAAGATTCTCGAGTCGTTCACGACGGTCACCGGTCATCAAAGCACCAATACTCTTTCGCTCGAAGATCCCGAGATCTTCAACTACCCGGTGCTCTATCTCATTGAAGTGAGTTGGTGGCAGATGACCGACGTCGAAGGACGTAATCTGCGCGCGTTCCTCGACAAAGGCGGCTTCGTCATCGTGGACGACTTCAAGACGGCCGAGTGGCGCGGTGGCCGCGGGTGGGATCAGTTTGCCGACAACATGCAGCGCGTGATGCCGCAGGGAAAGTTCATCGACCTCGATATCTCGCATCCGATCTTCAGCCAGTTCTTTGCGATCGAATCGCTCGACATCTTTCCGCAGGCCTACAACGCGGGCCGGCCGATCTTCCGCGGGCTGTTTGAAGGCAATGACCCGAGCAAGCGGATGCAGATGTTCGTGAACTACAACACCGACATCTCGCAGTTCTGGGAGTGGTCTGGCCGCGGGCTGCGGCCGATCGAGCAGTCAAACGAAGCGTTCAAGCTGGGCGTCAACGCCATCATCTACGGCCTCACGCACTAGCGCGGGTGTCCGCGGCCTTGAGACCCAGGCCGCGCTACGAGGATGGCTACCTCAAGGCCGTCTGGCGCGGAGGAGATTGACGATGGCGGCGGGGGTGAGTGGGGCCGGCTGCACGTCTATTCCGTTCAGCCGAAAGGCCGTGCCTGCGTCGTGGACGAGCACGCGGCCGGCGGCCGCCGTGGCTGCAGTCTGTAGCCCGCCCGCGCGCTGCAGTCCGGGGACGTAGAGGTGCTCAAGGAGCGCGGCATCACTCGACGTATCGAACCGGTCAACGTCGAGCACCGCCAGCGGCACCGGCGCGACGGCGACAGCGAGCAGGCCGGCAAGCGCGGCGTGACCTGACGCAATCAGAGGCGCGCCTGGATTCGCACGTATGGCGGCAACCATATCGGCGACTCGAGCGGCGGCCTGCGTCCGGTTGTACGTGTCGAAGTGCGGCGTCTCTGCGGCGGCTTTGGCGTCGAACGGCGAAAACGCGATGGACCGGACCGTGTAGCCGGCTCGTCGCACCGCGGCGGTCAGCGCACTACTCACGCCGGCCAGCAATACGGTCTTGTCGCCGGCTTTCGGCCGAGGCGGCGCCGTGACCGCTGTTTCATACCCGTAGCCCAGTGCGTGCCGAAGCGCTCGAACGCGAACGTCGGCAGAGGTCACAGCAAGCTGGCGGCGCGCGGCATCGATCCACGCGGCGGTCAGCTCTGAGGGGGTCAGGAGGCCATCGGGCAGCGGACGTTCGTGGAACACCAGAAGGTCGCCCGGGGGCTCGACGGTGAATGGCCGCTCGAGTCGCACCACACCGGCGGGGGCGCCCTGAAGCCAATGCGCCATCCACGCGTACACCGTTTCGCGGGCGTCGCGATTGAAGTTGTGCTCGGCGTAAAACCGCACCGCCTGCACGAGGTTCTGGCCGCCCGAGAGGTTGTACAGCGTGCGGATGGCCGGGTACTCCCTTTCAAGGGTGTTGGATGTCCAGTCTCCAATCGCAGACACCAGGAGGAGCGGGCGCGGCGCGATTGTCGCGGCAATCTCGACGTTGGTCGTATCGAGGCGCAGCCCCGGCGGGTTCTCACACACGCATCCCCCCTGCTCGCTGAGGGAAATCATGTTCACAGGCGCTACGGCGGCCACGCGGTCATCAACCGCCGCCAGCAGGAACGCCTGGGTCGCGCCCCCGGAGGCCCCGGCCGCGCCGATAGCGCCGCGCCGCACTTCGGGCAGGCTCTCAAGAAAATCCAGAGCCCGTATCGAGTTCCAGAGCTGCAGCCCCCCAAGACTCAAGCCCCACAGTGCTTCGAGCCGGCCGCCGAAGTCATGTGTCAGCTGCCGGCTGTCAGTGAAGCCGATCGTGTCGGAGGCCAGCACCACGAAGCCCTGCCTGGCAAGACTGATCGCACGGCCCGGCCCGGAGACGAGCGGCGTGTTCTCCAGTCGTCCGCCCTCAAAGTGCCCATGCGCAGAGAGGACCGCTGGGAACGGCCCCTTGCCGGCGGGGCGATAGACATTGCCGGTGACCAGGAACCCCGGCAAGCTCTCGAAGTACACCTTCGACACGGAATAATCGTCGTGTTGCACCTTGCCGAACTCGTGCGCGCGCAGCGGGGTTCGCTCGGGCATCGGCAAAAGTCCGGCCGACGCCAGCACATGTTCGCGAATGTACGAGGCGCGCCTCTTCCACGCGTCCACCGACTCGAACCTGGGCGCTGGATAGGTGTCGGTGTGGGTCCGGAAACGTTTGGCGGGCTGAGTGGATGGCGGCTTCGATTGACCAGGGAGATCGACGGCGCCGGCGGCGAGGGTCAGCACGAGCGCGACCGCAAGCGCCCGGCCGGCACGCGGCCACCCCACAAGGGCCCTGGCAGGATCCGAACTGGCCATTTGGTCAGTTTATGCTCAATGACGATGGCCGGGCTTCGGCAAGGCTCAGCCGAGGCTGCGTGCGGCCTTGCTCAAGCGATCGTCGGCACACATGAACCGCACATCGTCATCCTCAGCCGAGGCGAGAATGCGCTCGAAGGAGGCGAGGTGCACGGCATCGGCCGCGCGCAGGCCGTACTTCTCGGCAAGGCGCGCAGAGTGGCGGACGAGATCGGTGTCGATGCCCACCGCGATCCACGACGTCCAATCGGCCTCAAAAGCCTGCCTGGCCGCCTTCAGCGCGGCAGGGCTGACGCTCCTGTCGCGCCGCCGCCGTTCAAACGCCGCGCAGCCTTCCGGATACGCGAGCCACGAGGTGGCCACAACGGTCGCCTCTGCAACGGCATCCACCACGTCGTCTGAGTCATCTTCACGAATGTAGAGCTTCACGATGACCGAGGTATCGAGGTACAACGTCACCGCCGGTCCTCGATCACCATCTCGGAGGTGGCCTTACCTCTGGCGTTGGCCAACGGCGTGAGACCGCGCGGCTTGCCACCACTCCAACTGGCCTTGCCAGCGGCCACCATGCGCCACGCCCATTCAGCACCCGACTGCGCCTCCACAGGCGACAACACGGCGATGGCCCTGCCGCGGTCGGTGATGGTGAGACGGCTGCCTCGCTGCACACGCTTGAGCTGCCGACTCAACTGCGCCTTCAGTTCACGAACGCCAATATTTGACATGTGGCCACATTATCGTCGTCCATGTGGCCACGTCAAGTGCGCCGAGTCCTATCTGACCGTTCCCCTCAACGTCTTCCCTTTCACCGGATAGGGCGGCCGTTTCGGATCGACTGCGGGCTTCGCCTTAAGCGCCTGCAGGACGACCTCAATCGCTTTTTCGAGCTGAGGATCACGACCGGCCATGACATCGGCAGGCGTCTGCTCCACTTCAATGTCGGGCGCGACGCCTTCGTTCTCCACCACCCAACCCTCTTCGGCTGTCCAGATCGCCAGGTTCGGTGCAGTGATCGACCCGCCATCCATAAGGGTCGGGAAACCGAGTATGCCGGCGAATTACGGAACATCCATGGCAGCAGATCGCCTGACCTCAGCCGTGCCCCATATCCTGCTGGTTTCGAAACCAAAGCCATAGTTGCGCTCTCCGAATCAGGTCCACTACCTCAGAGACGGGGCGTTTGCTCCGGACGTCGTTGTCCAGGACGACAACCTCCTCGGTCACTGTCTCCAATTGAGCGGACAGCTCAGGCGCGAGGCTGAATGGATGCCAGATGCCAAAGCCTCGGTTTCAGTTCGGCTGAGTCCATATTCGATGGGTCTTCGCTTACGTGTCGCTCTGCAGCCCTGCGAACCGGCTATTCAACGCCGAGGCAAGGGCACGTAGCCGAGGCCCTTACAGACAGTGCAGACCCCTTCAAATCGGAAGACTCCTGGTGGACTCTTCATCACTTCGAACTCGCTCATTTCCTTACCGCAGGTCGCGCACCTGCATTTACTTGTACCACCACAATGCAAGCACTTCTCGCACCCTTCTGGAAATGTATTTCGCACGACCACCATGATTCGCCCCTCGTCTGGCTGACGCCCGGCTTCAGCCGCGGCGGAATTGAATGCTTGCACCATCCGCCGTCGGCTGCAAGCCGAGGTTAGCCACCGACCCCACTTTCAAGAGCCTTGGCATCCGGCGACAATTCCGCGAGGTCAGCGACGGCCTCAAGTTCTCGCTGTGCCTCTTGAGGCTCGCTCTTCGTCTTTAGAAACTCGATAAAGCTCTGGCGAGTCTCTTCGGCAGATTCCGCTGTCCAAGATTGGTCGCCGGAGGTCGCGTTCATGGCACCAACGCCTTCCGGGATGCTGCGCCCTTTCGCCAATAGATGGTAGAACGCTAGATACGACACCGCTGTGTCAGACCAGGTTGGCTGACCGAAGTTCCCGACCATTGCGAAATACGGGTGCTTCGCGTCGTCTTGGTGCTGCATTGCCATTCGGCATGCGCTGTAGCCCTTGCAAGCTGACATGCACAAGAGGAGTGCGCCCCCAAGACTCTCGTTGATGGGTACGAGCAATTCTCGAAGTTCCGCCCAGCCGATGATATCGCCGCTCGACAGCTGGATCCCATCACTCGCGCCGTGCGCACTCAAATGGAGGATTGGGTACCGGCCGGCGAACTGTTTCATGGCTTCGGGCAAGCCGATCTGGAGAGCGGCCTCGAAAGCCTGCCGATTGATGGCGGTCCGACTGACGCAGGGTATCTGATCTAATGCGAGCGCGCTTGCCACAAGGGCGCCCTCGGAGCGGCCGTGGTACAAGTCCGGAGCCGACGGCGATTCCACGATGTAGACGAAGAACACATACTTCGTCGGCGCGGCCGACAGGTTCTGTTGCGCATCGACTTCTGGTGGTGCGTCTGGCATCTTGCCCTCGTGTGGCTAACGACTGGCATCAGCCGCAGCGGCGCTCATTCTGACACGCGCCGCTTGGATCTTCCCTCGGTTTCGTAGACAGGTAGATGTTCTACGCTGCGTGCTGCTCATAGTCAATTGGAGAACGATAGCCCAGCGCCGAATGCAGGCGCTGGTGATTGTAGTAGCGCAGGTACTGCCGCAGGTGCTGGCGGAGGTCACGCACGGTGTGAAACGTGCGCCCGTGGATGCCGTCCGCCTTCATGGAATGAAAGAACGATTCCATGTGGGCGTTCTCGCCGGGCGCGCCCCCACGCGTCATGCTCTGGCGGGCGTGGACCTGATGGAGTTGTTGGCGCACGCGTGCCCCGAGGAATTCGCTCCCTCGATCGGTGTGAAAGATCAGGCCCGGCGCTGGGCGTCGGCGCCGCAAGGCCGCCGACAGCACCGCGCTGGTCAGGCGCGAGTCGCGCACCGATCCCACGCGCCACGCCAGCACCCGGCGCGAGCATTGGTCGAGGATCACCGCGAGATACCACCAGCGCCCAGACACTGACAGATACGTCAGGTCGCCGACCCAGATTTGATTGAGCCGATCCGCGCGGATGCGCTGCACGTGATTGGTATGCTGCCCAAACCACCGATGCGTGCCGGCCTTCGGTCGGTACACGCGCACCATACGTGCCCGCCAGCCGGCCGTCCGCATCAGACGTTCGACGCGGCGCCGACTGACCGCGTACCCGGCCTGTCGGAGCGCTTGATGCAGCCGCGGACTCCCGTAGGTGCCGTGGCTCGCCTCAAAGAGCGGGCGCATGACCATCAGCAACTGCTCGTCCTGCCTGAGGCGTGCCGACACCGGGCGGCGGCGCCACGCATAAAAACCGGCGCGCGTGACGCCATACCGCCGACACAATCGCGTCACCGACCAGGTCCTCTGTTGCGCTTCGATGAACGCGAAGACGTCGCCCTTCGAGCGGAACAGAACCTGATGGCTTTTTTTAACAGGGCGTGCTCCTCCTGCAGCACGCGGTGCGCGACTTCCAAGGCCTGTAGGCGGCGGAGTTCGCGGACCACCGCGACCTTCGGCGGCCGCGGTCGCGGTGCGCGACGCGACGGCTTCAAACGTCCCTCGCGGAACTCCTTGCGCCATCGCGAGAGCATGAAGGGGTGAATCTCAAGCGCGGCCGCGACGACCTGGACCTGCATGCCGGGTTGACGACTCAACCCCACCGCCGTGCGTTTGAAGTCCAGGCTGTAACACTGCACCTTCCGCGGACCGGGTCGTCCCATGGGACACCTCCTGCAGTTAGGTCGAAGTGTCTACTTTATCGAGGGAAGATCAGCCGTCGGCTGCAAGCCGATGATTCTCATACAGCCCTCCTCCTGCTCCACCGTGACGGTAGGCTCGTAGCAGGGTGAATGCGCAGAGCGCGCAGAAGGAGGACCAAATGCGATTCTACAACCAGACACACGAGCACTATTGCGGGATCGATCTCCACGTGAAGACCATGTACGTGTGCATCCTCGATGCGGCCGGCAAGGTCTTGGTGCACCGGAACATGCCATCGACGCCGGAGGCGTTCCGCGACGTCGTCGCGCCCTATCGCCAGGGCCTGGTCGTCGCGGTCGAGTGCATGTTCACGTGGTACTGGCTGGCCGATGTCTGTGCGGACGACGGCATCGCGTTCGTGCTGGGGCACGCCCTGGCGATGAAGGCCATCCACGGCGGCAAGGCCAAGAACGACAAGATCGATTCCCACAAGATTGCCGTCCTGCTGCGAGGCGGCCTGCTGCCGCAAGCGTACGTCTACCCCGCCACGATGCGATCGACCCGCGACCTGCTTCGCCGGCGGCTCCACCTCGTGCGGAAGCGAGGCGAGCTCCTCGCGCACATTCAGAACACCCGCGCCCAATACAATCTGCCCGTGTTCGAGAAGCGCCTGGCCTACGCGGCCAATCGCGACGGAGTCCCGGACCACTTCCCGGATCCCAGCGTGCGCAAGAGTGTCGAGGTCGACCTGTCGCTGATCGATCATTACGATGAACTCATCACGGATCTGGAACTGACCATCGTCCGCGAAGCGAAGCGGCACGATGCCGACGCGTTTCACCGGTTGCGGTCCGTGCCGGGCATCGGCAAGATCCTCGCGCTGACCATCCTCTACGAGATTCATGACATCACGCGCTTCGACCGCGTGCAGGAGTTCGCCTCGTATGCCCGCCTGGTGAAGGGCCGCCACGAATCGGCGGGCAAAGTCGTCGGGGGTGGAGGCGCGAAGCAGGGCAATGTCCATCTCAAGTGGGCGTTTT
Source organism: Acidobacteriota bacterium (assembly GCA_016716905.1). Classification (NCBI taxonomy): domain Bacteria; kingdom Pseudomonadati; phylum Acidobacteriota; species Acidobacteriota bacterium. The sequence continues at coordinate 38,696 of JADJUS010000003.1, read as the reverse complement.
CAGAAGCGGCCGTCACGTTTCTGCGTCAGAACCGGGAGGGCCAACGGCTCAAGGCGCGGCTCGAACGGCGCCACGGCAAGGGGAAAGCGCTCTCGATCCTCGCGCACAAGATCGGACGCGCGGTCTACTACATGCTCGCGCGCCACACCGTCTTCTCGATGGAGAAGTTCCTCGCGGCGTAGCGAGGCGAGGGTGGGACGAACCAGACGTCTAAGTGGAGCCACTCGGGACTGAGTCCCCAGGATCGTGCACTCGTGCGTCTCGAGCGCCGCCGCATGATCATGGACCCCAAGTCCGGCAGCCCCCGCCGATGATGAGACGCTCACCTTCGCCTCGCTGCATCGCGCGGCCCCGATTGCCGCGGCCCCTTCCCCGAGCCTGGAGATAACGGACGCACCGCACGGTGACGTCGCCCGTCATGAGGAGGCCGGTACAAGGGCACGACTGAGTTTCTAGGCCGCGAGCGCATGCGCGCTCGCACTCCGCCACGCGGAGGCTGAGCCTCAATAGGTGTTGGGTGCCGTCGCAATCTGACGCACCAGTGTGAGAAACGAAGACCGCGACGACGGACGGCCGCGACCGTAACGACCTACTTCACTGGGACACGCGACGCACCCGGTGACGATACGGGTCTGTCGTCTTGACAACCGGAGGGCTGATAGGGGTTAGGCCGTGTGGTGACGTATCCCGGCCTTTCCCATGATCTCTAGCGCAACGTCATTGATGGAGCGGCCGGACGTGGAAATCTTCTGTTCCAAGATGTCCGTGCTGGGCGGGAACGTCGCGATAGGATCGCCTTGTTGATAGAGCCCGTACAGCCCGAAGTCCTGCCAGATGCAAAACAAGGCATCCGGGTCTGCCGCGTACCTCTTTCTCAACCGCTCAAGCACATCATCCGGATTGACGACCAGTAAGAAGGAATGAAGCGTGCGCCCGCACTTCCGCAGGATCCCAACCCATTCAGCGGCTGCCCTAGTGGCGCCGTCGAACGAGAGGTCAGCGGGCTCGCCGCACCCCAACTCAATCACTAGGACGGACTCCGTGGTGCTGACGATATCCGAGTAGCGCTGGCTACCACCTGAGTGCCGCTGCTGGCCCACGCCCCAACCCTCGTCAAGGGACAGATGTCGCACAACTCCAGGTTCGGCTAACGCACTTATGGCCAGTTTGACTTGGGTTTTCCCGGCGCATGGAGGCCCGTGCAGTAGAACGGCAACCTTGTCGGATTTCACAAACACCACCAAAGATTCGCTGAGATTCTATCGGCCTAACGCCAGCGTTCACCGGCGGCGGCTCATGATCGCACTGGCCGCCGTCCGGTGCAACGCGTGTTAGGCAGCATCATCCACTGAACCCTTGGCGAACCGAACGAGTTCAGTGATAAATGTGGCGCGTGCGAACATCATTCAGCTGAAACTGGCTGACGCGGAACTCGACCGTGCGAAGGATCCGCCCCTCTGTTGTCTCAAGCGTGAGGACCAGGTCGCCGTGGATCAGCCCGTCGTCCTCCGCCTTCAGCAGTGAGCCAGGTGCCGCTTCAAACAACAGCGGAAGAAACACGTGCTTGGCTTCACCAGCCTCCAACTTGAGCGGGAAGGTGCCTAAAGGGAAATTCTCTCGTTCGGCTCCCTCGAACCCCATTCCGGAGTTCTTGGTTGTGAGATTGAGGCTCAGGCGGCCGGATACAACTGTCATGGTGCGCAAGCCAGCGTTTGAGATCGCAATCGGATAGACGAGGGTAAATCGCGAGCTGTCGGGATTGGGAAGTCGAATCTCGTGCCGCATGAGGGCATTGGGAGCGACCGCTGAAGCCTGCAGGAGGGGTTTGTCTTTTACGGTCGTCCAGACCTGCCAGCCCACAGCCAGAGATGCCATCACCGCCCCATAGATTGCGATCCAGAGCTGCCACTGGTCGGCACTCATTTTGAGAGGTCCTCTTACCTTTCTGGTCATGTCGACACTTCTGTCTGCCTAACGCTGGGCATCAGCCGCAGCGGCGGTCATTCTGACACGCGCCGCTGTCGGCTGCATGCGCTGGTTAGCCAGTCTTCTTGTAGCGCAGGTAGGCCTCGTCTCGAAGACTTCGCAGCTCGACCCAAATACGCTCGTCCTGAACGAGACGAACCAGTTCACCTATTGACCGATTCCAGATCACGTCCTCGTGCATTTCAGCAATCTCGTCGGTGACCGGCGCCAGTTGTTCCGCCAAGGCCTTTGCGCCTGGTTCGTCGAGTGCCCACAGAGCGCACAACGCGTAGACTTGCCCTGCTCGCTTGGCGTTCCTGGCGATGGCTTGGAATCGAGCGAGACTGTCAGGTTGGTCCATGAGCACGTTGTAGGCTTGGACCTGCCTCCACGCGTTTCGATTGAAGAGTCCGGTCTCCTTCAGAATCCGCTCTGCGTCCGAAACGGGAAGGGGATCCGGAAAGTCCTGGCTTGAGATGTCATCTTCCCACGGCACTTTCGGTCGGGCTGGGGGAACTTGAGGCACGAGCTGCTCAAGGGAAGCCGGGGACTTCGGTGTAGGCACATCCGAGGGCTCGACTGAGCATGCGGCAGCGCTCGTGACGGCCAGGCTAAGGGCGACAGCTCTTTGCAATAGCATGTTGATCTGGCTAACAAGTCATGGAGTAGACCGCTAAACGACCCCCCGCAGCCATGCACGGGCACGGCCACACCGGCCTCTCCCTATCTCGTTGACCTGACGCATGATAGCCATCGACCTGGCAAACCTCAACACTTGCATGGTTGCCGCTATTGCTCAATGAAGGCATCAGGTGGGATGGCTGCAGGCGAGTCACAGCCATGCCCGCAGGCACGCACCCTCCGTGGCGACACCGACAATCGGCGGCCGACCACGGGGGTCGGTCGTCAGGGCGACTCGGAGCAGGGCGAATCGAATGCATGAAACCTGCGCCGAAGTCGAAGACACCAGGCGTGGGGATGGGGGCCCCCACGCGATCTGACAGCGAGACAAGCCGGCGGAGGTGCAGGTTTCGAGCCCTGCGACGCGGAGGCCGGACGACCGACCGCCGTGTTCGGGCGCCGCACCGACGCAGACGCAGACGCCTTGCCTGCCGCCGGGCAGATCACCGGGCTATCTGACCGTTCCCCTCAACGTCTTCCCTTTCACCGGATAGGGCGGCCGTTTCGGATCGACTGTGGGCTTCGACTTGAGCGCCTGCAAGACGACCTCAATCGCCTTCTCGAGCTGAGGATCGCGCCCAGCCATCACATCGGCCGGTGTCTGCTCCACTTCGATATCTGGCGCGACACCTTCGTTCTCCACGACCCAACCCTCTTCGGCGGTCCAGATCGCCAGGTTCGGTGCGGTAATCGACCCGCCATCCATAAGTGTCGGGAATCCCAGAGTGCCGACGAGACCGCCCCACGTGCGCTGACCGACGAGCGGGCCAAGTTCGAACTTGCGGAACATCCATGGCAGCAGGTCACCGCCGGACCCCGCTGACTCGTCGATGATCATGACCTTCGGCCCCTGAATGGACGCGGTGGGTGTCTTGAGATCCGCACCGTAACGCATCGCCCAATTGGACACGTGTGGTCGTCGCAGCAGATCGATGTAGTAGTCGGCCACCTGGCCGCCGCCGTTGAAGCGCTCGTCCACGATGATGGCGTCCTTGTGTGCCTGCGGAAAGAAATACCGCTTGAAGTACTCGTGCCCCTGCGTCGTCGTATTCGGCACATACACATACGCCACGCGGCCCTGTGTCGCCGCGTTCACCTTGCGGAGGTTGCCCTCCACCCAGTCGCGATTGCGGAGCGCGGCCTCGTTTCCGATCGGCACCACCTGAACCGTGCGCGCACTCGAGCCATCCGCGTTCGGGCCGACGGTAATCTCCACGATTTTGCCGGACGTGTTTTCGAAGAAGCTGTAGACGTTCACCGGCGGCACCACATCACGCCCTCGCACAGCCAGCAGGTACTCGCCTTCGCGAACGTTCACGCCGGGCTCGGTGAGGGGCGACCGAAGTTGCGGATTCCAGTTCAGGCCGCCGTAGACCTTCTTGAATCGGTAGCGGCCATTCTCAACCGCGTAGTCTGCGCCGAGCAGCCCTCCGGGCACCGGGTTGGGTGGCGCAGGCGTGTCGCCACCACCGACGCGGTGATGACCGACCGACAGTTCGGACGACATCCACTGGATGACGCGATTCAGATCGTTGCGTGTGGCAAGGTCTGCCAGGAACGGCTCGTACTTGCGTTTCATGGCGGCCCAGTCCACGCCGTGCATGTTCGGCGCGTAGAAGAAGTCGCGGTTGACGCGCCATGACTCGTCGAAGATCTGCCGCCACTCCGCACGCGGATCAACCTTCACCTGGACGGCCGCGACGCCGATGCGGCCCGCTGCCGGCTCAATGCGGCCCGTCGTAGAGACGATGGACCAGGTGTTGGCGCTGGCGTACAGCAGCTTCTTTCCGTCGGCCGAGAGTGTGTAGCCGGCCACCTCGGGCAACAGCGTTTCGGTCTTGCGGGCATTGAGGTCGTACCGTTCAAGCGCCGATCGGTTGTCCACGGTGCGGCGGTAATACACCATCCCGGCTGCGCCGGTCTGGAGGTCGGCAAGCTGGCCGGCCGCGATGGGCATGTCCAGGATGCGGAACGTGATGTCGTCTATGTCGATGCGCATCGGGTCGGCGCCCGGCGCAGGTGGTGCGGCCGGTGGGCCGGGCGCCGCAGCCGGTTTCTCTTCATCACTTTCGCGCGCGAGCGGCGACGGCAGGTCGTTTCGCAACACCGCCAGATAGACGTTGCGCGAGGCGCGCATGTCCGCGCTCGACTGCGCAAACCAATCCACCGCGGGTCCCGCGTCCGTCGAACCAAAGAAGAACAGGTACTTGCCGCTGCGATCGAACACGGGATTCGCCACATCGCCAAGGCCATCGGTAATCTGGAATGACTTCTTCTGATCCACCGAGTACAGGTGGACGGCCGTCACCAATGGTTGGGAGTTGACGACGTAGGCGATCCATTTGGAGTCGGGCGACCAGGCATGCGGCGAGATGCCCTGGGGCGTGTAGACGCGGTGGCCGTCGATGCGCGTCGAAACGCCCGAGTCCAGGTCCACCCAGTACACACTCTGCGAATTGTCCACGTAGGAGAGGCGCTTGCCGTCTGGCGAGAATGCCGGCGAGGTGTAGAACCCGTTGCCCTGGACCTTGATGGTGCGCACGGGCGCCTTGCCGTCCTGGCCGGCGATCCGCAGGGTGTACTCGCCGCCGTCGTCGGAGAAATACGCGAGCTGCTGACCATCGGGTGACCACGCCGGCGACCGCTCGTGCCAGTTCGTCGTGTTGGTCAAATTGCGCGCGTCGCCTTTCTCCGCAGGCACCGTCACGATTTCGCCCCGGTACTCAAACGCCGCTCGCATGCCTGTAGGCGAAAGCGATGCCCCGCGAATCCACTGCGCGCCGCTCGCGAATCTGGGCCGGGCTTCCGGCAGGTCAGCCGCCACACCAATCTTCAGACGGGTAGACCGCGACGTCGCCGGATCGAACAGGTGCAGATAGCCCGCTTGCTCGAAGACAATCTTGCCGCCACCCGCCGACGCGTTGAGGATCGGAAAGTCGTCGTACTGGGTGACCTGGCGCACCGCCTTCGTTCGGGGGTCATAGGAGAAGATGTTGAACTCGCCGCTGCGATCGGAACGGAAGAACACCGAGTTGCCGATCCACATCGGATCCGCATCATTCGACCGTGTGGCGGGCTGCGGGATCTTTTCCAATTCCTTTCCCTGCGGGTCATAGATCCAGATCCGCGAGACCGTGCCGCCCCGGTACTCCTTCCACTGCTGGTAGCGCCCGGCGATTGGGTTGTAGGCGATGCGGCCGCCCGGACCCTGCACCGCTTCTGCCACATTCGGGATGGGCACCAATTCTGGCATCCCGCCCGTGAGCGACACCTTGAACAGCTGCGAATACCTGGTGGTGAACACAGACCGCTGCGACGTGAACAGGACGCCAGTGCCGTCCGTGGTGAACGCCTGCACCAAATCCGCGCCCGGGTGCCAGGTCAGGCGCGTGGGCACGCCGCCCTCCACGGGCACGAGGTACACGTCCGTGTTGCCTTCGTACTGCGCACTGAATGCGATGCGGCGACCGTCGGGCGAAAACGCCGGGCTCGATTCGACCCCGATGTCGGTGGTGAGCCGCCGCACGTTGCTGCCGTCATGGCTCGCTGCCCACAGGTCACCCGCGTAGATGAAGGCCACATGCGCGGCGCTGAGCGCGGGCTGCTCGAGGAGCCGCGTGTCGGTCACGTCCACCGTGGACGCCTCCACGGCCGGCACCACGGGCCGGCCGCGCGCGAGGTCGGCCACCGCGCCGCCACCGGCAGTGACGGCCGTCGTCACGCCGCACAACAGTGCGATGACCGGTAGTCGATTCGCTCGCGCAATCATGGCAACCGCCCGCCGGCCCTGGGCACGATCACCTTCGGCTGATCGCCCAGCATCTTGTTAAGCGCGGCGATCGACCCATCGATGATTTTCGTGAGCTCCTGCTGCCGCGCGGCTGCGTCGCCCCTCAAGTTCGCCGAGCACGGTGAGTTGTCCTGCCGTCGGCCGCGCCTGCGGTCCAACGATGCCGCCGAGCGTGGTGCCCACCTCTTCGCTCAGTCGAGGATACATGCGGTAATTCATCGCCGGCTGCGGGCGGCGCAGCTTGTCCATCAGCGCGGTCAGTTGCGCTTTCGCGCTGCCGGCCTGCTCAGGCACCTGATCGATGTTGGCCATGCCGGCCTTGCGCGCCTGCGACTCGGCATTGGTCACCTGCTGTGTGAGGTCGTCCACCGTGGTCACCAGCTGCGTGGCACGAACGGCGAGGTCGCGCGCCTTTTTGGCCGCGTCGAACTGCGCCTGGTAATCCGCCGCCGGCAGGTTCACGTCCGGGTCGCCGCGAAGCTCAAACGGCTTCGACAGCGTTTTGCCTGCGGCGCTCACCGTGACTGTATTTCTTCCTGGCACTGCGGGTAGCCGCGCTCCCCCGCCACGGCCACCCCGGCCGCCGCCGGCCGCCAGCCCAGCCGGATTCGCCCAGGTCAAATCCCACAGCACACGGTTCACTCCCGCGCGGCCCCGGCTGGTCATGCGGTTCACCACCGTGCCGGCGGCGTCAGTGATCGTCAACGTCACCGCCCCCGCGCCAGTCGCCGGCGCATCGGCCTTCAGGTAGTAATTGATCATCGCGCCGGCCGGCGGATTCTCGCCAAGCCACGTGCTTGCGCCCAGGTTCGAGTCTTTGTCCCAGCTCTCCCATCGCGTGGCCCGGTGGACATCAAACAGCGTCACATCCGACGTCATCGCCGTCGCCAGGTTCTGGACGGCCGCGATGTCGTCGAGAATCCAGACTCCACGTCCGTGCGTGGCGACGATGATGTCGTTCTCGCGCGGGTGAATCTTGATGTCGCGCACCGAGACGCGCGGCAGATTCAGCCGGAAGTCGTGCCAGCTCTTGCCGGCGTCGAGACTCACCTGAAGGCCGCGCTCCATCCCGGCGTAGAGCACGTCGGGGTTCTTCGGATCCTCCCGGACCACAACGACGTAGTCGTCCTGCGGCAAGCCGGCCGACAGGTTCTCACAGCGCTGGCCGTAGTCGTCGCACCGGAACACGTGCGGCTTGAAGTCATTCAGGCGATGCTGGTCCACCGTGATGTAAGCACGCCCATTGACGTGGTTCGACGCGTCGATCTTGCCCACCCACGACTCTGCCGGGAAGCCGGGAATCCGCGCGTTGACCTTCGTCCATGCGCCACCATCGTTGCGCGTGACCTGCACGTTGCCATCGTCGGTGCCCACCCAAATCACGCCCTTTTCGCGCGGCGACTCCGCCACCGTGAGGATGGTGGCGTGAAACTCGGCCGCGGTGTTGTCGAGGTAGATCTCGCCGCCGGAATCCAGCAACTTGTGCGGCTCGGCATTGGTCAGGTCAGGACTGATGATGTCGAATGTGTAGAACTCGTCCTTGCTGCGGAACAACACGTTGCCGCCCCAGTAGGTGACGTTCGCGTCGTGCGGCGAAATGTGAATCGGCGCGTCCCAGTTGAAGCGGGCATTTGGCGCGGAACATGCCCTGCCCGACCGATCCAATCATTCTGGGATATGGCGGGATGCTGCGCGCGCGGCCGGTGCGGGTGTCGGTCACGGTGAAGTAGCCGCCCTGCGAATTCGAATAGATGATGTGCGGTTTGCCGGGCACGGGCACGGTATAAAAGCCGTCGCCGCCGCTCACGGTGAACCAGTCGTCTGTGAGAATTGAGCCGGCCTTCGAGCGGCTGGGGCCGCACCAGTTGCCGTTGTCCTGCAGGCCGCCGCATACGAAATACGGGTCCCGGTCGTCATAGTTGATCTGGTAGAACTGCGACAACACGACGTTGCGGAAGATGTGGTAATTGATGCCGCCGTCGTAACTGATTTGATAGCCGCCGTCCGAACCGCTCAGGACCCGGGCCGAGTCTTTCGGATCGATCCACAACGCCTGATGGTCGCCGTGCACACTGTTGGCCGTGCGCACGAAGGTCCGGCCACCATCCGTGGATTTCGACTGCCCGCCAGATAGTGTGAACAGCGTATTTTCGTCATTTGGGTCGGCGACGACATCAGAGTAATAAAACGGCCGGAAGTTCAGGTTCCGATCGCCATTCACCATCGTCCACGTCTCGCCGTAGTCGTTGGAGCGGAAGAGCGTGCCGGCGGTCGGGTATTCGGTGATGAGATACACCACGCGTGGGTTGCTTTGCGCCACCGACACGCCGATGCGGGCCATCGGCTCACTGGGTGTAGTGGTGATCTTCTTCCAGGTGTCGCCGCCGTCGCGGCTCACGTACAACGCGGTGTCCTTGCCGCCGTCGTCAAAACGCCACGGCTTCCGCTGGAACGTCCACATGCCCGCGTAGACGTTGCGCGGGTTGCTCAAGTCCATATCGATGTCCGAACATCCGGTACGGGCGTTGAGGTACAGCACCTTCTTCCAGGTCTGGCAGGCGTCGGTGGTCTTGAAGACGCCACGTTCTTCGTTGTCGCCCCACTCGTGGCCCATGGCGCACACAAGCGCCACATCCGGGTTCTTAGGGTGGACGACGATGCGCTTGATACGTTCGGAGTCGCTGAGGCCCAGGTGTTTCCAGGTCAGCCCGCCATCGGTTGAGCGATAGACGCCGTTGCCGTATCCGACGGAATTGCGAGGGTCGCCCTCGCCGGAGCCCAGCCACACGACGTTGTGGTCCGATGGCGCAAGCGCGAGGGCGCCCACTGAGTACGCAAAATAATCTTCGAAGACGCCCTGGAACGTGGTGCCGGCATCGACGGTCTTCCACACGCCTCCATCGGCGCCACCCACCCAGAACGTTTTGGGATCGCCTGGGACGCCGAGGATCGCGGTCACGCGACCGCCCATGTTGGCGGGGCCAATCGAGCGGAAGCTCAGGCCGCGGAGCGCGTCGGTGACAGCATCGCCTGTGGCTGCGCGCATCGGCGGCGGAGGCGCGGGAGCGCCGCCGAACTGCGCGGCCACGCGTGGAGTGACGGCCAGGGCGGCCACGAAGGCGCCCGGCAGGAGTACGGTCAGCAGGGGATGAGAGATTCGCATGAGGAGACCCTTCCGGAAAGATTCCGGTCGGAGTCTACACCCAGCCCCGTGCCCTGCGCTCGGTCAGATTTTTTGCGGCGGCGTCTGGCGCAGATGTTCGAGCCGCACTCGGCAGCGCGCGCCCTCTTCGGGCTCACACCCGCAATCACCGTCGTCTTTCACCGCGCCGCATTCCTGGCACACAAGTCGCGCGTGGCACAACACATGATCAGCGCCGAACTTGCGCCCCCACATGTCTGTTTCCTTGAACGACAGCGTGTCGGTGTGGACCACCTCACGCTTCCAGGTGTGGTGCGGCCATTCCAGATTGAGAAAGTGCTTGGTGCAGCTCAAAACTGCCTCCTTCCAGAGGGGAACCCTCCTGAACCCAGTCTGCTCCTGTGCACTTTTGTCGTCAATCACGACTCAATCGGTCGGCGTGCCGTTGCGCCTTCAGCGTTTCACGGCTATGCCCTGCACTTCGAACCTGGCGCCGAACAGCAGCGGGCCGGAGCCGATGAACGCGCGTGCGGGGAACTCCTTCTTGAAGTACGTGCGGTAGACGCTGTTAAAGGCGCCGTAGTGCGCCACATTGGAACAGAACACCTGCAGGTAGACCAGGTCGTCCATGGCCATGCCGGCCTTCCTGAGTGTTTCCTGAATGGCGTTCAGGACGGCGGTCGCCTCGGCTTCCGCCGTGGCGGGCACCTGCAGCTTGTCATCCACACCGATGTCACCCGACAAATACAGGGTGTTCCCCACCTGCACGGCCGCACTGAACGGGCCCTGCGTGGTGTCGGCCGCCGTGCGCGGCTCGATATAACGGCGCGCTTCCAGGTCAGGTTTGGCGCCGGCACAGCCGGTCATGGCCAGCGCGATTGCGACGACGGCGAGCGTCTGAATTCTCATCGATACCCTCCGACGGACTGGAATCTGCCGTCGGCCATGAGTCTAGCCCGATCCCTTCACCATGAAGCTCCATGAAGATCCATGAAGGTTCACCAGATGTCGGGCGGTCGATCTGAAAGCGCGGGGTTGAGGGCCCGGCTGCGCCGGGCGGCGCGAGCGGAAGGAAGCCACAAACGAACGCAGCGATTGGGAAAACTCCCTCTGAGGTAATTACCGGTAGTCGGCGACGGTAATTACCTCAGAGGTCGTTTTGCCTAACCGCTGTGTTCGTTTGTGGCTTCCTTCCGCTCGTGCATGCCGCCGAAGGCGGCGCTCAACCCCAGGCCTTCATGGATCTTCATGGCCCTTCATGGTGAAGATCCGGTAACTGGCACCCGCGAGTCGCAGGGAGGAGAAACTGACCGTGTAGAAACGATCGGCTCCTGCGACCGGACGGTCTTCCGCGGCAATTTTGGCCGTGTCTCCCACGGCACGCCAGTTGCAATAGCGGCGGGTGATCCCTGGAGGGGTCACCGCATGTCGCTCGTTCGCCCGTCGCTCGTCGTCTCGTCCTGCCTCGTGCTTGTCGCCGCGCTTTCCTCAATTCACACGCCCATCACTTACGCTTCGTCGCAGGTTGAATCCGCCCGGATCACCGCTGCGGCGAATGTCACGTTACGCGCCATGCCGTCGGCGGATGCGGCCGCGGTGGCGCAACTGCCGCTCGGTACCGAACTGGTCGAAGCCGGTCCCGCGGGCCTCGAAAAAACCTGGGTGCGCGTGCGCCAGACGGATGGCCGTGAAGGGTGGCTGCAGGCGAGTCTTGCGAGGCCGTTTGACCGCAACTGGCCATGGCCCGCGTTCGATCGCATCATCGCGGACCGCCTGAACCGCAAGGGCGACGGGTTTCCGAGTGCGACCGAACTCGTGGCGTTCATCGAGCGGGTCGCACCTGAGTACACCGATCGGGATGGCCGCGGACGAATCGAACTCGCACGCCTGCGCGCCACCTCGGCTGCCCTGTCGGCGATTCCTTTTGGAGCCGGCCGGCGCGAGCCCTATGCGTCGTGGCTCGCAGCCCGCAAAGGCTTCGTCACATACGACGAACCCGGCGGCCGCTGGATGCTCACAGACACCACCGTGTGGGACGTGCACGGCGAACAGTCAGAGACAACGTCGGCCGATGAGATTGGCTGGTTCGCGGTCGGCAACGGACTGGCCGGCGAATGTGAGGGCCATCTGCCCTGTTATCTCGTCTGGCGCAATCGTCTCCACGGTGAATACCTGCGGCGCCACCCGTCCGGCAAGTACGCGGCGGAGGCGCTCGGCGTGATCAAGGCCACCGCCGACTTGCTCATCGCGCCGGCGAAGCCAGGCACGTCGTACGATTTCGACAAGAAGCGCGATTGCCGCGACGTCGCGCTGTCGATCGATGTGCTGACCACGGCGGTGCAAGGCGCCAGGGTTGACGGTCGCGAGGCCGCGATCGCGAGCCTGGCAGCGGTGAGGAAGACCTGCGGTGCGCCGTAGCCCTACTTGCCGAACCAGCGGCGCAGACGGCTTGATCCGAAAAGTTTCTTGTCGGCGACGAGCGCCTCTGACGGTTCGTGAAACGCGCCTGTGGGTTTGGGGCCGCTCAGGAAGTCCACGTCGACGCGTCCCACCTGGTTGTTGCCAAACTCGAGGTAACACGAGCCCTGCCCCGTGTAGGCTGCTGGAGCCGCATCACCGCGCACCTGCGCGATGATCGCTTCGGCGACGACGCGGGCGGCGCCTTCAGCGAAGACGCCGGCCTTGGGCGTGCCAACGCCATTGACGTCACCAACGGCGTAGACGCCCGGAAACCGCGTTTCAAGCGTCTGCTTGTTCACGGCCACCCAGTCGTGCGCGTGCGCTGACAGTCCGGAGTCGATCACCACTTGCGGCACCCGGTGGACAGGAATGCCGAGGAACAGTGCAAACGGCATCTCGGTGCCATCGGTCAACACGGCCACCTTCCTGGCCGGGTCGATCGACGTCACCAAGTTGTCTTTGACGAACCTGATCCCACGCTCGGCGAACGCCGCGAGCACGGCCTTTGAGGTATCTGGCGACGGCGGGATGGGCGTGCCAAACGGCATCACCACCGAAATCTCCGTGGCCTCTCGTCGTCCGCGCGTGGTGAGGTAATCGTGCAGCAGCAATGCGGTCTCGCTGGGCGCGGGTGGGCACTTGAACGACTTCCCGGTCACGCCGACGATGACCGGGCCTCCTTCGAAGTGCGGCAGGATGTCGCGCAGCGCGAAGGCGCCTGCGATCGAATAGAACTCGTTGCCGCCCTCGGCCAGACCCGGCGTGGCAGCCACGTCGTAGTCTGCGCCGAGCGCCACCACCAGCACGTCGGCCTCGAACGATCCCGCGTCTGTCACAACACGCCGGCCTTCCGGATCGATCGAAAGCACCGCGGCCTGCACGAACCTGACGCCCGGCTTCACGATGTCGGCGTATGCGTGACGAACGTCGGACGGCAGTTGTCGGCCGAACATGACGTCGAGCTTCGAGAAGCCGAACACAAACGAGTCGGCCTTGTCGACGAGTGTCACATCGATGTCACAACCGAAGGTCTCTGAGAGGATGGTGGTCAGCTCGAGGCCGCCGAAGCCGGCGCCGAGCACCAAAACGCGCTTGTGCATGGCACAGAGGATACCAGCCGTTGCGGTCCGTCGGAGGCCGCCGGCAAGCCGGCCCAAGGCCTCTATTCGCGTATACTACCGGCCGCAATCTGTGGTGCCGATTGGGGCAACGAAACAAGGGAATCACATGGCTGACGACAAGAATCCGAAAAATGATCCAGAGGAGCTGACCCCGGAACAATTGGAGCAGGCAGCCGGCGGCTTCAGTTGGGGAGCAACCAACGCGGGCAACATGGTGCAGGACAGAGCGGCCGGCGAGCAGAAGAAGATGGCGAATCCCCTGAATTTCACCGTGAAGTAGTTGTGACTCGGCCCAGGCGCGGAAGGAACACCTTCCGCGCCCAGTGGGTTACACGGCAAGGCTCACCGCTGCGCGTGGGCGCCTCCTGGACGAGATACGCCGCCACGCTTCCCAGGCATTGCCGACAAGAAGCCCGGCCAGCAAGTAGTAGACGACGCCAGAGAGTTCGAAGAGCAGGTAGCTCACGGTGGCGACCAACACACCACAAAGAATCTGGTCACGGTAGCGGATCGGCACCGTGGGCGGATCGGTCAGCATAAAAAACGCGAAGTACACCACCGCGTGCAGGTCCGGCGCCCGGAAGATCTCAGCGACCGTGCGCGGGTCGCCGATGAACGCGGTGGCCGTGAACAACAGATAGTAGACGCCGAAGAAGGCGATCACGACAGGCATCTTGTTGACGCGATCTGTGATGAACACTCCTGTGGCGAACAACGCCACGATGGCCAAGGGCGGCAGTTCGGGCAGCGCCCCCCACCAGCTCTGGCCTGTATTGAACGCATAAAACGACACGACCAGCGCCAGTGCGGCCGGGTTGAAGATGTTTCCAGAGGGCGTCCGCAGCAGATGCTTGCTCGCGATGGCAATCACCGCCGTGGCCGGCGGAACATACCAGGGCTCAAACGGGCTCAACACCATCGCCACGATCAGCCCGGTGAGCATGGCGCCGCTGGGAAGTTCCCAGCGTGGGTGACGCAAACGAAGCAGCACCAGATCGAGCAGCGCGGCAGCACCGACGGCGCTCAGCACGCCCGGTAACACCCGGCTGGTGCCTTCCACAGGCGCCGCAGCCGCCGTCAGGGCCAGGAGTACCAGCAAGAGCAGACCTTTGGGTGTTCGAAAGAACCTTCGCACTGGCTGCTATTTACTGGTCTCGCAGGCCGGGCGTTTCACGGCGCTCGAGGTCTGTGGTGATCAGGAGCGCTTCAAGGCCGATGGCCGCGCACAACTGCAGCCCCTTGACCGGGCCCAGGACAAAGGCCGCCGTGGCCGTGGCGTCGGCCAGCATGGCTGATGGCGCCAGCACCGTCACACTGGCCACGCCCTCGACGGGCTGGCCCGTTCTCGGATTCAGGATGTGGTGCCCGGCGTTGGTGCGCCGTTCGTAGTCGCCCGATGTGCAGACCGCCTGATCGGAGGCCAGTACGGCGTCGATCAACTCGCCGTCACGTCTCGGATGGCGGATGCCCACCGACCAACGCTCGCCCTTCGGGTTGTGGCCGCCGAGGTACAAGTCGCCGCCGGCGTCGATCGCAAAATTTCGGAACGGCCGCAGTTCCATCGCGGCCATGTCGAGCGCCAGGCCCTTGGCCACTGCGCCGAGGTCGAGCACCACGGGGCGCCTCAGGGTGATCGTCATGGCGTCGGCGTCACAGACGACATCGCGATAACTCACGTCCGCGGTCGGACTGATGTCGGTGCGCACTTCAGCGCCACTGCGGTGCTCGCGATTGAAGCCACGCGTTTCCATCACGCGCCCCACCGTCGGATCAAACGCGCCATCGGTGCGCGCGGCCATCTCACAGGCAAATCGAACCGCCTCGAACAGCAGTTGACTGACAGGCACGGCGGAGCCGACCTGTTGGATCAACCGCATCAGTTCACTGTGGGGATCAAAACGGCTGCAAACAACTTCGACGTCGCGAAACCACAGGAATGCCCGGTCCACGGCGCTCGACGCACCCGGCAGGTCCTCGATCGAGATCGAAACCACGGTCCCGAGGTGCACTTCACTTCGGGAGGCCGAGGAACCGTTCACTTGGCCTTGTTGAGAGCGTCGATGACGGCCCAGTAAAAGGCGTTCGCGCTTTGTGTGGCACCGCTCACGTAGTCCACTTCGGCGCTCTGCCGCGCAACCACTTGTGGAGGCAGGTGAGCCACCCACGAGCACGAATACCGCGTCCAGCACTGTGCGATGGAGGCGGCCACGATGCGGCCATCCTCGATCTTCACCGACGCCTGGATGTCGCCATGGCGCGACGTCCCCCAGCCGAGGAACGTGCCGTCGTTGTAGTGCTCTTTGGGGCGCAGCCGGGGCGCCGGCTTGTCTTCGGCCTCAACCGTCGTGGCTGGTGGGGCTGTTGTGGCGGGCACCGCAGGCGGAGCGACCGGCGTGGGCACCGGGTCTGCCGGCGCAGCCGTGGGCGTCGTTTCGACGGCCTTCTTCGCCTTCGGCGGAAGTGCTGGGGCCGCGCTCGCCGCCGGTGCCGTGGCCACCGGCTGCGGCGCGACCGGAATCGCGGGCGACTTCGCGGTGGTCGGCACAGCCACGGTGATGGGCGGTTCGATCGGCGGCGGCGTGGTGGTCTCGCCCGCCGTCGCCGGCGCAGGCATTGTTGGCCGGCGTTCGTTCGACGCCTGGTCCATTTGCTCGGCCGCAGCGCGGGTCTTCATCAGGCCGGCGGCATACACCGCCAGGATCCCCGCTGAACTCAGCGTGACCAGACTGTTTGCCACCTTCTTGCTGGAACCGCTCGGGGCCATGAGACAGAGGGCATTATACGGCCCTGGCTGCGAATGCTGCACGCCCCTTGAGCGCGTGGCGATCCCACCGCGTACTAGTGCACAAGTGCACACGAGCATGTGACGTGCGTGTGTGAGACTGGCCTCATGAAAACATTTACATCGGCTGTCGTCTTGACGGGCGTACTCGCGTTCGCAGGTTCCGGCGATGCGCTCTCGGCGCGGACGCTGGAGAGTCACGCTGTGTCGCAGAATCAGATCCAGTCGCGGCTGACGGATCGGCAGATACAGGTCATCCTCACAAGGATTCGCAGCAATGCCGAAGCGGTCCTCACCGCCGTCGATGGCGTTCGCCCTCGCGGCAGCATCTTTGGTTCACGCACGCGTCAAACCGGAGACGTGGCGTACCTGGTGGACGATCTGGTGCAGGCCACCGTGCACCTGAGCGACCACGTGACCCGACGGGAAACCACGCGTACGGACGTGGATGATTTGCTGGGCCGTGCAGAGGCGCTTGACGAGGTGCTCACCCGGAACCCGGGCTCGGCCGCCTCACAAACCGCGTGGCGAAACATCCGCCGCGACGTCGAAAGCCTCGCGACTGCGTATTCCATCACCTGGGACTGGCAGAACCCCGAATATCCGGGCACCCCGGGCACCGGCGTCTACGAGCGACTGACGGGCACGTATCAGGTGGACACGGCACGGAGCGACAACCCGCAGCGGGCGATCGACACGGCGTTGCGTACGGTGTCTGCGTCGAACAAGGCCCGGGTCACCCGTCAGCTCAGGCGCCAGCTGGATCCACCGAACACGCTGGCCATTGACCGCAACGGCCGCACCGTCATCATCGCGTCGTCGCTTGGGCCCCAGGTGACGTTTGACGCCGACGGTCAGACGCGCCGCGAATCGGGCAATGGTGGGCGGGCGCTAAACACGCGCGCCACGCTGTTCGGCGACCGGCTCGAAATCACGACGAGCGGCTCTGATACCGCGGGCAACTCTGGCAACTCACGCAACTCAGGCAACGCCAACAATCTGGACTATTCCGTCACGTTTGAGCCGCTGGCCGGCGGCCGTGACCTGCAGGTCACACGACGCATTTACAACGACGGCTTGAGCCAGCCCGTCACCGTGCGGACGGTGTATCGGCGCACCTCAGAGACGCCGGATTGGACGATGAGCGAGCGCGGCGAAGACATGAGGGATGAGCGATCCGACATGCTCGTGCCCGACGGCGTCACGCTCGAGGCCCGCCTCGACCAGACCGTCAACCTCCGTACCGCTCGTGATGACGACCGCGTGACGCTGGTGGTGCACAATGCGTCGCGCTCTGAACTCGACGGCGCCACGATCGAAGGTTATGTGCGACGGTCCACCGACGACAAGGGTGTGGTCCTGCAGTTCGATCAAATCCGGCTGCGCAACGGCCGCAGCTCGGAGTTCGACGGCGTCATCGAGCGGATGATCGGGCCCAACGGTGAGACGGTGCCGTTTGATGGTGAGCAGGCGACAGCCGGCGACCAGACCCGACAGACGATCGAGCGCGGCGCCATTGGCGCGGCGGTGGGCGCCGTCGTGGGCGCCATCGTCGGCGGGGGCAAGGGTGCCGCCATCGGTGCGGTGCTCGGCGGCGGTGGCGGTGCAGCGACCGTGCTGCTGGGTAACCAGGATGGACCGTCACAGCTCGTGCGGGGAACGGAATTTACGATCAGGTCGCGCGCACGTTGACATGCGACTGGCCGTGTCCAGCGCGACGGCGGGTTTTCTCTGCGGAGCCCTCGTCGTTTCGGTGGGTGTGATGCTGCGGGAGCGCAGACAGGCTTCGTCGGCAGGGGCCGATGCGACGCGCCCTCCGGCCGTGGTCGACGCGCTGACGGGACTCGACCCCACGCCGGAGCCTTCAGCGACTCTGCACGCGCCAACGCCCGAGGCGGCCCCGGCATTCAAAGGCGATTCGCTCGCCGACTTGCGCGAGCGACACCTCGTCATGCCCGTACTCGGGATACGACCTGACACGTTGCGAAGCATGTTTGACGATGCGCGCGGGAGTTCACGCGCGCATGAAGCGATCGACATTCTGGCGCCGAAGGGCACTCCGGTCGTGGCGGTGGAGGACGGAACCATCGCCAAGTTGTTTCTGAGCGACGCCGGCGGAATCACGATCTATCAGTTCGACCCGACAACCCGGTACGCCTACTACTACGCGCACCTGGACGGCTACGCCCCGGGTCTCAGCGACGGCGCCGTGATTCAACGTGGCCAGACTCTTGGCTACGTAGGCGTCACGGGAAATGCACCCAAGGACACGCCGCACCTGCACTTCGCCATCTTCGAGCTCACGAAGGAGAAGAAGTGGTGGCAAGGCCAACCGATCGACCCGTTCCTCGTGCTCAAGTAGCCCTGCAGGTCGCGGAGCCCGGGGGGTGCCCCCGGGCTCCCACCTCCATCGCCGATGTCAGTTGCCTTTGCGACGGGTGACCTGGTCCCAGATGGCCGCGGCGCCGCCGCCAATGAGGCCACCGATCAGCGCCCCCTTCTTGCCCTTGGCCACGCCACCCACGATGGCACCCGCAGCCGTGGAGCCCGCAATGATCGCCACGCTCTTTTTGGTTGAGCGGTTCCGCTGCACGGGTGCGCGCGACACCGTTCGCACCGATGACGTCCGCACCATTCGCGGTGCCGACGCGATATACGGCGTCGCCTCCACCTGAAGGCCCGGAGCCGGAGCGGAGGTCACAGCAACAGCCGCTGCCGGCGACAGGTCAGATGCCGCCAATCGACCACCCAGGACGAACGCTCCAGCGACAACACCAACGCCCAACGCTCCAACAACCCATCCAGGCACAATTCGCATGGTATTTCTCCTCGCACCCTTCCTCTTCAAGGAACGTGCCGTACGGCGAGGAACACTTTGTGTTCTTTAGTGGGGCTTTATAGGAATTCCAGTCGTCGGAGCATTTTCCGCTGTCCGGCAACGAGGACAGCCACTGTGCCGCGGCTTCGACGAGCCCTACCAGTTATCGGTCATCGCCACGTTGCCGAGCTTCCAGTTCCACTCGATGGCCTGGTAGGTGAAGGCGATTTCTTCATACTCTGCCCGGTTCGCCAACTCGGAATCCTTGTTGTTGGCCATGCGAAAAGCGATGGACGCAATGCTGGCGCTGGTGAGCGTGACGGTGTACCGCAGCACCGCTTCGCCGCTGGGGCCAACACCAATGTTCTGGGGCGCCCAGAACTGGAGTTCCCACTCCGTCATGACCTCGTTGTTGGCCAGCGCGCCATAGAGGCGCGGCGACGACTGGTCTATTTCTTTCGTGATGACGAAGGGCTTGTGTTGCCGTTTCCCGGTGGCCTGCCCCGTGGCGACATCACGCGGGCTGACGATTTCGTGAGACACCGCGATGACCGCGATCCGGCCCTCGCGTCCCTTCTTGATGACCCCGCCTTTGATGTCACCGGTTTGCTGCCCCTTCAACTTGAGGTACGCGTCCAACGCCATAGTGAATCCTCCTTTTAGACAGAGCGGCGCTACTTGATGTTCTGCGTGATGTCCGAGGCGGTATCGCTGATCTTCTTGAGCAGGTTCGACAACGTGGACATCATCTTGGACATGCGGTCCATCGCCATCTGTAGGCGCAGCGATTCCATTTCGCCCATCTCGCTCATGCTGTCGAGCCTGTCCTTGACGATTTCCTTCGCGCGGTCGATGTCCTTCTTTGTGACCATGCCGCCTTGCGGCCCCGTACCCTGAACACTGAAGCCGCCTGTGACGCTTGCGCCGTTGGAATCCGGCATGTTGAAGAACAGCGCGTCACGATCGAGGGTCCCGGCCCCCACCGGCTTGCCTTGCAGACTGGACGCCGGCCCTTGCGGGATCGTGCTGCCCATCTGGTGGGCCGCGAAGTCATCGGGCTTACCCGCACCGGCGGCCGCGAAGCCGTTCAACGTATTCGCAATCGCGCGCCACCCGGCTTTTTGTTCGTTGATCGCTTTGACGCCGGCCATGATCGCCTTGAGGTCTTCGCGCGCCGACTGCGCCGCCTCCCTCATCACGGCAAACGCCATGGCCATGATGTCGTCACCGGCTGGCACGCCGGCGAATCCGCCCATGTGGGTCCCCAACCCGGGGACTGCGGGCCCGGCCGCCTCCATCCGCCGCACGGCCTCTCGGACCACCTCGGCGGCGTCAAGATAACGGCCTTCTTTAACCTGTTCGGTCACGTAGCGTTCCAGGGCGGGCGATAAATCGACCTTCATAGTTCCTGGAGCCTACCGGAGACCCTGCAGATTCTGCAATGGCGGGCCCGTGACCTACACGGCGTCTGTCCAGAACCGCTCGAGTTCGACCGTGTAGGCGCCGCCAAGGCGCTCCCGCACATCGTCGATCATCGCGGGATGGCCGCAGGCGTAGATGCAGGTCTCGTCGGGGGCAAGGGCATGGGAGGCCAGGTGGGGCTCAACGAGTGCGTTGATGCGACCCGTGGCTCCCGTCCACCCGGCGTTGCGTGCATCGCCGGGGCGGCTGACCGACGGCACGTAGTGCACGAAGGCATGAGTGGCGGCCAGGTCGCGCATCTCGGTGGCGTACCCGAACTCATCCGCGTAGCTGGCGCCTTCCAGCACGTGGAACTGCGGCTCGCCGGTGGGACGATGCAGGTGCGATCGAAGCATCGACACGAACGGCGCGATTCCCGTAACCGTGGCGACAAAGACATGGTTCCTGAACTCCGGCCTGAACGCAAAGCGTCCCTTCGGTTGCGGTCTCAAGGTGACCGCCGCACCCTCCTGCAACTGGTGGAGCAATCTGGTGAGCTTTCCGTGGGGCGGCTGGACCAGCTCAATGAACAGCTCGAGTTCCTCTTCATGGGGCGCGGACGCAATGGAATAGGGTCGCTCAACGCCGCCTGTGCCGATGGTGCAGTACTGTCCCGGCATGAAGACAAAAGGCCGCTCTGGCTTGAGGCGGATCTTCCAGAGATCGGCGGTGAGATCGACGCGCCTGGTGATGATCGCGGTCGTAATAGTACCCCTCGGTGCTAGCTGCAGTAGTTGCCGGTGAAGTCGCGGCAGCGTTCGAGTTTGAACGCCGGGTCCAAAGCGGGTCGCACGGGACGTTCCGCGACGGCGCGGCCTGTCGCGTACATCCACTTGGTCATCTTGGTGAGCTTCCCGATGTCGATCCGATCCGGATTGTCGAACGGCGTGTGGTAGTCGGGGTGCAGCAACGTCGAGAAGAAGATCGCCGGAATGCCCACGCGGGCATACGGCAGGTGGTCACTCCGGTAATACCAGCCTTCGCGATGGGCCGGTTCATCCCACGACGAGTCCACCTCGAACTGGGTGACGGCCTGGTTGGCCTGGTGCGCCATCTCCACCAGATCCGGCGAGTTGCGATGCGGCGGCACCGCGCCCAGCAGCGCGGCCGTCTTGGGATCGTTGCGGCCCATCATGTCGCCGTTGAGCACGGCCACGATGGAGGTGATCGGCACGGTCGGGTGTTTGGCATACCACCGCGAGCCCATGAGTCCACGCTCCTCCGCCCCATGCCACACGAATAAGGCCGACCGTCGCCCAGGCGCCGCGGCAAACGCGCGTCCGATCGCCAGCAGCGCCACCGACGTCGTCGCGTTGTCGTCGGCGCCGTTCCAGATCGCGTCGCCGTTAACCGGATATCGCTCGCCATCATGGTCCTGATGCGCGCTGAAGAGCACGTATTCAGTCGCCAGCACGGGATCCCGTCCGTGCAGTTTGGCGACGATGTTGACGGATGGATAGGTGAAGGTGTCGGTGAAGATCGCGGCCTCCACCCGAGCCTCGGGCGCGATGGTCCCGGCAGCCGACTCGCGCACGTACAGGAGCGGGATGCCCTTTGTCGGCGCGCGTGGTGCCGCGGTGCCTTCGACATCGAGCGCATAGGTCCCACGTGAAAACGGAAACGCGACCCGATTCCACTGGTCGGCATGTGCCTCACCGACCAGCACGATCACCGCGGCGGGCTCGAGGGGCGCGACGTTGCGCTGAAGCGCGCGCGCCCAGTTGCGAAGGACGTTGGCGGCGGCGCCGGCTTGCGCCGGTGCGGCGGGGTCCACGACCGGGGGCACAAACCGCACGATCATCGCGCGCCCCTTCACGTCAGCCTTCGCCGCCGCCTCCATCGTCGTCACCACGACAGGTGCGTCCACCATTGCGAGCACGGGGGCATCGGTCACAACGTCGCGCCCCATGCGCAGCGCCGTGCCGCCGATCGTCAACGTGCTGCCAGGTGAGGTTCGAAATCGTTCGAGCGGAAAGAACTGAAAGTAGGTGCCGTTATCCCCCGCCGGCAACAGCCCCGCCTCGCGGGCGCGTTCGGCGATCCAGACCGACGCGTCCATCTCGTCGAGGGTGCCTCCCTCGCGGCCACGCATCTCATCGCCGGCCAGCGCGAAGAGGTCGGCCTTGATGTCCGCCTCCCGAATTTTGGCAATCGGATCGTCCGCGCGTTGCGCCTGAACCGAAGTGGCCATCACCACAGCCGCGACCGTGAGGAACCGTCCAAATGTAGTCATGGCCACAGATGATACGCCTACCGGGTACGGGGGCTTGCTCCCAGCCCGTACTGCGCGACGTCGCGTCCAACTCGGTCTGGACCGAGTTGGCCGGTAAAATTGCGCTGAGCGCCCGAAAATCGTCGTGATACGAAGGGACATGACGCGCAGGCCGGCAGATGACGCAAGAATCGTGCTCGGTCCGGACCGAGTTGCTGGTGTGCGAACAGCGAACGGGATCCCCAAGCCCGGGGTCTTCAGCCCGGCGGCCCATCAACGAAGTAGCCTTCGCGGACAGTGACAGTCGCACCCTTGCGATTGACCTTCACGCTGACGGGGTGCCAACCCTGGCCGGCCGGCGGCTGATACGAAATCACGTATTGGGTTCGGAGCCAGGTGAACATGCGCTCCATGAGCTCGTCGGGATTGCCATCGCCCAGATTGACGGTGATACCGCCGGTCCGATCTGCCAGCCTCTCCAGGTTTCTAGGAAAGACTGCCCCGGAGACAACGGCGTCCTGGGTGTCGGCGATTTGTCGTCCAGTCGGTCCATCAACGAAGAATCGGTTATGCTCCTCCACCCTGACAGGAGTGCCAACCAGCACAAAAGCCGGGCCTAGCCGGCGCGTGATCCTTTCAAGCGCTTCGAAGCTGAGTGTGCTCCGAAAGTCCGCCGCGCTGGTGAAGGCGACCAGAGCTCGTCGGCGGTCTGACGGGACAAATTCACCAAGTGCGGCAGCAATGGCATCGAACGGCGCTGCAAAGTCTCCTCCCTTAAAGGCTCGACTATCAAACGACGGTTTGCCGAATGTCAGGGGCTGAATTCGGGACGGAGGCGCGCCCGCAACGATCGCCGCCAGTCGATCGCGCTCTTCCACCTGGGTCAGGAATGCCGTGAGTCCCGCCCCCATGAGGGGAGTTTGTTCTTGGGACGTGTAAGCGAGCGACGATAGTGGCTGCGCGACCATGACGAGGTCGAGCGGCACGTCGGTCGACTCCTCGCTCCGCACCACCTGGCGTTTGCCGCTGTCTTCGACGACAAAGTCGCGCGCCTGCAACCCCTGAACCGCGCCACGTTCATCAGTGACGCTCACTTCGAGCCGGACCGCTGCTGTGGAGGCTTTGAACTGCGGCTGCTGCGTCGAAGCCGACACCACCACCGACACCAGCGCCGCGATGATGAAGAAGGCCTTCACTTCCGCTTCCTCGGCCCAGGCACCACTTTTTGTATGCGCTCGGCGAGCGCCGACTGGACGTGTGGTGTCAGCACCCTGCATGGGTACGAATAGTACAGATCGTCAGCGTCAAGTTCCTCAAACGCCACTGAGCTGGGAGGTCTCATGGACGTCAGGCCGATCGTTGCGGCAGCGGAGCCCGGATGAAGGGCGAGCGCGCGCTGATACCACCTGGACGCAATTGCCGGTTCGTCACGTTGGCGCGCGGCTTCGGCGCGACTCACCGCTGCCACATATGCAAGTGACCCGCCATCAGGCGTTTCCGCAATCGCTTCGAGTGCGCGCATGGCGTCCCGGTTGCCAGCGCCGCGGATTCGAGCCGCACGCATGCGAGCCTCCGTCAGTCGCGGATCAATCTTGAGGGCCGCATCGAAGAGCTTGGCGGCCAGGCCAGGCCTGAGTTGGCTTTGATTGATAAAGGGCGGCGGCACAGGTTTTTCGTTGCTCACCAGTCGAGTAGTCACTCCTTGCATTCGCCCGAGGCAGTCCAGCAAGACGCCCTCAGCCAGCAAAGGCGCGGCTCCGGCGTTTTTTTCTTTCTTCCAGATCCAGACTGCCTCATCCCATCGCCACAACGCCGAATTCGTCTCGGCGTTTAATGCTCCCACCGTCGTAGCCATGGCTCGAGGCAGCACTTCCTCTGCCTTCTTCTCAACGAATTTTCGAGCACGCTCCTCGGCCGACTGAACCTGGGTTGGACTCATCACTTGGGCGTTGATCGTCATGCCGACCGCTGCCAAGGTCGCCGCCGCAAAAGCCCATGCGCGCATGGCGCGATTGTAGCCGCGCGGAGGCGGAAAGCCATGCCCTCCGAACTGCAATTGGCGCGGCTAAAGCCACGCCCTACATACCGGCCGTGCCTCCGCCGCGAGACATTGGCGCCTTGTCCGGCTATCGATGTCGCACGCGGCGCATCAGCCATGGAACCAGATGGCGTCGGGAGTCGAGCCCGACAAGGCCAGCCGTGAATCGCACGAACCCGGGGGTTCCAGGATGGGCGCGCCTCGCTCGACGCCAGCCACGCCAGAACAACCAGAGGCTCACGGGCGGGGCCACCGGTCGCGTCTTCACGTGGCGTTCCAGACGGTCTACCCACGACGTGGGCGAACGGTCCAACTCCGTCATCACTTTCGCCGGCACGACGATGCCGGGTATGTCGGCCATTAGCCGGAGGGCCGACAGCAGCTGGTGGGACAGCTGCCGCTGTCGGGCTTCGGCCACAACTACGTCCCAGTCCAGCGTATCGCCAGCCCGATGGAGCACTTCGACTGCGTCGGCCACCCAGGTACCGGCATGAACGCGACTCCACCTCAGACCGTGGATGCACACATGCAGCAGCTGATCGGCAGGGCTCTGCACAAGCCAACGCGTCTGCTCGTCCTCGATTGACACTGTCCGTCGCCAGAGCCCCGCATCAACTCCGGGCCATGTGTTTTCCTGGAGCACATATTGATGCATGTCGAGGGCCCCGCCGTCTGGCGACGAGTAGCTGAAACTGTGCCGGCCTGTTTGAGCCAATGCACCCGGTGTGTGGGGACACGTCCACCCCAGTTCGGCGAGGATCGGCCGCGCCGCATCGATCGACGTCGGTTCGATCAACGCGTCCACGTCGCCAAACGGCCGCGCCCCGCGATCGGGGTACACAGCGAGTGACAGCGCGGCGCCCTTGAGCAGCACGGTGCGGATGCCGGCGCGATGGAGGGCAGTCAGCGCAGGCCTGGCCCGGTCGAAGATGAGCTGGTTGCTGGCCCACGCCTCACGGCGCGCGCGTCGCAAGAGTTCGTCATTCGCCTCAGGTGCACCAAGTCTCGCGAGATTGCGCGCGACCAGTGGCAACCAGCGCGCTTCGATTCCAGTGCGCGCGGCGGCGGCTCGGCGGCCGGACCATTCCCTCCACGCGCGAACGGCCTCATCGCTCTGCGCGAGCGAAGCGGTCATGAGCCAGTCGCGGACGACATCCGGACCACCCAGCACATCCCGGACGTTCTTCATGGGACTATCGGCCGTCGAGTTCTTGCAGCAGCAGGGGCGCGACGACGTGCGCCTCACCGCGCTCGCTTTCGATTGCATGGGCGCCAAGCACAGCCAGGCGCAGGATCGGCATGGTGGACTCGGGCTCGCGTTGCGCCGCAACGGCGTTGTCCATGCAGGCAAGCAGCGCGACCGCCGGCGAAAGCGGGAGCGGGCACCACGTGGCCGTGGGTGCATACCGCGTGACGACGATCAGCCCGAGCGGAAGTGGTCCGGTGCCGGCCTGCCCGCCCAGCGACTCGACCGGAGTCGGCACGCCGGGCTCGCCAGCAGTGCCCCGCACCGACAGCGGAACCGGATACGGGTGGACCTGCCCGGCCTTGTCCAGAACGGCGAATTCGTCGGAGTAGTGCTCGGCGCCCGCGCGCACCAGCGCGCTCACGAGGGTCGTCTTGCCGGTCATCGATCGACCGGGGATGATCAGTGCGCGCCCTCGCCAACCGACGACGCCGGCATGAAGAAACACGCAATTCTGTGCGCGAAGAGCCGTCAGCAGTTCGGCGTGGCGGTGGAACGCGGTGAAAAGCGGGGCCAGATCGAACGAGCGCGCAATGAGTCCAGAGCCGCAATAGAGCAGGTTGAAATTGCGCTGTCCTCGTCGCGGACTCGGTGCGGCCACGCGAAGCGAGCAGGATGTCCACCACCTCCATTGGACTGGACTGCCAGCCCAGTGGTGCGTGTCGTGTGGCCTCGGTCAGCGCCGATGGGTCGTTGCTGCGGAGACCAAAGCGCAAACCGAACGCCGAATAGGTGGTTCCTTCGGTCCAGCCGAGCCGGTCGACCTTCTCCTGGCAGACCGTGATCTGTGGCAGGGTGGGCAAGGGCATCGACTCAGTCGCGTGCCTGCCGCTGACATCAGTAGGCAATACAGAGGACGCGTCGGTTGTTCACGCTGCAAGGCACGGTGAAATCGTTCATCCAGCCGGAAGTGGTCAACGTGCTGTTTCCACCGTCAGCACCAACGTCGACCGAGTTCGTCGTCCAACCGATGCAGTGGTTTGAGCTCAGCTGTCCGTTGGAGCTGCTCCCACTCCACCACCGCTGGTCGCCTGGAGAGACGCCTGCGGCGCTCAAGGTGGCGTCGATGCCGCCGTCGAGCAGGTTCGCCCAGTCGGAGGCGACCTGCGTGAAGCCCGGACCAGGTCCTGTGATCGGCAGGGTGGTGGGCACGCTGTAGTTCGCGGGCATGTCGCGGATTTCATCCGTCGCGCTCGTCGAGATGAACGCGCGGTAGTTGGTGTAGCCGGAAGGCTTGTTCGTGCTGTTGGCGCACAACGCGTCGGCACCCGCGCGGCCACCCAGGTTGCCGTCAAAACTTGCGCCGTCATTCGCCTGGTAGAGGATGATGCGCGTGCCGGCCGACTGCGCTGCCGCGGGAGTTGGCGCAACAATCGAGATGAGGACCGGCACCAACCCGGCGATCAACCCTGTCTTCATCACTTCCCGCCGTGACCACACCGCCTGGGCTGACGCCGGGGGCAACTCGCCTTGCAGCAGCTGCGCCGCGCCGAGTTGCGACAGGCCGCTCCACACCAGGGCGTCGGCCTCGTCAGCGCTGACCTCCGGTGCAAGGTCAACGCGCAGGCGGGCGGCCATGTCCGCCGGACTCGTCTGTCCATCGCACATGTCCCACACCCGCGCCAGAGAGGGATTGAGCGCGTGTACGGTCCGGCGTGTCCGGTCGCACAGACACAACTCGTCGTTCAACACTTCGGCGTAGACGTTGAGGGATCGTTGCGGATGCTGCATAGGTGGAGCCTCGCTTTTCGCGGGCTAGGGTACCACAGTGGCCAGGAGGTGGCGCGCTACGCGAGTGGCATCGCCGCTTCTGCGGCTGTCGCCTTTCTGGAATCTCGGAAGCGGGGGCGGCCTGACACGGCCGGGTAATCCACCCCGCCACCACCGCTGGCCAGGGCCTGTCGGGCGCGCGGCTCCCCGCCTTCCTACTTCTTCGGCGTGCAGGGCAGCACGTTCTCCGTCGTGAAGTACGTCGCTCAGCACGAAGATCGGGTCAAGAACGGGCGCCAGACCGGTCAGCACGAGGTGATAGCAGCCGTTCTTGTAGCGCAACGACACCCACTTGTTCTTGTCCCACACGGCGGCCTCGTATTCCGTGATGTCACAAAGTGCAGCGGCAGCCGACGGGCCGAAGAGGGTGACATACGCCGCGCGCTGCTGCGCAGAGCATTTCGCCGGGGGCGCCGGCAGATTGGTGAGATTCGGTTCGAGCACCATCGGAAACGCGAGGCCCATCGCTGCCGATGGCGGCGGCAGCTTCGTGGGCAACTGCACGGACCGGCCGTGGTAGATCGGATCGCTGTCGCGGATGAGCGTCGGGCGCGAGGGCAGCGTGTCGAAGAGCTCAGTCGTACGCTGGATTCTGAGCGTCAGCACGGCTGGGTTGAAACGAATGTCGGGCACCAGCCACGGCGGGAGCTTCGGAATGCTGTACGGCCGGCCCTGCATATCCTGCACGGCCTGCTTGATGAACTTCTGGGCTTCGTCCGAAGCAACATCAGCAATGACACTCGGCACGCCGACCTGTGACGCCAGTTGCGCGGCGGCGTAATCGAACCCCTGGTCCATCAGTTGATCGAAGTTCGGAATCGACGGCGGTACGCCCATGGTGGCGAGCGCGACTTCAAGACCCATCTCGAGGGCGGCCTGGCACGGTGTCGGCGGACAGTTGACGCCCGGAATCACGTTCAGCCCGGCAGCCACCGCCTGCACGGCATAGTCCTGGATCTGCTCCCACAGTTCGCTCGCGGAATTCACGAGCTTCGCGATCTCGTCTACCAGGCCGGTCAACACGGCGCCGACCGTATTGGTGAACGATTCGAGCCAGCCATCATCATCGCTTGCGGCAGGCACGCAGAACATGTTGTTTGGAAACGTGGATGAGGCGGTCTGGCCGTAGCTCACACCAGACATGTGTGCATCGACCATCATGTCCCAGACCGTTCCGAATGATCCCGGGGTGGGTGGGACGACGTAATGGTCCTCAGTGACGCGATAGCAAGTCTCGCCCGCCTTCGGTCTGGCGCCAATGAACGGCTGTGCGTAGATGATCTCAGTGATCGCGAAGACAGGTCCCTCCGGTGGCGGAGCCTGGTTCTTCTTCTTCGGCGGTTTGGCGACCAGCACTTCCGCCGGTACCCCACGTTCGGGATCGCAGGGCATCGGCAGCACCCGGACGTACAGGGGACGGCCAAGCTCGAGGCGGGTCCGCATGTTGTCGTCGATCACCGGGCCAGGGCCGGTGTCACCATCATCCGGGTCGAGGCCTGCACCCGGCAGGTCCGTGCGGCCTCCACCTCCGACGATGGCTTCGAAGTCCACGGGGACGATGGCCCAGGCGCCGGGCTCGGAAGTGAAGTCCTGTTGATAGACGACCGCGGTTGGATCTGCCGAACATGGATTGAATGCCCGGCTGCCCACTCTCGGGAATGGCGCGGTCGACACCTGCAATCGCCCTTCGGCGACGTCGGGATCGACCGAGCGCCACCGGAACCGGCGCATGGCGGTGGTCGGGTCGTCAAAGTCTACGAAATCAGCGGCCACCCAGGCGGCGCGGGATCGGCCCTCCTGCGCCGCGCCCCAGATCGCCAGTCTCGAGTTCACGACGTAGGCATCGAATGCCAGCGGCTCGGAGTCAGCTAGGACGAGCGGATCGCGGGACGCGTCCCACACCACCTGGTCGCAGCGCCTTGCGCTCCGGCCCATCAGCTTCACGCCCACGCGGTACGGCGTGAACGGGATCAGGCCCTGGAACGAGAACTCGAACTGGCCAGGCGCCGTGGCGCGCACTCTGACGACCTGCGAACCAACTCTCGCATCGTCGGGCTGGCGCAGACCGCCCGGCGCCACGGGATTGCGCGGAGAGACCCGCCGCGCCCGCACCATGAGGTCTTCGGGCGTCACGGTGCATCCGTGGACGGCAATGGTCCCCGAGAAACTCCCCGCCCCCCGGAGTTGCGGCATCGCGGTGCGCGCGGGTGCCGGCGCAGGCGCCGGCGCGGTGGCCAGCGTCGCTGATCCGAGACACGTGACCACAGCAACGCCGGCAAGTAGCACTTTTCGGATTCCCATTCCAGGCTTCATAGGTTCCTCCACCCCGAACACGTGACGGGTTGTTCAAGATGGAGAACGCAAACCGGCCGCGGGCGGGGCCATTGGAGCTTCGAGCCTGAGCGCCAGCCGGATGGACTGTGTCAGGTAATGGCGGGGGCCGAGGGCGGCTTCAACCTCCCCCAGGCTCTGTGTGAGCAGGCGGCGGCCCGCGGCCTCGCGGCCCACTTGAATGAGGCAAGCGCCTTCGGCCGCGCGTGCTTCCGCCGTCCGCCAGGCCGGCAGCGACGGCTGGCGGCTGAGAGAGCTCTCAGCCGCGCGAATGAGCGCCAGCGCTTCCTCGGCCGTCGCCGGTGTGCATGTCGCCGCGCCCAGGAACATGCGCGCCTCCGCGGTCTGCCACGCGTCGGGTCCGATCTTCGATTCCCTGATGTCCAGGGCCTCGCGAAACGCCGGCACCGCCGCGGCCGGGGCGTTCTGCGCCTGGCGCAATCGCCCCCACGCGACGAGGGCTTCGGCCAGACGTGGATGCGCCGGCGGATAGACGCGCCGCGATCGCGCCACCACGTCCGTGAGATGCGCGATCGGCTTCCACGAACGCCCGGCGATCGGTCAGGATCAGGCCAAGCGTGCGGAGTGACTGGGCGACTTCCGGGCTGTCTTCGCCACGCGTCGTGCGACGCAGGGCGAGCGCCCGGCGCGTCATGACCTCGGCATCGGCGGTCGCACTTCGCTCCCGCAGGACGACGCCGACGTTCGCCATCGCGGTGGTCGTGTAATTGTGGCCGGAGCCGAGGGTGCGTTCGAAGAGCGCAAACGCTTCGCGAAACCCTCGCTCGGCGTCCTCGAAGAACCCCAGCCGATAGGAAAGGACCGCGAAGTTGTTGACCGACAGTCCCAGATCGGGATGATCGACCGGCAGCACCCGGCGCCGAATGGCGAGGGCTTCGCGTGCCGTCGCGACCGCGTCGGCCAGGGCCCCACGATGTTCGAGCGCGACCCCGAGGTTGTCCATGATGTGCGCCACCTTGTGATGGTCGGGCCCCAACACGCGCTGGCTGATCGCCAGCGCCTCGCGCAGATCGCGCTCGGCCTCCTCGTAGCGGCCGCCCCTCGAGCGCAGCACGCCAAGCGCCAACAAGCTGTCGGCGACGTCGGGGTGATTCGGACCTCCAAGTCGCCGGCGGACATCGAGTGCGCGGTGATGCAGTTGTTCGGCTTCCTCCATCGCGCCGCGTTCCTCGAGCTTCGTGGCGAGATTGGCCGCGCTCGTGGCGGCATCGAGCGACTCGTCGCCGTACCGCGAACGGTCAATGTCATACGCCTCGCGGTGCAGTCCTTCCGCTTCGTCATTCCGGTCCAGATCGGAGTACACCGACGCCAGCGAGCCCAGCGTCGAGGAGACTTCGGCGCTGCGCGGTCCGTAGACCCTTCTCCGGATGGCCAGCGCTCGCTCGAGCACCCCGGCCGCCTGCGGATATTCGCCGCGATCCCACAGCAGCACGCCCCATCGATCGAGCGCGGCGCCCGCTTCAGCGCTCTCGGGGCCCTGCAGCGCGCCGGCGAGGGTGACGGCCCGTTCCAGCAACGGCGCTGCTTGCTCGAGCAGGCCCAGTTGTCGATACAACTCGCCGGTCACCCGGTACATCTCGGCCTGTAAGCTCAGGCTGGCTGGCCAATTCGTGTTCGACGCGCGCCGCGCCACGGTCGAGCACCTCGCGGGCCGTGACCGTGGCGCCGCGGGCTGCCGACGGGTCTGACTCCTGGAAAATGCTGGTCAGAAACGCCGTCACCGCCTCCGCGCGGCTCGCGGCTCGGGCGGCCTGATTCGCCTGCCAGAGCGTCGCGACGATGCCGGCCGCGATGGCGAGGCAGACGAGGCCCGTGGCAGAGACGCCGATCCAGTGACGCGACACGAACTTGCGCATGCGCAACGACACATGCGCGCGACGCACCTGCACCGGCAGACCGTCGAGGTGCCGATTGATGTCGGCGCAGAGCGCGGCCACTGACCCGTACCGCGCCTCCGGCTCGCGTCGAAGCGCCGTCAGGACCACCGCATCGAGCTCACCGCGGAGCCGCCGGCGCCCAGCGCCCGTGAGTCGCGACGACGGCGCAGCCGGATCCCGTTCGAGGATGGTGCGCGCCAGCGTGAGCGGACTCTCGTCGGGCGCGTCGAGGGCGCGGCAACCTGCGAGCAACTCGCATAACACGCCGCCGAGGCCGTACAGTCTGTCGCGGTCGTCGCCGGCTCGCCGCGAATCTGTTCGGGCGCGGCGTAGGCCGGGGTCAGCGCGGCCATCCCCGTGCCGGTTGCGTCCGCCCCTCGGTCCCATCGCCGGTCAGCAACTTGGCGATGCCGAAGTCGAGCAACTTCACCGCACCGTCGGCCGTGACCATGATGTTCGACGGTTTCAGGTCGCGATGCACGACGAGATTGCGGTGGGCGAACTCCACACCGACACGCGGCGAGAAACAGCCGGAGGCGTTGCTCCACCGAGAGACCGCGGCGGTCGCAGTACGTGGTGATGGGCTCGCCCTCCACATACTCCATGACGAAATAGGGCCGGCCTAGATGGTCGGCACCGCCGTCGATAAGGCGCGCGATACCGGGGTGCTGCAGTCGCGCCAGGATCTGGCGCTCGCGCAGAAACCTCGCCAGCACCTCGTCGGTATCCAGGCCACGCCGGATGCACTTGACGGCGGCACATTGGTCGAACCCGCCATCAGCGCGCTCCGCGAGATAGACGACACCCATGCCGCCGCGGCCGATTTCCCTGATCACGCGCCACGGGCCAAGACGGATGTCGCCCGCGCCGGACGCGTCGCCCTCAGCCATCGCTTCAAGCTCATGACGCACGCTCGCCGCCGCGTGATGGACCAGCCGATCGTCTCCCAGATCCGTCGGGTTCTCGATCATCCTGCGAACGGCCGCGAGGATCGCCGGATCGTCGCCGCGACATTCGCGTTCGAGCCACGCGTCGCGCTCTTCGACGGGACGGTCGGCGGCACGATCGAAGAGATCGAAGATCCGGCGCCAGTCATCCGATGAATGCGGCACGTTACCCTCCGGACGGATCGCCCAGTTCCCCGGCCAGGAACGTCCGGGCCTTCTGCCACTCGCGTTTGACCGTGCGGGCGGACACATCGAGCAGGGCGGCGGCCTCTTCGACCGACAGACCGGCGAACACCCGTAAATCGACAAGACGCGCCAGTCGCGGGTCAATGGACTCGAGACGGCCGATCGCGACGTGCATCGCGATGACGTCGATCGGGTGGTCGTCCACTGCGAGATCGGCGTCCTCGAGCGGCCAGAGGCGGCCGCCGCCGCGTTTGCCGGCGTTCCGGCGCCTGGCGTAGTCCACGAGAATGTGGCGCATGGCTGTGGCCGCCACCGACAGGAAATGCTGCCGATCGCGCATCGTCGCCGGCGTGTGGCCGACGAGTTTCAGCACGCCTCGTGGACGAGGGCGGTCGTGCCGAGCGTGTCGTGCGTGGTGCGCCGCTGGCGAAGTTGCCGGCGGGCCAGGGATTTTAGTTCATCGTAGACGATGGGCAGGAGACGGTCGAAGGCGCCATCGGCTCCTGCCTGCCACTCTGCGAGAATTCGCGTGACATCTGAAGGACGTCGCCTCGTGTCTTCTGGCACCTGCCCGCCTCCGAGTGCGCATCATACTATCGGGTGACCCTTGGCGGCAGCGTCCACAGCCGGGTGATTTGTGACAACATCAGCGCCGGTGCCGGACGAACGACGCGCGCGGTTGCTGGCGCTCTACCTGCCGCAATTCCATCCGATTCCCGAGAACGACACCTGGTGGGAACCAGGGTTCACGGAGTGGACCAACGTGTCGCGGGCGCGCCCGCTCTATGCGGGTCACCTGCAGCCGCGACTGCCCGGGGAACTCGGCTTCTACGACCTGCGCGTACCCGAGGTCCGCGCGGCGCAGGCTGCGCTGGCGCAGACCCACGGCATCGAGGCGTTCTGTTACTGGCACTACTGGTTTGCGGGCCGGCGGTTACTCGAACGGCCGTTCGACGAAGTCCTTCACACCCAGACGCCGGACTTCCCTTTCTGCCTGGCGTGGGCCAACCAGACGTGGTCGGGCATCTGGCACGGGGCCCCCGGACGCGTCCTGATCGAACAGACCTACCCGGGCGAAGACGATCATCGCGCGCACTTCGCAGCGCTGCTCCCTGCATTCGCGGATCGGCGGTACGTCCGAGTAGATGGCCGTCCCGTGTTCTTCGTCTACCGGCCGGCGCAGTTGCCAGAGCCGCAGCGATTCGCTGCCCTCTGGCGCGACCTGGCCAGGCAGCACGGACTCGGCGGCCTGTTCCTCGTGGGCCAGCATGAAGCCGACTGGGATCCGATCGCGAACGGCTTCGACGCCCGTGTGCCGCTCGAGATGCCGAAATGGCGGCCCCCTGACACCTCAACGCCGCTGAGTCGAGTCGCGCGTCGCCTTCGCCGCGCCGTGCGGCCGCGCCCGCTGGACGAAGGTCCGGCGGTGCTCGACTACGCCACCGTATTCCGGAATGTCTATGAGGGCCGGCTGGCGCCGCACGAGTTCCCTCTCGTCATGTCCAACTGGGATAACACCCCGCGATGCGGACGCCGCGGGTCCGTGCTGGCCAATTCAACACCCGAAGCGTTCGCCGCCTATCTACGGCGCGCGATCGCGCAGGTCAGGGACCGTCCGCTGGACCAGCGGCTTGTGATGATCAGGTCGTGGAACGAGTGGGCCGAAGGAAACTACCTGGAGCCGGATCAGAAGTTCGGCCGCGGCTATCTGGAGGCCATCCAGCGGGTGCTTAAAGAGTGACCCTCGCCTGCGTGGTCATCAGTGTTGGTAGCCCGCCCCGCCTCGCCGACGCGGTGCAATCACTCCTGAATCAGGACTCCCCCGTCGAAATCCTCGTCGTCAACTCGGGCGGAGGCTGGCCAACCGAGACGCTCGGCGAGGCCGCCGCCCGCGTGCGCATCGTCAACGTCGAGGATCAGTTATCCG
Organism: Acidobacteriota bacterium; assembly: GCA_016716905.1. Taxonomy (NCBI): domain Bacteria; kingdom Pseudomonadati; phylum Acidobacteriota; species Acidobacteriota bacterium. The sequence continues at coordinate 3,921 of JADJUS010000003.1, read as the reverse complement.
CGGGCGCTGCGCGCAACATCGGCGTGGCGCAAACGCGCGCACCTTTTGTGGCGTTCCTCGCCGCCGACTGTGTCGCTGAACCAGGATGGGTGAGCGCCAGGCTGAAGCGGCACGCAGGTGGGGCGCTCGCCGTGTCGAGCGCGATTACGAACCCGACGCCCGACAACTTCTCCGCGTGCGCGTCGCAGGCGCTGGTGTTTGCGCGACACTACGGGGTCTCGTATGCCCGAACGTTGTTCGATCGCTTCGGGCGGTTCCGCGAGGATCTGCGCTCCGGTGAAGACACGGATTTCAACGGCCGGCTGTCAGGCGCCGTGCCGATCGAATGGGCCCCTGAAGTCCGAACGGCCCACCAGCATCCAACCACAATGGCATCGCTCGCGCGCGATCAATACCGGCGCGGCGCCCTGCGCGTAGTCGCGAACCTCCAGACGACTGGGCGGACGCGGCGGTGGCGGGAGCTTCGGAAGGTCGGGGCCGGCGCGCTGCAGTCGATGAAGCTGGCGTGGACCGCATCGCCCTGGATCGCGCTGGCTTCCTGTGCTGACGCACTCGGCGTGTTGTGCGCGAGTACGAGCGGCGTGTCGAATGCTCATACCGTTCCGGTGGCATCGCAGCCGCCGCGGATCCTCGCGCTCCTCGCCTTCCGCGACGAGATGGCCTACCTGCCCGGCTACTTTGAGAACGTCGCGCCTCATGTGGACGGCATCGTGGCCCTCGATGACGGGTCCGTGGATGGCTCAGGGGATTTCGTGGCGGCGCAGTCCGGCGTGCTCGAACTGATCCGGTTGCCGCCCCGCAATGACCACGAGTGGGACGAGCCGCGAAACCAGCGGTTGCTCATCGAGGCGGCGCTGCGCCACCAGCCCGACTGGCTGCTTGCGCACGATGCCGATCAGCGGCTTGAGCGTGATTTCCGCCGGCGTGCGCTTCGCGCGATCGCGCGTGCCGATCGCGAGGGCCACCGTGCCTACGCGTACAGGTTTCTTGAGCTGTGGGATCGTCCCGATACCTATCGTGATGACGGGGTGTGGGGACGGAAGCGAATGGCGTCGCTCTTCCGCGCACGCACCGACCACCTCTTCAACGATCGGGCGCTGCACGGAACCTGGGCGCCGGCCGACGCCCGCGAGAACGGCGAGTTCCCCTGGGCCGACCTCATCGTCTATCACCTGAGGATGATCGACCCGGAGGACCGCCGGAAACGGCACGAGCGTTACGTGACCATCGACCCCGCCCACCAGTGGCAAGCGATGGGCTACGACTACCTGATCGACGAGCGCGGCTGTCAGCTGAAGCCGCTGCTACGCGGCCGCGGCTACGAGCCGCTGCACCGGCGCAGGCCTCGGCCTTGAGAACCAGGCCGAGCTACGTACGGGAAGACATCGAGCCGGCACGTAGCTCGGTTCGATTCACGCGGTCGATGCAACGGCCGCCGCTAGTCTATCCGCAGGCGTTTCATAATCGAGCGTTTTGCGCGGACGCGTATTGAGCCGATCCGCAATCCGGTTGAGTTTCGCCTGGCTGAAGGTGCGCAGGTCCGTGCCTCGGGAAAAGCACCGCCGGAGCAGCCCATTGGTGTTTTCGTTGGTGCCGCGCTGCCACGGGCTCTGCGGATCGCAGAAATACACTTGCACGTTGGTGGCCATCGTGAATTGCCGATGGGCCGCCATCTCCGATCCCCGATCCCAGGTGAGCGAGCGTCGCAGCTGTGGCGGTAGCTGCCGAATGTGACGCGCGAGGGTGCGCGCGACGCTGGACGCATCGATCTGCGGCGTGCGCACCAGCATCACGAACCGCGAGTGCCGTTCGACCAGCGTGGCAATGTGGGAATGGTGCGCCCCCGCGGAGCAGATCGCCTTCCCAGTGACCCGGGACGGCGCGATCGGTCGCCTCGGCCGGCCGCTCCCGAATCGAGACCAGATCCGCAATGCGCAGTGCGTCAGGGCGGGCCGGCGCCGTGGGCGTCGTAACGCCCCCGCGCGTCGTAAATGCTGCACGAGGGCGCGCTTGAGGACGCCGCGGGCCTGGACAAACAGACTGCGATAAATCGTCTCGTGTGAGACTTGCATCTCGGGATTATCACGGTAGCGTCGCCGCAACCACGCGGCAATCTGCTGCGGCGACCAATCCTGCGTCAAGGCGGCCGCGACGACCGCGCGTAAGCGCGGCTGCTGGGCCAACCGACAGGGTTTCGGTCGCCGGGCCCGCCGCCACGCCGCGTGGTCGGCGGTGGCCGCGCGATACCGCGTGCGTCCGCCATGCCGATGCACTTCGCGGCTGATGGTCGACGTCGGACGGTGCAGCCGTCGGCCGATGGCCGCGAAGCTGTCGTGGCCGCCACCCCACGCGAAATCTCCTCGCGCTCCGCCGCCGTCAGCGTCCGCGGGGCGCGACGCCGGGGGCGCGGCGGGATGCCGCCCCACTCGCGAATCACGCTATGGATCGTTTGGCCCGACGCGCCGACCGCCGCCCCCATCGCCGCGTACGTTTCGCCCCGTTGTCGCCGCGCCCAGATCTCTGCTTTCAGGACTTCGCTCATGTCGAATGCTTGCACGCTCCACCTCCGTGGACCGTTGCAATCACCGCTTGAATTCACCCGGGCTGGGGCTCAAGCACGTAGCTCGGGCTGTTCCTCAAGCCCGAGTCCTACTCACTCCGAGCGCAGCGCGTCCATGACGTTCACCGTCCGACCGTCAGCGTAACGGACGCCTGCCGGCCGTCGCGCACATCGATCGGCGACGCAGCGGCCGCCAGCGACTCGAACCACGCGGCGGTCTGCGCCAACGCGGCTGGAATTTCCGAGAGCGCCGTCAGGGAGTCCGCGCAACGACGCGAGTCCATCAGCGCCAGCGCGGGTGAACTGGTAGGGCCCCTGCAGGTCACGGACAGGCGTGTGTTTGACACACGACATGTGCACACATATTATGTGTAAAATGAAGAACATCACCCTGGCGCTCGATGAAGAGAGACGCTCGCGGCGGGCCGGGCATGCCGAGCGGCACCACACGACGCTGAATGCGCTGGTGCGCGATCTGCTGGCCAAGACGGTCAACACCAATCGACAGGCGACCGCGGCCGAGATGTTCCGCCTGATGGACGATGCGCCTGGCCGTTCGCGCGGCAAACGCTGGACCCGCGACGAACTCCATGCCCGCAGGTAAGGTCTTTCTCGACGCCAACATCCTGGTCTACGCGCAGGACAAGGACTCGCCCGCGAAACGGCGTCGCAGCCGCGAGGTCATCGCCGCCTTGGCGGTGTCCGGCACCGGTGTGATCTCCACGCAAGTAATCCAGGAGTTCTACGTCGCCGCGACGCGCAAACTCGGCGTCGCGCCTCTGGCCGCAAAGAGCGTGCTGCACACGTTCAAGGTGTTCGAGATCGTCCAGACGTCACCTGACCTCATTGAAGACGCCATCGACTGCTCGGTCCTCAACCGAATTCCTTCTGGGACGCGCTCATCGTCGCCGCTGCGGCGTCCAGCGGGTGCGAGGTGGTGGCAGCGAAGACCTGAATCCGGGGCAGACGATTCAGGGCGTTCGAATCGAAAACCCGCTGGAGTAGGCCCGAAACCACCTACTCCGAGCGCAGCGCCTCCATCACGTCCACGCGTGCAGCCCGCGCAGCCGGCACCACTGATGCGAGGACGGCCGCACCCGCCAGCAGAATCGCCGCGCCAACGATGGGCAGTGCGCCTGGAATGTGCACCTCTGGAACGACGGCGCCCACCAGCTGCACAAGGATCAGACCGCCCACCACACCGGCCACGATGCCAATGCCGGCGATGACGGCGCCCTGCCGCAGCACCCCCATCAGCAAAATGACGCGGCGACGAACCGATCGCCAGACGCACACCGAACTCATGCGTCCGCGCGCTCACCGAAAACGCGAGCACACCGGCCACGCCCACCACGGCGATC